>NZ_JACCPY010000002.1 GCF_013426975.1 Sphaerotilus sulfidivorans
TCACCACGCCGTTGGCGATGGTGTCGCACTTCATGATGCCGCCGAAGATGTTGACCAGGATGCCCTTGACGTCCGGGTTCTTCAGCATCAGCTTGAAGGCCTCGGTCACCTTCTCGGCCGTGGCGCCACCGCCGACGTCCAGGAAGTTGGCCGGCTCGCCGCCGAACAGCTTGATGGTGTCCATCGTCGCCATCGCCAGACCCGCGCCGTTGACCAGGCAGCCGATGTTGCCGTCCAGGCTGATGTAGGCCAGATCGAACTTCGAGGCTTCGACCTCGGCCGGATCCTCTTCGTCCAGATCGCGGTAGGCCACGATCTCCGGGTGACGGAACAGCGCGTTGGAGTCGAAGTTGAACTTCGCGTCCAGCGCCATCAGGTTGCCCTTGCTGTCACGGTTGAGCGGGTTGATCTCGACCAGCGAGGCATCCGTCTCCATGTAGCAGCGGTACAGGTTCTTGAACAGCGACACGGCCTGGTCCACGGTGTGGCCTTCCATGCCGATGGCGCGCGCGATCTTGGCCGCCTGCTCGTCGGTCAGACCGGCCAGCGGGTCGATCATCTCGGTGATGATCTTCTCAGGGGTCGAGTGCGCGACCTCCTCGATGTCCATGCCGCCTTCCGAGGAGGCGATGAAGGCCACGCTCTGCGTGCCGCGGTCGGTGACCAGCGAGACGTAGAACTCCTTGCCGATGTCGGCGCCGTCCTCGATGTACAGGCGGCGGACCTTCTGGCCTTCCGCACCGGTCTGGTGCGTGACCAGCTGCATGCCCAGGATGTCGGTGGCACGGGCGCGCACGTCGTCGAGCGACTTCGCGACCTTCACGCCGCCGCCCTTGCCGCGGCCGCCTGCATGGATCTGCGCCTTCACGACCCAGACCGGGCCGCCCAGCTTCTCGGCGGCTTCCACCGCCTCCTGGACCGTGAACGCCGGGTAGCCGCGCGGCACCGGCACGTCGAACTGGCGCAGGATTTCCTTGCCTTGGTATTCGTGGATCTTCATCGGGGCGATCTCCTCGATCTTCGGGTGGTGAACCTGTGGGTGGATGCGGTGGGTGCTGGTCTTCTCTGCGGGCAGGGGACAGTCAGGCCGCGCAGGCGCTGCGGCACTCTGCGGTCCCAAGCTGACCTCAGGGTGACGCAGCCTCCAGGCCGTTCTCGAAGTGCTGGCGCATCAGCCGGCTGGCCGCCTCGGCATCGCGGCGCTCGAGCGCTTCCATCAGCGCGCGATGCTCCTGCAGCGATTCCTCGGGGCGGCCCATCTTGAACAGCGAGTGATGCCGGTTGAGCTTCATGACCTTGCGCAGGTCGGTGACGATCTGCTGGCGCCAGCGGTTGCCCGACAGCGCCAGCAGCTGCATGTGGAAGGCCTCGTTGGTGGCGAAGAAGAACTCGCGCTGGCCGACCTCGCGCTCGAGCCGCTCGTGCAGCGCACGCAGCGTGGCCAGATCGGTGCTGGCGGCCGAGCGCGCGACCTCGCCGGCCGCGTCGCTCTCCAGCAGCGCGAGCAGGTGATAGACCTGGCGCACATCGTCGGTCGACATCTCGGTGACATAGGCGCCGCGGCGCACCTTCATCGTCACCAGGCCTTCGACCGCCAGCACCTTCAGCGCCTCGCGCAGCGGCGTGCGGCTGATGCCGTACTCGGCCGAGAGCTTCTGCTCGTCGATCCAGCTGCCGGGTTCGAGCTCGCGGTTGAAGATCTGCTGGCGCAGCCGCTCGGCCACATCCTGATAGAGGGCGCGAGGCGCCAGGGCATGTTCGGGGTCGTGGGTGGGCAGGCGCACGGTGGGCATCATTCGGAATTCGGTCGGGATGATAGCGGACCGGGCTGCGGTCTTGAATTCATAATTATGCATCATGTATCATGGCGATGCACTGCGTCAGGAACCCCACAACATGTCGAACTCCCCCGAATTCCAGCCAGCCTCGATGGAACAGTGGCTGAAGGCCGCCGCCAAGTCCGCGCCCGGCGGCAATGTCGAGGCGCTGAACTGGGTCACGCCGGACGGCATCACCGTCAAGCCGCTCTACACCGCGGCCGACGTGGCGGGGCTGCCCTTCACCGACACGCTGCCCGGGTTCGAGCCCTTCATCCGCGGCCCGCAGGCCACGATGTACGCGGTGCGTCCGTGGACCATCCGCCAGTACGCCGGCTTCTCGACCGCCGAGGAATCGAACGCCTTCTACCGCAAGGCGCTGGCCGCCGGCGGCCAGGGCGTCTCGGTCGCCTTCGACCTGGCGACCCACCGCGGCTACGACTCGGATCACCCGCGCGTGACCGGCGATGTCGGCAAGGCGGGCGTGGCGATCGACTCGGTCGAGGACATGAAGATCCTGTTCGACCAGATCCCGCTCGACAAGGTGAGCGTGTCCATGACGATGAACGGCGCGGTGCTGCCGGTGCTGGCGGGCTATGTCGTCGCGGCGGAAGAGCAGGGCGTGTCGCAGGACAAGCTCAGCGGGACCATCCAGAACGACATCCTCAAGGAGTTCATGGTCCGCAACACCTACATCTACCCGCCGGAGCCGTCGATGAAGATCATCGGCGACATCATCGAGTACACGGCGCAGAAGATGCCGAAGTTCAACTCGATCTCGATCTCCGGCTACCACATGCAGGAGGCGGGCGCGAACCAGGCGCTGGAGCTGGCCTTCACGCTGGCCGACGGCAAGGAATACGTCAAGACCGCGATGGCCAAGGGCCTGGATGTCGACGCCTTCGCCGGGCGGCTCAGCTTCTTCTGGGCGATCGGGATGAACTTCTATCTCGAGATCGCCAAGATGCGGGCGGCGCGTCTGCTGTGGGCGCGCATCATGAAGGGCTTCGACGCGAAGAACCCGAAGAGCCTGATGCTGCGCACCCACTGCCAGACCTCGGGCTGGTCGCTGACCGAGCAGGATCCGTACAACAACATCGTGCGCACCACGATCGAGGCGATGGCCGCGGTCTTCGGCGGCACGCAGTCGCTGCACACCAACGCGCTGGACGAGGCGATCGCGCTGCCGACCGCGTTCTCCTCGCGCATCGCCCGCAACACGCAGCTGATCATCCAGGAAGAGACCCACATCACCAATGTGGTCGATCCGTGGGCCGGCTCCTACCTGATGGAGTCGCTGACGCAGGAGATGGCCGACAAGGCGTGGGCCATCATCGAGGAAGTGGAGGCGATGGGCGGCATGACCCGGGCGGTCGATTCCGGCTGGGCCAAGCTGAAGATCGAGGCCTCGGCGGCCGAGAAGCAGGCCCGCATCGATTCGGGCAAGGACGTGATCGTCGGCGTCAACAAGTACAAGCTGGCCAAGGAGGATCCGGTCGAGATCCTCGAGGTCGACAACATGAAGGTGCGTGACGCGCAGATCGCGCGCCTGCAGCAGATCCGCGCCACGCGCGACACCGCGGCGGTGCAGGCCGCGCTGGCGGCGCTGACCGATGCGGCCCGGTCCGGCCAGGGCAACCTGCTGGATCTGGCGATCCAGGCGGTGCGCCTGCGCGCCACGGTCGGCGAGGTCTCGGATGCGCTCGAGGCAGTCTACGGCCGCCACCGCGCCGACATCCAGAAGGTCACCGGCGTCTACGCGGCGGCCTACGATTCGGCCGAGGGCTGGGAGAAGCTGCAGGGCGAGATCGCGGCCTTTGCCGAGACCTACGGCCGCCGCCCGCGCGTGATGATCGCCAAGCTTGGCCAGGACGGCCATGACCGCGGCGCCAAGGTGGTGGCCACCGCCTATGCCGATCTCGGCTTCGACGTCGACATGGGCCCGCTGTTCCAGACGCCGGAGGAATGCGCCCGCCAGGCCATCGAGAACGATGTGCATGCGGTCGGCGTCTCGACGCTGGCGGCCGGTCACAAGACCCTGGTGCCCGCGATCATCGCGGAACTGAAGAAGCAGGGCGCCGACGACATCATCGTCTTCGTCGGCGGGGTCATTCCGCAACAGGATTACGATTGCCTGTTCGAAGCCGGCGTGAAGGGGGTCTACGGCCCCGGCACGCCGATTCCGGCCTCGGCCAAGGATGTTCTGGAGCAGATCAAAGCCCATGTGTCTGCGGCCTGAGGTGCGCCCATGACCTATCGGTGATCCATGCAACCTCCCTCAGCCGCTTCTGCCGCTTCTGCCGCCGGCATGCCGCATCTCCAGCTCACCCCTGCCGGTGAGGATGATTTCGAAGCCCTGCTGTCCTTGCGGATGGCGGCGATGAGGGAGAGCCTGACGCGGCTCGGCCATTTCGATCCGCAGCGGGTGCGCGAGCGGCTGAGCCGGGGCTTCAACCCGGCGCATGCGCGCCACATCCTGCGCGATGGCGATCTGGTGGGCTTCGTCGTGGTGATTCCGCGGCCCGGGGACATGCTGCTCGATCACCTCTACATCCATCCCAGCGCGCAGGGCGAGGGCATCGGTGGCTGGGTGATGCGGCGGGTGCTGGCGGAGGCCGATGCGCGGGCCATGCCGATGTCGGTGACCGCGCTGAAGCACACCGCGGCGGCGCGCTTCTACGAGCGCCACGGCTTCATCCTGGAGGCCGAGGGCGAATGGGACCTGTATTTCCGAAGGCCGGCGCATCCGGCCAGCGATCACTAGCGATCACACCGGGCGATCACTCGCCTCCTTCGATGACCGACGACTTCTCCCACCTGCCTGCCTCCGAGCAGGCCCTGGCTGCCGGCATCGCCGGCACGCAGCCGGCGGTGCAGCGGCGCGCGATGGCCAAGGCGATCACGCTGCTCGAGTCGACCCGGGCCGACCACCGCGCCCGCGCCGACGCGCTGCTCGACGCGCTGCTGCCGCGCACCGGGCGTTCCTTCCGGCTGGGCATTTCCGGCGTTCCCGGCGTGGGCAAGTCGACCTTCATCGAGACGCTCGGGCTGCACCTGATCGGCCTGGGGCACCGGGTGGCGGTGCTGGCGGTCGATCCGTCGTCGACGGTCTCGGGCGGCTCCATCCTGGGCGACAAGACCCGCATGGAGCGGCTGTCGGTGCACCCGCACGCCTACATCCGCCCCAGCCCGTCCTCGGGCACGCTCGGCGGCGTCGCCGAGAAGACCCGCGAGGCGATGCTGGTCGCCGAGGCCGCCGGCTACGACATCGTCATCATCGAGACGGTCGGCGTCGGCCAGAGCGAGACCGCGGTCTCGGGCATGACCGACATGTTCTGCCTGCTGCAGCTGCCCAATGCCGGCGACGACCTGCAGGCGATCAAGAAGGGCGTGATGGAGCTGGCCGACCTGGTGGTCATCAACAAGGCCGACATCGACCCCGACGCCGCCACCCGCGCCCGTGCGCAGATCACCAGCGCGCTGCGCCTGCTGGGCATGCACGCCCAGCACGGTCATCCCGACCGCGGCCATGAAGGCGCGAGCCTGTGGCTGCCGCGCGTGATCCAGATCAGCGCGCTCAAGGGGGCCGGGCTCGACGATTTCTGGAGCGCGGTCAGCACCTTCCGCGAACTGCAGCAGGCCAGCGGCCGGCTGGCGCAGCGCCGCCAGCAGCAGAACCTGGCCTGGATGTGGGAACGCATCGAGTCCGGCCTGCGCGAGCGCTTCCGCGCGCACCCCGAGGTGCGCGGCCAGCTCGGCGAGCTCACCGCCCAGGTGCGCGAGGGGCGCACCGCCGCGTCGGTGGCCGCGCGCCGGCTGCTCGACCTGATGACCTGACTCCCCCCGACCCGACCGACCCTTCCCGATTCCCGAACCGATTTCGAATCACGGACCCACCCGAGGAGATCCCCATGCATGACATCCAGCAGATGCTCGAAGCCAAGCGCGCCAAGGCGCGCCTGGGCGGCGGGCAGAAACGCATCGACAGCCAGCACGCCAAGGGCAAGCTGACCGCGCGCGAGCGCCTCGAGCTGCTGTTCGACGAAGGCACCTTCGAAGAGTGGGACATGTTCGTCGAGCACCGCTGTGCCGACTTCGGCATGCAGGACAACAAGATCACCGGCGACGGCGTGGTCACCGGCTACGGCATGATCAACGGCCGCCTGGCCTTCGCGTTCAGCCAGGACTTCACCGTCTTCGGTGGCGCGCTGTCCGAGGCGCACGCCGAGAAGATCTGCAAGATCATGGACCAGGCGATGAAGGTCGGCGCGCCGGTGATCGGCCTGAACGACTCGGGCGGTGCGCGCATCCAGGAAGGCGTGGCGTCCTTGGGCGGCTACGCCGAGGTCTTCCAGCGCAATGTCATGGCCTCGGGCGTGATCCCGCAGATCTCGATGATCATGGGCCCGTGCGCGGGCGGCGCGGTGTACTCGCCGTCGATGACCGACTTCATCTTCATGGTGAAGGACTCCAGCTACATGTTCGTCACCGGCCCCGAGGTGGTGAAGACCGTGACGCACGAGGAAGTGACCGCCGAGGAGCTGGGCGGCGCGGTCACCCACACCGCCAAGTCCGGCGTGGCCGACCTGGCCTTCGAGAACGATGTGGAAGCGCTGCTGATGCTGCGCCGCTTCTTCAACTACCTGCCGCTGAACAACAAGGAAAAGCCGCCGGTGCGCCCGAGCGGCGACCCGGCGCTGCGTCTGGACCACTCGCTCGACACGCTGGTGCCGGACCATCCGAACAAGCCCTATGACATGAAGGAGCTGATCGCCAAGGTGGTCGACGACGGCGACTTCTTCGAGCTGCAGCCCGACTACGCCGCCAACATCGTCATCGGCATGGCGCGCATGGAAGGCCAGACGGTGGGCATCGTCGCCAACAACCCGCTGGTGCTGGCGGGCTGCCTGGACATCAAGAGCTCGATCAAGGCCGCGCGCTTCGTACGCTTCTGCGATGCCTTCAACATTCCCGTGATCACCTTCGTCGACGTGCCCGGCTTCATGCCCGGCACCACGCAGGAGTACGGCGGCATCATCAAGCATGGCGCCAAGCTGCTCTACGCCTACGCCGAGTGCACCGTGCCGAAGGTCACCGTCATCACCCGCAAGGCCTACGGCGGCGCCTACGACGTGATGAGCTCCAAGCACCTGCGCGGCGACGTGAACTTCGCCTGGCCGAACGCCGAGATCGCGGTGATGGGCGCCAAGGGCGCGGTAGAGATCATCTTCCGCGAGGAGAAGAAGGATCCGGCCAAGCTGGCCGAGCGCGAGGCCGAGTACAAGGCCCGCTTCGCCAATCCCTTCGTGGCGGGCGCCCGCGGCTTCATCGACGACGTGATCCAGCCGCACGAGACGCGCAAGCGCATCTGCCGCTCGCTGGTGATGCTCAAGGACAAGAAGCTGGACAACCCGTGGCGCAAGCACGGCAACATCCCCCTCTGATCACGCGGCGCGAAAGCAAACCATCATGTTCAAGAAGATCCTGATCGCCAACCGCGGCGAAATCGCCTGCCGCGTCATCGCCACCGCCCGCAAGATGGGCATCAAGACGGTGGCCGTCTACTCCGAAGCCGACAAGGACGCGCGTCATGTCGAGCTGGCCGACGAGGCCGTGCTGCTGGGCCCGGCGCCCTCGCGCGAGTCGTATCTGGTCGCCGACAAGATCATCGCCGCGTGCAAGGCCACCGGCGCCGAGGCGCTGCACCCGGGCTACGGCTTCCTGTCCGAGAACGAGGACTTCGCCCGCCGCTGCGAGGCCGAAGGCATCGCCTTCATCGGTCCGAAGCACTACTCGATCGCGGCCATGGGCGACAAGATCGCCTCGAAGAAGCTCGCCAACGAGGCCAAGGTCAGCACCATTCCGGGCTGGAACGACGCCATCGAGAGCCCGGAGCGCGCGGTCGAGATCGCCCGCGACATCGGCTATCCGGTGATGATCAAGGCCTCGGCCGGCGGCGGCGGCAAGGGCCTGCGCGTGGCCTTCAACGACAAGGAAGCCTTCGACGGCTTCGCGTCGTGCCGCAACGAGGCGCGCAACAGCTTCGGCGACGACCGCGTCTTCATCGAGAAGTTCGTCGAGAGCCCGCGCCACATCGAGATCCAGGTGCTGGGCGACAGCCACGGCAACGTGGTCTACCTGCACGAGCGCGAGTGCTCGATCCAGCGCCGCCACCAGAAGGTGATCGAAGAGGCGCCGAGCCCCTTCATCAGCGACGCCACCCGCAAGGCGATGGGCGAGCAGGCGGTGGCGCTGGCCAAGGCGGTGAAGTACCAGTCGGCCGGCACGGTCGAGTTCGTCGTCGGCAAGAACCAGGACTTCTACTTCCTGGAGATGAACACCCGCCTGCAGGTGGAGCACCCGGTCACCGAGTGCATCACCGGGCTGGACCTGGTCGAGCAGATGATCCGCGTGGCCGCCGGCGAGAAGCTCGGCTTCACGCAGGACCAGATCCCGCGCCAGGGCTGGGCGATCGAGTGCCGCATCAACGCGGAAGACCCGTTCCGCAACTTCCTGCCCTCCACCGGCCGTCTGGTGAAGTACCAGCCGCCGGCGGCCGACCTGGTGCAGGGCAGCGAGACGCTGCAGGGCGCGGCCTACGAGGCCGGTCGCTTCGGCGGCGTGCGCGTCGATACCGGCGTGTACGAGGGCGGCGAGATCCCGATGTTCTACGACTCGATGATCGCCAAGCTCATCGTGCACGGGCGTGACCGCGACGACGCGATCGCCAAGATGCGCGCCGCGCTCAACAGCTTCGTGATCCGCGGCATCAGCTCGAACATCCCGTTCCAGGCCGCGCTGCTGGCGCACCCGAAGTTCGTCACCGGCGACTTCAACACCGGCTTCATCGCCGAGCACTACGCCCAGGGCTTCAAGGCTGAGGACGTGCCGCATGACGACCCGCTGTTCCTGGTCGCGCTGGCCGCCTTCGTGCGCCGCAAGGCGCGCGAGCGTGCCGCCGGCATCAGCGGCCAGCTGCCCGGCCACGGCGTCGAGCACGGCAGCGCGCTGGTGGTGGTGCAGCTCGGTGCCGACGGCCAGAACGTCTATCACGATGTGCAGCTCGGCGACTTCGACGCGGCGTACGGCACGATGAACGTGACCGTCGGCGGCCGGGTCTACGCGATCCGCAGCGCCACCAAGCTCGGCGAGATCCTGATGAGCGGCTCGGTCAACGGCCAGCCCTTCAGCGCCCAGGTCGAGCGCGGCTCGGCCAAGCGGCCGCTGGCGATCCGGGTCGCGCACAACGGCACCGCGATCGAGGCGCTGGTGCTGCAGCCGCGCGCGGCCGACCTGCACAAGCTCATGCCCTACAAGGCGCCGCCCGACACCAGCAAGATGCTGCTGTCGCCGATGCCGGGCCTGCTGGTGCAGGTGCCGGTGGCGGTCGGCCAGAAGGTGCAGGCCGGCGAGCGTCTGGCGGTCATCGAGGCGATGAAGATGGAGAACATCCTCGTCGCCACGCAGGACTGCGTGGTCAAGGAGATCCGGGCCGCGGTCGGCGAGAGCCTGAGCGTGGACCAGCAGATCATCATCTTCGAGTGAAGCCGGGAGCCCCGATGCAAGCCAAGCCCTTCAAGATCCTCGGCATCCAGCAGATCGCCATCGGCGGGACCGACAAGCAGCGGCTGAAGACCCTCTGGGTCGACATCTTCGGCCTGTCGGTCAAGAGCACGTTTGTGAGCGAGCGCGAGAACGTCGACGAGGACATCTGCGCGCTGGGCGAAGGCCCGACCGCGGTCGAGGTCGACCTGATGCAGCCGCTCGACATCGAGAAGAAGCCGGCCGTGCACGCCACGCCGCTGAACCACGTCGGCCTGTGGGTCGACGACCTGGCCCGGGCGGTCGAGTGGATGACGGCCAACGGGGTGCGCTTCGCGCCGGGCGGCATCCGCAAGGGCGCGGCCGGCTTCGACATCTGCTTCATCCATCCGAAGGGCAACGAGCAGTTCCCGGTCGGCGGCGAAGGCGTGCTGATCGAGCTGGTGCAGGCGCCGCCCGAGGTGATCGCCGCGCTCGGTTAAGCTCGCCGGCCTTGTGACGGCCCGGTGTCCGTTGTCTGCGGATGCCGGGCCGTTTCCATTCGGATTTGCCACTTTCCATGCTGATCGATCACCTGAGCCAACAGCTGCAGCAGCGCCGCGCGCTCGGCCTCGAGCGGGTGCGCCGCATCGCCGAGGGGCCGTGCCGACCGGATCTGCCGGTGAGCTGGCCCGGCACGAATGCCGATGCAGCGACCGATGCATCGCAGCCGATGCTGGCCTTCTGCAGCAACGACTATCTGGGCCTGGCCGCGCATCCGGCGGTGGTCGAGGCGCTGGCCGAGGGCGCGCGGCGCTGGGGCGCCGGCAGCGGCGCCTCGCACCTGGTCTGCGGCCACGGCCGTGCGCACGAGCGGCTCGAGCAGGCGCTGGCCGGGTGGCTGGCGCCGCTGTGGCCCGAGGGCGCGCGGGTGCTGGGCTTCGGCACCGGCTACCTGGCCAATCTGGCGCTGATGACCGCGCTGGGCGACGCGCGCACCACGCTGTTCACCGACCGGCTCAATCACGCTTCGCTGATCGATGGTGCGCAGCTCGCGCGGGCCGAGGTGCGCCGCTATCCGCACAACCGCGTCGACCGGCTGGAGTCGATGCTGCTTGAGTGCGCCACGCCGCTGAAGCTGATCGTCACCGACGGCGTCTTCAGCATGGACGGCGACCTGGCGCCGCTGGACCGGCTCTTGGCGCTGGCCGAGCGCCACGACGCCTGGCTGGTAGTCGACGACGCGCACGGCCTGGGCGTGCTGGGCGAGGCCGGGCGCGGCAGCCTGGCGCATTTCGGCCTGCGCGGGCGCCGGCTGATCCTGATGGGCACGCTGGGCAAGGCCTTCGGCGTGGCCGGCGCCTTCGTGATGGCCGATCCGGTCATCGTCGAGTGGCTGCTGCAGACCGCGCGGCCGGGCATCTACACCACCGCCGCGCCGCCGGCGCTGGCCGAGGCGACGCTCGCCAGCCTGGAGATCATCCGCGGGCCGGAGGGCGACGCGCGGCGCGCGGCGCTGCAGGCGCGCATCCGGCAGCTGCGCGAGGGGCTGGCGGCGCTGCTGGCGGCACATCCGGGCTGCGGCTGGTCGCTGCCCGAGTCCGCCACCGCGATCCAGCCGCTGCTGATCGGCGACAACCACCGCGCCGCCGCGCTGGCCGAGCGGCTGCACCAGGCCGGGCTGTGGGTGCCGGCGATCCGCCCGCCCACCGTGCCGGAGGGCACCGCGCGGCTGCGCATCACGCTGTCGGCCGCGCACCGGCCCGAGGAGGTCGCGCGGCTGCTGGCGGTGCTGGGCCAGGCGCTGCAGGACCCGGCCGGAGGCCCGCGATGAGCGCGGTCGTGCTGCAGCCCGGCGCGGCCGATCCGCATCCGGCCTATGCCGCGCTGCGCCAGGCCGGCCCGATCCACTGGAGCGAGGATTTCTTCGGCGGCGCCTGGGTGCTGACCCGCCATGCCGATGCCGAGCAGGTGCTGCGCGATCCGCGCTTCTCGGCCGCGCGCACCGGCGGCTGGGTGCGCCGGGGCGAGACGCAGCGGCGCGAGGCGGGCGCCTTCCAGCGCCTGTTCGCGCGTGCGCTGCTGTTCCTGGACGGCCAGGACCATGCGGGGCTGCGCCGGCTGATGATGGCCGGCTTCGATGGCCAGGCGATGGCGGCGCTGCGGCCGTGGATCGAGCAGCGCTGCACCGCGCTGATGGACACGCTGCAGGCCGAGCAGGCCGCCGCACCGGAGCGGCCGGTCGACTGGATCGCCGGCGTGGCGCGCCGGCTGCCGGCCGGGGTGATCTCGCGGCTGCTCGGCCTGCCGGCCGAGGACGAGCCGATGCTGGTGGGCTGGTCCGACGAGATCGCGCCCTTCCTGGGCGCGGCCGATCCCTCGCCCGAGGTGACCCGCCGGGCCGAGCGTGCGCTGGTGGCGATGGCCGGCTATTTCCGCAGCCATTTCGCCCGCTCGCCCGGCGCGGCGGCGCAAGAGCCCGCGGGTCTGCTGGAGCGGCTGCTGCTGGCCCATCGCCAGGGCCAGGCCGGGCTGGACGACAGCGTCGGGCTGCTGGCCCAGGCGACGATGCTGCTGTTCGCCGGTCATGAGACCACCCGCCATCTGCTCGGCAATGCGGTGCAGCTGCTGCTGACGCATCCGGTGCAGTGGCAGGCGCTGCGTGCCGATCCGGGCCTGGCGCCGGCTGCGGTGCGCGAGGCGCTGCGCCACCAGTGCCCGGTGCAGTACAGCGGCCGGCGGGTGGTGACACCGCTGGAACTGCACGGCCAGCGCCTGGAGCGCGGCGATGGCGTCATCGTGCTGATCGGCGCGGCCAACCGCGACCCCGAGCGCTTCGAGCGGCCCGACGACTTCGACATCGCGCTGCCGCGCCGTGCCTCGCTGGCCTTCGGCAGCGGGCCGCATGTCTGCATCGGCGCGGCGCTGACCCGCCTCGAGGGCGAGATCATGCTCGGCCAGCTCGCGCGGCGCTGGCCGCATCTGGCGCTGGCCCGGCCCGAGACGCCCGACTGGGTGCCCGACCAGCCGCTCTACCGCGGCCTGCGCTCGCTGCCGCTGTGGCTGCAAGGCCCGCCGACCTGATCCCGGTCAAGAATTTCCCGCCCGATCGCTGACGGCAGGGGCGGCTGACAGCGAATTGACAGGCGGACGTCAGGCGTGTCATTTTGAATTATGAATTCAGCCGGACCCTCAGGATTCAGGAGACAAGCGCATGACCGCCTACGCCGACTTTCACCGCCGTTCCATCGAAGACCGTGACGGCTTCTGGGGCGAGCAGGCCCAGCTGATCGACTGGCACAAGCCCTTCGATCAGGTCTGCGACTACTCGAACCCGCCGTTCGCCAGGTGGTTCGCCGGCGGCGAGACCAATCTGTGCCACAACGCGGTCGATCGCCATCTGGCCACCCGCGCCGACCAGAACGCGCTGATCTTCGTCTCGACCGAGACCAACACCGAGAAGGCCTACAGCTACCGCGAACTGCACGCCGAAGTGCAGCGCATGGCCGCGATCTACCAGTCGCTCGGCGTCAGGAAGGGCGACCGCGTGCTGATCTACATGCCGATGATCGCCGAGGCCGCGTTCGCGATGCTGGCCTGCGTGCGCATCGGCGCGATCCACTCGGTGGTGTTCGGCGGCTTCGCCAGCCACTCGCTGGCCAGCCGCATCGACGACGCCCAGCCCACCGTGATCGTCAGCGCCGACGCCGGCATGCGCGGCGGCAAGTCGGTGCCCTACAAGCACCTGCTCGACGAGGCGATCAACCTGGCCAGGCACAAGCCCGCCAAGGTGCTGATGGTCAACCGGGGACTCGCCGACTTCGCCCGGGTCGAGGGCCGCGACGTCGACTACGCGACGCTGCGCGAGCAGAACCTGGACGCGGTCGTGCCCTGCGAGTGGGTCGAGTCCACCCACCCGAGCTACATCCTCTACACCTCCGGCACCACCGGCAAGCCCAAGGGCGTGCAGCGCGACACCGCCGGCTACACGGTGGCGCTGGCCGCGTCGATGAAGCACATCTACCTGGGCAACCCGGGCGAGACCTACTTCAGCACGTCCGACATCGGCTGGGTCGTCGGCCACAGCTACATCATCTACGGCCCGCTGATCAACGGCATGGCCACGATCATGTACGAGGGCCTGCCGATCCGCCCGGACGCCGGCATCTGGTGGAGCCTGGTCGAGAAGTACAAGGTCACCGTGATGTTCTCGGCCCCGACCGCCGCGCGCGTGCTGAAGAAGCAGGATCCGGCCTTCCTGACCAAGTACGACCTCTCGTCCCTGAAGGCGCTGTTCCTGGCCGGCGAGCCGCTCGACGAGCCGACCGCCACCTGGATCGGCGGCGCGCTGAACAAGCCCATCATCGACAACTACTGGCAGACCGAGACCGGCTGGCCGATCATGGCCATCTGCAACGGCGTGGAAAAGGCGCCGACCAAGTTCGGCTCGCCGGGCAAGGCGGTCTACGGCTACGACGTGAAGCTGATCGACGAGACCACCGGCGAGGAGATCACCGAGGCCAACAAGAAGGGCGTGATCGCCGTCAACGGCCCGCTGCCGCCGGGCTGCCTGCAGACCGTCTGGGGCGACGACAAGCGCTATGTCAGCACCTACTGGTCGAGCATCCACAACAAGGTCATGTATTCGACCTTCGACTGGGGCGTGAAGGACGAGGACGGCTACTTCTTCATCCTCGGCCGCACCGACGACGTCATCAACGTCGCCGGCCACCGCCTGGGCACCCGCGAGATCGAGGAAAGCATCTCCAGCCACCCGAACGTCGCCGAAGTGGCGGTGGTGGGCGTGGCCGACCAGCTCAAGGGCCAGGTCGCGGTCGCGTTCGCGGTGCTGAAGGATCCGAGCAAGGTCGCCGGTCCGGACGATGCCAAGGCGCTGGAGGCCGAGATCATGAAGGTGGTCGACGGCCAGCTCGGCGCGGTGGCGCGTCCGGCCTCGGTGCGCTTCGTTTCGGTGCTGCCGAAGACCCGCTCGGGCAAGGTGCTGCGCCGCGCGATCCAGGCGGTCTGCGAAGGCCGCGACGCCGGCGACCTGACGACGATGGAAGACCCGGCCGCGCTGGCACAGATCAAGGATCTGGTGTCCTGACCGGATCCTGATCCGGGATCCGCGCCTTCGATCCGCGCTGAACCGCAGGGGCCCCGTGGCGACACGGGGCCCCTTTGTCTTGTCCCCCCTTCATCGGATCTTCAGAAAGGGTTGTGAACTCTGTCACATCTGATTACATAATCGATCCATGCCGCGCATTCACATCATTGCCGGCCCGCCGGGAGCGGGCAAGACCACCTTCGCCAAGGAGTACCTGCCCCAGGAGGCGGCCTGCCGCAACTTCGTCGACGCCGACCTGATCGCCGAGGGGCTGTCGCCGTTCTCGCCCGAACGCATGACGATGCGCGCGCACAAGCTGATGCAGATCACCATCGGCGACCTGCTGCGCCGCCACGAGAGCTTCGGCTTCGAGACCACGCTGCGCAGCCGCGAAGTCGCCAGCCAGATCCCGGAATGGCGCCACCAGGGCTATGTGGTGCAGCTGGTCTTCCTGTCGCTGAGCAGTCCGGAGCTGGCGATCCAGCGTGTCGGCGAGCGGGTGCGCCAGGGCGGGCACAAGGTGGCGCCGGACGCGGTGCGACGGCGCTTCGAGGCCGGGCTGGACAACTTCCACACCCTCTACAAGGACCTGGTGGACCTGTGGGTGCATTTCGACAACTCGGGGCCGGCTCCGAAGCTGGTGGACTGGAGCGGCGCATGAACATCTTCGGCAAGGACCGATCGGCCCGCAGCGGCCGCAAGCCCGGCGGCGATCCGGTGGCGCCCGAAGTCCTGGGCGCCTTGGCGGCTCTGCGCCGCTCGACCGAGATCGCTCGGCAGATGGCCTATCTGACCGGCACCGACGTGATCCTGGTGCGCGATGGCCGGCTGGTGCGCGAGGCCGGCTCGGAGAGCTATGACCTCGACCCGGATTCGCGCAGCCGTGCGCTGCCCGGCAATGTCAGGCCGCTGAACCGGCCGACACGCTGAGACCGGCGGCACACGCCGCCCGCAGGCAGGCCACCTGCTGCGCGATCGGCGCGGGCACCGGCTGATCGCCCGCCAACACCGCGCGCAGGTGGGCGGCGGTGCTGGCGGCATCGATGCCGGCGGGCAGCACCGGCAGCTCGACCAGCACGCCGTCCTGCGGCGCCAGCGAGGCCTCGGCATCGATCCGGCCGTCGCGGAAGACCTGCATGCGCGGCTGGCGGCGTGCGTCGGCCACCGGCTCGCCCTCGGTGCCGCGCATCAGCACCGCGCAGGCCAGGCTGTCGCTCAGGTACTGGGTCAGGCTGATCGCGTATTCCGGATGCGTGTGGTTGACCACCCGCAGCGCGCCGGGCAGCACCGGCAGGATCTTCGCGATGGTGTGGCCGCTGTTGCGCAGGCCCAGCACCGGCCGGATCGCCAGCAGGCTGGCCAGCGGCCGGTTCAGCGTCTCGATCGCGACGAAGGCCGGCTGGCCGGCGGCCCAGCGCGCCGCCACCGTGGCAGCGTCGGGGCAGGGCGGCAGGCCCAGCGCGGTGAAGATGGCCGCGCTGGTGACGCGCCCGGTCGGATCCGCAGCCATGCCGTGCACCAGCACCGGCACGCCCTCGCGCGCCAGCAGCAGCGCCAGCAGCGGTGTGAAGTTGGGCAGGCGGCGCGCGCCGTTGTAGGACGGCAGCAGCACCGCCGGCCGGCCCGGATCGGGCAGGGCCAGCGTGTGCGCCATCGTCGCGTCGACGAAGCCGGCGAGCTCCTCGGGCGTCTCGCCCTTGATGCGCATGGCCAGCGCGAAGCCGCCGAGCTCCAGGTCGGTGACGCGGCCGTCCAGGATGCGCGACATCAGGTCGTGCGCCTGCTCGCGGCTCAGCGAGCGGGCGCCGTCCTTGCCACGGCCGATTTCCTTCAGATAGGGGGCGATGCTCATGGGCCGGATTGTGACCCGGCTCAGCCGGCCACCGGCACCAGCGGGATCGAGGCCTTCACCAGACCGCGCAGCACCGGCAGGCAGGAGCCGCAGTTGGTGCCGCATTTCAGCGCGCCCTGCAGCTGCGAGAGCCGCGCCTCGGCGCTGCCCTCGCAGCGGCCGAGCTGCTCGACGATCTGCGGCTCGGTCACGTTGAAGCAGGTGCAGACCTGGCGGCCGCGCTCGGTGATCGCCACCGGCGGCGTGGCGCTGGCGGCCAGCAGGCGCCGGCCGTAGGCCTGCGCCGGCAGCTCGTCCTTGACCAGCGTGCGGATCCACGATTCGGCGCGGGTGTCGCCTGCCAGCAGCACGCTGCGCAGCCGGCCGCCGTCCAGGCGGGCGCTGCGGAACTGGCCGCGCTCGGCGTCCTCGTAGCGCATCGCGGTGCGGCCGTCCAGGCCGAGCAGCGCGGCGATCTCGGCGATCAGCGCGGCCTCGGCCGGCGTGGCGGCCGAGGCGCGCCAGATCACGCCGCCCAGCCCGCCGTCATGCGGCTCGCGGCCGAAGGGCAGCACCATCGCGTGGGCAAAAGCCGGCATCAGCGCGCGCAGGCTTTCGCGCACCCGCACGATCTCTGCCTGCGGCAGCCACGCCATGCCGACCATGCGCCACGGCAGCTCGGCCTTCGCGATCGAGACGGCCGAGTGCTTGAGTTCGGGCTGCTTCGAGCCCGGGCAGAAGGTGGGCAGCGTCAGGCCGTTGACGCCCCGGCGTGGCACGCCGTCGGCATCGGTGCCGCCCAGAACCTCCTCGCCCCAGTGCATCGGGATCGAGACCTGGCCGCGGGCGACCGCTCCACCGGCCTGCGCGGCCAGCACGACGCTGCCGCGGCGCGAGCGCACCTCGACCAGATCGCCGTCCTTCAGGCCCAGCGCGTCCAGGTCGGCGGCGTTCATCTCGGCCACCGGCTCGGGCACATGGCCGAACAGGCGGCCGAGCGTGCCGGTGCGGCTCATGCCGTGCCACTGGTCGCGCAGCCGGCCGCTGATCAGCGAGAACGGGTACGGCGCGTCGACCGGCTCGGCCACCGGGCGGAAGGCCACCGGCGCGAAGCGGGCGCGGCCGTCCTCGGTCGGGAAGATGCCGTCCTCGTACAGCCGGGGGCGGCCGGCGAGGGCGCCCTCGGGCATCGGCCACTGCTGCGTGCCGTGCTGCTCGAGGTGGGCCCAGCTCAGGCCGGTGATGTCCAGGTCGCGGCCGCGGGTGCTCTCGCGGTGCTCGTTCCAGATCGACTCGGCGTCCGCATAGGGAAAGAGCGTGGCCTGGCCATGCAGGCGCTCGGGCAGGCGCTCTTCCAGGCGGCGGGCCACGTCGACCGCGATCTGCCAGTCGTGGCGGGTCTCGCCGGGCGCGGCCACCGCCGGTCGCACCCGGCTGATGCGGCGCTCGGAGTTGGTCACCGAGCCGATCTTCTCGCCCCAGGTGGTGGCCGGCAGCAGCAGGTCGGCGTACGCGACGGTCGCGGTGGTGGCGAAGGCCTCCTGCACGATGACGAACTCGGCGCGCTCGAGCGCGCGGCGCACCATCGCCTGGTCGGGCATCGACTGCGCCGGGTTGGTGCAGGCGATCCACAGCAGGCGGATCTCGCCGTCGGCGGCGGCCTCGAACATCTCGACCGCGCTGCGCCCCGGCGTGGCCGGCACGTCGGGCAGGCCCCAGAGCGCGGCGACCTCGGCGCGGTGCGCCGGATTGGCCAGATCGCGGTGGGCGCTGAGCAGGTTGGACAGGCCGCCGACCTCGCGCCCGCCCATCGCGTTGGGCTGGCCGGTCAGCGAGAAGGGACCGGCGCCAGCGCGGCCGATCTGGCCGGTGGCCAGATGCAGGTTGATCAGCGCGGCGTTCTTGTCGGTGCCCGCCGCGCTCTGGTTCAGGCCCATGCAGTACAGCGACAGCGTCGCGCCGCCCGGGCGGTCGGCCTGCGCGAACCAGCGCGCGGCCTGGATCAGGTCGGTCTCGACGATGCCGCAGACCGCGGCGGCGCGTGCCGGCGTCCAGTCGCGCACCGTCTCGCGCAGGGCCTCGAAGCCGCTGGTGTGCGCGCCGATGTAGCGCGCGTCCGTCAGGCCCTCGGCCAGCATCACATGCAGCATGCCGTGGTAGAGCGCCACATCGGTGCCGGGGCGGATCTGCAGGAAGAGGTCGGCGGTCTCGGCCGTCTCGGTGCGGCGCACGTCGACGACGATCCAGCGCTGGCCGGGGCGCGCGGCACGGGCGTCCTCCAGCCGGCGGAACAGGATCGGGTGCGCCCAGGCGGTGTTGCTGCCGGTGATGAACAGCGTGTCGGCGTGTGCGAAGTCCTCGTAGCTGCAGGGCGGGGCGTCGGCGCCGAGCGTCTTCTTGTAGCCCGCCACCGCGCTGGACATGCACAGCCGCGAGTTGGTGTCGATGTTGTTGGTGCCGAGCAGCCCCTTGGCGAGCTTGTTGAAGGCGTAGTAGTCCTCGGTCAGCAGCTGGCCCGACAGGTAGAGGCCCACCGCATCGGGGCCGTGCTGGCGAACGACGTCGGCGATGCGGTCGGCGGCGGTGTCGAGCGCGGTCGACCAGTCGATGGCTTGCAGCGGGCCGCCACGCGCCAGACGGCGTGCCGGCTGCAGCAGCCGCGCGCTGCGGGTGATCTCGCTGGCGGCGGTCAGGTGCAGCGTGCTGCCCTTGGTGCACAGCCGGCCGAGGTTGGCCGGATGCTCGGGGTCGCCGCGCACGCCGGTGATCTGCGTGCCATCGGACTCGATGATCACGCCGCAGCCGACGCCGCAGTAGGGACAGGTGGAACGGGTCTGCATCATGGCGGGAAGCCTGTCTTGTGTTCGGTGTCTTGTCTCGGGTGGGGCCTCAGGCCAGCGCTGCGACCGCGCCGGTGCGGCCGAACATCAGCTGCTCGCGCAGCTCGCCCAGCGTCGCGCCCTCCCGGATCAGGTCGAAATACCAGCTGCCGTCCGAGGTGTCGCCGTACAGGCAGGCGCCGACCAGGCGGCCCTCGCGCAGCACCAGCTTGCGGTAGACGCCGTCGACCGGGTCGGACAGCAGGATCTGCTCGCTGTCGTCGCCGCCCATGAAGTCGCCGGCGGAGAACAGGTCGATGCCGGTGACCTTCAGCCGGGTCGCGGTCTGGCTGCCGGTGTAGCGGCCGACGCCGGTCTCGCCCAGATGGGCCGCCAGAACCCGCGCCTGCTCGTACAGCGGCGCGACCAGGCCGTAGGCGATGCCGCGGTGGCTGGCGCATTCGCCCACCGCCCAGATGCGCGCGTCCGTCACAGTCTGCATCGTGTCGCTGACGCGGATGCCGCCGCGGCCGTCATGGTCGCACAGCAGGCCGGCCGAGCGCGCCAGCGCGGTGTTCGGGCGAATGCCGGCGGCCATCACCACCAGATCGGCCGGAATCTCGCGGCCGTCCTTCAGTCGCAGCGCGCGCACCCGGCCGGCCTGGCCGTCTTCGGCATCGCCCAGCAGGGCCTCGGTCTGCGCCTGCAGCGCAAAGCGCAGGCCGCGCGCCTCCAGCGCCTGCTGCAGCAGCCGGCCGGCGGTCGGGTCGAGCTGGCGGTCGAGCAGCCAGGCGCCCAGATGCACCACGGTGACCTCCATGCCGCGCAGCTTCAGGCCGTTGGCGGCCTCCAGCCCGAGCAGGCCGCCGCCGACCACCACCGCATGGCGGCGGGTGCGCGCCGCCTCGATCATGGTCTCGGTGTCGGCGATGTCGCGGTAGGCGATGACACCCTCGAGCCGGTGGCCGGGCACCGGCGGGATGAAGGGCGTCGAGCCGGTCGCCAGGATCAGCCGGTCGTAGCTGGCGCTGATCGTCGTGCCGTCGGCCCGGGTGGCGATGACCTGGCGGCGCGCCCGGTCGATCGTGGTCACGGTCGTGCCCAGATGCAGCGTGATGCCATGCCGCTCGTACCACGACAGCGGGTTCAGCACGATCTGGTCGAGCGTCTGCTCGCCGGCCAGCACCGGGCTGAGCATGATGCGGTTGTAGTTCGGATGCGGCTCGGCACCGAACACGGTGATGTCGTGCAGATCCGGCGCGATCTTCAGCAGCTCCTCGAGCACGCGCACGCCGGCCATGCCGTTGCCGATCATCACGAGCTTCATTCTGGGCATTGCGAACTCCTGGCTGCGGGAGACCCGTTCAGGGTATTCCCATGCAAATTCATCTGGAACAAGTTGCATTCCCATTCACAATGCGTCCGCATGAGCTTTGATGTCGACATCGGACACACCAGCGCCAGCGGGGTGCGGGAACACAACGAGGATTTCGCCGCTGCCGTGCGCGCCGGTGCGCAGGAGCCGGGTCGCGGCCTGATCGCGGCCGTGGCCGATGGCGTGTCGGCCGGCGGTCTGGGGCGCGAGGCCGCGCAGACCACGGTGATGAGCCTGGTGCAGGACTTCCATGCCGCACCGGCCACCTGGGAGACGACGGTCGTCCTTGACCGCCTGATCGGCGCCCAGAATGCCTGGCTCGCCGATCACAACCGACGCCGTGGCGGCCCCGGCGGCGATCGTGCCTCCGGACTGACCACGCTGACGGCGCTGGCCCTGCAGGGCCACACCTGGACGGTCGCCCACATCGGCGACACCCGTGCCTGGCTGCTGCGTGCGGGCGAGCTGCAGCAGCTCACCCAGGACCATGCCATCGATCATCCCGACTTCCGCAGCCAGCTCACCCGCGCGGTCGGCCTCGACCTGGCGGTGCGCGCCGACTACCTCCAGGGCGAACTGCAGACCGGCGACATCTTCATGCTCACCACCGATGGCGTGCATGGCGTGCTCCGGCCCGAGCAGATCCGCGCGCTGCTGGCCACCGCGCCGGCCCAGCTGGCCAGCGAGGCGGTCGTCAGGGCCGCGCTGGAAGCAGGCAGTCAGGACAACGTCACGGCGCTTGTCATGCAAGTTCTGGGCCTGGAGCCGGTGCGGCTGCAGGACACGCTGCTGCAGGCGCGCCAGCTGCCGGTGCCGCCGCGCATGCGCCCCGGCGATGTGCTCGACGGCTGGACCATCACCGCGCTGGTGGCCGACACCGGCGTGCACCGGCTCTACCAGGCGCGCGATCCGGCCAGCCGCGAGCTGGTGGCGATCAAGACGCTGCACGAGTCGCGTGCCAGCGACCGCGAGGAGCAGGCGATGCTGGCGCATGAGGCCTGGCTGGGCCTGCAGGTGACCGACAGCGGCGCGCCCGGCTTCGTGCGGGTGCGCCAGGCCCGCGCGCCGAGCGCCTTCTACACCGTCTTCGACTGGCACAGCGGCCACACGCTGGAGCAGCTGCTGGCCGAGCAGGCGCGGCGCTTCGCGATCCCCGAGGTGGTGCAGGGCGGGCTGGCGGTGTGCCGCGCGCTCGGGCGGCTGCACCGCATTGGGGTGATCCACCGCGACATCAAGCCCGGCAATCTGCATCTGGGCGAGGACGGCCAGTGGCGGGTGCTCGATCTGGGCGTGGCGGTGTCGGGCCGCGAGCCGGCATCCACGCGCACGCTGCATGCCGGCACGCCCAGCTACATGAATCCGGAGCAGTGGGAGGGCGATGCCGGACGCGCCGCCGAGCCGGGCAGCGACCTGTTCGCGCTGGGCGTGACGCTCTACCAGTGGCTGACCGGCCGGCTGCCTTACGGCGAGATCGAGCCCTGGCAGACCGCGCGCTTCCGGCGCGATCCGGTGGCGCCTTCGCGTCTGCGCCCGGAGGTGCCGATCTGGCTCGACCATGTGGTGATGAAGGCGATCGCGCGGGATGCGCGCCAGCGCTTCGAGACCGCCGAGGAGTTCGCGCTGGCGCTCGAGCGCGGTGCTTCAAGGCCGCTGAACGCGCCCCAGGCCACGCCGCTGGTGCGGCGCGATCCAGCCTGGGCCTGGAAGGTCAGCTGCGTGATCTCGCTGATCTTCAACCTGATGCTGGTGATCTGGCTGCTGTTCCTGCCGCGCTGAGCGGCAGCCGCAGCGGCATGGACGGTATCAGGCGGTGCGGCGGGCGCCCGAGGTGCCGACGGTGGTCGGCGCGCTGCGGGCACGGCCACCCTTCTCGGCCCAGGTGCGGGTCCAGCGGATCTGCACGATGCGCAGCATCACCAGCATCGCCACCGCCAGCACCGCGAAGGCCACGAAGCCCCACATATAGGTGCCGCTGTGCTGCTTGGACAGACCCATCGCGTTCGGGATGAAGCCGCCGCCCAGCGCGCCCACTTCGCCGATCATCGAGCCGGCCACCGCGGTGGTCAGCGGCCAGCGCAGCGGCACCAGCTGGAACAGCGCGCCGTTGCCCGCGCCCAGCGCGGCGAAGCACAGCATGAACAGCAGCGTGGTCGCCGCCAGCGAGCTGCCGGCGAAGCCGCAGGCCACCAGCGAGATCGCCACCAGCACCAGCACGCCGCTGAGGGTGTTGATGCCGCCGATGCGGTCGGAGATGTAGCCGCCGACGACACGCACGCCTGAGCCCATCACGGTGGCCAGCATCGTCAGCTGGCCGGCCTCGATCTTGGTGACCTTGAACTGGTCGTAGAAATAGGTCGGCAGGAAGCTGGCCAGACCGATGAAGCCGCCGAAGGTCACGACATAGATCAGGCTGAAGGACCAGCCGTCGGCCTCGAACAGGCAGGAGATGTGCTCGCGGAAGGTCTGGTGCTCGACATCCGGCGGCTCCTTCGCGGCGAACCACATCACCAGCATCGGCAGGATCATCGTGCAGGCGGCCAGGCCGTAGACGGTCTGCCAGCCGAACTTCGCCGCCAGCGGGGGCGCGAACAGCACCGCCAGCACGGTGCCGGAGTTGCCGGCGCCGGCGATGCCCATCGCCAGGCCCTTGTACTTCGGCGGATACCAGCCCGAACCGAGCGACAGCGCCACGCCGAAGGAGGCGCCGGCGATGCCCAGCAGCACGCCCATCGCCAGCACCTCGTCATAGGTGTCGACCATCATGAAGCCGAAGGTCAGCGCGGCCACGATCAGGCCCATCTCGACCATCGCCGCGTTCTTGCGGCCGATGTACTGCGCCAGGATGCCCAGCGGAAAGCGCATCAGCGCGCCGGCCAGGATCGGCACCGAGATCATGAAGCCCTTCTCGGCGGCGCTCAGGTTGAAGCTCTCGC
Source organism: Sphaerotilus sulfidivorans (assembly GCF_013426975.1). GTDB lineage: Bacteria > Pseudomonadota > Gammaproteobacteria > Burkholderiales > Burkholderiaceae_C > Sphaerotilus > Sphaerotilus sulfidivorans. The sequence continues at coordinate 23,404 of NZ_JACCPY010000002.1, forward strand.
TGATGAAGGGCGCCATCGCGCCGTTCAGGACCCAGATCGCGAAGCAGAAGTCGAAATACAGGAAGGAGGCCGCCAGGGTCGGCCAGTGGCCAGCCTTGGCGAAGGACTTGAAGTCGGACATCGGAGTGGAGGGTGCGGGGTGGGACGGCTCCGTCGCGGAAGCAGCCGCAGGGGGGGCTGTGCGCAACAGGGTCTGTGCGAGGTGCTCTGGCGGCACCATGCGGTCCGGCGGCGGACCGGGGCCGGCTTGCGGCGCCGGCGGATCGCAGCTCTGCGACCGTGCCAGCGGGCAAGCATCTTCCATGCCGGCACCTGGACGGTGCATGCCTGGCGTGGTGCGTGCTAGGTGTTGCCTCACAAGAGCGTCGCATGACGCTCCTCCCTCCTGGTTCAAGATCAAGACTTTCAAGACATGCTGAAGATCCTTGCCGTGGCTCCGGCCCAGCCTGATGCGCCAACCCTCGTGACCGACCTGGAGTCCAACGGGCTGCAGGTCTGTGCCCGCTGCACATGCGCCGGCATGGTGCGCGAGGCGGTGCGTCATGCACCAGACATGGTCATTGTCTGGGATCCCCACCCCGGCGAGGAGCTGTTCGAGGCGACGCGGCTGCTCGAGTCGGCCGCGCCCGCGCCGGTGCTGGTGTTCACCAGCGATGTCCGGGCCGAGACGATGGAGACCGCGATCGCCTCGGGCATCGACGGCTGGGTGGTCAACGGCTATGCGGCCGGGCGGCTGCGGCCGCTGATCCAGTTCACCAGCGCCCGCCACCGCCAGATGCGCCAGATGCGCGAGGAGCTCGGCGACCTGAAGCGCCGGCTCGAGGAGCGCAAGCTGGTCGACCGTGCCAAGGGCATCCTGATGAGCGCGCGCCAGATCAGCGAGGACGAAGCCTTCCGGCTGCTGCGCTCGGCCTCGATGCATGCCAAGCTGCGCATCGGCCAGGTCTCGCAGCAGGTGATCGACTCGGCCCACTATGCCGAGGCGATCAACCGCGCCGGCCGGCTGCGCATGCTGTCGCAGCGCATCGTCAAGCTCTACGCGCTGGCGGCGGCCGGTGTCGAGGTGGCCGGCTCGCGCGCGCTGCTGGCCGATTCGGTCACCCAGGTCGATCAGAGCCTGTCGGTGCTGGCGCGCAGCCTGTCGCAGCCGACCTTCGGCGATCTGCTCGGCGCGGTGCAGGGCACCTGGGCGACGGTGCAGGCCGGGCTGGGCGGTCTGCCGGTGAGCTCGCGCACGGCGGTGCTCGACCAGGAGGCCGAGCGGCTGCTGGAGCTGTCGGACCGGCTGACCCAGGCGCTGGAGAATGCCGGGCTGACGCCGTCGCTGCATGTCATCAATGTCTCGGGGCGCCAGCGCATGCTGGTGCAGCGCCTGGCCAAGCTGGCGCTGCTGCGCAGCGGCCCGGCGATCGCGCCCGCCGAGCCGCTGCCGGTCGACCTGGCGCCCACCGCCGAGGCCTTCGAGCGCGGACTGGCCTATCTGCACGAGATTCCGCTGTCGACGCCGCTGATCCGCGAGGGCCTGGCCCGAGCCGAGGCGACCTGGCGCGACATGCTCGCCGCGGTGCGTGCCGGTGCGCAGCAGGGCGCGCGCATCACGCTGGCGGCCAGCAGCGAGTCGCTGCTGGAGCTGTTCGACGCGCTGACCCGCGAGTACGAGCAGAGCATGCAGATGCTGATGGGTTGATGTCGGCGGGTGGATGCCGGTGAGGCTTCACGGCCGGCGCTGATCCGCGTCAGCGCCGGGCATGATGCGCTGCTTATCATTCCCGGATGAGCATTTCCGCGCTGTCCGACCTCTCCGATGCCGTCGTGGCTCCTGTCGCACTGAACGAGAGCCTTCTCGATCTGCTGCTGATCGACGGCGCGATGGCGACCCTGAAGCGGGCCGCGGACGGCCGCCCCGTCTGGGCCAGCCCGTCCTGGCAGGACTGGGTCGGCGGGGAGGTGCCGCTGCCGCAGCCGGTGGCCAGCGCGATCCAGGCGGCCGATGCCCGCGCGCTGGCCAGCGGGCAGCCGATGTCGGTCGACGACCATGTGTTCGAGCGCGCCGACGGGCGGCGGGTCGAGCTGCGTGCGCTGCGTCGGGTGCTGCACGGCCTGGCCGGCGAGCCGCTGCTGCTGACGCTGTGGCGCGATGTGACCGCGGTGCGGCGCGAGTCGATGCAGCTGCAGCAGGCGCTGGGTCAGATCGAGCGTCTGCAGCAGGCGATCGAGGCGATGCGCCGGCAGCACGAGCAGGGCCTGGACCGTCCGGGCGAGCTGTTCCGGCGCGAGCATTTCGAGGAGCACCTGCGCCGCGAGGCCGCGCTGTCGCAGCGCGAGCACCGCGAGTTCGCGCTGGTGCTGCTGGCGATCGACCGCATCGAGGCGATGCGCCAGAGCCACGGCGAGGCGGCGGTGCAGCGCATCGTCGAGATGATGGGCCACCTGATGCGCACCAACACCCGCGCGATGGATGTGCTGTCCCAGCTCGGGGACGGCCGCTTCGCGATCCTGCTGTCCGGCGTCGGCCTGGCGACCGCCCATGCGCGCATGGAGCATCTGCGCCGCGCCTGCGCCACCCAGGTGGTGGTGCAGGACGGTCGCAGCCTGGGATTCGAGATCTCGATCGGCATCGCCAGCTTCCCGCACACGGCCGCGACGCTGGCCGAGCTCAGCCAGGCCGCGGTGCGGGCGCTGACCGATGCGCGGCTGCGCGGGGGCAACCGCATCGCGCTGGCCTCGATCCGGCTGCCCGAGACCTCGGGGGTCTGAGCGAGGATCAGTCGGCTGCCGCCTGGCGCAGCGTCTCGCTGACCGGCCGCTGCAGCACGCCGCGCAGGCTCCACCAGCCGGCCAGCGCGGCCATCAGCGCGCCGGCGACGGTGCCGGCCAGCGGCACCCAGGGCGAGGGCGTCCAGGCGAAGCCGAACACCTGGCGTGCCAGCGCCCAGCTCACCGCCACCGCGGCCAGCGCCGCCAGGAGTCCGGCCAGTGCGCCCAGTCCGAACAGCTCGGTGCGCTGCACCTGGCGCAGCAGCGCGCTGCCGGCGCCCATCGCGCGCAGCAGCGCGAACTCCCGGGCGCGCGATTCGCGGGTGGCGCTGACGGCGGCGAACAGCACCAGCAGGCCGGCCGCCAGCGTGAAGCCGAACAGGAACTCGACCGCGCGGATCACCTGATCCAGCACCTTCTGCACCTGCGCGATCTGCTGCGACACATCGACCACGGTCAGGTTGGGAAAGTCGCGTGCCAGCTGGGCGTCGAATCCGGCCCGCGCGGGCGCCCGCAGCGCCGAGATGTAGGTCGCCGGCAGCTCCGGCATCTCCGCGCGCGGGAACATCACGAAGAAGTTGACCCGCATCGAGCCCCAGTCGACCCGGCGCAGGCTGGTGATGCGGCCCTCCACCACCGTGCCGGCGATGTCGAAGCCCATGCGGTCGCCCAGCTTCAGGCCGAGCGTTCGCGCCAGGCCTTCCTCGACGCTCAGCCCGTCGGCCTCGTCGGCCTGCCAGCGCCCGCCCGCCAGCGTGTTGTGCGTCGGCAGCGTCGCGGCATGGCTGAGGTTGAATTCGCGCTCGACCAGGCGCTGCGCCCGGTCTTCGGAGAAGCTGGCCGGGGTGACTGCCCGGCCGTTGATCGTGGTCAGCCGGCCACGGATCATCGGGTACCAGTCGTAGCCGCTGACGCCGGCCTGCTCGACCGTGCGGCGGAAGTCCGCGGCCTGGTCGGGCTGGATGTTGATGATGAAGCGGTCCGGCGCGTTGGCCGGCGTGGCGGCGCGCCAGCTGTCGACCAGATCGGTGCGCATCAGCACCAGGACCATCAGCGCCATCAGGCCGATGGCCAGCGCGCTGACCTGCAGCACCGCCAGCGCCGGGCGGGCGCCGATCTGGCGGGTCGCCAGCGCCAGCCAGCGCGGCGCGCCGGTTTCCGGCACCGCCCGGCGCAGCAGCTGCACCGCCAGCCAGGCCACGCCGGCGAAGAGCGCCCAGGCCGCCGCGAAGCCGCCGACCGCGATCGCGCCGAGCTTCGCGTCGTCGGCCACGCTCATCAGCAGTGCGGCGTAGCCCGCCAGCCCGGCGCCGAGCACGCCCAGCGAGGTCGGCCGCAGTCCGCCCAGGTCGCGGCGCAGCACCCGCAGCGGCGGCACGCGCGCGAGCTGCAGCACCGGCGGCAGCCCGAAGGCCGCCAGCAGCACCAGGCCGGTGCCCAGGCCGAACAGGCCCGGCCGCAGGCTGGGCGCGGGCAGGTCGCTCTCGACCAGGCCGGCCAGCAGCCGCACGAAGACCTCATGCACCGCCAGGCCCAGCAGCACGCCCAGCACGCTGGCGGCCAGGCCGACCATCAGCAGCTCCAGCGCATAGATGGCGGCGATGCGCTGCTGCGACAGGCCCAGCACCCGCATCAGCGCGCAGGCGTCCAGATGACGGGCCGCGAAGCCCCGTGCGGCGATGCCGACCGCCACCGCCGCCAGCAGCGCCGCCAGCACCGCGACCAGCTGCAGGAACTGGCTGGCCCGGTCCAGCGCCTGGCGCATTTCCGGGCGGGCGTTCTCGATCGACTCGATGCGCATGCCGCGCAGCCGGCCGGCCTCGATCGCGGTCTCGGCCCAGGCGACGAAGCCGCGCACCGCGGTCTGGCGCCGCTCGCCCTCGGGCGCGGCCACCGCCAGGCGCCAGCTCACCCGGCTGGCGGGCTGGATCAGGCCGGTCGACGCCAGATCGGCCTCGGCCATCAGCACCCGCGGCGCGAAGCTGACGAAGCCGGCATCGCGGTCCGGCTCGGCGCGCAGCAGCGCACCGATGCGCAGGCCGCGCTCGCCCAGCATCAGCGTGTCGCCGACCGTCAGGCCCAGGCTGTCGAGCACCGCGGCCTCGACCCACACCTCGCCGGCCTGCGGGCCCTGGCGGCGGATCTCGGTCGGGCCCTCGGCGTGCAGCGCCACCTGCAGCTCGCCGCGCAGCGGATAGGTGCTGGCGACCGCCTTGACCGAGACCAGCCGGATCGCGCCGCCGCGCGCGTCGGGCGCACGCGCCATGCTGGGAAACCGGGCGCTGGTGGCCCGCTGCAGGCCCATGCGCCGTGCGGTGTCGTCGAAGGCCGCCGGCAGGGGCTGGTCGCTGGCGATGACCGCGTCGCCCCCGAGCATCGTCAGCGCGTCGCGCGACAGTCCGGCCGCCAGCCGGTCGGCGAAGAAGCCGACCGCGCACAGTGCCGCTACCGCCAGCGCGACGGCCACCAGCATCAGCCGCAGCTCGCCGGCGCGGAAGTCGCGCAGCAGCTGGCGCCAGGCCAGGGTGGTGACCGCCGGCGGACGGGGAGGCGGAACGGTCGCGGGGCGGGCGGGCAGGGCAGTGGCGCTCATGGTGTCCGACCTTACACCAGCGCCCGCGCCGCTTCAGAACGCTGCGTGCAAAGTCGCAGAACATCACGGGGCGGCGGCCATGCTGCAATCACTTCGCCATGAACACTTCGCTGCCCACCCTCTATCTGTCCCACGGCTCCCCGATGATCGCGATCGAGGATTCGCCGGCGGCCCGCTTTCTCGACCGGCTCGGACCGGTGATCGAGCGCACCTTCGGCCGGCCTCGGGCGGCGCTGGTGGTGTCGCCGCATTCCTCGACCCGCCAGCCGATGGTGCTGGCCGGCGCGCGCCATCCGGCGATCCACGACTTCGGCGGATTTCCGGCCGAGCTGTACGCGCAGCGCTATGACGCGACGGGCGCGCCGGCCCTGGCGCTGCAGGCTTCCCGGCTGCTGGCCCGCGCCGGCATCGAGGCGCCTGCGGTCGAGGCCGAGGGCCTCGATCACGGCATCTGGACGGTGATGAAGCGCGCCTGGCCGGGCGCCGAGGTGCCGGTGGTGCCGCTGACGCTGGTGCCCGGCGCCTCGCCGCAGCAGCAGTGGGCGATCGGCGCGGCGCTGGCGCCGCTGGCCGACGAGGGCGTGCTGGTGATCGGCAGCGGTGCGATGACGCACAACCTGCGCCGCTTCTTCGGCCTGCGCGGCGCGGTCGATCCGGCCGCCGCCGATGTCGTCGCCTTCCAGGACTGGGTCCGCGACCGCGCCGCCGCGCGCGACTGGCCGGCGCTGTTCGACTACCGCCGCCAGGCGCCCGAGGCCGCGCAGCAGCATCCGACCGACGAGCACTGGCTGCCCTTCTATGTCGCGGCCGGTGCCGGCGGCAACACCGCCGGCGTGCGCATCCACGACAGCGTCGATGCCGGCGTGCTGGCGATGGACGGCTACGCCTTCGGCCCGCAGGCCGAGCGGCTGAGGCAGGCGCTGCAGGGCTGAGCCTCCTGTGTTCGGTCTGCGCCGCCACCGGCCCTGCCGCATCGAGCTGCACCTGATGCCGGTCGCCCCCGGCGAGCCTGAGGATCCGGTCGATCTCGCGGTTCTGGACGAGTCCGAGCGTGCCCGGGCGATGCGGCTGCGCCGGCCAGCCGACCGGGTGCTGTTCATCCGTGCGCATGCCCTGCTGCGCCGCGTGCTCAGCCGGCATGCGCCGATCGATCCCGCGCGCTGGCGCCTTGTCCGGGCCGAGGCGGGCAAGCCGGCGCTGTGCCCGCAGCAGCATCCGGCGCTGCAGGCGCTGCGCTTCAATCTGTCCCACTGCGCCGGCCTGGTGGCGGTGGCGCTGGCCTGGGAGCGGGAGATCGGGGTCGATGTCGAGCCGGTCGATGCCCTGCAGCCGGACGAGGCGCTGGGGCGCACCCTGCTGTCGCCCGGCGAGTGGCGGCACTGGCAGGCCCTGGTCGACGCGCACGGCGTCGACGGTGTCGACGGCATGGATGGCGGTGGTGGTGGCCGTGCTCGGCGTCATTTCCTGCTGACGCGCTGGACCCTGAAGGAGGCGCTGCTGAAGGCCGCCGGCATCGGCCTGAGCGGTCTCGAGCCTGCGGGGCTCGAGCTGCTGCCGGCGCCGAACGGGCTCTGGCGGGTGCAGCCGGGCAGGGCTGCGCTGCCGGCCGCGCTGCTGCACTGGGTCGACGGGGGCTGGCTGCAGGGCGGCCTCGAGGCCGGCTCCCACCACTGGGCCCTGGCCTGCGAGCGGCAGGCCGGCGAGACGATCGAGCTGCAGTGGCTGCGGCATTCGTCTGCCGGCGTGATCGCGCCGGGTTGATCAGGCCGTGCTGATCAGGCCGGGTTGTCCAGATCGATGAAGCGGTGCTGCAGGCCGAACTCGGCCGCGACCCGCGCGCCCAGCGCCTGCGCGCCGTAGCGCTCGGTGGCGTGGTGGCCGCAGGCGAGAAAGGCGCAGCCGGTCTCGCGCGCGATGTGCGCCTGCGGCTCGGAGATCTCGCCGGTCAGGTAGACGTCGGCGCCGGCGGCGATCGCCGGCTCGAAGTAGCCCTGGGCGCCGCCGGTGCACCAGGCCACCCGCCGCAGCGGCCGCCCGTCGCCGGGCACGACGACGGGCGCGCGGCCCAGCGTGGCCTGCACGCGTGCGGTCAGGGCCTCGAGCGAGCAGGGCCCGTCGGCTGGCGCACCGATCAGCCCGAGCGCCTTGTCGCCGAAGCTGCCCGCGACCGTCAGGCCCAGCTCGGCGCCGAGCCGGGCGTTGTTGCCGACCTCCGGGTGCGCGTCCAGCGGCAGGTGGTAGGCATAGAGACTGATGTCGTGCGCCAGCAGCGCGGCCAGCCGGCGCTTCATCCAGCCGGTGACCCGGCCGTCCTGGCCGCGCCAGAACAGGCCGTGGTGCACGACGATCGCATCGGCGCCATCGGCCGCGGCAGCCTCGATCAGCGCCAGGCTGGCGGTCACGCCGCTGACGATGCGACGCACGCGCGCACGACCCTCGACCTGCAGGCCGTTGGGACCATAATCCGAAAAACGTCCGCTCTCGAGCAGCCGGTCCATCCAGCCTGCAAGCGCGTCGCGGTCCGCGCCACCGCCGGTGTCGGTCCTCAGGTCCTCAGTCACTCTTTCCATCTCCGGTTGTCCGTTCATGCGCAGGCTCTGGCTCATATTCTCGCAGGCCGTCACGGTGGCGCTGGCCGCCGTCTTCGTGCTGGCCACGCTCAAGCCGCAGTGGCTGGGCGGGCGTCCGGGCAGCGCGCCGGTGCAGTTCAGCATCATCCAGGCGGCACCGCTGCCGCTGGACGGAGCGAGCAGCCCCGGCAGCTACGCCCCGGCCGCACGGCGCGCCTCGCCCTCGGTGGTCAGCGTGATGACCTCGGCGGCCGAGAGCCCGGCCAGTGCCAGCGATGCCCTGCGTCGCCATTTCGGCGACCCGGACGGCGGTGGCGGCAGCGCCGGCACCGGCTCGGCGGTCATCGTCTCGCCGGATGGCTATCTGCTGACCAACAACCATGTCATCGACAACGCCGAGCAGATCGAGATCGGCCTGGCCGACGGTCGGCGTGTCGCCGCCAAGGTGGTCGGCACCGATCCGGACAGCGATCTGGCGGTGCTGAAGGTCGATCTTGGCGGCCTGCCGGCCATCACCTTCGGCGATGCCGACGCGCTGCAGGTCGGCGACATCGTGCTGGCCATCGGCAATCCGTTCAATGTCGGCCAGACGGTGACTTCGGGCATCGTCAGTGCGGTCGGCCGCAGCGGCCTGGGGCTGAACACCTTCGAGAACTTCATCCAGACCGATGCGGCGATCAATCCGGGCAATTCCGGCGGCGCGCTCGTCGACATCAATGGCCAGCTGCTGGGCATCAACACCGCGATCTATTCGCGCTCGGGCGGCAGCATGGGCATCGGCTTCGCGATTCCGGTGGCCACCGCGCGCCAGGTGATGGAGGGCCTGATCACCGAGGGCGTGGTCACCCGCGGCTGGATCGGCGTGCAGCCCAGCGACCTGACCCGCGACATGGCCGAGTCCTTCGGGCTGGAGGTCGAGCGTGGCGTCCTGATCACCGGCGTGCTGCAGGACGGTCCGGCCAGTGCGGCCGGCGTGCAGCCCGGGGACGTGGTGGTGAAGGTGGCCGGCACCCCGGTGATGAACACCGCGCAGCTGCTCGACGCGGTGGCCGGCCTGCGGCCTCAGACCCAGGCAGTGCTGTCGGTGCACCGCGGCCGCCAGCAGCTCGAGCTGACGGTGCGGGTGGCGCAGCGGCCCAAGGCGCGGACCGCGCGCGGTGCGCCCGGATCAGGACGCTGAGGAGTCCGGGGCGGCCGAATACTTCATGAAGAAGCCCGCCGCCCAGATGCCGACCTCGTAGAGCAGGCCCATCGGCACCAGCAGCGCGATCATCGACACCGCATCCGGCGGCGTCACCAGGCCGGCCACCGCCGCGGCCGCCACCCAGAAGTAGCGGCGCCACTCGCGCAGCTGCTCGATGGTCACCACCCCGAGCCGGGCCAGCACCACCACCGCCACCGGCACCTCGAAGGCCACGCCGAAGGCGATGAACATCGTCAGCACGAAGTCGAGGTAGGCCTCGATGTCCGGGCTGACCGCGACCGAGGCGGGCGCCATCGACTGGATCGCCGGAAAGGCCTGGCCGAACACGAAGAAGTAGCAGAAGGCCACGCCGGTGTAGAACAGGATCGTGCTGCTGGCCACCAGCGGCAGCACCAGACGCTGCTCGTGGCGGTACAGGCCGGGCGCCACGAAGGCCCAGACCTGGTAGAGCACCCAGGGCAGCGCGACGCCGAAGCCGGCCAGCAGCGTGACCTTGATCGGGATCAGGAAGGGCGAGACGACGCCGACGGCGATCATCTTCGAGCCTTCCGGCAGCGACTTCACCAGCGGCAGCGCCAGCAGGTCGTAGACCTGGGACGGGCCGGGATAGAGGCACAGCAGGATGAAGATGGCGCCGACGCCGTAGACCGAGTGCAGCAGGCGGTCGCGCAGCTCGATCAGATGGCTGACGAAGGGCGCTTCGGTCCCGGCGAGCTCGTCGGGTTGGGGGTCAGGGCTCGAACTCACGATGGGGTGGGGGGCGCAAGGAGAAGTCCCGCCAGGCGGGACGGATGATCAGACGCTGCGGCGCGGCGGACGAAAGCGCGCGACCCGCGCGGCGCCGGACTGCACATGGCGCCGCACGCCTTCGCGCTTCTTGTACCACTGCGGAATGGCGCCACGCTTGACGCGCCATTTCTTGCGCGGGTGCACATAGGTCGGCACCGCCGGCGAGCTGTCCCACTCGTAGGGCTCGTAGGTCGGGGCGCTGTCGTCGTCCGTGCCGGCGCTGCCCGGGCCGCTCAGGGCCGCGTTGATCTGGCCGGTGGCCGAGTCCAGGCTCGAGGAGACCGACTGGCCGACATCGCGCGCCGCGGTCTCGAACTCGCGGCGCACCTTGTTGAGCTCGTCGAGCTCCATCGAGCGGTTGACCTCGGCCTTGACGTCGGCGACATAGCGCTGCGCGCGGCCGAGCAGCGTGCCGGCCATGCGCGCCACCTTGGGCAGCCGCTCCGGACCGATCACGACCAGCGCGATGCCGGCCACCAGCATCAGCTTCGAAATGCCTATGTCGAGCATTCAGGGGTTCCCGAGGAGATCCGGTTCAGCGGATCACTGCTTGGTGCGGGCCTCGACGTCGATCGCCTGGCTGTTGTCGACGCGCTTCTCGGCGACCTGCGCGGTGGCGGAGGGGGTCGGCTGGGCGGCGGCCTCGGCGGCCGGCTTGTCGCCGTCCTTCACGCCATCCTTGAAGCCCTTGACCGCCGAACCGAGGTCGGAGCCGATGTTCTTGAGCTTCTTCGTGCCGAAGACCAGCACGATGATGACGAGGAAGATGATCAGGTGAGTGGTGGACAGGCCCATGAGGGTGCTCCGTGAGTGCTGCGGGTGCGGTGGATGGTCGGGATTCTAGGTGGGGCGTCTCAGCCCTGTTTCCAGGGGCGCGGACCGCCCATGACATGCATGTGGAGGTGGTAGACCTCCTGGCCGCCGTCCGGGCCGGTGTTGATCACCGTGCGGAAGCCGTTGTCGGCGCCATGCTCGCGCGCCAGCTTCGTCGCCAGCAGCGCCATGCGGCCCAGCAGCGCCTGGTGGCGCGGCTCGGCGTCGGCCAGCGTGGCGATGTGCTCGCGCGGGATGATCAGCAGATGCACCGGCGCGGCCGGGCGGATGTCCTTGAAGGCGATCAGCTCGTCGTCCTCGTGGACCTTCTGCGCGGGGATCTCGCCGGCGGCGATGCGGCAGAAGATGCAGTTCGGGTCGTGGCTCATGGCGGCAGCTCCGTCGATGCGTGCGTCGATGCGTGAAAGGGACGATGAGGTTCAGCGCGGCCGGCTGGCGAACTCGGCCAGACCCGACAGGCCCTCGCGGCGCTCGAGCTCGGCGATCACCTGCGCCGGGGTCAGGCCGAACTGCGCCAGCGCGACGATGCTGTGGAACCACAGGTCGGCGACCTCGTAGACGATCTTGGCCGGATCGCCGTCCTTGGCGGCGATGACCACTTCGGTGGCCTCCTCGCCGACCTTCTTCAGGATGGTGTCGGTGCCCTTGTGGAACAGGCGCGCGACATAGCTCCTGTCCGGGTCGCCGCCGCGGCGCGAGGCGATCACCTCGGCCAGGCGGGCCAGGCTGTCGGTGGAGGAGGGGGCGGCGGTGGCCGGTGCGGCATCAGTCATCGGGGCGGGGGCGCAGGCGCTCATGAACGGTAGATGGTGGCGGGATCCTTCAGGACCGGATCGACCGCCTGCCAGGCCCTTTGACCGTCGGCCGTGGTGCGCAGTTCCTCGAAGAAGCAGGAATGGCGGCCGGTGTGGCAGGCGATGCCGGGCTCGTGGCCGAGCTGCGTGATGCGCAGCAGCACCACGTCCTGGTCGCAGTCGATGCGGATCGAATGCACCTTCTGCACATGGCCGGATTCCTCGCCCTTGTGCCAGAGGCGGTTGCGCGAGCGGCTCCAGTAGACCGCCTCGCCAAGCTCGGCGGTGCGCGCCAGCGCCTCGCGGTTCATCCACGCGAACATCAGCACGTCGCCGCTGTCCTTCTCCTGCGCGATCACCGGCACGAGGCCGTCGGCAGTCCAGGTGATTCTTTCCAGCCAGTCCATGGCGGTGGAGTGTAGCAACCGTCACGAAGCGGTCCGCGACGAGTCCATGACAATCGCGGCATGACGACCGATCTGCACCCTGATGCCGCTGCCGCTTCCTCTTCCTTCCCGGCCCTGGCCCGGCCGCTTGCGCTGACGCTGGGCGATGCGCTGGGCATCGGCCCGGAAATCATCGTGCGCGCCTGGCGCGAGGGCCGCATCGGCCCGGGCGTGCTGGTCATCGGCGAGCCCGCGGTGCTGCGGCGGGCGGCGCGCGCACTGCGGCGCCTCCACGATGTGCCGGAGGTGCCGATCGCGGTGATCGACGCGGTCGCGGATCTGGCCGAGGTGCCGCCGGGGGCGCTGCCGGTGCTGTTGCCCGGCCACCGCGAGCCGGCGCTGGCCGAGGCGCCGTGGGGCACGGTCGACGCGCGCGCCGGCCGGCTCGCCGCGGCCTGCATCCGCGACGCGGTCGCGCTGGCGATGCGCGGCGAGATCGCCGGGCTGGTCACCGCGCCGATCCACAAGGAGGCGCTGGCCGCCGCCGGCGAGCCCTTTCCCGGTCACACCGAGCTGCTGGCCGACGAGAGCGCGCGCCACGGCCGCCCGGCCGACGTGCGCATGATGCTGGCCAACGAGGAGCTGCGCACGGTGCTGGTCACCATCCACTGCGCGCTGCGCGAGGCGATCGATCGGGTGACGTTCGACGCGGTGCTGTCGACGCTGCGCATCAGCCACGCGTCGGCCGCGCTGTGGGGCCAGCCGCGGCCGCGCATCGCGGTGGCCGGGCTCAATCCGCATGCGGGCGAGGGCGGGCTCTTCGGCCGCGAGGAGATCGAGATCATCGCGCCGGCGATCGCCGCTGCCCGTGCCGAGGGCATCGACGCGCAGGGGCCGTTCCCGCCCGACACCATCTTCATGCGCGCGCGCCGCGGCGAGTTCGATCTGGTGCTGGCGATGTACCACGACCAGGGGCTGATCCCGGTGAAGTATCTGGGCGTCGAGCAGGGCGTGAACGTCACGCTGGGGCTGCCCTTCGTGCGCACCAGCCCGGACCACGGCACCGCCTTCGACATCGCCGGCCAGGGCCGCGCCGAGGCCGACAGCCTGGTGGCGGCGCTGGCGATGGCGCGACGGCTCGCCGCAGGCGCCGCGGGCTGATCAGCGCAGCGCCAGGTCCAGCACGTAGCCGGCGAAGACCGCGAAGCCCACCCAGTGGTTCTCGCGGAAGGCACGGAAGCACCCCTCGCGGCTGCGATGCCGGATCAGCGTGAAATGCCAGGCCACCTGCGCGGCCGCCACGGCGATGCCCAGCCAGAAGGCGCCGCCCAGACCCGCCTGCAGCGCGGCCCAGGACCAGATCGCCAGATACAGCCCGTAGAACAGCATGACCGCGGCCACATCGGCGCGGCCCAGCGTGATCGCCGAGGTGCGGATGCCGATCTTCAGGTCGTCGTCGCGGTCGACCATCGCGTACTCGGTGTCGTAGGCCAGCACCCAGAACAGGTTGCCGATCACCAGCGCCCAGGCCAGCGGGTCGACCGCGCCGCGCACCGCGGTGAAGGCCATCGGAATGCCGACGCTGAAGGCCACGCCCAGCACCGCCTGCGGCATCGCGACGAAGCGCTTGGCATAGGGGTAGGCCATCGTGATCGCCAGCGCGGCGAACGAGATCAGGATCGTGGGCGCATTGGTGCTCAGCACCAGCGCGAAGGCGCCCAGCGCCAGCGCGGCTCCGACGCCCAGCGCCTCCTTCACGCCCATCGCGCCGGAGGTGATCGGGCGCTGCGCGGTGCGCTTGACATGGCGGTCGAATTCGCGGTCGGCGACATCGTTGATGCAGCAGCCGGCGCTGCGCATCAGGATCGTGCCCAGCGTGAACACCAGCAGCAGATGCAGCCCCGGCCAGCCGCCGGCGGCCAGCCACAGCGCCGAGAGCGTCGGCCACAGCAGCAGCAGCCAGCCGGCCGGGCGGTTCCAGCGGATCAGGTCGAGATAGAGCGGCAGACGTGAGGCGAGGGCGGTCATCGCGCGGCGGGGCAGAGGCAGTCGGGCAGGACCGCCATTGTCGCCGCTCAGATCAGCGTTTCCGGCAAGGTCTGCGGCAGTGCGGCGGTCTCGGTGTTGGCCAGATCGAAGTCGCGCGGTCGGTCCGGGCGGTGGCGCTCGCCCCAGTTCAGCACGAACTCGATCACGTCACGGGCCGGCATCGGCCGCGAGGCGTAGTAGCCCTGCACCATGTCGCAGCCTTCGGCCTCGAGCACGCTGACCTGCATCGGCTCCTCGACGCCCTCGGCCACGGTGGACATGCGCAGCGACTGCGCCAGCGCCAGGATGTTGCGCACGATCGAGCGCGCGTCGCGGCTGATCAGCAGTTCGCGCACGAAGGCGCGGTCGATCTTCAGCGTGTCGAAGGGGAAGCGGCGCAGGTAGGCCAGCGAGGAGTAGCCGGTGCCGAAGTCGTCCAGCGCGATCTGCACGCCCAGCCGGCCCAGCGCATGCAGCCGCTCCACCGTGCCGCGGGTCTCGTTGATGAATACCGATTCGGTGATTTCCAGCTCGAGCCGGTGCGGCGCCAGGCCGCTGCGCTGCAGCGCGCGCTGCACCGCGTCGGGCAGGTTCTGCGCCATCACCTGTACCGGCGAGATGTTGACCGCCACCTGCAGCGGATCGGGCCAGCGCGCCGCCTCCAGGCAGGCCTGGCCGAGTGCCCATTCGCCCATCTGCAGGATCAGGCCGCTTTCCTCGGCCACCGGAATGAACTCGACCGGCGAGATCGGGCCGTGCTCGGGATGGTTCCAGCGCAGCAGCGCCTCGAAGCCGGTCACCGTCCAGTCGCGCAGGCTGACCTTGGGCTGGAAGTGCAGCTCGAGCTGGCCGCGCTCGATGGCCTCGCGCAGGTCGCGCTCCAGCACCAGGCGGCGGCGCACCTGCTCGCCCAGCCGCGCGACGAAGAAGCGCACCGAGCCGGGCGCGTGGCTCTTGGCGTCGTACAGCGCCAGGTCGGCGTGCTGCATCATCTCGTCGACCGTCATGCCGTCCTGCGGAAAGCGCGCGATGCCGACGCTCACCCGCACCGGCACCGCCGCGCCCATGACCTCGCAGGGCGCGCGCATCGCCTCGATGATGCGCTGGCCGGCGGCCCCGATCTCATCGTCCTGCCGCACCGAGCGCATCAGCACCGCGAACTCGTCGCCGCCGAGCCGGGCCACCACCTGGCCGCGGCCGGCCGCCTCCTTGAGCCGGCGCGCCACCTCGACCAGCAGCGCGTCGCCGGTGGCGTGGCCCAGGGTGTCGTTGACATTCTTGAAGCCGTCCAGGTCCAGGCACATCACCGCGCCGCAGTGCGCGGGCCCGCCGGCCTGCTCGCGGGCCTTGGCGCCGCCGAGCACCTTTTCCAGCAGCACCCGGAAGTGCGCCCGGTTGGTCAGTCCGGTCAGGGTGTCGTTGTGCGCCAGCCAGGTCAGGCGCCGATCGGCATGGCGGGCCTGGGTGACGTCGCGGGCGACGCCGCGCCAGCCCACCGGCGTGCCGCGCTCGTTGACCAGCGGCTTGGCGGTCATCGACCACCAGCGCTGCTGGCCGCCGACCATCATCGGCAGCAGCACGTCCCGGAAGGGCTGGCCTTCGGTGAGCCGCTCATGGAGCTGACCGGCCGATTCGCGCTCGCTCTCGGGCAGATCCTTCTGCAGCTCGGCCAGCAGGCCCAGCAGCGAGCGGTCGTTCAGCGTGGCGGCCTCGCGCCCGAGCGCCTCGGCCAGATGGCTGGAGACATGGCAGAGGCGGCCGCCGGCGTCGATCTCCCAGATCACGTCGCTGCCCTGCTCCTCGAAGTCGCGCAGCAGCAGGCCGACCAGCTGCATCTGGTGATCGGACTTGACCTCGGCGCTGACCCGCGCATGCAGGTTGCGCTGCACGCCGCGGCTGCTGGCGATCGCGATGCCGGCCAGCAGCAGCCACTGCAGCAGCAGGCTCCAGGCCGGCAGCCCGCCCTGCAGGCCCGCACCGATCACCGGACCCAGGCTGAGCAGGCCGAGAAAGGCATGCAGCGCACGCGGCATCGACATCAGGGTCAGCGATCCGGCGCACAGCACCGTCATCAGCGTGGCGCCGCTGACCACGCCCAGGGTCGCGTCCCCGCCAAAGGCCATCAGCACGGGCGGGGCGCTCCACAGCAGCCCGGTCAGGCCGGCCTGCAGTTCGTAGGCACCGATGCGGCGGCGATGGATGTGCAGCGGCCGGCCCTGACGGCGGCACTGATGCCAGAACTGCAGGTGGCCGAGCGTCAGCACCATCAAGGCCACCAGCCAGCCCCACAGCGGCGCCTGCGGCACGGCGGCCGGCGCGGCGGCGGCCACCGACAGCGCGCCCAGCGCCGACATCATCGACATCCAGGGCAGCGCCCGCACCACCGCCGCATGCTGGCGCAGCCGCACGCGGGCCTCGATCGCCTCGTCGGAGGCCTGCAGCGTGCGCCGCCGGTCCTCGCGGCGGCGGTCGGAGGCCTGGCGTGCGGGGCGGGGTGTCGCACGGGCCGGCACGCGCGGCGAGGCGCGGGACACGGAGGACGAGGAGCGGTGGGCGGTCTTCGGTGCGGGCATCAGCGGGGGGCGCGAAAGCGGAGAAATGGACATCCGGAGATGTCCTGTTCCCGGCTTTCGGCATCCGCGTGCCGTGCCTTGAGCTGCGCGCCGTGCGGGCAGGGGGCGGCATGCCCCCGGATTTCGGTGTCAGTCGGTGATGCGCCGCACGCCCTCGAGCGGGCAGCTCATGATCGCGTTGCGCAGCGCCGCGATCGCCTCGTAACGGGTGAAGGATCGACGCCAGGCCAGCACCACCCGGCGGGTCGGCACCGGATCGGCGAAGGGCAGGTAGCGCACCAGCGCATCGCGGTCGGTGCCGGCGCCGGGCGGGATCGACAGCTGGGGCACCACGGTCAGGCCCATGCCGGAGGCGACCATGTGGCGGATCGTCTCCAGCGACGAGCCCTCGAAGCTCTTGCGGATGCCCTCCGCATCGCTGGCGAAGCGGGCGAACTCCGGGCAGACCTCGAGCACATGGTCGCGGAAGCAGTGGCCGGTGCCCAGCAGCAGCATGGTCTCCTGCTTCAGCTCCGCCGAGGAGATGCGCTCGCGCGTGGCCAGCGGGTGATCGCGCGGCACCGCGACCATGAAGGGCTCGTCGTAGAGCGGCGCGATCGCCAGGCCGGTGTCGGGAAAGGGCTCGGCCAGCACGGTGCAGTCGAGCTCGCCGGTGCGCAGCATCTCGAGCAGGCGCACGGTGAAGTTCTCCTGCAGCATCAGCGGCATCTGCGGCACCTGCGCGATCGTGCTGCGCACCAGGTCCGGCAGCAGATAGGGGCCGATGGTGTGGATCACGCCCAGCCGCAGCGGCCCGGCCAGCGGGTCCTTGCCGCGCCGGGCGATCTCCTTGATCGAGGCGGCGCTCTCCAGCGTGACCTGGGCCTGGCGCACGATGTCCTCGCCCAGCGGCGTGACCGAGACCTCGCTGCCGCCGCGCTCGAAGATCTTGACCTCGAGTTCTTCCTCGAGCTTCTTGATGGCCACCGACAGGGTGGGCTGCGAGACGAAGCACGCTTCGGCTGCGCGCCCGAAATGTCGCTCGCGCGCGACCGCGACGATGTAGCGCAGTTCGGTAAGGGTCATGTCGCCGATTGTGCGGAAAACCCGTACCGGTGTCATGGCCCTCTTTCGGTTGGTGCGCTGCATTTCCGGGCAGGCGACCGAAGGGTTTTCACTATCCGTCTGCGCTGCCTGCTGCATTGATCCGTATCTATAATCGATCAAACTTCATTGATCGGCATCAAACCGTTGCCCATCCATTGCCATGATCCCTTTCCTTCACGCCGCGACGGCCTGTGTCCTCGCCACGATGGTTCTTGGTGCGCAGGCTCAGGATGTGGCCGGTGATCCGGCCGCCGGCCAGCGCAAGGCGGCGATGTGCATCGGCTGCCACGGCATCCCGAACTACCGCGCCAGCTTTCCCGAGGTCCATCAGGTGCCGATGATTTCCGGCCAGGGCGCCAGGTACATCGCGGCGGCGCTGAACGGCTACCGCAGCGGCGAGCGCCGTCATCCGACGATGCGAGGCGTGGCCGGCTCGCTGACCGATCAGGACATCGCCGACCTGTCGGTCTACTACGCCAGCCACCCGCCGGCGGCCAGCACCGCCGCCGCGGCTGCAGCCGCCCCGAGCGAGCAGGTGGCCGAGCTGCTCAAGCGGGGCAACTGCATGTCCTGCCACGGCGAGAACCTGAACAAGCCGATCGACGGCAGCTACCCGAAGCTGGCCGGCCAGCATGCCGACTACCTGTTCGTCGCGCTGAAGGCCTATCAGGGCGGCAACGGCCGCAACACCGGACGCGGCAACGCGATCATGGCCGGCATGGCCAAGCCCTACACGGTTGCCGAGCTGAAGGCGATGGCCGATCACATCGCCGCGCTGCCGGGCGACCTGCGAACGGTCACCCAGAGCCGCTTCCGCTGATGCGCTGGCGCTGATCAGCGCGCATCGCCGTCGACCTCGATCCAGGGGTCGGCGGCTTCCGCGTGGCTGCGGCGGAACTCGGTCGGCGCCACGCCCACCCGCTTGCGGAACACCCGGGAAAAATACAGCGCATCGTCATAGCCGACCCGCGCGGCGATCGCCGAGACCGGCGTGGCGGTGCTCTGCAGCATGTGCTTGGCCAGGATGATGCGCTGGTCCTCGCGCCAGCGCAGCAGGTTGACGCCGATCTGCTCGCGAAACAGATGGGCCAGGCGCGACGGCGACAGGCAGACCTCGGCCGCCACCTGCTCCAGGCTCAGGTCGCGCGCGAGCTGGTCGGTCAGCAGCTGGCAGGCGGTCTGGATGCGGCTGTCCAGCGGTCGCGCGTCGCTGCCGGGCTGCTCCTCGTGGCAGCGGATCAGCAGCCGCTCGACCAGATTGAGTGCCAGCTCCTGCGAGGTGCGCCGGCCGCCGCGGTGGGTGGCGTCGATGTCGGCGAACAGCTGGGCCATTTCCTCGCGCAGCGCCGGATCGGTCAGCGGCAGGCGTCCGACCTGGCCGCCCGGTGCGGTCGGCCAGCGCAGCCAGCTGGCCCAGAAGGCGCGTGGACGGAAATACACCCAGCGGTGGTGCCAGCGCTCGGCCTGCGGGGCGCGGCCGTAGTAGTGCGGCACGCCGGCCGGGAACAGCAGCAGATCGCCCTCGTGGCAGTCGAAGCGGTGCTCGCCGTCATGCACCCGCCCGCTGCCGGCCACCGTCAGGTTCAGGATGCAGCCCTTCATGCCGCCGGGGCGGTCGATGTGGAAGTCCAGCGGTCCGTCCTGCTCGATCGGCGTGAGGCCGGCGACCAGATAGAGGTTGAAGTTGTAGCCCGGCAGCAGCGGGTTGAGCTGACGGGCGGCGTCGCGGCTCACGGCGGGCCTTCAGCGGTTCTTCTGCCAGACATCGAGGAACACGGCGGCCAGCAGCACCAGTCCCTTGATCACCTGCTGGTAGTCGATGCCCACGCCCATGATCGACATGCCGTTGTTCATCACGCCCATGATGAAGGCGCCGATGACCGCGCCCATCACCTTGCCGACGCCGCCCGAGGCCGAGGCCCCGCCGATGAAGCAGGCCGCGATCACGTCGAGCTCGAAGCCCAGGCCGGCCTTGGGCGTGGCGGTGTTCAGCCGCGCGGCGAAGACCAGGCCGGCCAGCGCAGCCAGCACGCCCATCGTCACGAAGGTCATGAAGGTCAGCCGTTCGGTGTGGATGCCCGACAGGCGCGCGGCCTTCTCGTTGCCGCCCAGCGCGTAGAGGCGGCGGCCGGTGACGGTGCGGGTGGTCAGGAAGTCGAAGGCCAGCACCAGCGCGGTCATCACCACCAGCACGTTGGGCAGACCCTTGTAGGACGCCATCAGCGCGCAGAAGTACAGCAGCAGGCCGCTGAAGACCGCCAGCCGCACCGCGCACAGCGCCAGCGGCTCGGTGCGCATGCCCCAGCGGGCCTGCTGCTGGCGCGTGCGCAGCGCCGACACCATCATGACGCCGGCGGCGACCGCGCCGATCAGCAGCGTGCCGCTGCGCAGGCCGCCGTCGACGGCCAGCGGGTCGGGAATGAAGCCCGAGGCCAGGCGCTGGAACTCCTCCGGGAAGGGCCCGACCGACTGGCCCTGCAGCAGCGCCAGCGCCAGGCCCTTGAACACCAGCATGCCGGCCAGCGTGACGATGAAGGACGGAATGCGAAAGCGGGCGACGAACAGGCCCTGGGCCGCGCCGATCAGGCCGCCCACCGCCAGGCACAGCACGCTGGCGGCCAGCGGCGACCATGCCTGCTCGACGATCAGCACCGCTGCCAGCGCGCCGATGAAGCCACAGACCGAGCCCACCGACAGGTCGATGTGGCCGGCGACGATGACCAGCAGCATGCCCAGCGCCATGATGACGATGTAGCTGTTCTGCAGCACCAGATTGGTCAGGTTCAGCGGCTGCATCAGCGTGCCGTCGGTCATCACCTGGAAGAAGCCCATGATGACGACCAGGCTCAGCAGCATGCCGTAGTCGCGCAGATGGCTCTGCAGCACAGGCCAGAGGCCGCCTTCGGCGGGGCGGGAGGCGCCGGCATCGGTGCCGGGCAGGGTGGGGGCGGGCAGGGGGCGATCCATGACAGTGATGACGGTGTTCGGGAACGGAGTTCTGCGGTTCGGGCGGAGGTTCAGTTCAGGCCGCGCGAGGCGCGGCGGTGACGATGGCGCGCATCACGCGCTCCTGGGTGGCCTCGGCGGTGGGCATCTCGGCGACGAAGCGGCCCTCGTTCATCACGTAGAGACGGTCGCTCATGCCCAGCAGCTCGGGCAGCTCCGACGAGATCAGGATCACCGCCTTGCCTTCGGCTGCGAGCTGGTTGATCAGGGTGTAGATCTCGTACTTGGCACCGACGTCGATGCCGCGGGTGGGCTCGTCGAGAATCAGCACCTCGGGCCGGGTGAACAGCCACTTGGCCAGCACCACCTTCTGCTGGTTGCCGCCGCTGAGGTTGAGCGTGCGGTGGTCGACGCCCGAGCTGCGGATGCGCAGGCGCTCGCGGTAATCGCTGGCCACCGCATGCTCCTGGCCGGGCTGGATGACGCCGGCGCGCGCGACGCCGGGCAGGTTGGCCAGCGGGGTGTTGAAGCGGATGTCCTGGTCGAGCACCAGACCGCAGCCCTTGCGGTCCTCGGTCACATAGGCCAGGCCGGCGGCGATCGCGCGCTGCACGGTCGACAGGTCGACCGGCCGGCCGTGCAGCAGCGCCTGGCCGCTGATGCGCGTGCCCCAGGCGCGGCCGAAGACGCTCATCGCCAGCTCGGTGCGGCCGGCGCCCATCAGACCGGCGATGCCGACGACCTCGCCGGCGCGCACCTGCAGGCTGACGCGGTCGATGACGCGCCGCTCGGGCTGCTGCGGATGGTGCGCGCACCAGTCGCGCAGCTCGAACACCACCTCGCCCGGGCGGGCGGTGCGCGGCGGCCAGCGCTCGGCCATCGTGCGGCCGACCATCGCGCGGATCACCCGGTCCTCGCCGACCGGCTCGACGCGGCAGTCGATCGTCTCGATCGTGCTGCCGTCGCGCAGCACCGTGACCCGGTCGGCCACGCGCGCGATCTCGTTGAGCTTGTGCGAGATCAGGATGCAGGCGATGCCCTGGGCGCGCAGTCCGATCAGCAGGTCGAGCAGGGCCTGGCTGTCGCGTTCGTTGAGGCTGGCGGTGGGCTCGTCGAGGATCAGCAGCCGCACGTCCTTGGCCAGCGCCTTGGCGATCTCCACCATCTGCTGCTGGCCGATGCCCAGCCGGCCCACCGGCGTGGCCGGATCGATGTCCAGGCCCACGCGCTTGAGCAGCTGCAGCGCCCGCTGGTGCGCCGGACCGGGCTGCAGCACGCCGTGGCGCGCGATCTCGTGGCCGAGGAACAGGTTCTCGGTCACCGACAGCAGCGGCACCAGCGCCAGTTCCTGGTGGATGATGATGATGCCCAGGCGTTCGCTGTCGGCGATGCCGGCGAAGGCCTGCTCGCGGCCCTCGAACAGGATGCGGCCGTCGTGGCCACCGGCGGGGTAGACACCCGACAGCACCTTCATCAGCGTGGACTTGCCGGCGCCGTTCTCGCCGACCAGCGCGTGGATCTCGCCGGCATGCACGCGCAGGTTGACGCGGTCGAGTGCGACCACGCCGGGAAAGGTCTTGCGGATGTCCTGCATCTCCAGCAGGGGGGTGTCGTCCATCGGGGGCTCCGGTCGTTCGCGGGAATCGGGGGCGGCAGGCCGGCGCTCAGCGCAGCTGCGATTCCTTGTAGTAGCCGCTGTCGACCAGCACCGTCTTCCAGTTGCCGGCGTCCACCGGCACCGGCTTGAGCAGGTAGCTGGGCACCACCTTGACGCCGTTGTTGTAGGTCTTGGTGTCGTTGACCTCCGGCGCCTTGCCGCTGAGCACCGCGTCCACCATGTTGGCCGTCACCTTGGCCAGTTCGCGGGTGTCCTTGAAGATGGTCGAGAACTGCTCGCCCTTGAGGATGGACTTGACCGAGGGCACTTCCGCGTCCTGGCCGCTGACCACCGGGCAGGGCTGCTGCGCGGTGCAGTAGCCCACGCCCTTGAGGCTGGAGAGGATGCCGATGGACAGGCCGTCGTACGGGCTCAGCACCGCATGCACCTTGTCCTTGCCGTAGAAGGCGGAGAGCAGGTTGTCCATGCGGGCCTGGGCGACCGCGCCGTCCCAGCGCAGCGTGCCGACCTTGTCCATGCCCATCTGCTTGCTGCGCACCACCAGCTTGCCGCTGTCGATGTAGGGCTTGAGGACCGACATCGCGCCGTCGTAGAAGAAGAAGGCGTTGTTGTCGTCGGGGCTGCCGCCGAACAGCTCGATGTTGAAGGGGCCCTTTCCCTGCTTCAGGCCGAGCTTGTCGACGATCGAGGTGGCCTGCTGCACGCCGACCTGGAAGTTGTCGAAGGTGGCGTAGTAGTCGACGTTCCTGCTGCCCTTGATCAGGCGGTCATAGGCGATGACCTTGACGCCCTTGTCGGCCGCGTTCTGCAGCGCCTTCGACAGCGTGGTGCCGTCGATCGAGGCGATCACCAGCACCTTCGCGCCCTTGGTGATCATGTTCTCGATCTGGGCCAGCTGGTTGGGAATGTCGTCGTCGGCGTACTGCAGGTCGGTCCTGTAGCCACGGGCCTTGAGCACCTTGACCATGTTGTCGCCGTCGGCGATCCAGCGCGCCGAGCTCTTGGTCGGCATCGAGATGCCGATCGTGCCCTTGTCCTGGGCCTGCGCCGGACCGGCACCGCCGAGCCCGACCAGGACGCCGATCGCGCAGGCGCTGAAGGTGGCCACCAGCTGGCGGCGGGAGATGCGGGAGGTGGTCATGGCGTTTGTCTCCGTCGATGTTCCGGGTGGTTTCCGGATGGGGGTTTCGAATATCCTGGCAAGTGATCCGAAGTGATCCGTAGAGTTTTTCCGGGTTCCCGGGAAAATGATTCTCCGGATCGTCGCCCGGCCGGTCGGCTGCCGTCGGCGACGCGGACCGCAGGTTAGGTGAGACCGGGTGCAGGTCGCCTGAGGGTTCACCCGGATGACGGCAATCGTCAGCCGAAAAGTCCATGCCTTCGACCGACGATGAACAGGCCGCCGGCCAGTCCGGCACCGCTTTCAGGGGGAAGTCTGCGTTCGCGCCTGCAGCGGCCCTGTCGCAGGACCGGCCCGGGCTCCCGATATTGTCCATGGATGAAAACCATCGCGTACAGCGGCCAGCGTGCCCGGCGGGCTGATGCGCATCGCGCGCGTTTCGTGCATGTTTCCAGCCGGATCGTGTTTGTCGTCCAGCGATCGATGCCGCCACACTGCCGCTCGTCTGAATATCTGCCGCCATCGCGGTGGAAACCCCTTCGAGGATTCCGTGACGTGAATATCGACAACGCGATCAGCATCGGCATCGACTTTGGCAGCGACAGCGTGCGGGCGCTGGCCGTGCGCTGCGCCGATGGCCGGGAACTGGCCTCGGCCTCGGCGGCCTACCCGCGCTGGGCCCGCGGCCTGTACTGCGACCCGGCGGCCCAGCGCTACCGCCACCATCCGGCCGACTACATCGAGGCGATGACCGCCGCCGTGCGCGAGGTCGGCGAGGCACTCGGCGCGGCCGGCCGCGCCGCGGTGGTCGGCATCGGCATCGACAGCACCGGCTCGACGCCGGCGCCGATCGACGCCGAGGGCCGCGTGCTGGCGCTGCGCCCGGAGTTCGCCGAGAACCCGGACGCGATGTTCGTGCTGTGGAAGGACCACACCGCGATCGCCGAGGCGCAGGCGCTCAACGAACTGGCCCACGGCGGGGCGCAGCCCGACGTCACCCGCGAGGCCGGCGGCGTCTATTCCAGCGAGTGGTGGTGGGCCAAGATCCTGCACGTCAGCCGCAGCGCGCCGGCCGTGGCGGCGGCGGCCTGCAACTGGGTCGAGCTGTGCGACTGGATGCCGGCGCTGCTGGCCGGCCGCAGCGCGCCGACGGTGCTGCCGCGCGGGCGCTGCGCGGCCGGCCACAAGGCACTGTGGTCGCCGCGCTGGGGCGGGCTGCCGCCGGCCGGATTCCTGCAGGCCTATGGCGGCGACGCGCTGCAGCGGCTCGACGCGCCGCTCTACCGCACGACCCAGACCGCCGAGCTGCCGCTGGGCCGCCTCGATCCGGACTGGGCCGAGCGCCTGGGCCTGCCGGCGGGCGTGGTCGTGGCCGGCGGTGCCTTCGACTGCCACATGGGTGCGGTCGGGGCGGGTGTGGCGCCGGGGATGCTGGTCAAGGTCATCGGCACCTCGACCTGCGACATCACCGTCGTCGATCCGCGGCAGCTCGGCGAGCGCACGATTGCCGGCATCTGCGGCCAGGTCGAGGGCTCGGTGCTGCCGGGCTGGGTCGGCCTGGAGGCTGGCCAGTCGGCCTTCGGCGACCTGTACGCGTGGATGAGCGGCCTGCTCGGCGGCGCGCTCGACTGGGCGGCGCAGCGGCCCGAACTGGCGGCTTGCGCCCCGGCGCTGGCCGAGGCCCGTGCCGCGCTGCTGCCGGCGCTCAGCCAGCAGTGGCTGCAGCGCTGGCAGGCCGATCCGGCGGCCACGCTGGCGCGCACGCCGCTGATGCTCGACTGGATCAACGGCCGCCGCAGCCCCGGCGCCGACCAGCGGCTGCAGGGCGTGCTCGGCCATCTGACGCTGGCCAGCGATCCGGTCGACCTGTTCGGCGCCGCGCTGCTGGCCACCGCCTTCGGCGCACGGGCCGTCAACGAGGCCTTCGAGCACCAGGGCGTGCCGGTTCGGCGGGTGCGCGCGCTCGGCGGCATCGCGCGCAAGGCGCCGGCGCTGATGCAGCTGCTGGCCGATGTCTGCGACCGCGAGGTCGAGGTGGTCGCCTCCGACGAGTGCTGTGCGCTTGGCGCGGCCATCTTCGGCGCGGTGGCCGCCGGTGCCCACGCGGGCGTCGAGCCGGCGATGGCTGCGATGGCCAGCCCGCTGGCGGCCGTGCACCGGCCCGATGCCGCGCGCCATGCGCTGCTGCAGCCGCTGTTCCAGCGCTACCAGCGCTGGGTCGCCGCCACCGAGCCGCTGCACGCGCCGGCCGCCGAGCCGCTGGCCTTTCCCGTCCTTCCGTCCGCTGTCGAGGCCTCATGACGCTGCCCCTTTCCTTTCCTCCCGTCGCCGAATGCGTGCCGCGCCCCGAGGACGCGGCGGCCGATCGCCAGGCGCTCGACGCGCTGCGCGAGCAGGTGCTGCAGGCCAATCTGGCGCTGCCGCGCCACGGCCTGGTGCTGTTCACCTGGGGCAATGTCAGCGGCGTCGACCGTGCCCGCGGCTGGATGGCGATCAAGCCCAGCGGCGTGGCCTACGAGCGGCTGCAGCGAGAGGACATCGTGGTGCTGGCGCTGGCCGACGGCGCGAGGGTGGCCGGCACGCTCAAGCCCTCGTCGGACACCGCCACCCATCTGCACCTGTACCGCCAGTGGCCGGGCATCGGCGGCATCGTCCATACCCATTCGACGCACGCGACCGCCTGGGCCCAGGCCGGGCTGCCGATTCCCGCGCTGGGCACCACCCATGCGGACTATTTCCATGGCGAGGTGCCGTGCTCGCGCCCGCTGCGCCCCGACGAGATCGCCCGTGACTACGAGGGCGCGACCGGCGAGGTGATCGTCGAGACGCTGGCGGGGCGCGATCCCGCGGCCTGTCCGGGCGTGCTGGTCAGCGAGCACGCGCCCTTCGCCTGGGGCCGCGACGCCGCCCAGGCGGTGCACCACGCCGCGGTGCTGGAGGAGGTCGCACGCCTGGCGCTCTACACCCGCCAGCTCGACGCCGACCGGCGCCCGATCGGCACCGCGCTGCTGGACAAGCACTACCTGCGCAAGCACGGCCCCGGCGCGACCTACGGCCAGCAGCCGCCCGCCGCCCGCACCTGAACCGGGTTCTCCTCCCGTTCCTCCTTCCGTCCTGTTCCTTTCCGCTGTCTTCATCATGCCCATCACCGTTCCCGATCTCGACTGCTGGCTTGTCGTCGGCTCCCAGCACCTGTACGGCCCGAAGACGCTGCAGCAGGTCAGCGCCCATGCCGAGGCCCTGTGCGCCGGCCTGAACGCCAGCGGCGCGCTGCCGCTGCGCCTGGTGCTCAAGCCGGTGGTCACCGACAGCGACGGCATCCTGGCGCTGTGCCGCCAGGCCGATGCCGATCCGCGCTGCGCCGGCCTGGTCACCTGGATGCACACCTTCTCGCCGGCACGCATGTGGATCGCCGGCCTGGCGGCGCTGCGCAAGCCCTTCATGCAGCTGCACACGCAGTTCAACGCCGAGCTGCCGTGGGCGACCATCGACATGCAGTTCATGAACCTGAACCAGACCGCCCACGGCGGTCGCGAGTTCGGCCACATCGCCGCGCGGCTCAGGCGCCCGCACGAGGTCATCGTCGGCCACTGGAGCGAAGCCACGCTGCAGCGCCGCCTGGGCGACTGGATGCGCGTGGTCGCCGCGGTGCAGGACAGCCAGCAGCTGAAGGTCGCGCGCTTCGGCGACAACATGCGCGAGGTCGCGGTCACCGAGGGCGACAAGGTCGAGGCCCAGCTGCGCTTCGGCTATGCGGTCAACGGCCATGCGCTGGGCGATCTGGCCGCGCGCATCGACGCCATCGACGAGGACCGGGTGCAGGCGCTGCTGCAGGCCTACGAGGCCGACTACGAGCTGGTGCCCGAGGTGCGCGAGGGCGGGGAGCGCCGCGCCCGCCTGGTCGATGCCGCCCGCATCGAGGCCGGCCTGCGCGACTACCTGCAGCGCGGTGGCTTCGGCGCCTTCACCACCACCTTCGAGAACCTGCACGGCATCCGCCAGCTGCCGGGCCTGGCGGTGCAGCGCCTGATGGCCGACGGCTACGGCTTCGGCGCCGAGGGCGACTGGAAGACGGCCGCGCTGCTGCGCGCGATCAAGATCATGGGCGCCGGCAAGCCGGGCGGCGCGTCCTTCATGGAGGACTACACCTACCACCTGGTGCCGGGCGAGGAGCTGGTGCTGGGCGCGCACATGCTCGAGGTCTGCCCGAGCATCGCCGGCGCGCAGGACCGCCCGCGCCTGGACGTGCAGCCGCTGTCGATCGGCAAGAAGGACGATCCGGCGCGCCTGATCTTCGCCGCGGCGCCCGGCCGCGCGATCCACAGCACGCTGATCGACCTCGGCCACCGCTTCCGCCTGATCTGCCACGAGGTCGACGTGGTCGCGCCGCCGCAGGCGCTGCCGCACCTGCCGGTGGCCCACGCTGTCTACCGGCCGCTGCCCGATCTGGCCCGCGGCACCGAGGCTTGGATCCACGCCGGCGGCGCCCACCACACGGTGTTCAGCCAGAACGTCTCGATGGACCAGCTGCGCGCCTGGGCCGAGGTCTTCGGCATCGAGTGCGTGCACATCGGCGCCGACACCGACCCGGCGCAGCTCAAGCAGATGCTGCGCTGGGGCGAGGCGGCCTGGCGCTGAGCGCAACCGGCCGCCAGCGCGACAGCAGCAGCGCGTTGCTGATGACGCTGACGCTGCTGGCGGCCATCGCCGCGCCGGCCACCACCGGGCTCAGCAGCCCGGCCGCCGCCAGCGGAATGCCGACGATGTTGTAGATGAAGGCCCAGAACAGGTTCTGGCGGATCTTGCGGGTGGTGCGCCGCGAGATGTCGATCGCGTCGGCCACCGCGCCGGGGTCGCCGCGCATCAGCGTGATGCCGGCCGCATGCATCGCCACGTCGGTGCCGGTGCCGTCGCTGTGGGTGATTGCCAGGCCGACGTCGGCCGCGGCCAGCGCCGGCGCGTCGTTCAGGCCGTCGCCGACCATCGCCACCTTCCGGCCGTCCTCGCGCAGGGCCTGGATCACCCCGGCCTTGTCGCCGGGCAGCACCTCGGCGCGCACCTCGTCGATGCCCAGCAGCCGGCCGGCGGCCTCGACCGCGCTGCGGTTGTCGCCGCTCACCAGCAGCGTGCGCAGGCCCATCGCGCGCAGCCGGCCGATGGCCTCGACGGCGCCGGGCTTGAGCGTGTCGCCGAAGGCCAGCGCGCCGAGCAGGCGCGGCGGGCCGTCCGGCATGATCTCGGCCAGCCAGGACAGCGTGCGGCCCTCGCCCAGCCAGGCCCGGGCCTGCGCATGCAGCGGCGCGGTGGCGACGCCGAGCTCGTCCATCCAGCGCTGGCTGCCCAGCCGCAGCGCGCGGCCCTCGACCGTGCCGGAGACGCCGCGACCGGGCTCGGCGCGCAGATCGGCCGCGGCGGTCACGGTGTCGGCGGCCGAGGCCTGCGCCCGGGCCGCCTCGTTCACCGCGCGCGCCAGCGGATGCTCGCTACCCGACTGCAGTGCCGCGGCCAGGCGCAGCGCCTCGCGCTCGCTCAGGCCGGGCGCGGCCGCCAGGCCGGTCAGCGAGGGCTTGCCCGCCGTCAGCGTGCCGGTCTTGTCGAAGGCGACGACCCGCACCGCCTGCGCCACCTCCAGCGCCTGCGCGTCCTTGATCAGGATGCCGTGGCGCGCCGCCGCGCCGGTGCCGACCATGATCGCCGCCGGCGTGGCCAGACCGAGCGCGCAGGGGCAGGCGATCACCAGCACCGCCACCGCGCGCAGCAGGGCGGCCTCCCAGTCGCCGCCGATCAGGCCCCAGCCCAGCAGCGTCAGCAGCGCCAGCACGATCACCACCGGAACGAAGACCGCGCTGACCTGATCGACCAGGCGCTGGATCGGCGCCTTCTTCGCCTGCGCCGACTCGACCAGCCGCACGATGCGCGCCAGCGTGGTCTCGGCGCCCGTCGCCAGCGTGCGCACCACCAGCCGGCCCTCGCCGTTGACCGCGCCGCCGGTGACGCGCTGGCCGGGCTCGCGCGCCACCGGCAGGCTCTCGCCGGTCAGCAGCGATTCGTCCAGATGGCTGGCGCCCTCGACGATCTCGCCGTCGACCGGCACCCGCTCGCCCGGCCGGATCACCACCCGGTCGCCGACACGCACCCGCGCCAGCGGCCGCTCCTGCTCGGAGCCGTCGGGCGCGATCACCCGCGCGGTCTCCGGCGCGAGCGCCCGCAGCGCGCGGATCGCCTCGACGGTGCGGTGCTTGGCGCGCGATTCCAGCCACTTGCCCAGCATCACCAGCGTGATGACGACGGCCGCGCTCTCGAAGTAGAGATGGTGGCCGTGGCCCGTCATCAGCAGCCACATCGATAGCGCATAGGCCGCGCTGGTGCCCAGCGCGACCAGCAGGTCCATGTTGCCGCTGCCGGCACGCAGCGCATGCCAGCCGGCACGGTAGAAGCGCGCGCCCAGCCAGAACTGCACCGGCGTGGCCAGCAGCCACTGCCAGCCGCCGGGCAGCATCGCCTGCACGCCGAAGGGCTCGAGCAGCATCGGCGCCACCAGCGGCAGCGACAGCAGCGCCGCCAGCAGCACCCGCCGGCCTTCGTCCAGGAGCGGCTCGCGCGGCGCATCGGTGCCGGCCGGCGCGTCGGTCGCGGCCTCGTCGGGCACGTCGAAGCCGGTGCGTCGGATCGCCGCGGCCAGCGTCTCGCGCGCCACCGGCTCGCGGGTGTGCACGGTGGCCTGCTCGGTGGCCAGGTTGACCTCGGCCTCGGTCACGCCGGGCACCTTCTTCAGGGCCTTTTCAACGCGGGCCACGCAGGAGGCGCAGGTCATGCCGTCGATCGGCAGGGTGAATTCGGTCTGGGGGCGGGCTTGCATCGTCGTGACTGTGCCTGGGTGCGATCCAGGGTGATTGAGCATTGTCAATCTGCCCTGGCCTGAATGAGGCGGGCTTTCGGCCATCTTTTCGATTCTGCGCCTTCGGGTCGGGCGTGGCAGGGCCGGATCTTGCCGGCTCCGGGCGTGAATACCTGTCGCTTCGGGGTGCTTATCGGCCTCAAGCCGCTCGGTGGCGTCGCAAGAATGGCGAATCCTCATCCTCCGACCCTGCCCCCTCCCGCACGATGTCCGACGGCTCGCAAGACAAGCAGCTACCCGCCACACCCAAGCGGCTGGAGAAGGCGCGCAAGGAAGGCCAGATTCCGCGCTCGCGCGATCTCGGCCATCTGGCGGTGGTCGCGGCGGCGCTGGGCGTGATCGCCGCGACCATCGGGCCGGTCACCGAGCGGCTGCGCGACCTGATGGCCGCGGCGCTGCGCTTCGACGTGGTCACGCTGAAGTCTCCGGAGCGCATGCTCGAGCGCCTGCACGACATGGGCCTGTCGGTGCTGCCGATCGTGGTGATCTTCGGTCTGGTGACCGCGCTGGCGGCGCTGGCCGCGGCGGTGGGCTCCGGCGGCTGGGTGTTCACCGGCAAGGTGCTCGAGCCGAAGTTCAGCAAGATCAACCCGATCTCCGGCCTGGGGCGCATCGTCTCCAAGGCCCAGATCGGCGACATGCTCAAGGCCTGCCTGCTGGCGCTGGTGCTGGGCATCGTCGGTGCCTCCTATCTATGGACGCACCACGAGGACTTCGTGCGGCTGCAGTCGGGCGGCGGGCTGGCCCAGGGCTTCGCCGACGCCGGCGAGCTGCTGGTGTCCGGCCTGTGGCTGCTGGTGCTGGTGCTGGCGCTGTTCGCGGTGGTCGACGTGCCGCTGCAGCGCTTCCTGCATGCCTCCCGGCTGAAGATGAGCCATCAGGAGGTCAAGGAGGAGTTCAAGCAGCAGGAGGGCAACCAGGAGGTCAAGGGCCGCATCAAGGCGCGCATGCGCGAGGTCTCGCGGCGGCGCATGATGGCCGCGGTGCCCCAGGCCGATCTGGTGGTGATGAACCCGACCCACTATGCGGTGGCACTGAAGTACGACCCCGACGGTCCCGGTGCACCCCGGGTGGTGGCCAAGGGCACCGACGATCTGGCCATGCGCATTCGCGACGTGGCGGGCAGCGCCAAGGTGCCGGTGCTGCAGGCGCCGCCGCTGGCGCGGGCGCTCTACGCCACCACCGAGCTTGACCACGAGATCCCGATGCCGCTGTACAGCGCGGTGGCCCAGGTGCTCGCCCATGTCTACCGGCTGCGCGAGGCGATGGCCGGCCGCGCTCCCTATCCCGGCTCGCTCGAGGACATCGCGGTGCCTCCCGAGCTCGATCCCGCCGATCCCCGGCATTCTCCGAGGGCCGCCCGCCGAGGCGTCGCCACCCCATGAACGCCCAGATCCTCCAGCTCAAGCGCCTGTTCGGGGCGCCGGACGCCGCCCTGCTCAGCGGGCTGGCCGCGCCGCTGCTCATCATCATGGTGCTGATGATGATGGTCCTGCCGCTGCCGCCGCTGCTGCTGGACCTGCTGTTCACCTTCAACATCGCCACCGCGCTGATGGTGATGGTGGTGGCGTCCTACATGGTGCGGCCGCTGGACTTCGCGGCCTTTCCCGCGGTGCTGCTGCTGACGACGCTGCTGCGGCTGTCGCTGAACGTGGCCTCGAGCCGCGTCGTGCTGATGGAGGGCCACAACGGCCCCGGCGCGGCCGGCGCGGTCATCGAGGCCTTCGGGCATTTCCTGATCGGCGGCAACTTCGCGGTCGGCCTGATCGTGTTCGCGATCCTGGTGGTGATCAACTTCATCGTCGTCACCAAGGGCGCCGAGCGCATCGCCGAGGTCGGTGCGCGCTTCACGCTGGATGCCATGCCCGGCAAGCAGATGGCGATCGATGCCGATCTGGGCGCCGGCCTGATCGACGAGAAGGAGGCCAAGCGTCGCCGGCTGGAGGTCGGCAACGAGGCGGAGTTCTTCGGCTCGATGGACGGTGCCTCCAAGTTCGTGCGCGGCGACGCGATCGCCGGCATCCTGATCCTGTTCATCAACATCATCGGCGGCTTCGTCATCGGCGTGGCCCAGCACGGCCTCAGCGCCTCGCAGGCGGCCAACTCCTACATCATCCTGGCGGTGGGCGACGCGCTGGTGGCGCAGATTCCCGGTCTGCTGATCTCGGTGGCCGCGGCGATGGTGGTCTCGCGGGTCGGCAAGGAAGAGGCGGTCGGCTCGCAGATCGCCGGGCAGATGTTCCGCTCGCCGCAGTCGGTGGGCATGGTGGCGGCGGTCATCGGCCTGCTGGGGCTGGTGCCGGGCATGCCGCATCTGGTCTTCCTGGGCAGCGCCGCCGGCCTGGGCTGGCTGGCGCATCACCTGGCGCGCAAGGCCGAGCGCAAGGCGGCCGAGCCGAGCGAGGCCGAAGTGGCCGCCCAGGCCCGTCCGCAGCCGGGCGAGGAGGCCAGCTGGGACGACCTGCAGCCGGTCGACGCGCTGGGCATGGAGGTCGGCTACCGGCTGATCGCGCTGGTCGACAAGGAGCGCGGCGGCGACCTGCTCGCGCGCATCCGCGGCGTGCGGCGCAAGTTCGCGCAGGAGGTCGGCTTCCTGCCGCCGGTGGTGCATGTGCGCGACAACCTCGAGCTCAAGCCCAGCATGTACCGCCTGACGCTGCGCGGCGCGGTCATCGGCGAGGGCGAGGCCTATCCGGGCATGTTCCTGGCGATCAATCCGGGCCATGTGCAGATCCCGCTGAACGGCCAGAGCGGCACCGATCCGGCCTTCGGGCTGCCGGCGATCTGGATCGACGAGCGTCAGCGCGAAACAGCCCAAATGGCTGGATACACGGTTGTTGATTGCTCGACCGTGGTGGCGACCCATCTTTCACACTTGATGCAACAACACGCAGCCCGCTTGCTGGGCCGCGCCGAGACCCAGGCTCTGGTCGATCATGTGACCAAGCTGGCCCCGAAACTCATCGAAGACGTGGTTCCCAAGATGATCGGCATCGCTCCACTGCAGAAGATCCTCCAGATGCTGCTGGAGGAGGGCGTCCACATCCGGGACATGCGCTCGATCATCGAGACCCTGGCCGAGCACGCCTCCGCCGGCGTGACCGACCCGCACGAGCTGACGCGCCGGCTGCGCGTGGCGCTGGCGCCGGCGGTGGTGCAGCAGATCTACGGCACGGTGCGCGAGCTCGACGTGATCGCGCTGGAGCCCGAACTCGAGCGGCTGCTGACACAGGCGCTGATCTCGGCCAACGGCCCGGCGCTGGATCCTGGTGTTGCCGAGCAGCTGACTCGCGGCGCGATCGACGCCGCCCGTCGTCAGGAGGATCTGGGCCAGCCCGCCTGCCTGCTGGTGCCTGACCCGCTGCGGCCGTCGCTGGCGCGGCTGCTGCGCCGTGCGGCGCCCCGGCTGAAGGTGCTGGCGCACAGCGAGATCCCTGATACCCACTCGATCCGCATCGGTTCGATCATTGGAGCCCACTCATGAATGTGAAGCGCTTTTTCGGGCGCAACTCGCGCGAGGCGATGCAGAAGGTTCGTCAGGCCTTCGGCGACAACGCGGTCGTGCTGTCGACCAAGCCCAGCAGCTCCGGCATCGAGATCGTGGCGATGCCGGCCGAGAGCATCGATGCGATCGAGCGCTTCGAGTCCGGCCCGGCCGCCCAGGCCGACGAGCGCTTCGAGGATGATCTGCACGAGGCCGAGCCGATGCCCGACAGCTTCGATGCGGCGCCGACCGATGCCAGCGCGCAGGTCCAGGAAGATGTCGGCACGCTGGCGATGAGCACGCTGTCCTTCCAGGACTATGTGCGCGAGCGCATGCTGAAGAAGCGCCAGGCCGAGATGAAGTCCCGCAGCGATGGCGACGATGATCTGGCCGCACCCGGCACATCCGCTTCGGGCTCTGTCATGCAGGCGCAGGCGGCATCGGGCGGCCAGTCACGGCCGATGCCCGCACCGACGCGGGCCGGCGAGAGCCGCCGCGATTCCGGTGCTGGCAGCGCGCGGGCTGGCGAGAGCACCATGCCGGGCATGCAGCCGCCCCCGGCCACCTATGCCGACTGGATGCGCCAGCAGGAGCGCGACGAGGCGGCCGCCGCCGCTGCGGCTGCTGCCGCGACGACCGAAGAGCGCTCCTATCCGCCGGTCATGAGCCTGCATGACGACGAGCAGTTGTCCACCTCGGATGGCGATCTGTACGACAGCACCCTGATGCCGCGCCTGGACGTGCCGGCGCATTCGGCGGCGATGAACAACCCGGCGCCGGTGCGCTCCGCCGCGGGCCCGCGGGGCATCGATCCGGCCGATTCGATCCTGCCCTCGTCGATGGAGATGCTCAACGAGATCCGTGCCATGAAGGGCATGATCGAGGAGCGCTTCAACACGATGGCCTTCATGGACCGGCTCAACAACAGCCCGCGCCATGCCCAGCTCACCACCCGGCTGCTCGATGCCGGCTTCTCTCCCGGCCTGATCCGCAAGCTCTGCGACAGCCTGAGCGAGGACGTGACCGACGAGATGGTCTGGGCCGCCGACGTGCTGCAGCGCAATGTGCTGACCGGCGAGAACGAGCCCGACATCGAGGACCAGGGCGGCGTCTACGCGATGATCGGCTCGACCGGCGTCGGCAAGACCACCTCGACCGCCAAGCTGGCGACCTCCTTCGCGACCCGCCATGGCGCGGCCAATCTCGGCCTGATCACGCTTGACGCCTACCGGGTCGGCGCGCACGAGCAGCTGCGTGCCTATGGCCGCATTCTCGGCGTGCCGGTGCACACCGCGCATGACCGCGCGGCGCTGGAGGATCTGCTCGACCTGCTGTCGGGCAAGAAGATGGTGCTGATCGACACCGCGGGCCTGGCACAGCGCGACGCGCGCACCCGCGACCTGCTCGACATGCTCTCGCACCGCAGCATCAAGCGGCTGCTGGTGGTGAACGCCGCGCAGCAGGGCGAGACCATCGAGGATGTGCTCAATGCCTACTCCGCCAACCAGGCGCGCGGCATCATCCTGTCCAAGCTCGACGAGGCGGTGAAGCTCGGCCCGGCGCTCGACGCGCTGATCCGCCAGCATCTGAAGGTGGTGGCGATCTCGAACGGCCAGCGTGTTCCCGAGGACTGGCACCGCCTCAGCGCCCAGGCGCTGGTGAACCGGGCGCTGCGCAGCGGCGGACCCCAGGCCTGGCGCCTGAACACCGGCGACGTCAACCTGATCTTCTCCCGGCCCGCCTCGGCCGCGACCGAGCCTGCACCGGCCGTCAAGCCGGCGGCTTCGGCCGCTGCGAATGCATCGGCCCCTCCTGCACGTCGCCAGCCGTCTGCGGCTGTCCGTGACCTGGGCGCCTGAGCGGCCCGCCCCAGACCGCAACGGAGCACGCGATGGCCTTTCCCAGCGACTTCCGCCAGGCGCAGCCGGCCGATCAGGCCGACGGGCTGCGCCGTCTCTTCTCCGTGCGCTCCGTCCGCTTCATTCCGGTGGTGTCCAACCCGTTTGTCCAGCATCAGGACCAGCTGCTGCACCGCATGATGGTCGCGCTGGAATCGCTGGGGCTCTACACGCTGATGGTGGACGCCTCCGAGCGGGCCCCGCGGGCACGTGACGGCGGCTTCGACGGTCTGGCGAAGCTCATCGAGCCGCGCTCCGACCGCCGCGCCTATCTGGCCGCACGGGGGCTGCCCGATCGCTGGTCCGAGAGCGTGGCCGGCTCGCGCGGTTTCCTGCGGGCGATCATCGATGCGGCTCCGCTGTCGCAGGCGGTGCTGCTGCATGCCAGCGCCGCCGAGCTGACCCGCCTGTTCGGCAGCGGCGAGCAGGGCCTGAGCCGGCCTCGCCCGCTGGTGCTGTGCGACGAGCGAGCCGATGCGGTCACCCATGCCTACGCCTCGCTGAAGCGGCTGGCCACCGAGGTCGGCTGGCGCGAACACGACATGCTGATGAGCGCCGAGATCGACGCGCCGGCCTCCTGGCATGTGCCGGGGCGGCTGGCGCAGTGTGCCGACCTGTTCTTCGGGGGCGTGCAGAACGACTGCATCGAGATCGTTCCGACCCGTCCGGCGACCTGGCGAGCGGCCGAGGCGCTGGCCGCCTTCATGGACAGTGCCCTGCAGGCCGGGGCAGCCTTCGTGCCCGCCAGCCAGAGGCGTCCGCGTCCGGGTGCAGCTCCGCACCCGATTTCATCCCCCAGTCTGCAGCCGATGGTCTGACCATGTCACGGAGCCAACCGATCTACAACTCCAACGGCCAGCTCGACGCCAAGACCATGCTCGAGCAGTACAGCTCGCTGGTGCGGCGTCTGGCGCACCAGATGATCGCCCGGCTGCCGGCGAACGTCGAGCTCGACGACCTGATCCAGGTCGGCATGATCGGGCTGACCGACGCGATGAGCCGCTTCGACATCAAGCAGGGCGTGCAGTTCGAGACCTTCGCCACCCAGCGCATCCGCGGCGCCATGCTCGACGAGCTGCGCGGCGGCGACTGGATGAGCCGCAGCGGGCGCAAGCACCAGCGCGACATCGAGGGCGCGGTCCACAAGCTCGAGCAGCGTCTCGGCCGGGCGCCGCACGAGAGCGAGATCGCCGCCGAGATGGGCCTGTCGCTGCCCGACTACCAGGACCTGCTCAACCGGGTCCGTGGAACGCAGCTGGTCTATCTCGAGGACATGAGCGGCGACGAGGGCGACAGCGACTATCTGGATCGCCATGTCGCCGACACCGATGCCGATCCGCTGTCCCGGCTCAACGACCGCCGCATGCGCGAGGCGCTGGTCGAGGCGATCAAGGGCCTGCCCGAGCGCGAGCAGTACGTGATGAGCATGTACTACGAGCACGACATGAACCTGAAGGAAATCGCCGCAGTCCTGGGCGTGACCGAGTCGCGGGTGTGCCAGCTGCACAGCCAGTCGATCGCCCGGCTGCGCGCCAAGCTGCGGGCCTGGTGAGATTCAGGGCACCTCCGACGAGGTGCCCTCCAGCCGGAAATCCGAGATGTGGAAGCTGTTGCATGGTGGGCGTGCGGATGCCGACAAGGCCCTGAACCCGGCCTCCGACGAGCCGGCGCTGCCGCCAGTGTCGCCTGAGAAGGGCGTGGTCCAGCGCATCGCCGCGCAGGTGTCGAACATCGGCCGCGATGCGGCCGAGACCCGCGGCGTGATCGAGGATGCCAAGCGTGATGCGGCCGTGCATCTGGCCTCGCTGCAGCAGCTCGAGCAGTGGCTGCGCGAGGTCGAGCAGTCCCAGCGTGCGATCGGCGATGCCTCCGGCGCCACCCGCGATGCCGTGGTGCGGGCGCGCACCGAGGTCCAGCAGGTCGCCGGCGAGGTGGCCAGCATCGTCGAGGTGCTGCGCCAGGTGGCCTCGGCCGCCAGCGACATCGGCCAGATCGCGCTGCAGACCCGGCTGGTCGCCTTCAATGCCTCGGTCGAGGCCAAGCGCGCCGGCGAGGCCGGGCGCGGCTTCGGTGTGGTGGCCGATGCGGTCAAGGATCTGGCCGGCCGGGTGGAGAGCTCCTCGCGCACCATCATGGGCACGCTGACCGATCTGGACCGGCGCATCGAGTCCTTCTCGCGCGAGATCCGCTCGGGCGGGGAGGGCGCCGCGCAGGGCGCGATCCACCGCGCGTTCGCCGAGGTCGAGGTCTCGGTCGGACGGATCGACGAGACCGCCGGGCGCAGCGCCACCACCGTCCAGCAGGTCTGCGAGCGCTCGCAGCAGCTCTCCAGCGGCATCCGTCATGCCTTCGACGGCCTGGATGTGGCGCTGGACTGCAGCGACCGTTTCCTGTCGGTGTCCGAGACCCTGATCGACGAGCTGGCCGGCTGCGGTGTCGAGACCACCGACACGCCGATGATCGCACAGGCCCAGCGTGCGGCCGCCGACATGTCCAGGCTGCTCGAGCAGGCCGTCCAGCAGGGGCACATCTCGGCGCAGGCGCTCTTCGATGTGCGCTACCAGCCGCTCGAGGGCACGCAGCCGGAACAGTTTCTGGCCACCTTCTCGCCGCTGGCGGAAAGGCTCTTTCCGGCGATCCAGGAAAAGGTGCTGGGCAGCAGCGACAAGATCGCCTTCTGCATCGCGGTCGATCGCAACGGCTATGTGCCGGTGCACAACACCATCTACTGCCAGCCTCAGCGTCCCGGCGATGTGGCCTGGAACACCGCCAACAGCCGCTACCGGCGCATCTTCAACGACCGGACCGGTCTGGCCTCGGCGCGCAACGAGCGGCCGTTCCTGGTGCAGACCTACCGCCGCGACATGGGCGGTGGCAAGCATGTGATGCTCAAGGAGGCCTCGGCTCCGATCATCGTGCAGGGCCGTCACTGGGGCGGCCTGCGCATCGGTTACCGGTTCTGAGGCGACTGCAGCGCGGCCAGCCAGTCGCAGCGCAGCAGGCCGCGCTGGTGCAGCCGGCGCCGTGCTGCGGCGTAGAACGAGGGCGTCAGCGTCATCAGCAGCGACACCGGCATCATTTCCGGCGCATCGATGACGGCCAAGGCCAGCAGCAGCGTCCAGCCTGCCGCCCAGACACAGAGCACCAGATCGCACAGGGCCGCTTCCATGGCGCGACCGCCGGAATGATGGCGGTGCCATTGCTTGAGATCTTGCAGCTGCTGCAGTGTCATGGGCTGACCTGGGTACGGGCGGTGGGTGGCAGGGGAGACGGGTCTTGCAGCTTTGCTGCTGCGCAGCAATTTTAGGGTAAACCCGCGAAATTGCCCATGGGCAACACGCCTGAAAAAGCACCTCAAAGAGAGGCGCTGAAAAAAGACAAGGGCCCTGCAGGGCCCTTGATCACGCCTGATCCGACTGCAGGCGCAGCCGGGTGGGTGCAGGTCTGATCAGCGCTGGTCCAGCGGCTTGACGTCGCGACGCTCGGCGCCGACGAAGAGCTGGCGCGGACGGCCGATCTTGTACTCGGGGTCGGCGATCATCTCGTTGAGCTGGGCGATCCAGCCGACCGTGCGGGCCAGCGCGAAGATCGCGGTGAACAGCTGCACCGGGATGCCGATGGCGCGCTGCACGATGCCCGAGTAGAAGTCGACGTTCGGGTAGAGCTTGCGGGCGACGAAGTAGTCGTCTTCCAGCGCGATCTTCTCGAGTTCCATGGCCAGCTTGAACAGCGGGTCGTTCTGCAGGCCCAGCTCGTTCAGCACTTCATGGCAGGTCTCGCGCATCAGCTTGGCGCGCGGGTCGTAGTTCTTGTAGACGCGGTGACCGAAGCCCATCAGCTTGACGCCGCTGTTCTTGT
Source organism: Sphaerotilus sulfidivorans (assembly GCF_013426975.1). Taxonomy (GTDB): domain Bacteria; phylum Pseudomonadota; class Gammaproteobacteria; order Burkholderiales; family Burkholderiaceae_C; genus Sphaerotilus; species Sphaerotilus sulfidivorans. The sequence goes on from NZ_JACCPY010000002.1 coordinate 62,840, forward strand.
CCTTCACCTTTTCCATGAACTCGCCGACCTTGGCGACGCCGCCGTTGGCCTGGATCTCCTCCAGCATGTTCAGGCAGGCCTCGTTGGCGCCGCCGTGGGCCGGACCCCACAGGCAGGCGACACCGGCGGCGATCGCCGCGAACGGGTTGGTGCCCGACGAGCCGCACAGGCGCACCGTCGAGGTCGAGGCGTTCTGCTCGTGGTCGGCGTGCAGGATGAAGATGCGGTCGAGCGCGCGCTCGATCACCGGGTTGACCTTGTAGTCCTCGCACGGCGTGGCGAACATCATGCGCATGAAGTTGCCGGCGTAGGACAGGTCGTTCTTCGGGTACATGTACGGCTGACCGACCGAGTACTTGTACGCCATCGCCACCAGCGTGGGCATCTTGGCGATCAGGCGGATCGCCGCGATCTCGCGGTGCTGCGGGTTGTTGATGTCGGTGCTGTCGTGATAGAAGGCCGACAGACCGCCGACCAGGCCGGTCAGGACCGCCATCGGGTGCGCGTCACGACGGAAGCCACGCAGGAAGAACTGCATCTGCTCGTTGACCATCGTGTGGTTGGTCACGCGGGCGTGGAAGTCCTTGCGCTGGGCCTCGTTGGGCAGATCCCCGTACAGCAGCAGGTAGCAGGTGTCCAGGTAGTCGCAGCTCACCGCCAGCTGCTCGATCGGGTAGCCACGGTACAGCAGCTCGCCCTTGTCGCCATCGATGTAGGTGATGGTCGAGTTGCACGATGCCGTCGACAGGAAGCCCGGGTCGTAGGTGAACTTGCCGGTCTGCGCGTACAGCTTGCGGATGTCCAGGACATCCGGGCCGATGGTGCCCTTGTAGATGGGCAGGTCCATCGACGCACTGCCGTCGGAGAACGAGAGTGTGGCCTTCACGTCGGAGGGGATCATGGCTGTTTCCTCGGTAGGTCGGTTGGTATGGGGGTGGAGTCCTGGGTTCCGGTCGCCTGGGGATGCTCAGGGCCGCTGACGCAGCATGGCGAGCACGTCCCGGACGTCCGGACGATCGATGTCACCCTCGGGCTCTTTCCTGCACAGCAGCAGGTCGAGCAGATCGTTATCGGCCAGATCCATCAGCACCTCGAGGCCGCCGGCCTGACGCACGGTCAGGCTGGACTCGAAGCGCTGGAAGAACCGCTCGATGAACAGATCGTTTTCCAGCAGGCCACGCCGGCAGCGCCAGCGCAGCTTGCTGAGTGCACGCTCGTCGAGCAGAGTGTCCATTGCAGTTCTTTCAGAGGTCTGACCGCAGCCGGTGCCGTGCCGGGGTGGAAGGCACGGCCCGCGCTGCGGTCGACGGATCGCGCAGGATCAGACGGCCCGGCGGACCATCAGCTCCTTGATCTTGCCGATCGCCTTCGTCGGGTTCAGACCCTTCGGGCACACGTCCACGCAGTTCATGATCGTGTGGCAGCGGAACAGGCGGTACGGGTCTTCCAGGTTGTCCAGACGCCCGGCGGTTTCCTGGTCACGGCTGTCGGCGATGAAGCGGTAGGCCTGCAGCAGGCCGGCCGGGCCGACGAACTTGTCCGGGTTCCACCAGAAGCTCGGGCAGCTGGTCGAGCAGCTCGCGCAGAGGATGCACTCGTACAGGCCGTTGAGCTCGTCGCGCTCCTCGGGCGACTGCAGACGCTCCTTCTCGGGCGGCGGCGTGTCGTTGACCAGGTAGGGCTTGATCGAGTGGTACTGCTTGAAGAACTGCGTCATGTCCACGATCAGGTCGCGGATGACCGGCAGGCCCGGCAGGGGCTTGAGGACCACCACGCCCGGCAGGTCGCGCATGTTGGTCAGGCAGGCCAGGCCGTTCTTGCCGTTGATGTTCATCGCGTCCGAGCCGCACACGCCTTCACGGCAGGAACGGCGGAACGACAGCGTCGGGTCGACCTTCTTCAGCTTGACCAGGGCGTCGAGCAGCATGCGCTCGTTGCCGTCGAGCTCGACCTCGATGGTCTGCATGTACGGCTTGGCGTCCTTGTCGGGATCGTAGCGGTAGATCTGGAAAGTGCGCTTCTGGGCCATGTTGTTTCTCCTCGGGCGCTTCTTAGAAGGTACGGACCTTCGGCGGCACCGACTCGACGGTCAGCGGCTTCAGGTTGACGGACTTGTACGACAGCGAGTTGGTGGCACTGTCCCAGAGGGTGTGCTTCATCCATTCCTTGTCGTTGCGGCCCAGCGGGAATTCCTTGTCGTCGGCACCGCGCTCGTAGTCCTTGACGGTGTGCGCGCCACGGCATTCCTTGCGGGCAGCGGCCGAGGTCATCGTGGCCTGGGCGGCCTCGATCAGGTTGTCGACTTCCAGCGCCTCGATGCGCGCGGTGTTGAAGACCTTCGACTTGTCCTTGAGCGTGATGTTGTGCACGCGCTCGCGGATCGCGTTGATCTTGACCACGCCCTCGTCCATCGTCTTCTGGGTGCGGAACACGCCGGCGTGCTGCTGCATCGCGGCGCGGATGTCGCCGGCGACATCCTGGGCGTATTCGCCCGAGGTGCTGGCGTCCAGACGGGCCAGGCGGGCCAGCGAGCGGTCGGCGGCGTCCTTCGGCAGGTCCTTGTGCGACTTCGGCGCCTTCTGATGGGCGTCGATGATGTGGTTGCCGGCCGACTTGCCGAACACCAGCAGGTCCAGCAGCGAGTTGGTGCCCAGGCGGTTGGCGCCGTGCACCGACACGCAGGAGCATTCGCCCACCGCGTACAGGCCGTTCACGATGGTGTTGACATCGTTCTGCGTCGTCACGACCTGGCCGGTGATGCCGGTCGGGATGCCGCCCATCTGGTAGTGGATGGTCGGCACCACGGGGATCGGCTCCTTGGTGATGTCGACGTTGGCGAAGTTGTGGCCGATCTCGAACACCGAGGGCAGGCGCTTCAGGATGGTGTCGCCGCCCAGGTGGGTCATGTCGAGCACGACATAGTCCTTGTTCGGACCGCAGCCGCGACCTTCCTTGATCTCCTGGTCCATGCAGCGCGAGACGAAGTCGCGCGGGGCCAGATCCTTCAGCGTCGGGGCATAGCGCTCCATGAAGCGCTCGCCGTTGACGTTGCGCAGGATCGCGCCTTCGCCGCGGCAGCCTTCGGTCAGCAGCACGCCCGCGCCGGCCACGCCGGTCGGGTGGAACTGCCAGAACTCCATGTCCTGCAGCGGGATGCCGGCGCGCGCGGCCATGCCCAGACCGTCGCCGGTGTTGATGAAGGCGTTGGTCGAGGCGGCGAAGATGCGGCCCGCGCCCCCGGTGGCCAGCAGCACGCTCTTGGCCTCGAAGATGAACAGCTCGCCGGTCTCCATCTCGAGCGCGGTCACGCCGACCACGTCGCCTTCGGCGTCGCGGATCAGGTCCAGCGCCATCCACTCGACGAAGAACTGCGTGCGCGACTTGACGTTCTGCTGGTACAGCGTGTGCAGCATCGCGTGGCCGGTGCGGTCGGCGGCGGCGCAGGCGCGCTGGACGGGCTTCTCGCCGTAGTTGGCGGTGTGGCCGCCGAACGGACGCTGGTAGATGGTGCCGTCGGCATTGCGGTCGAACGGCATGCCGAAGTGCTCGAGCTCGTAGACGACCTTCGGCGCTTCACGGCACATGAACTCGATGGCGTCCTGGTCGCCCAGCCAGTCCGAGCCCTTGATGGTGTCGTAGAAGTGGTAGTGCCAGTTGTCTTCCGACATGTTGCCCAGCGAGGCGCCGACGCCACCCTGGGCGGCGACGGTGTGCGAGCGGGTCGGGAAGACCTTGGTCAGGACGGCGACGTTCAGGCCGGCGCGCGCGAGCTGCAGCGAGGCGCGCATGCCCGAGCCACCCGCGCCGACGATGACGACATCGAACTTGCGGCGCGGCAGGGAACCAGAATAGCTGGCGGAAGTAGCGATCGACGCCATCAGAGTCTCCAGAGAACTTGCACTGCCCAGCCGGCGCAGCCGACGAGCCAGACGACCGTGGCCACCTGCAGGGTCAGGCGCAGGCCGACCGACTTGGTGACGTAGTCCATGTAGATGTCGCGCACGCCGACCCAGGCGTGCCATGCGAGGGCGACGATCACGGTGAAGGTGAGCGTCTTCATCCATTGCGCGGCGAAGATGCCCGACCAGCTGTCATAGCCCAGCGGGCCGCCGAACAGCACCTGCACCAGCAGCACGATGGTGAACAGCGCCATCAGCACCGCAGTGACACGCTGCGCGAGCCAGTCGCGCAGGCCGTAGTGCGCACCGGTGACGATGCGCTTGGAACCGTAGTTCTTGGACATGGAAAAAAGCGTCTCTCGACGTCTCTAAAGGTCGGACGGGCTCAGAACAGGCCGAACAGCTTGGCGCCGAGGGCGACGGTCAGCAGCAGGCTGATCGCGAAGCTGACGACGGCCGAAGACTTGCCCTGCTCCTTGGTGACGCTGTGGGTGGCGTCCATCCACAGGTGGCGCACGCCGGCGCAGAAGTGATGCAGGTAGGACCAGATCAGGGCCAGCACCACCAGCTTGACGAACACCCCGGGGAACGGGCCGAAACCGTGCGTGAAGACCGCAGTGAAGTCCTCGTAGGAGGCTTCCGAGCTGACGCTCTTGTCGAACATCCAGATGATGAACGGCAGCAGCACGAACATGATGATGCCGCTGGCGCGGTGGAGGATCGACAGCTTCGCCGCGAGGGGAAGCCGGTACTGGGTCGCGTCGATGAGACGCATCGGGCCTGGCCGCTGTTTGAGGGTGTCTGCCATGAGATGCCTTTGTAATTACGAAGAAACCGCGGAATTTTATTGCAACGCAGCAGTCAAGGCACGGGTGCCGACACTGCCAGCCGCTCTTTTCAGTTCAGCTCGTTGCGATAGTGATGCGTCGAGGTGTCGTAGAAGCCCCGGCGCAGTTCCACAGGCTTGTCACCATACGTGAACGACAGTCGCTCGACGCTGAGCAGGGGGCTTCCCGCGTCAACACCGAGCACGCCTGCCACCTCGCCATCCGCCGCCACTGCCCGGATCTTCTCCTCTGCCCGGATCATCCTGACGCCGAACTCGGATTCGAACAGACCGTACAGAGGCCCCTTGTAGTCGCCCATGCGCTGCGCCGTCAGTCCCTTGAAGAGACTGGCCGGCAGCCAGATGTCGTCCAGCACGATCGGGCGCCCGTTCTGCGACAGGGTGCGACGGACCTCCACCGCCATCTCGCCGGCCCGCAGCGCCAGCGCGCGGGCGACGTCGGCCGGCGCGGGAATGCGGCGGCAGTCCAGGAACTGGCGCTGCATCGGCACCGGCTCGCCGCCGCCCTCGGGCTGCAGTCGCAGGAATCGATACTGGATCTTCTGCTCGCTGTGGGTGGCGACGAAGGTGCCCTTGCCCTGGCGGCGAACCAGCAGATTCTCGGCGGCCAGTTCGTCGATAGCCTTACGCACCGTGCCCTGGCTGACACGAAAGCGCGCGGCCAGCTCCAGCTCGCTGGGAATCGCCTCGCCGGGCTTCCATTCGCCGGCCTGCAGGCCGCGCATGATCAGCGCCTTGATCTGCTGGTAGAGCGGGCTGAAGGAGGGCGCGCCACCATCCCCCGCGGAGTCCGGGGGGGCATTCATCGGCGTTGATGAAGGGGCGGATTGCGGCATGGCCGGCATTGCAGCACAAGCGGGTGTCGGGTTGCAACGCTGTTCTACAAGATGTCTTATATAAGACATAAGATCGTTGACAGTACCCGGGTCGGCACCTAGACTGCGCGGTGCTTTTCAAGTAGACCCCACCCCCCGGCAGCACTCTCGCCGTACCCCATTCCAGGAGCCTCGCCCATGAGCAAGTCCCCCGTTCGCGTCGCTGTCACCGGCGCCGCCGGTCAGATCGGTTACTCCCTGCTGTTCCGCATCGCCTCGGGCGAGATGCTGGGCAAGGACCAGCCGGTGATCCTGCAGCTGCTGGACCTGCCGCAGGCCCAGAACGCCTGCAAGGGCGTGATGATGGAACTGGAGGACTGCGCCTTCCCGCTGCTGGCCGGCATGTTCGCCACCGATGATCCGAACGTCGCCTTCAAGGATGCCGACGTCTGCCTGCTGGTGGGCGCACGTCCCCGTTCGAAGGGCATGGAGCGTGCCGACCTGCTGACCGCCAACGGCGCGATCTTCACGGTGCAGGGCAAGGCCATCGCCGAGAACGCCAAGGAAGACGTCAAGGTGCTGGTCGTTGGCAACCCCTGCAACACCAACGCCTACATCGCCGCAGCGGCTGCCAAGAAGGTCGGCCGCACCAACCCGGCCAACTACCACGGCATGCTGCGCCTGGACCACAACCGCGCGCTGAGCCAGCTCGCTGCCAAGACCGGCCGCGACGTCGCCAGCCTGAAGCAGCTGGTGGTGTGGGGCAACCATTCGCCGACCATGTACGCCGACTACCGCTTCTGCACCTCCAATGGTGACAGCGTGAAGGCCCTGGTCAACGACGCCGTCTGGAACAACGACGTGTTCCTGCCGACGGTGGGCAAGCGCGGCGCCGCCATCATCGAGGCCCGCGGCCTGTCGTCGGCCGCCTCGGCCGCCAACGCCGCCATCGACCATGTGCGCGACTGGGTGCTGGGCTCGGACGAGTGGGTGACGATGGGCGTGCCGTCGGACGGCTCCTACGGCATCCCGGAAGGCATCGTCTTCGGCTTCCCGTGCGAGTGCAAGGACGGCGGCTACAAGATCATCCAGGGTCTGGAGATCGACGCCTACAGCCAGGAAAAGATCGCCATCACCCTGAAGGAACTGACCGACGAGGCCGACGCCGTCAAGGGCATGCTCTGACGCGCTGCCAGCGCAGGTGTCCGCCGCGTTCCTGACCGGAGCGCGGCACGGACCAGCCGATCCCGGCCGGTCCACAATGAAAGGCCGGCCGCCACAAGCGCCGGCCTTTTTCCGTTTCGACCTCCACGCCCCGGATTCCGATCATGAGCACGATGTCCACCGCCCCGCACTCCGTCCATCCGCGCGACGCGCTGTTCGATGCCGGCGAGCTGCTGCCGGCCGACCTGCCGGTCTGCGACCACTATGCTGGCGTCGAAGTGCGCATGCGCAAGAGCCTGGAGATGCAGGCCGAGCTTGGCCCCGTCTTCGACATCACGCTCGACGGCGAGGACGGCGCGCCGGTCGGCGGCGAGCTCGAGCATGCGCAGCTGATCGCCGAGATGATCGACTCGGGCGCCAACCGCTTCGACCGGGTCGGCGCGCGCGTGCAGACCGTCGACCATCCGGCCTTCGAGGCGATGGTCGACGCGATCGTCGCCCGCGCTGGCGCGCGGGTGGCCTACATCATGGTGCCCAAGCCGCGCGGCCTGGCCGATGTCGAGCGCGCGGTTGCCGCGATCGACGACGCCATTGCCCGCCACGGCCTCCAACGGGCGATTCCTGTGCACGCGCTGGTCGAGACGCACGGTGCGCTGCGCGAGGTGCAGGCGCTGGCGGCGCATCCGCGCATCGAGTCGCTGTCCTTCGGCCTGATGGACTTCGTCTCCGACCACCGCGGCGCCATCCCGCAGAGCGGCATGTCGGTCAAGGGCCAGTTCGAGCATCCGCTGGTGATGCGGGCCAAGCTGGAGATCTCGGCGGCCTGCCACGGCTGGGGCAAGGTGCCCTCACACTGCGTCGTCACCGAGTTCAAGCATCTCTCGGCGCTGGAGGCGGCGGCGACCCAGGCCTGCCGCCAGCTTGGCTACACCCGGATGTGGAGCATTCACCCGGACCAGATCCGCACCATCGTCGACGCCTTCTCGCCGACCACCGCCGAGGTCGATCAGGCCGCCGAGATCCTGATGGCCGCGCAGGCCGCCGGCTGGGGGCCGATCCGTCATCGGCACCACGGTCAGGACACGCTGCACGACCGCGCCAGCTTCCGCTACTTCTGGCATGTGCTCGAGCGCGCGCATCGCACCGGCCCGCTGCCGGCCGAGATCGAGCGCCGGTTCTTTGCCCGTGCCTGAGCAGCCCCGGGGCAGGGCGGGCGCCTGTCACGCCCGGTCGCGTTCCCGGCTGTAAAGCACGGATCGACACGGGCGGGCTTGGGCACAATTCCGGCCTTTGAAGCTGCCTGTCCCGGAGTTCCCGATGTCCCTGTCCGCCCACCGCCCCCTTGTCCTGGCCCTGTTCGGTGCCGCCTGCCTGATCGGCAGCCTGCCGGCCGGTGCTTCCACCGCCGCGAAGAAGAAGCCGGCCGCGCCGGTCGAGGCGCCGCTGGCCGATCTGGCGCCCGAGCAGGTCGCCAACGCCGAGCGCGTGCATGTCGGCGACCAGGACTGCGAGTTCCGCCAGCAGGTCAAGGTGCAGCGCCACCAGGCCAAGGACGGCTATTTCCACCTGAACTTCAAGGGCAGGCAGTACACGATGGCGCCGGAGCCGACCACCACCGGCGCGGTCCGCCTCGAGGACAAGAAGAACGGTCTGGTCTGGATCCAGATCGCCAACAAGTCGATGCTGATGAATGCCCGGGCCGGCCAGCGCCTGGTCGACGAATGCGTGCATCCGAACCAGAAGATGCCGCAGTCCGTGCCGGTCGATCCGGTCACCTCGGCGGTCTCGACGGCCGAACCGGTGGCGCAGGCCCGCTGAGGTGTTGCAGCGGCACCCCTCGATCCCGATCTGATCCATCCCGCCTCTTGGCAAGTCTTATATAAGACATAAAATACCGGACTAACCCCAGCCCAGGGTCACCCGGCCCGACAGTCGGCCGGGGCACCGCCACACCGCACGGAGCTCTTCATGCTGCAAGCCTATCGCCAACACGTCGCCGAACGCGCCGCCCTCGGCATTCCGCCGCTCGCACTCGATGCCAAGCAGGTCGCCGAGCTGATCGAGCTGATCAAGAACCCGCCGGCCGGCGAGGAGGCGTTCCTGGTGGAGCTGCTGACGCACCGCGTGCCGCCGGGCGTGGACGATGCCGCCAAGGTCAAGGCCAGCTTCCTGGCGGCGGTTGCCCACGGCGAGCTGTCGGTCGCGCTGATCAGCAAGGCCAAGGCCACCGAGCTGCTCGGCACCATGGTCGGCGGCTACAACGTGCAGCCGCTGATCGAGCTGCTCGACGACGCCGAAGTCGCCGGCATCGCTGCCGAGGGCCTGAAGAAGACCCTGCTGATGTTCGACTACTTCAACGACGTCGCCGCCAAGGCCAAGGCAGGCAATGCCAAGGCCCAGGAAGTGATGCAGTCGTGGGCCGACGCCGAGTGGTTCACCAGCCGTCCGGAAGTGCCGAAGTCGATCACCGTGACCGTGTTCAAGGTGCCTGGCGAGACCAACACCGACGACCTGTCGCCGGCCCCGGACGCCACCACCCGCCCGGACATCCCGATGCACTATCTGGCGATGCTGAAGAACACCCGTCCGGACGCGGCCTTCAAGCCGGAAGAGGATGGCAAGCGCGGCCCGATCCAGTTCATCGAGGACCTGAAGAAGAAGGGCAACCTCGTGGCCTATGTGGGCGACGTGGTGGGCACCGGCTCCAGCCGCAAGTCGGCCACCAACTCCGTGATCTGGGCGACCGGCCAGGACATTCCCTATGTGCCGAACAAGCGCTTCGGTGGCGTGACGCTGGGCGGCAAGATCGCCCCGATCTTCTTCAACACCCAGGAAGACTCCGGCGCGCTGCCGATCGAGGTCGACGTGTCCAAGCTGGAGATGGGCGACGTCATTGAGGTGCTGCCGTACGACGGCAAGATCGTCAAGAACGGCGAGACCGTCGCCGAGTTCACGCTGCGCAGCGATGTGCTGTTCGACGAGGTGCGCGCCGGCGGTCGCATCAACCTGATCATCGGCCGCTCGCTGACCGCCAAGGCCCGCGAGGCACTGGGTCTGCCTGCCTCGACGCTGTTCCGTCTGCCGAAGGCTCCGGCCTCCAGCATCGCCGGCTTCACGCTCGCGCAGAAGATGGTCGGCCGTGCCTGCGGCCTGCCGGAAGGCCAGGGCGTGCGCCCGGGCACCTACTGCGAGCCGAAGATGACCACCGTGGGTTCGCAGGACACCACCGGCCCGATGACCCGCGACGAGCTGAAGGACCTGGCCTGCCTGGGCTTCTCGGCCGATCTGGTCATGCAGTCCTTCTGCCACACCGCCGCCTATCCGAAGCCGGTGGACGTGAAGACGCACCGCGAGCTGCCCAAGTTCATGGCCAACCGCGGCGGCGTGGCGCTGCGCCCGGGCGACGGCGTGATCCACAGCTGGCTGAATCGCCTGCTGCTGCCCGACACCGTGGGCACCGGCGGCGACAGCCACACCCGCTTCCCGATCGGCATCAGCTTCCCGGCCGGTTCGGGCCTGGTGGCCTTCGGCGCCGCCACTGGCGTGATGCCGCTGGACATGCCTGAGTCGGTGCTGGTGCGCTTCAAGGGCGAGATGCAGCCCGGCGTCACGCTGCGTGACCTGGTGCATGCCATCCCGCTGTACGCGATCAAGGCCGGTCTGCTGACCGTGGCCAAGGCCGGCAAGAAGAACATCTTCTCGGGCCGCATCCTGGAAATCGAAGGTCTGCCCGACCTGAAGGTGGAACAGGCCTTCGAGCTGTCCGACGCCTCGGCCGAGCGCTCGGCCGCCGGCTGCACGATCAAGCTCAACAAGGAGCCGGTGCAGGAGTACCTGAAGTCGAACATCGTGCTGATGAAGAACATGATCGCCGACGGTTACCAGGACGCGAAGACGCTGGCGCGCCGCATCGAGAAGGTCGAGGCCTGGCTGGCCAAGCCCGAGCTGCTCGAAGCCGACAAGGACGCCGAATACGCCGCCGTGATCGAGATCGACCTGGCCGAGATCACCGAGCCCATCGTCTGCTGCCCGAACGATCCGGACGACGCCAAGTTCCTGTCCGAAGTCTCGGGCACCAAGATCGACGAGGCCTTCATCGGTTCGTGCATGACCAACATCGGCCACTTCCGCGCTGCAGCCACCGTGCTGGGCGGCGCGCGCGACATCCCGGTCAAGCTGTGGGTGGCACCGCCGACCAAGATGGACGCGGCCGAGCTGACCAAGGAAGGCCATTACGCCAACTTCGGCGCCGCCGGTGCCCGCACCGAAATGCCCGGCTGCTCCCTGTGCATGGGCAACCAGGCCCAGGTGCGCGAAGGCGCGACGGTGATCTCCACCTCGACCCGCAACTTCCCCAACCGCCTGGGCAAGAACACCAACGTGTTCCTGGGCTCGGCCGAGCTGGCCGCCGTGGCCTCCAAGCTGGGCAAGCTGCCGACCAAGGAGGAATATCTGGCCGCCACTGGCGTGATCACCGCCAAGGCCGACCAGATCTACAAGTACATGAACTTCGACCAGATCGAGGAATATGTCGAGAACGCCAAGAGCGTGAACGCCTGAGGCCTGACACCGGTTCCCTGACCGATCCAGCCCGCCGGAGCCTCTGCCCGGCGGGCTTTTTCATTTCATTGGAACGGACATGAGCCACGCAGACGGCAGCGCAGACCCCAGTGCAATCACATCGCCGCCCACCTCGCCGCGACTGCTGCCGCTGGGCGACGCCGCCTGGACGCTCGAGTTCGGCCGCCGCCTCGATCCGGCGCTGGCCGAGCAGGTGGCGCGGCTGGCGGCGCGGGTGCGCGCGGCGCAGCTGCCCGGCGTGGTCGATCTGGTGCCGACGCTGCGCTCGCTGACGGTGCATTTCGAGCCCGAGGCGGTCGAGGCCGAGGCGCTGGGCGCGCAGCTGCTGGCGCTGGCCGGCGCGCCCGGCGCCGATCTGCCGGCCGGGCGCCACTGGCGGCTGCCGCTGTGCGCCGAGCCGGTCTTCGCGCCCGACCTGGCCGAGCTGGCCGAACGCGTGGGCCTGCGGCCCGAGGCGGTGATCGACGGCCTGTGCCGCGCGGTGCTGCGGGTCGGGCTGATCGGCTTCATGCCCGGATTTCCCTACCTGATCGGTCTGCCGCAGGCGCTGCACCTGCCGCGTCGCGCCACGCCGCGCACCCGGGTGCCGGCGGGCTCGGTCGCGCTGGCGGCCGGCCTGTGCGGTGTCTATCCCTGGGACAGCCCGGGCGGCTGGTGGCTGGTCGGGCATCTGCCGCTGCCGCTGTTCGAGGCGGATCATCCGCAGGCGCCGGCCTGGCTGGCGGCCGGCGACCGGCTGAGCTGGCAGCCGGTCGATGCTGCTGCCCACGCGGCGCTGGCGGCCGACTGGGCCGCCGGGCGGCTGCGGCGCGAGGACTTCCTGATGCCGGAGGACGCATGAACCCGGACGCGCAGGACGGCCGCCTCGAGGTGGTCCGCGGCGGCGCCGGCTGCACGGTGCAGGACGCCGGCCGCGTCGGGCATCGTCACGAGGGCGTGGCGCTGGCGGGCTGGCTGGACGGCTGGATGGCGGGTGCGGCCAATGCGCTGGTCGGCAATCCGCCGCAGGCGGCCTGCCTGGAATGGCGCGGCCCGGCGCTGCGGCTGCGGGTGGTGCAGGGGCCGGTGCGGGTGGCGGTGGCGGGCGGCGCGGCCGCCTGGGCGCCCGACGCGCAGGCGCAGGTGCAGGTGCAGCCGCTGCCGCCCTGGCAGAGCGTGCTGCTGGAGACGGGCGCAGTGCTGGATCTGGCGGCGCTGTCCGGGGGCTGCGCCTGGATGGCGGTCAGCGGCGGGGTGCAGGTCGCGCCGGTGCTGGGCAGCCGCTCGACCCATCTGCGCACCCGCATGGGCGGGCTGGACGGGCGCATGCTGCAGCCGGGCGATGCTTTCGGCTGCAGCACGCTGGCGCCGCAGGACCGGCGGCTGTGGTGCGCGGCGGCCGCGCCGGACTGGCTGGAGGCCGGGCCGATCCGCGTGCTGCCCGGTCCGCAGCAGGATCATTTCTCTGCCGAGGCCTGGGCGCGGCTGCTGGCGAGCGCCTGGCAGGTCACGCCGGCGCTCGACCGCATGGGCCTGCGCCTGGCCGGGCCGGCGCTGGCGCATGTCGACGCGAGCGCGGCCGACATCGTCTCCGACGGCGTGGTGCCCGGCGCGATCCAGGTGCCGGCCGACGGCCAGCCGATCGTGCTGCTGGCCGATGCGCAGACCGTCGGCGGCTACCCGAAGATCGCCACCGTCATCCGCGCCGATCTGCCGCGGCTGGCGCAGGCGCGCCCGGGCGAGCGGCTGACCTTCGCCGCGGTCGACGGGGCCGGCGCCCGTGCGGCCCTGGCTCGGCTGCGTGTGCGCTGGCAGGCCTGGTGCGCGGCGCTGCGGCCGGCGCGTCCGCCCGGCGGCATCGACGAGCAGGCGCTCTACCGCGACAACCTGATCTCCGGCATGCTGCGCGCCGAGCCCTGAACCTTCTCCTTCCTTGCCCCGACCGACCATGAGCCTGCCTGCCTGCGTGGACCTGAATGCCGATCTCGGCGAGAGCTTCGGCGCCTGGACGATGGGCGACGACGACGCGATGCTGGCGCGGGTCAGCAGCGCCAACATCGCCTGCGGCTTCCATGCGGGCGATCCGCTGGTGATGCGCCGCACGGTGCGCCGGGCGCTGGCCGGTGGCGTCGCGCTGGGCGCGCATCCCGCCTTCCCGGACCTGCAGGGCTTCGGCCGGCGCCGCATGGACCTGGCGCCGGACGAGCTGGAGGCGATGCTGATCTACCAGATCGGCGCGCTGCAGGCGCTGGCCGTGGCCGAGGGCGGCCGGGTGCGCCATGTCAAGCCGCATGGCGCGCTGAGCAATCTGGCCTGCGCGGACGAGGCGCTGGCCGACACGGTGGCGCGCGCGGTGCGCGCGCTCGACCGCGAGCTGGTGCTGCTGGCGCCGGCCTGCTCGGCGCTGGCCCGCGCCGGCGAGCGCGCCGGGCTGGCGGTGGCGCACGAGATCTTTGCCGACCGCGCCTATCGGCCCGACGGCCAGCTGGTGCCGCGCCGCCAGCCCGGCGCGATGATCCACGGCGCCGAGGCCTGCCGCGCGCATGTGCTGGCGATGCTCGAGGCCGGCGCGCTGATCGCGATCGACGGCCAGCGGCTGCCGACGCCGATCGACAGCATCTGCGTTCACGGCGACGGACCGGACGCGGTGGCCGCGGCCGACGCGATCCGCGCCGGTCTGGCAGCCGCTGGCGTGGCGGTGCGCGCCTTCTAGCGCGGACTCAGCGCGCGCCCTGCAGCCGCAGCGTCTCGCCGTGCTTCAGCACGGTGAAGGCCTCGTCGGCCAGGCCGACGAGGCGCCGCGCCGTGGCCAGGTCGCGCGGCGCCTGGTCCAGCGGCTCGTCGCACAGGCCCTCGAAGGTGCCCCAGTGCACGCCGACCGAGCGCCGGGCGCCCAGGTCGAGATGGATCTGCGCCGCGTCGGCCGGATTGACGTGCTGCGCGCGCATGAACTCGCGCGGCTCGTAGCAGCCGACCGGGATCAGCGCCAGGTCGAAGCTGCCGCGGTGGGCGAGATGCTGGCGGATGTCGGTGAAATCGCGGCTGTAGCCGGTGTCTCCGGTGTAGATCAGCCGGAACTCCGGCGCCAGCACCGCGAATCCGCCCCAGAGCGTGCGCTGCCGGTCGAAGGGCGTGCGGCTGGACCAGTGCCTGGCGGGCGTCAGCATGAACTCGACGCCGCGCTCGACATGCGACTGCCACCAGTCCAGCTCGACCACCCGCAGCCCGGCCAGGCCCAGGTCGTCGAACCAGGCCTTGAGCTTCAGCGGCACGATGAACAGCGGCGCGCCGCCCGGCTGCGCCGCCAGCGCCCGCACCGAGGCCTCGTCGAGGTGGTCGTAGTGGTTGTGCGAGACCAGCACCACGTCGATGTGCGGCAGCTGCGCGGGGGTGAGCGGCAGCGTGCCGACCCGCTTCGGCCCGGCCCAGGACACCGGCGAGGCGCGCTCGGAGAACTGCGGGTCGGTCAGCACCGCCAGGCCGCCGAGCCGCGCCAGCACCGTCGAGTGGCCGATCCAGGTGATGTTGGGCTCGGGCGCCTGCAGGTCGGGCGCGACCACCGGCAGCGGCGGCTGCGGGCGCGGCGGATCCCGGCGGCTCAGCTGCCAGCGCCAGACCTCCCACTGCGACTTGTCGATGGTGCTGCCGTCGCGGTTGCGAAAGCCCTCGGCGGTGTGATGGGCGGGGGCGCCGGCCGATGGCGGAGCCTTGTCGCCGGAACAGCCCGGCAGCGGCACCAGCAGCAGGGTCAGCAGCGCGGCCGGAAGGCGCCGAAGTCGGGCGGGCAGGGCAGGTCGGGGCATGGATCGAGGTGCGGCTGGGCAGGGCGAGAGGACGCAGGCCGGCCCGTGACCGTCCTACAGGACCAGTATGCCCGCGCCTACGCCCGTCGCGCGGCGCAGGGCCTACCGTGGAGGCCCCGCACGCGGCGAGCCTCATGGCGCCGCCTCAGCCCGTCCGAACCTCGCAGGAGTTGCCCGCCATGTCCTCAGACCGCTCGTCCTCGCTCGATCGTCGACCCACCCGGCCTGCACCGGTCTCGCCCGGCGAGGAGGTGCTGCCGCTGCCGCACGAGCGTGACCAGGGCAGCACGCCCGTCACCGGTCCCGAGCCGCCCGACCGTGCGACGATGAAGCAGGCGCATCAGGATCTGGAGCGTGGTCTGGTCGACACCGACCTGCGTGCCACGCCGGGTCTGGATGCCGAACGTCGTCGCCAGCTGGTGCCCGGCTCGCGCTGAGGCGCCCCCACCGACGTTCATGCCCCGGAGAAGACCGATGAGCGAAAGCCCTCTGTACAACGGCGTCCCCGGCGACGCCTTCGAAGATGATCTGGCCGCGGACCTGCTGGGTCCGAGCGACTCGTCCGACAGCGGCAGCGATCTGCAGGGCGCACAGCCGCTGCTGCCCGACGCCGCCGACGGCGAGCTGCTGGCCGACCGGCTCTGGCCGGAGGTGGAGGCCGCCGGCAGCGATGCGGTGGGCACCGGCGAGCGCGCCACCGCGGACGGCAACGATCCGGTGTCCGGCCAGGACATCCTGCCCGACCGCATCATCGAGCCGGACGACTTCGGCGGCGTCGATCCGCTGGGGCCGCCGCCCGGCGAGCGGGACGACGGCGGGTTCTGACGCCGCCTGCCGCTGGGCTCAGAGCATACGCGCGATCAGCGCGCCTTCGCTCGGGCCCTCCAGCGGCACCCAGACCCGCACCGGGCTGCCCGGGGCGACCTCGACCGGTGCGCCCTCCAGGCTGGTCATGCGCTCGAGCCTGACGCGGCGATTGCCCGAGGGGTGGATGACCTCGAGCGTGTCGCCGATCGCGAAGCGGTTCTTGGTCTCGACCTCGGCCCAGCCGTCCTCGCGCACGCTTCTCACCTCGCCGACGAACTGGCTGCGGTGCGAGACCGAGTGGCCGGTGATGTAGTTCTGGTAGTCCTGGCTCGGGCGGCGCTCGAGCAGGCCGCCGGTGTAGCCGCGGTTGGCCAGGCCTTCGAGCTCGAGCAGCAGCTCGGGATTGAAGGGCCGGCCGGCCACCGCGTCGTCGATCGCGCGGCGGTAGACCTGCGCGGTGCGCGCGACGTAGTAGAGGCTCTTGGTGCGGCCCTCGATCTTCAGCGAGTCGACGCCGATCTTCGCCAGCCGGGCCACATGCTCGACCGCACGCAGGTCCTTGCTGTTCATGATGTAGGTGCCGTGCTCGTCTTCCATGATCGGCATCAGCTGGCCCGGTCGCTCCTTTTCCTCGAGCAGGTAGACCCGGTCGGCCAGCGGATGGCGCGAGCCGCCGCCGCAGGTCGAGGTGGCGGCGAAGGCGCTCTCGGCCTCCTGCTGCGCGGCGGCGAAGTCGAAGTCGCTCTCCAGCTTCGTCGGCTGGGCGTCGCCGGCGTCGCTGGCCTGGTCGTCGGCGACGTGGGTCTTGTAGTCCCAGCGGCAGGCGTTGGTGCAGGTGCCCTGGTTGGGGTCGCGGCGGTTGAAGTAGCCCGACAGCAGGCAGCGACCCGAGTAGGCGATGCACAGCGCGCCATGCACGAAGACCTCCAGCTCCATGTCCGGGCAGTCCTGGCGGATCGATTCGATCTCGTCGAGGCTCAGCTCGCGCGACAGGATGATGCGGCTGATGCCGGCGCGCTGCCAGAACTTCACCGTCGCCGAGTTGGTGGTGTTGGCCTGCACCGAGAGGTGGATCGGCACCTCGGGCCACTTCTCGCGCACCTGCATGATCAGGCCGGGGTCGGCCATGATCAGCGCGTCGGGCTTGAGGTCGATGACCGGCTCGATGTCGCGCAGGTAGGTGCGCACCTTGTCGTTGTGCGCGATCAGGTTGCTGGTGACGAAGAACTTGCGGCCCCGGGCATGCGCCTCGGCGATGCCCTGGCCGATCTGTTCGAGCCGGAACTCGTTGTTGCGCGCTCGCAAGCTGTAGCGCGGCTGGCCGGCATAGACGGCATCGGCGCCGAAGTCGTAGGCGGCGCGCATCTTGGCGAGCGAGCCGGCGGGAAGCAGCAGTTCGGGGGAGAAGGCGGGTTTCACCCCGCCATTGTCCACGCTGCGCGTGCCCGGGTGGTGGGCAGGGGGTCAGGCCGGCTGCTGGCGCTTGCGCTCGTCGGTCGCCTGCGGCGTGGCGCGGGCTGGCGCCAGCCGGGCCCAGGACGGGCGCTCGTACAGGAAGCCCAGGCCGATGCGGCGGGCGATCTCCGCCATCAGCACCGCGCCGCCGATGCAGCCCACCAGCGCCAGCGTGCCCACCAGGCTGTGCTGCTGGCCGATGGCCGAGCCGCGCAGCAGCGGCACCAGCACGATCATCGGCAGGTAGAAGCCGAGGTAGACGGTGATCGAGGTGCGCCCCAGGTACTTCAGCAGACCGGCCCAGCGCTGCTCGCTCACCAGCGCGCTGATGACGACCACCGCGCTGATGCCGGCGAAGCCGAGCACGGTGGTGGCCAGGATGCTCTCGGTGAGCTGCAGCTTGACCAGCGTGCCGTTGATCAGCGCCCAGACCAGCACGATCGCCACCGCGCGGCGCCGGTGCGCACGCGCCCAGTCCGCCATCGCGAAGAAGCGGTCGGCGAAGACATGGCCGGCATAGAAATAGCCGAAATAGACCCCGAAGCGGTCGACGTGATAGATGCCGGTCTCCAGCGGAAAGAGCATCAGCAGCAGGGCCGCGGGCATCAGCAGCCAGACCGGCACCCGGCGCAGCAGCCGGGTGGCGACGAAGTAGACCGACAGCATCATCACGAACCACAACATCTGGAAGGGGTCGTAGAGCCGCCAGGCCAGAGCGGTCAGGGCTTCGGTCGCGGTGGCCGGCGTGTCATGGCCGAGCAGCCAGGTCGCCGGCACCACGATCAGCGTCCACAGCACGAAGAAATACAGATAGTGGACGACCTTGGTGTCCAGATAGTGGCGCCAGGGCCGGTCGATCACCCGCGACAGGAACAGGCCCGAGATCAGGAAGAAGTCGGGCATCCGGAACGGCTTGGCGAAGACCGCGAAATAGCCCAGCCAGCCGGCTTCGCCCCGGTTGACATAGCCCTGCATCTCGCCGACCACCCACATCGTCACCACCGCGACGATGCAGAAACCCTTGGCGAAGTCCACCCAGTCGTGACGACTGCGATGCCCGCCCGAGGTGTTGCCATTGCCCTGTCCAGCCATCTTTTCTCTCCTGGCGCTGCGGCCATCGGTTCCAGTCCGAGGCCGAGTCTAGGAGTCGAAATCCGCGCCGATCACCTCGCCCGCAGGATCGCGGGGTAAGGCAGATGTTTCCGCAAGTGATTGATCTGATGGATGTTTTCAGGGTGCCGTCAGTCCGGCTTCAGCGTGTCTTCAGCTTGGTTTGAATTGGTACCGCTGAGTCTCTCTTTGCCGTGCCGGAAGTGGCAATCGCGTGCCAGAGATACAAAAAATCACTGTTTCACAAAGATGCACATGTTGCAGGCGCCGGGGGCCGGCCCCTGCACTTCAGGGGGTGCGCCCGATGCGAGAAAGCCACACCGCCATGCCCTGGGCATTGAGCTCGATGTCGAGCGCGAGCAGCTCGTGGGCGCGCGCGGGGCTCACCGGACAGCCGGCGGCCAGCGCGGACGCGACCAGCGTCGCGGCGACCTGCTCCTTCAGCGCGGCCAGCCGGGCGGGCGCGTCGTCGGGCAGGTGCGCCAGCAGGGCCAGGCCGTCGGCCTCGAAGCGATCCAGCGTGGCGAGGAACTGCGCCGCCAGCCGCTCGACGCCGTCGACCCGGCCGAAGTGGGTCGGGTACAGGCACTGCGGCTGCATCGCCATCATTCGCTGCACCGAGCTGCGCAGCGCCTCGGGCTCGAACTGCACCGGCGTCGTGCTCGGAAAGATCCAGGCGCCGTCCGCGCCATCGAACTCGCGGTAGCTGATGCCGAAGGTGTCGCCGGTGAACCAGCCGCGGCTGCGTTCGTCCCAGATGCAGTGGTGGTGGCGCGCATGCCCGGGCGTGTCGATCAGCAGCAGCTCGCGCGAGCCGAGCGGGATGCGCTGGCCGTCATGGCTCTCGACGACGCGTGCAGCCTCGATCGGCTCGATCGTGCCGTAGGTCTGGCGCACCACCTCGACGCCGTAGACGGCGCGTGCGCCCTCGACCAGCGCGGTCGGGTCGATCAGGTGGCGGGCGCCGCGCGGATGGATCAGCGCACGGGCGCCGGGCAGATGGCGCATCAGCAGGCCGGCGCCGCCGGCATGGTCCAGATGCACATGGGTCGGGATGACCCAGTCGACCGCCTCGCGCGGCAGGCCGATGGCGTCGAGCGCCTCGAGCAGCCGCGGCACCGCGGCGTTGTGGCCGGTGTCGATGAAGGCGGCGCGGCCGGTGTCGACGATCAGGTAGGCGGCATCGAAGTTCTCGCGCTCGAAGCCGGTGTCGATCGCGAAGATGCCGTGGCCGAGGTCGGTGGTGTGCGTGGGCAGGTTCATGGGTGGACGGCGGAGGTGACTGTTGAAACAGCATGCCACGCACGCGCCGGCGCGGCTGTCACCCTCGCTAAGCTGCCGGCATGACGCTGTTTTCCGGTCCTGTCCTGTCGATCCTGATGCTGGTGGCCGGTGCCGCCGTGGCCGTGCCGCCGGGCGACGTGCCGCATGCCGCCGAGGTCGGCGCGGATGCTGGCGTGAAGGACTGGCAGGGCACGCCCTACCAGAGCGGCGGCGACGGCGCCGAGTCGCGCATGGTGCTCGATCGCCGGCTGCGCCAGTTCAATCTGCGCATCCTGCTCTCGGAGGGGCGGCGCTCTTCCTATGTGGCGGGAGCCGAGCTGTCCATCGTCGATGCGCGTGGGCAGGAGCGGCTGCGCCTGGCGGATGCCGGCCCCTATGTCGATGTGCGCCTGCCGGCCGGGCGCTACACCGTGCAGGCCCGCAGCGGTGGCCACAGCCGCCAGGCGGTGGTGCAGATCGGCACCGCTGCGCTGGCACGGCTGCATCTGCACTGGCCGGGATCTCAGGACGAGGCGGCGCCGGCGGCCGGCCCGGGCGTGCTGCCCTGATCCTCGCCGGCTGCGGGCACCGGCTCGAGCTGCAGCTCGATCTCCAGCCGTGCCGCCACATCGCGGCCGTCCCGCCGGGCCGGCAGGAAGCGGGTGGCCTCGAACATGCGCTGCAGCGCCGGCAGCGCGACCGTGTCGATCGGCTCGATCTGCAGCACCTCCAGGCCGACCAGCCGGCCCGAGGCATCGATGTCCAGCGCCAGGCGCAAGGGCAGTCCGCTGAGCGGCTGAGCGGCCAGCGCCTCGAGCAGCGTGGTGTCGGGCGCCGAGACCGGCCGCGGCGGCAGATCGAGCCCGGCGACGGCGGCTTCCGGCGCGGCGTGGCGTGGTGGCGGTGCTTCTGGCCGCGTGCTCGGCGGCGTGGCCGCCGCGGGCGTCTCCGCTGGCCGATCCGCTGGCCTCTCGGATGGCTGTGGGGGCGTCGCTGCCAGCCGGATCTGCAGCGGCCGGGACGCGGTGTCCGGCCCTGCCGGCAGCGGCTGCTCTGGCGGCGACGGCATCGGATGAGGGACCAGCTGCAGCACCAGCAGGTGCAGCAGCAGCACCGGCGCGCCCAGCAGCAGGCCGGACGGCCTCATTGCTGCATCGGCACTTCGCGCCAGTTCAGCCGGCGCAGCGTGCCGCCGCGGCCGAAGGTGCCGGGCTGGTTGCTCACGCCGCCGCCGCTGCGTCCGGCCACCAGCCGCACCTTGCCGCCGATGTTCTTGAAGCTGATGTCCGAGGCCAGTCCGTCGCTGGAGGCGCTCAGCGCGACCGCGTTGCCGCTGCTGTCGGTCAGCATGCTCCTGCCGTCGGCGAAGCTGACCGCCAGCACCCGGCTGGTGCCGGAAGGCGTGCAGGCATCGCCGCCGGGCAGGTTCAGCGCCACGCCGACCAGGCCCTGGGTGACGGTCGGCGCGAGGGTCACGCGCTCGGCGATGCCGGTCGGGCCGCTGCCCAGGTCGCGGTACCAGCCCATCGGCGCGGTCGGCGCACTGCCGATGCCGACGAGCAGGTCGGTGTTGGCCGCCAGCTTGGCGCGGGTCACGGGGAAGCTCACGCCGGCCGGCAGGGTCGAGTCGGTGTACATCGCGCTGGCGGTGCCGTCGATGATCGCGTAGAAGGTCTGGGTCTGGGTGCTGGCGATGTCGCTGTCGGCCAGCAGCCGGCCGGTGCCGACCAGCAGGTAGCGCTTGCCGGAATTCGGCTCGACCATCACCCGCACCGGCGTGGTCACCGGCTGGCCGATGCCCGAGGCATCGGTCAGCCGCGCGAACTTCAGCGCCGCGGGATAGCTGCCATTGGCACGGCTGACATCGATGCGCCAGAGATTGCCCTGCAGGTCGCCGGCGTAGAGCGCGGTGGCGGTGTAGTCGGTCAGGTCCGGGATGAAGGCGGTGACATGCGCGACGTCGTAGGGCGCGGCCAGCGTGCTGCCCGAGAGCGTGATCTTCTCGTAGAGCGCACCGGTCTTCGGGTTGAGCAGGTGGATCGAGGCGCTGCCGTCGGGCGTGTTGTAGCCGGAGGCGATGACCACGGTCCAGCCGTACTTGGCGGTCTTGAGCACCCGCGCGTCGCCGTGACCGTAGCCCAGCGAGGCGTCGGTGTATTCCCATAGCACCTTGGAGGCGACCACCTCCTCGCTGGTCCAGCTGTCGGGCTGGGTCACGTCGATCGCGTAGTAGCCGCGGCCGCCGCTGCCCAGGCCGCCGATCAGGATCGTTCGCCAGTCCGAGGTGGTCGCCGCCGGCGAGGCGCCGCCGACGCGGGCGAAGTCGACATCGAAGGCCAGCGGCGTGGCGTCGACATACGGGCGGTGCTCGTAGGACGGATTGCCCAGCGCGGCCAGGCCGCGGGTCGCGGCGGTGCTGCTGTCGCCGTAGACGAAGCTGGGCACATAGGCGAACAGCTCGGTGCCGGCGGTGGTACCGCTCAGGCTGCCGTCGAAGGCATGCATCATGCCGTCGTTGGCGCCGACATAGACGACGGTGCGCCTTCCCGAGAGGCTGCGCCGGAAGGTGTTGTAGCCCGGATTGGTGGCGTCGAAGTAGGGCGCCGAGGGCGCGCCGACCGCGTTGACCTTCGAGTTGACGATGTCGCCCAGCACCGCGCCGCGGCTGCGGTACACGCCGCCGGCGGACTGCTCGCGGGTGCGGTCGCCGCGCAGATAGTCCAGGAAGTTCGCCGCCGACTGCGCGGTGGCCTCCACCCCCGGCACCGCGGAGAACGAGGCGTAGTAGGTGCGCGGCGACAGGGCCGCCGCGCCCAGGCTGGCGCTGCGAAAGGGCAGGGCTGTGCCGGTGACGGTGCAGCAGGTCACGATCCTGCGGTTCGTCGGCAGGGTCGAGGCCAGCCGCGTGCGTGCGTTCCAGACCTCGCTTGACGAGGGCGTGCCATCGCTGGCGTAGCTGACCGACAGCCCCAGCAGCGTGCCGGTCCAGGTGCTCGGATCGTAGCTGGCCGCGTAGCTGGCGTTGCCGCTGGTCGCCTCGTTCAGCGAGGTCGACGCGAAGGCGGTCGAGGTGGCGGCCGAGGCCTGCTGGGCGATCTTCGCGAAGGCCTTGGTCAAGCCGGAGACCATCTGCGCGGCCAGGCCGCCGGTGTAGTAGTTGTCCGGGCGCAGGTCCGAGCCGACGGTGTCGGTGTTGGTGTGCCAGGCGCTCTGCGGGAGCGTCGAGCTCGAGTTGGTGCTGGCGTAGGGCTGGAAGCCGCCGGGCACCTCGAAGCCGCCGTACTTGGCGGCCAGCCAGAACTGGTTCCTGGGCAGGTAGTACTGGTTCTCCAGCACGTCCACCCAGAAGGTGTTGACCGTCTGCGCGCCGCTCAGGTCGCTGCGCAGGTCATTGGTGTGCGCGTGGTAGGCCAGGCCGGCGATGAAGTAGCTGTTGTTGCGTCCGGACGAGTAGCTGCCCAGGTTGGCGATGCCCTCGAGCTGGCCGACCATGTCGGTGGCCTTCTTGACGTCGATGCCGGTGTCGGCGGCGACCTCGGCAGGCAGGGCCGGCTCGGCGCTGGTGCGGATGGTGCTGCCCTGCAGGTTGGCATCGTTCCAGGTGTTGACGTCGCCGATGCCGATGATGAAGTTCTTCTGGCAGCTGTAGACGATCGGATCGTCCCAGCGGGTGATGACCGGGAAGCCGTCGATCACGTTGTTCAGCGCCGCGGTCGAGCCGATGCCGCTCAGGCTGCTGTAGGACGCCACCGGGCCGAGCTTGCGGTAGTAGCGCAGCCCGGCGTAGTACAGCTCGCCGAGCGGGTCGTAGCTCTTGTAGACGCCGGTGGCCGAGCCGAAGCGGTTGAGGTAGTTCATCACGCCGCTGTGCTGCAGCGTCGGCGTCAGTCCGGTCTGTGCCTGCGCGAAGGCGATGGTGTCGCTGGTGTCGGCGGTGTCGGGATTGGCCAGCATGATGCCGGTGCTGCCGTCCCACTCGGCCACGCTGTTGCCGATCGCGCTGGAGCCGGGCACCGGCTGGGTCGGGCCGATGTACTTCATGCGTGCGCGCATCACGCCGCCGTCGCGGTAGTAGCCGTCGTTCAGGTAGCCGAAGGCCGAGTAGCGCAGCTTCGAGGCGTACTTCTGCATCAGGCCTTCGGGCTTGTAGATGGGGCTGGCGGTGGTGCCGTACTTCGTGCAGTTGCTCTCCAGCCCGATCAGCGGATCGCAGACCTTGGGCTGGATGTAGATCCGGTAGGGCGTGCGGCTGGCGATCGTGCCGCCCAGGCCGGACTGGTTGCTGTAGTCGACGGTCGCGGCCAGCGGGGCGCTGCAGCTGTTGTAGACCGATCCGCCGGTCGAATGGGTCAGCGCCGCGCCCGAGCAGGTGGTGACGCTGCTCTGGGTGTTGGTGCAGACATGGGTGTAGCTGGCGCCGCCATCGCTGGTGCTGCGGGTGCAGCTCAGCGTGGTCTGCGGCGTGGTCGTGCTGACCGAGCAGGCGTTGCCCGTCGCCGCGATCCGGCAGTAGGGCGAGGAGGCGCCGGTGCCGCACCAGACATCGGTGGTGCGGTCGGCATTCAGGCCGAAGGTGCAGTCCAGCGGCGCATCGGTGCTGACCGTCATCGCCACGCCGTGGCCGTTGATCGCGGTGACGACCGCGGCCGAGGTGAAGGGCGTGGCGCCGCTGACGGTGGCCGCAGTGGGCGTGACCTTGTCGGGGAAGTAGCCCCAGCCGGGATGGCGGGTCTTCTGCAGGATGGTCTGCGTGGTGGTGTCGACCTTGCGCGTGCCGCCGGTCATGGCCCAGCGGAAGGCGTCGAGCGTCTGGGTCGAGGCCCAGTTCAGCCAGTTGCCGCTCCACAGCGGCAGCAGCGCGGTCGAGACGCAGGTGCGGGTGGTCGTCAGGCTGTAGGGGGCGAAGTGGCTGTCGGCCGGCGTCGTCGCGTTGTGCATGTAGCGGTAGCACTTGCCCGGATCGAAGTAGCCGATGTAGCTGGTGGCGCTGCTGTAGGCGCTGGTGTTGAGGTAGGCCGGCGTGCTGGCGGTCGGCCACTCGACCGACAGCGCCAGCAGCAGGTTGCCCGGCACGCTGGTCGAGGAGAACAGCGGCGCGTCGGCCAGATCGATGGCCCGCGCCGGGGCAGGGGCCAGCGCGAGCAGGGCCAGCATCTGCAGCGGCGCGAGCAGGGCCGGCGCGATGCGGCGCCACCAGCGCGGGGATCGTTCGGCGGACATCATGGGGCGGCTCCGGAAAGGTCGGACAGGCTCGGCGGGGTCAGCGCGTCAGGGTGGTCTGGAAGAAGGCCTGGGTGCCGCGCGGGCCGGTGGCGCGCACGCTCACCCGCAGCACCGGCCGCACCTCGGACTTGACCAGGCGATAGCGGTCGTCGGCGGCGCTGTCGAGCAGGCTGCTGTCGATCGCGCAGGCGGTGGCCAGCACCTCGCCTTCGGCCAGGCAGAGCCGGTCGATGACCCAGCGCACCGTCACGCCGCTGGCGCTGTCGACCAGATCGGCGCCGGTCATGCCGGCCGCGGCGAAGGCCGCGTCGCTCAGCAGCAGCGTCGGAATGCCCTGGGCATTGCTGGCCAGGCGGCGGGCGGAGTAGTTGGCCGAGCCCAGCGAGCTCAGCCGCGCCGCCTCGGTCGACAGCGCGCCACTGGCCAGCAGCAGCCGCGCCTGCGCGAAGCCGCGCTCGGCCTGGTTGATCAGGTCGCGGCGCTGACCGTACTGACCGGCCTGCAGCAGCCCGACATCCAGCGCGCGGATCAGCGACAGCGCGCCCGCCAGCATGACTGCCAGCGCGATCAGCGTGAACAGCAGCGCCAGGCCCCGCATGCGGCGGCCGGGAAGACGGGGGCGGGCCTTCATTGCAGCATCAGCAGGTTGCGCATCGGCACGGTGATCTCCAGCGTGCGGTAGCGGAAGAGCCGCTCGGCCTTCGTCAGCGAGAGCGTCTGGCTCAGGCTGCTGCCCAGATCGGCGAACAGGGTCAGCGTGGCGTCGGTGGGCGGCTTGTCCTCGTCGGCATCCGGGTCGGGGCGGGCCGAGCGCATCACCAGGCCGACGCGCATCGCCACGATGGTGCGAAGCCGTGCGTTGGCGGCAGCCGAGCCGTCCATCAGCGCGGCGATGGCGTAGTCGCCGCTGGCGGTGGTCCAGCGGTCGAGCACCCGGTCGCCATCGGTGTCGATGCCGTAGCGGGCATGCAGCGCGAACACGCCGTCGGCCAGGGCCTGCAGCGCCGGCGTGCTGGTCTGCAGCAGGTCGTAGGTGGCCAGCAGCCCGCCGTCGCCGACGCCGACGAGCTGCATCAGCGGCGGGTTGCCGTTGCCGACATGGCCGATCGCATGCGCGGTGGCCGAGACCGAGAAGCCGGTCAGCGCCGCGCTGTCGACGGTGGCGGCGTAGTAGGTGCCGGCCAGCGGCACGCTGCCGCGCCCGGCGCTGGCGTCGAAGCTGGCGGAGACCTCGCTGATCAGGCAGGGCGCGGTGCCGGTGGCCGCAGGCTGGCGGTCGCCGATCAGCAGCAGCTCGCCGCCGCTCAGGCCCACGGTGCTGTCGAGGTTCAGGGTGGTGGCGCTGGCATCGCCGGCGAAGCCCATCGGCATCTCGGACTGCCCGCTCTGGCCGCTCATCAGGATCAGCACGTCGGAGGCGCGCCCGCTGAGGTCGGGCGTGGTCTGGCCGGCGGCGATCAGCGCCGGCGCGAGCCGGAACACCCCGCTGCTGCCGGTGCTGACCGCGGCGAAGGGCGCCGGCAGCGGCGAGCCCGCCGGCCGCGGCAGGATCTGGGTGCCCGATCGCACCGCATGCAGCCGGCAGCCGAACAGGTGCGAGGCCGACTGCGCATAGCCCGAGCCGGCGCTGCGCAGCATCCGGTCGAGCTGCGACATCGCATGCGCGCCGACCTGCAGGGTGTCGCCGCCGTCGAGCGTGCGCCGGCGGCTGGTCTCGCCGGCGCCCAGCACGCCCACCACCGCCAGCGTGATGAAGGCGCAGATCAGCAGCGCCACCAGCAGCTCGACCAGCGTCAGGCCGGCCTGATGCCCGCGCCGAGGCCGCTGTCCCGGACGGGATGTTCCTGCACTCATGGCAGCACCACCCGGGTCTGGTACTGGTGGCTGCCCAGCGCCGCATCGCGCGAGGGCGGACGCCAGCGCACGGTGATGGTGACGCCGCCGCCGCTGTCGGGCGTGCCGACCGTGCCGGTCGCGTTGGGCAGGCCGTGGGTGGCGGTGTCCTGCACCTGGGCCTGCCAGGTGGCGATCACGCTGGCCGGCAGGCTGACGCTGCCGCGCAGCCACATCTCGCTGCCCAAGCGCTCGGCCAGCAGCGCCGCGCGCAGCCGGTCCTCGGCATCGACCGCATGCTGCAGCGCCCGGCCATGCAGCGCGGCCAGCCCGAGCACGCCGATCGACAGCACCAGCAGCGCCACCAGCACTTCGATCAGCGAGACGCCCCGGGCCGGGCGGCGGCGTTCCGCGCCGGGGCGAGGGGAATGCATCGCGGAAGACATCGTCCTGCTCCTTCCGGCCGGCTCAGCAGCCGTCGGTCTGGCCGGCCGCCAGGGAGCGCGCCGGGTCGCAGACGCGCACCCGCCCGCCGGCGAAGACATGCACCTCGAGCGGTCGATCGGCGCCGGCGGCGCTGGCGCGATAGACGATCGGGCGGGTCAGCGTGGTCGGCGCGCTGCAGTTCGCGCCCAGCCCGGTGCTGCTGCTGCTGACCGGCCGGCCGATCATGTTGAAGCACAGCAGCGCCGGACCGCTCAGCGTGACCTGCTCCTGCCGGGCCTTCGAGCTGCCCAGGATGAAGAGCGTGCTGTCGCCGGTCGCCTCGCCGGCCAGGCGGGGCAGGGCCTGAGCGAACCAGGCGCTGCCATCCGCGCCCGGCGCGGAGCCGAGGTCGGGCGTGCCGGCGGTCAGCGCGAACACCGTCAGCCGGTGGCGTCGCAGCGCCTCGGCCTGGGTCAGGCGCAGATCGTTGCCGATCCGCTCGGCCACGCCTCGCACCCGTGCATTGGCCGCCCAGGTGGCCAGCGGCGGGGTGGCGGCCAGCAGCAGCAGCGCGAGCACGCCCAGCGTCACCAGCAGCTCCACCAGCGTGAAGCCGCCGGGCCGGGCGGGCCCGCGCCGATGCACGGAGGGCTCAGGCTTCAGCATGTTCTCCCGGCGCGCAGGATCCAGCAGCCCGCGGGGGCTGTGCCCCAGTCGGCCGGCAGCGCGGTGCTGCGCTCGCGGCCGTTCTGGTCGAGGGTGTAGGCGAAGCCGGCGGTCGGGCCGCTGCCGGTGGCGGTGAGGGTGTAGCTCGAGGCGCTGGGCGCGCTGGCGCAGACCACCGTGAAGCTGGCGACCGTGCGGCTCTCGGTGCAGGGGCCGCCGGCGTAGCTGCCGTTGCTGAGGAAATGCTGCTCCATCGCCGCACGCACCTCGGACAGCGCCCGGGTGGCCTGGGCCACCTCGCCGCGCTGCACATGGCGGCGGTAGCTCGGGTAGGCGAAGGCCGCGAGGATGCCGATCACGGTGATGACGATCATCAGCTCCACCAGGGTGAAGCCGCGCGGCACCCCCTCGGGCGCATCGGGACGGGAAGGAACAGGGCTCACGATCACGGCTCTCCGGGCAGGCTGCGAGCGCGGGGCTCGTCCCGGGTTTGCGGCCGTCCGGACCCCGAACTTGAGCGGAAGGAAACGCCTGCGTGCCGCGCTTATCCCGGCGGTGCCGGCCCGGCGTGGCGCTTAGCCTCGGGCCGTTTTCTCGTCTCATCGTCCCGCCTTCACTTTTCGTCTGCCTTCAGCGGAGCCTCCTGGATGAACCCGAAGCCCCCCCGCGGGCGCTGGCTGCATGGCTGGCGCTGGCTCGCGCTGGCCGTCGCGGCCCAGCCCTGGGTGCTGTCCGCACAGCCCGCGCCCTCTGGCGCGCGGGTGCTGTCGAGCGGTGGCGATGGCGCCTCGGTCGCGCTGGGCGGGTCGATGGGCGAGCAGGTGGTGCTGATCATCGACGGCCGCACCCGGGTGGTCCGGGTGGGCGAGGCGGTCGACGGCATGGTGGTGCGCCGCGCGCCCGGCGGTGCGCTGCTGCTCGAGACCGGCCCGGGCCGGGCGCCGCAGCGGCTGGGCAGCACGCCGGTGCGGGTCGGCTCGCCCGCGCGCGGCATGCCGATGCCGGAGCGGCTGGTGCTGCAGGCCGGCGGCGACCGGCTCTACCGCGGCGAGGGCGAGATCAACGGCCGCGCGATCAGCGGCGTGGTCGACACCGGCGCAAGCGTGATGGTGGTGCCGGCGGCGCAGGCGCGCCGGCTCGGCCTGCCGGAGCAGGGGGGCCGCGAGGTCGACGTGCAGACCGCCGCCGGACGCAGCGTCGGGCGGCGGGTGAGGATCGACCGCGTGCGGCTCGGGCCGCTGGAGGCGCGCGATGTCGACGCGGTCGTCATCGATGTCGATCTGCCCTATGTGCTGTACGGCAACAGCTTCCTGCAGGACTTTCACCTGCAGTGGGGACAGGGGCGGCTGACGCTGTCGGTGGCGCCGCCGCCCTGAGAGCGGGCCTGAGGCCGCTCAGCTGCCGATGCGCCCGCCGTCGTTCTTCGTGATGACGATGGTGGCCGAGCGCGGGCGCTTGCCGGCGCCGTAGCCGGCGTTCGACGGCCACTGGCTGGTGTACTTCGTCGGGTCGGCGACATCGGCCATCTTCGTGTTCTCGCCCGGGTGCTGGATGTTGATGAACATCGTCTTGCCGTCCGGCGTCTCGGCCAGGCCGGTGATCTCGCAGTCCTTCGGGCCGACCAGGAAGCGCTTGAGCGTGTCGGCGGTCGGTGCCTTGCCGATGAAGGTGTCGATGCTCAGCGCGCTGCTGTGCGCCAGCGTCTTCTTCACGCCATCGCCGACCGTGCCGGGAATGCCCGCCAGCATCATGCAGTTGGTCGCGTCGGTGTAGGCGCCGTCGTCGGTCTGGATCCAGCAGATGCCGGTGGACGGGCTGAACTTCAGGCCGTCCGGGCTGGAGAAGTCCTGGTCGGCGGTCAGGCTGGACAGGTTGACCAGGCCGGTGTCGGCATCGGCCTGTGCGCCGAACAGGTAGATGTCCCAGGTGAAGGTGGTGGCGGCGGCGCTGCCAGCGGCTTCCTTGACGCGCAGGATGTGGCCGTTGACGTTGCCCTGCTGCGAGCTCGTGCCCTTCGTGTCGGTGTAGGCGCGCGGGTTGGCGCTGTCCGGCGCGAGCTGGCTGCTGCTGCCTGCGGTCGGGCTGACACGACGGTTGCTGTTGTTGGTCAGCGTGAAGTAGATCTCGCCGCTGGTCGGGTGGGTGGCGCACCACTCCGGGCGGTCCATCTTCGTGGCGCCGACCGCATCGGCGGCCAGGCGGCAGTTGATGCGGATGTCGGCCTCGTCGGCGAAGGCGTAGGCGGTGTAGGTCGCGGGGATCGCGGCCAGGTTCAGCTCGACCCACTGGCCGGTGCCGTCCGCGGCGAACTTGGCGACATAGAGCTTGCCGTTGTCGAGGTACTTGGCGCCGGTGGCCAGTCGGTCGACAGGATTGGCGTCCGCGGCCGACCAGGCGGCGTCGGAGACGAACTTGTAGATGTACTCGTTGCGCGAGTCGTCGCCCATGTAGACCGCGAGCTTCTCGCCGGCCTTGGCCAGCGAGAAGGCGGCGCTCTCGTGCGCGAAACGGCCCAGCGCGGTGCGCTTGACCATGCGGCTCGACGGCCGGTAGGGGTCCATCTCGACGATGTAGCCCATGCCGTTCATCTCGTTGCGGTAGTCGTCGGTGCCGTCGGTCGAGGTGCCGGTCTTGGCGTTGATCCAGCGGGCGTAGATGTCGGCGGTGCCAGCGGTTTCCCAGCCGTGGCGCGAGGCAGCGCCTTCGGCACGGCCGTAGCGCTTGAGCGCGACCACCGACTTGTCGTTGCCGCGGGCCAGGTCGTCGCCGGCCGGGCGGGTGAAGTAGCCGAACCAGTTCTCCTCGCCGGTCAGAAAGCTGCCCCACGGCGTCTGGCCGGTGCCGCAGTTGTTCAGCGTGCCGCGGGTGCGGGTGCCGTCGATCGAGTACTTGGTCTTCAGTAGCGCATGGCCCTTGGCCGGGCCGCCGATGTCGACTTCGCTCAGCGCGGTGACGCGGCGGTTGAAGGTCGAGTTCTGCACATAGGCCCAGGTGCTGCCGGTCTTCTTGACCTCGACCACCGCGACGCCGTGAATGGCGGTTTCCTTGTCCACTTCCGAGGTCGGGCGCGGCAGGGTCGCCGTACCGCCGTTGGCGTGCAGGAAGAAGGACGAGCGGGTCTCGTCGGTGGTGGCCTCGTGGTTGATGGCGAGCAGGCCACGGTCGTTGGCGCTGGTCGAGGGCTGGCCGTCGGCCGACAGGCCGAACCACTCCATGCCGTCATGGTGGTCGCCACCGCGGTTACCGAAATCGGTGTCGGTGCCGTCGTTCTTGTAGGCGGCGGTCGAGGCGGTCAGCGGATCGCCCAGCGCGTAGACCACGGTGGCGGTGTAGCCGGCGGCCAGCGTCACCTTGTCTTCCATGCTCTTGGGCACTGCGGTGAAGCCGAGCTTGGACAGCGCGCCGGCGTTGGGCGTGGTCGGGGCCGGGGTGTCGTCATCGCCGCCGCCGCAGCCGGCCAGCGCGACGCTGCCGAACAGGGCGGTGGCCGCGGTGCCGACGCTGCCGCGCAGCAGGCCGCGGCGGCTCAGGCGCGCATCGAGCACCGTGGCGAAATGCGGGTTGTCGCTGGTGTTGCTGTCCTCTTCGGCGCGAGCGGCGAGGTGGCTGAGATCGACGGGCTTGTTCATGGCGGAGGGTTGCTGTCGGGTGAAGAGAGGTAACGGACGGCGCGATGGTGTGCGGCTTGCGTGAAAAATCCGTGACGGATTCACGACGGCTGAGTGACTGATCTCGGCGTGAACACCGTGGCTTCACCCGCGACAATCACCCACCTTGTCCCTGCTGACCGCTTCCGCCATGAACATCGCCTCGACATCTCCTGATCTTCGCCGCCGCCTGGCCGTGACCGCGCTCGCTCTGCTGCCGCTGACGCTGGCCGGCTGTGGCGTGGTGGCGGTGGCCGGCTCGGTGGCGGGCGCGGCGATCACCGTCGGCAGCACGGCGGTGTCGGTCGGGGCCACCGTGGTCAGCACCGGCGTCAAGGTGACCGGCAAGGCGATCGGCAAGACCCTCGACGCGGTCAGCGGCGAGCCGGCCGCCGCCGCGGCCGAGGGCGGCGGCATCGTCGTGGCGCCGCTGCCGGGCGAGCCCGGCGCCAGCGTGCCGGCGCGCTGAGTCTGGCGTGGCGCGCGTCAGTCGTCGATCGGCGTGAGCTTGGCCACCGACAAGGCCAGCCACTTGGTGCCGTGACGGCCGAAGCTGACCTGGGCGCGCGCGTCGGCGCCGCTGCCCTCCAGCGCCAGCACCACGCCCTCGCCGAACTTGTTGTGGAACACGCGCAGGCCCTTGCGCAGGCCCTGGCCGCTGGGGTCGGGCTCGCGCCGCGGCGGCAGCGGGGCGGGCGCCGGGGCCGGGGCCGCGCTGCGGGCGAAGCCCGATGAGCCGCCGCCGTAGCTGCTGCCCCGGCCGGACCCGCCCCCGAAGCCGGAGCCTGAGCCGAACCCGCCGCCAAATCCACCCGAGAAGCCGCCCGAGAAGCCGCCTTCCTTCGGCGTCAGCCATTTCAGCGCGCCCTCGGGCAGCTCGGCCAGGAAGCGGCTGCGCGCGTGGTAGCGGGTCTGGCCGTGCAGCATGCGTGTCTGGCTGAAGCTCAGGTGCAGGCGCTGGCGCGCGCGGGTGATGGCCACATACATCAGCCGGCGCTCTTCCTCCAGCCCGTCGGGCTCGGCGGCGGCGTTCTCATGGGGAAACAGGCTCTCCTCCAGCCCGGTGATGAAGACCGCGTCGAACTCCAGCCCCTTGGCTGCGTGCACCGTCATCATCTGGATCGCGTCCTGGCCGGCCTGGGCCTGGTTGTCGCCGGCCTCCAGCGCGGCGTGGGTCAGGAAGGCGGCCAGCGGCGAGATGATCTCGCCGGTGTCGGCATCCGGCAGCAGGCCGGCGGTCTCGTCGACCGGCAGCGCCACCACCTCGCGGCCGAAGCCCTCGACCGTCACGAAGGATTCGGCGGCGTTGACCAGCTCCTCCAGGTTCTCCACCCGGTCCTGGCCCTCGCGCTCGGCGCGGTAGAAGTCGATCAGGCCGCTGGTGTCGAGCACATGCTCGATGATCTCGCGCAGCGTGCGCCCGCGGGTGTCCTCGCGCAGGCCGGCGACCAGCCGCACGAAGTTCGCCATCTTGGTGCCCGCCGCGCCGCCCAGCGCCCCGACCGACTGGTGCAGGCTGCGCCCGGTGGCGCGCGCGATGTCCTGCAGCTGCTCGACCGAGCGTGCGCCGATGCCGCGCGCGGGGAAGTTCACCACCCGCAGGAAGCTGGTGTCGTCGTCCGGGTTCTCGATCAGGCGCAGATAGGCCAGCGCATGCTTGATCTCGGCGCGCTCGAAGAAGCGCAGCCCGCCGTGGACGCGGTAGGGCACGCCAGCGTTGAACAGCGCCGTCTCGATGACACGCGACTGCGCGTTGCTGCGGTAGAGGATGGCGATCTCCGCGCGGGCGGTGCCGGCGCGGTGCAGCTGCTCGGCCTGCTCGAGCACCCACTGCGCCTCGGCGAAGTCGCTGGGCGACTCGTGCACCCGCACCGGTTCGCCCGGGCCCGCCTCGGTGCGCAGGTTCTTGCCCAGCCGGCCGGTGTTGTGCTCGATCAGCGCATTGGCCGAATCCAGGATGTTGCCGAAGGAGCGGTAGTTGCGCTCGAGCTTGATCCGGTGGCGCACCCGGTACTCGCGCTCGAAGTCGGCCATGTTGCCCACGCGCGCGCCCCGGAAGGCGTAGATGCTCTGGTCGTCGTCGCCGACCGCGAAGATCGCGCCGGTGGCGGCCTCGCCCAGCGCGTCGCGCTCGCCCGGCATCGCCGCGAACATCTTCAGCCAGGCGTACTGCAGCCGGTTGGTGTCCTGGAACTCGTCGACCAGGATGTGGCGGAAGCGCGCGCGGTAGTGCGCGCGCAGGTGCGGGTCGTCGCGCAGCAGCTCGAAGCTGCGCAGCATCAGCTCGGCGAAGTCGACCACGCCCTCGCGCTGGCACTGGTCCTCGTAGGCCTGGTAGATCTCGGCGAGCTTCTGCGTCTGGGCGTCGCGCACCTCGATGTCCTTCGGGCGCAGGCCGTCCTCCTTGGCGCCGGCGATGAACCAGGCGACCTGCTTGGGCACGAAGCGCTCCTCGTCGAGCTGCATCGCGCGGATCACCCGCTTGACGGCGCTGACCGCATCGCCCGCGTCGAGGATCTGGAAGGTCTGCGGCAGATTCGCCTGCTTCCAGTGCGCGCGCAGGAAGCGGTTGCACAGGCCGTGGAAGGTGCCGATCCACATGCCGCGCACGTTGAAGGGCAGCATCGCCGACAGGCGCGTGAGCATCTCCTTGGCGGCCTTGTTCGTGAAGGTCACCGCCATCAGGCCGCCGGGCGAGACCTGGCCGGTCTGCAGCAGCCAGGCGATGCGGGTGGTCAGCACGCGGGTCTTGCCGGAGCCGGCGCCGGCGAGGATCAGCGCGGGCTCGGCCGGCAGCGTCACCGCGGCGAGCTGTTCCGGGTTGAGGTTCGCCAGCAGGCGGGATTCGGGCGGCAGCGTGGCCGGGACGGGCGAGGACGACGGAAGCATCGCGGAATTCTACGGGGAGCCCCCAGGCCGCCGGCACCGTGCGCCGCCCGAGCTGAACGAGGGCGAAGAACGCCGGCGTTCCCGGTCGCGCGGCCCCGGATTCCCGTGTGGCCGCGCGACCCGGCCGGGGGGATGGCGGGTGGGCTGCGGGCTGAGAGCATGCCTGCCATCGGCCGATCCGTGCGATCGGTCACGAACAACCGCCTGAGCCGCCCGAGCCTTTTCGCCCATGAACACCTCCGACCTGCGCCGCCTGCTGCTGTTCACGCTGCTGGGCAGCCTCATGATGCTGCTGATGACCGTGCTGCATCTGGATCTGCCGACGCCGGACCTGCCGGTGCCGCTGGAGGGTGCGGCCCTGCCGGAGCAGGCCCGCACCGAGCGTCTGCAGGCCGAGGGCCGGGCGCTGTGGCAGGGCGACTGGGCGATGCAGGCCCGGCTGCCCGGTGCGGCCCGCGGCCTCGACGGTCAGGCCTCGCGCTGCGTGCGCTGCCATGGCGGCACCGCGCTGCCGCGCGCCCTGCTGACCCGTGTCGACAGCCAGGCCGGCCTGTGCCGGCTGCTGCGCGAGGGGGCTCGCGCCGACGGCAGCCGCATCGCGCCCGCCATGCCGCGCTATGACGCGACCGAATCCGACTGCGCCGCCCTGTGGATGCATCTGGCCGCGCCGACGCGCTGACGAATATCTCGACAACAGGATTTCGGGAATTTCACGATACCTAGGTACGGTTCATTCCAAAGTGGGAGTGGTCGTATATCCGATGCCGATGCAACAGGTTTTATGCGGCTGGGTACCGTGCTTGTGCCCTGTTGCTGGCTGTCGAATCAGGTTGCATGAAAACGTGATTTCTTAGCAGAATCGGGCCTCAAGTTCGCGGCCGACATGCCGCGTGCGGGTGAAGACGCTAGCCTTCGCGCCATGCCGCTCCTGTGGAGCCCCGGCGCAATGACTGGCTCGCGGACTGAGATACCCCTGGAAAGGAATCTCGGTCCTTTTCGGTGCGTCAAGGGTTTTCACCTATTCCTGCCCGATGTGTTGTCGGGACGGTCTGCAGGGCGGATCCGGATCAGAAGAAACAGAAATCAAGGCTGACCTCATGCTGGCGACTTTCTGCGGCTGGCGCCGCTCTTTCCTGCGACTCCTGTCGGGTGGCGCGCTGCTGCTGGCTTCGCTGCTGCTGGCTTCGCTGCCCGTGCGGGCGGCGGCCTTCGAATGGAACTGGGCCACCTCCACCTGCGAGGGCTCGACCGACGGCTGCCTCACCAACGGCACCCGGCGCTTTCCCGGCATCGGCTCCGGCTCGAACATGCGCGACATCCTGTTCACCCGGGTGTCGGCGGTGGGCAGCGCCACGCCGGACACGCCGCGCAGCGGCTTCGGCAGCAACTCCACCGGACCGCAGGACCATCTCGGCGGCGAAGTGCGAGGCGACATGACGGCCGGCGCGGTGTCGCAGGTGCGCTACCGCCTGACCTTCGTCGCGCCCGGCACCAGCACGCCGCTGGCGCTGCCGGTGCCGGTCTACATGACCAGCCTGGACACTGACGGGTTCAACTACCACGCCACCGGCGGCTTCCGCGAGCGCATCGAGTTCCACGGCACGCCGGCGGCCCTGCTGCCTGGCTCACAGCTCGAGCCCAGCACCAGCCTGGGCGGCGGGCAGGCCTTCCGCCCGGTGGTCTGCACCAATGGCACCGATGCGGGCTGCACCGCCTTCGGCGTCGGCGGCTATGCCTTCTATCCCGGCTTCAACAACACCATGGCGGTGCAGGTGTCGGCGATCTATCCGGCCGGCCAGACTTCGCTGGAGTTCAGCTTCGGCATCGAGGTGTCGGCGGCCGGCCCGGGCAACTTCATCGAGTCGCGCCAGTTCGGCATCCAGGTCGGCATTCCCGATCCGGATGTGCAGCCGGTCTTCTCGAACCTGCCCACTGTCATCCGCCCGGGCCAGACCTATACCGGCCTGACGCTGACTTGCTCCAATCCGGGGGCCACGGCATCGGCCCTGGCCACCAGCTGTGCGCCGACGGTCTCGACCGGCAGCATCAGCGCGCTGAGCTGCAGCCCGGCGGTGCCGGCCACGGTGGCGCCGGACGGTGCGATCACCTGCACCTTCAGCTATACCGCGCCCGGCACGCAGGGCGGCACCGACGAGGCGGCCACCCAGGTCGTCTTCACCGGCACCACCGGCTCGGTCAGCGACATCAACAAGACCAACGATGTCACCACCGCCAGCGCGCCGCTGATCGACGCGCTCGACGAGAGCCTGACGACACCGGTCGGCAGCGCCGCCTCGCTGCAGGTGCTGAGCAACGACGCCCGCGGCAGCAGCGCCGCCACCCTGGCCACCGTCTCGCTGGCCGCGGTCAGCCCGCCCACCGCAGGCTCCAGCTTCGATCCGTCGACCGGCCTGTTCAGCGTGCCGGCCGGCGCCGCGCCGGGCGTCTACAGCGTCACCTACCAGGTCTGTGCCCATCCGGCGGTGGTGCCGGCGGTCTGCGACACCGCGGTCGCCACCATCACGGTGGCCGCAGCCGACCTGTCACCGGTCTTCACCGGCCTGCCGACGGTGCTCGGTCCCGGCCAGACTTACACCGGCCTGACGCTGACCTGCACCAATGCCGCCAGCGCGACCACCGCGCAGGCGCCGGTCTGCCTGCCCTCGGCCTCTGCCGGCAGCGTCGGCAACATCGTCTGCAGCCCGGCGGGCGCGGCGACGCTGGCTGCCGGTGCCGCCATCCGCTGCACCTTCGACTACACCGCGCCCTTCACCCAGGGCGGCACCGACGATGCGGCCACGCCGGTCACCTTCACCGGCACCACCGGCGCCACCAATGACGGCAACGCCGACAACAACACCACCACCTCGGACGCGGTGATGATCGACGCGGTCGACGATGCGGTCGCGCGCACGCCGGGCCAGCCCGGCCAGACCAGCCCGGTCGGCGGCAACGACCAGTGGCCGACGGGCAGCAGCTTTTCCCGCATCGGAGGCAGCTGCACCAATGCCTCGGTCTCGGCCGATGGCACCGCCACCTTCGACGTGCCGGCCAGCGGCAGCTGCACCGTGCTCTACCGGGTCTGCGCGCCGACGCCGAACGCGACGTCCTGCGACACCGCGACGCTGACGGTCACGCCGTCGGCCACCTCGGCCGACCTGTCGGTCGCGATCACCGGCGTGCCGCCGACCGCCGCACCGGGCACTGTCGTCACCGGCACGCTGACCTGCACCAATGCCGGCCCGGATGCCGCGCTGCAGGCCACCTGTGCCGGCGGCGCCGGCACCAGCACCTCGAACTGCCGGGTCGGCGGCGTGGCGGTCACGCTGCCGCTGGCCAGCCTGGCCGCGGGTCAGGCGATCGTCTGCGACATCAGCGCCACCACGCCGTCCAGCGGCCGGCTGACCGTGCCGGCCACCACCGGCGCGTCCAACGACACCAACACCAGCAACAACAGCACCTCGGTCGAGGTGGTGGTGCTGGTCGGCCCGGACCTGCGGCTGGCCAAGTCGCATGAGCCGGCGCTGTTCATCGGCGGCCAGACCGGCCGCTACCTGCTGGTGGTGCGCAACGAGGGCGATGCGCCGACCAGCGCCGCCTACAGCGTCGAGGATCCGCTGCCGGCCGGCATGACGGTCGCCGCGCTGCCCGGCGGCAGCGGCTGGGACTGCAGCGCCACCGTCGTCGGCTCCAGCCGCCTGAGCTGCAGCCGTGCCGAGGTGCTGGCGGTCGGCCAGAGCGCGCCGGCGATCACGCTGGTGGTGAACGTGGCGGCCGCGGCCTGCGCCTCGCCCGATGCCAACGGCCAGTGCACCACCGTCAACACCGCCACCGTCTCCGGCGGCGGCGAGCATGCCTCGCGCCAGTCCGACAACCAGGGCAGCGATGCCACGCCGGTGCGCCTGGCCGGCTCGGTCAGCGGCCGGGTCTGGATCGATGCCGACCATGACCGGCGCCAGGGCAGCAGCGAGCGCGGCGCCAGCGGCGTGACCGTCGAGGTGATCAACGCGGCCGGCACGCTGGTCGGCAGCGCGCTCACCGATGCGCAGGGCGACTACATCGTGCGCGACATTCCGGTCGGCAGCTACACGATCCGCTTCCGCGACGCGGGCAGCGGCGCCTACTACGGCCGGCCGGTCTCGAACGATCCGGCCGGTGGCAACGATCCGACAGCCGACAGCGCCACCGGCGTCGTGGCGGCCGGCGTGCTGCAGGGCGTCAGCGTGCCGCTGGGCGCCACTCGCATCAACCAGAGCCTGCCGCTGGATCCGTCCGGGGTGGTCTACGACAGCGCCAGCCGCGCCGCGCTCGGCGGCGCCACGGTCGCGCTGCTGGACGCCAGCGGCGCGCTGGTGCCCTCCAGCTGCGTGGTCGGCGGCATCAACCGCCTGACCACCGTCGCCAGCGGCGCGCTGGCCGGCGCCTACAGCTTCCTGCTGCTCAATCCGGCGCCCGAAGGCTGTCCGGGCGCGGGCAGCTACCAGCTGCAGGTCACGCCGCCGGCCGGCTACCTGGCCAGCACCAGCATCCCGGCGCAGGCCGGCGTGCTGGTGCCGCCTGCCGGCTGCGTCGGCGGGGTCGGCGCCGGCGTGTGTGCGGTGCAGTCGCAGGCGCTGCCGCCCTCGGGCAGCGAGTCGACCGCCTACTATCTGTCGATCCGGCTGGACCCGGCCAGCGGTCCGGACGTGATCAACAACCACATTCCGCTGGATCCCTCGAGCAGCGGCACGCTGCTGGTGGTCAAGACCGGCGACCGCACGCAGGCGGAGATCGGCGACTCGGTGCGCTACAGCATCGCGGTTCGCCGCACCGACAGCGGCGGCGCGACGCTGCCGGCGGTCGAGATCATCGACACGCTGCCGGCGGGCTTCCGCTACATCGCCGGCACCGCGATGGTGGGCGGCGTGAAGATCGCCGATCCGAGCGGTGCGCCGGGCCCGGTGCTGCGCTTCCGGATCGGCGCGCTGGCGGCCGGCGCCAGCAGCACGCTGAGCTACCGGGTGCGCATCGGCGTGGGTGCGCAGCAGGGCACGGGCATCAACCGGGCCCAGGCCACCGGCACGCCGGGCGCGGTCTGCGGCAGCAGCGCCGATGCGCTGTGCTCCAACATCAGCCAGTTCCGGGTGACGGTCACCGGCGGCGTGTTCGGTGCGGAGGCCTGCGTGGTCGGGCGGGTCTTCGTCGACTGCAGCCATGACCATGTGCAGGGGCCTGAGGAGCCGGGCATTCCGGGCGTGCGCTTCTACCTGAACGACGGCACCTCGCTGATCAGCGATGTCGAGGGCAAGTACAGCGTCTGCGGCCTGGCACCGCGCACCGCCGTCATGGTGGTCGACGGCTCGACGCTGCCGCGCGGCAGCCGGCTCACCACCAGTTCGAACCGCAATGCGGGCGACGCCTTCAGCCTTTTCCTCGACCTGAAGAACGGCGAGCTGCACCGCGCCGACTTCATCGAGGGCAGCTGCTCGAACACCGTGCTCGAGCAGGTCAAGGCCCGCCGCGCGCGCGGCGAGACGCAGACGCTCGAGACCGAGAAGAAGGGCGGCCGGGTGCTGAAGTTCGATGGCAAGCCGGTCACCGCGCCGGCCCAGGCCACCGACAGCGCCCGCCAGCGCGGCAGCGCCGCCGGCCAGGGCGAGGCCGGTGCGGTCAAGCCGCGCCAGGCGGTCGGCACCGCAGGCACCGCCGGCGCCCGCACCGAGACCCGCGAGACGCTGCGCGAGCCGGTCTCGGTCAATCCGGCGTCCTCCGGCGCCACCGTGCCGTCGGCCGAGGAGGACGTGCGATGAGCCGCCTGCTGCCAGCCGACCGAACGAACCGATCTGTCACGACTGCCACGATGCTTCCGAACCTGTCGTCGCCCGCGCTGCTGCCGAAGCCGCTGCATCTTGCCGTGCGGCATGCGCTGCCCGCGCTGGCCGCGGGCCTGGCCCTGAGCGCCGGCCTGGCCCGCGCCCAGGTCGATGTCGATCCGGCGCAGCCGCTCGGCGAGGCACCGGGCCGCTACCGCCCGCTGTTCACGCTGCCCGAGCCGGCCGGCGCGCCGCGCATCCTGCTCGACGGCCAGTACGCGGCCAATGCCCGCGTCGGCCGGCTGGCGGTCGAGGTGCATGGCGCCGGTGCGCCGGCCGACGGGGTGACGCCGGTCGAGATCGTCGTGCGCGTCTTCGACCGCGAGGGCCGGCCGCTGCGCGAGCCGGTGCTGGTCACCGTCGAGCACCGTGGCGGCGCCCGGCTGCTGCTGCCCGAGGCCCGCACCGACGAGGACGGCGCCGACCGCCGCGACGTCGACCGCAGCGTGCCCGGCACGCAGCTGCGGGTCAGCGGCGGCGAGGCGCGCTTCAGCCTGATCGCACCGGCCCAGCCCGAGGATGTGCTGCTGCGCCTGAGCGCCGGCGAGGCCGAGGTGGCCGGCACCATCGGCTTCGATCCCGATGTGCGCGAGATGATCGCCGCCGGCCTGATCGAGGGCGTCATCGGCCGCAGCTCGCGGCGCTACGACGGCGCGGTGTCGCCGGCGCGTGTCGACGACGGTTTCGAGACCGAGCTGCGCCACTGGAGCCGCGACTTCGACAGCGGCCGCAGCCGCGCGGCGCTGCGCGCCAGCGTCTTCCTGAAGGGCAGGATCCGCGGCGACCGGCTGCTGACGCTGGCCTACGACTCCGACAAGGACACCCGCGCCCGGCTGCTGCGCGACATCCGCCCCGAGGCCTGGTATCCGGTCTACGGCGACGCCAGCGTCAAGGGCTTCGACGCGCGCAGCGCCTCGAAGCTCTATGTGCGGGTCGACCAGGGCCGCAGCTTCGTGATGTACGGCGACTTCGCCTCCGGCGAGGGCGTGACGCCGGCCGCAGGCGGTGGCGTGGTGGCCGGCACCCGGCTGCGCCAGCTCGGCAGCTACCAGCGCACGCTCACCGGTGTGAAGCTGCACCGCGAGAGCGCGGACGGCTTCGTCAATGTCTTCGCCAGCCGCGACACGCTGCGCCATGTCACCGAGGAGATCGCCGCCAACGGCACCAGCGGTCCGTTTGCGGTCGGCGGCACGCAGGCGCTCGAGAACAGCGAGCAGGTCCAGCTGATCGTGCGCGACCGCAACAACCTGAACACCGTGCTGTCGGTGACGACGCTGGTGCGGCTGAGCGACTACAGCTTCGAGCCCTTCAGCGGCCGCATCCTGCTGACCCGCCCGATCCCGAGCCAGGATGCCGACGGCAATCCGATCCACCTGCGCATCAGCTACGAGGTCGACCAGGGCGGAGACGCCTTCTGGCTGGCCGGGGCCGATGGCCAGATCAACCTGGGCGAGCGGGCCAGCCTGGGCGGCGCGATCATCGAGGACCGCAATCCGCAGGCGCCGTTCCGGCTCGCCAGCGTGCATGCGGGCGTGAAGCTGGGCGCGGCGACCGAACTGGTCGTCGAGGCCGCGCAGACCGAGGCGTCGCTGTCGGCGGTCGGCACCTCGCTGGTCGGCGCGCCGGTGCTGCCGGAGAGCGGCACCGCCACCGGCCGGGCCGCCCGCGTCGAGATCCAGCACCGTGGCGAGCGCCTGGAGGCACGGCTGCGTGCGGCGCGCACC
Source organism: Sphaerotilus sulfidivorans (assembly GCF_013426975.1). Classification (GTDB taxonomy): domain Bacteria; phylum Pseudomonadota; class Gammaproteobacteria; order Burkholderiales; family Burkholderiaceae_C; genus Sphaerotilus; species Sphaerotilus sulfidivorans. The sequence goes on from NZ_JACCPY010000002.1 coordinate 104,823, forward strand.
GGCGCGGCCTTTGCCAACACCGCCGCCGGCGTGCAGCCCGGCAGCGAGCAGCTGGGCGGCTCGGTGCGCTGGCAGGCCGACGAGGACTGGGCGCTGCGCGTCGAGCTGCAGCGCGACCGCGACACCGCCACCGAGGCCCGGGCCAGCGGCGCCAGCCTCGGCGCCGACTACCGTCTGAGCCCGGCGCTGACCCTCGGCGTCGGCCTGCGCCGCATCGAGGAGAGCGGCCGCCTGCGGGGCGCGCTGGCCGGGCTGGCGGCCAATCCGTCGGCGGGCAGCCATTACGCGCCGGGCTCGGACGGCGGCTTCAGCGGCGCCGGCAGCACCACGCTGCTCAATGCCAACAGCGCGCTGGCCTCCTACGGCAGCGGCGCGGCGCCGGGCACGGTGCCCGACCTGGAGACCACCACCGCCTTTGCCGGCGCGAGCTGGCGGGCCAGCGATCGCTGGACGCTCAAGGGCCTGGCCGAGGCCGCGGTCGATGGCCAGGACCGCCACCGTGTCGAGCTGGCGGCCAGCTACCAGCTGGCCGAGCGGGCGCGCCTGTATGCGCGCGCCGAGCATCAGGACGGCCTGTCCTCGCGCTATGCGCTCGACGGCGCCAGCAGCCGCGGCCAGGCGATCGCGCTGGGCATCGACGGCCGCTACATGCACGGCGGCGATGTCTTCAGCGAATACCGCCTGCGCGACGCCAGCGACGGCCGCGCCTCGCAGGTCGCCACCGGCGTGCGCAATGTCTGGCAGCTGCGCCCGGGCTGGGCGATGAGCACCGGGCTGGAGCGGCTGCGCATTCTCGACGGCAGCGGCCAGAACGCCACCGCCGCGACGCTGGGCTCCGACTGGACCGACAGCGAGTGGTGGAAGCTCTCCGGCCGCCTGGAGTGGCGCCGGCTGGAGGCCAGCGGCGCGTCGACGACCACCAGCTCGGCGCTGACCGCGCAGGACAGCTGGCTGACGACGCTGACCGCGGTGCGCCGCCTCGACCGCGACTGGACCGTGCTGGCGCGCAACTACTACCTGGCGACCGACAACCACGGCGCACGACCGAACGGCTGGCAGGACCGCTTCCAGGTCGGTCTGGCCTGGCGCCCGGTCGACCACAACCGCATCGACGTGCTGGGCAAGTACGAATACAAGGTCGAGGACAACATCAACGCCACCGAGGAGTGGCGGCGGGTGCATGTCGGCGCGGTGCAGGCCAATGTGCATCCCGCGCGGGCCTGGTGGGCCTCGGGGCGGCTGGCGGGCAAGACGGTGTCCGAGCGCTTCCCGGTCGCCGAGGGCGGGGTGCAGGACCGCTACCGCGCCTGGCTGGTGAGCGGGCGGCTGATCCATGACCTGAGCGAGCGCTGGGACCTGGGCCTGCAGCTCAGCCTGATGCGAGGCCAGGCCAGCGGCCAGAGCGGCGCGTCCTGGCAGCGCTCGGTCGGGGTGGAGGTGGGCTATCTGGTGCAGTCCAACCTGTGGCTGTCAGCCGGGTACAACGCCAGCGGCTTCCGCGACCGCGATCTCTCGAGCGACTACACCGCGCGCGGTGCCTACCTGCGGCTGCGCTTCAAGTTCGACGCCGACCTGTTTGCCGGGGCCGACCCGGTCGTGAACCGCGCGCTGCCGCGCTGATCCATCATGAAGAACCTCCGCGTTTCCCTCTCCACGCTGGCGGCGGCGTCGCTGCTGACGCTCGCACCGGTGGCCGCCCGCGCCGATGCCGCCACCGATGGCCAGCTCGCCGCCGACCATGCCGCCTACCGCGCGCAGCAGCAGGCGATCGCCGACCTGAACGCCACCGGCCGCCACCCGCTGCGCAGCCATCCGCTGGCCAAGGCGCAGTGCTGGCTCGATGTCAGCTTCCATGAATACACCCGCAACGACCGCTCGGCCTTCCCGGCCGAGGCGCTGCACGAGTCGCGCCGCATCACCGGCTACCTGGCCGGCGGCGGCGTGCCTGGCGCCGAGGCCGATCCGTCGCGCCAGACGCCGCGGGTCAACGGCGCGGCGCGGCTGCGCGAGGACCTGTGGACCCGGCTGGGCGCGCTGCGCGAGCACCGCGGCTGGGCCTGCGCGCAGCAGCTCGCCGCCTGCGCCGAGGTCGAGCTGGTGCATGCCGGCAACGAGCACAACCAGCTCGGCTGGCGCCATGCCCGGCCCTACATCCAGATCGCCGAGGACCAGGTCGGCGATGCGGCCCGTGCGGCCGAACTGTGCCCGGTCGATCCGCCGCCCGCACCGCCGACCCCGCCGGCCCCGCCTGCGCCGCCAGTCCCGCCGGTGCCCCCGCCGGTGGTCAACGAGCGCATCGTGCTGAGCGCCAGCGTGCTGTTCGGCTTCGACCGCCGCGGCATCGACGACCTGCTGCCGGGCGGCCGCGCCCAGCTCGACCAGCTGGCGGTGCGGCTGGACAAGGTCTATGCACGCATCGACCGCCTCGAGCTGATCGGCCACACCGACCGGCTCGGCGGCGAGGCCTACAACCGCCAGCTCTCGCAGGACCGCGCCGAAACGATCCGCGCCTATCTGGCCAGCCGCGGCGTCGCGGTGTCGATGATCGCCACCGGCCGCGGCAGCGAGCAGCCGCTGGTCGAGTGCAGCCAGAAGAGCCCGGCGGCGCTGCGGGCCTGCCTGCAGCCGAACCGCCGCGTCGAGCTGGACATCACCGGCGTGCCGCGCTGAGGTCATCCGGCCGCGTGCATACTGCGGTGCAGCATGGCTTGGCTGCTGCCCGCGGTCTGCGCGCGATGTTCGACCTCCCGATCCTGCGCCGGCGTGTCCGGACCCCACTGCCGCTGAGCCTGGCACTGCAGGGCGGCGGCGCACACGGCGCCTATGCCTGGGGCGTGCTCGATGCGCTGCTCGAGAGCGGCCGCTTCGTGCCGCAGGCGATCAGCGGTGCCAGCGCCGGGGCGATGAACGCGCTGGTGCTGGCCGATGGCTGGCTGCGCGACGGCCCTGACGGCGCGCGCGAGGCGCTCGACGCCTTCTGGCACCGGCTCGGCGAGCTGCTGCCCACCCACTGGTTCGTCGTCGGTGACGAGCGCCGGCCCAGCCTGCACGGCGGCGTGCGCCTGGCGATGCAGTGGAGCCGGCTGCTGTTCGCGCCGCAGCAGCTCAATCCGCTCGACCTCAATCCGCTGCGCGACCTGCTGCTCGAGCGCATCGACTTCGAGCGGCTGCGCCAGGCGGATGCGCCGCGCCTGTTCATCGCCACCACCCGGGCCGATACCGGCCGGCTGCGGCTGTTCGACAACCGCCGACTGTCGGTGGAGGTGGCGCTGGCCTCGGCCTGCCTGCCGACGCTGCACCGCACCGTCATGATCGACGGCCTGCCGCACTGGGACGGCGGCTTCAGCGCCAATCCGCCGCTGTGGCCGCTGGTCGAGCACGGACCGGCCGAGGCCGATCTGCTGATCCTGATGCTGATGCCGCTGCGCTTCGCCGAGCTGCCCGGCGGGGCCGGCGCCATCCGCGAGCGCTCGCTCGACATCGCCTTCGGCGCGGCCTTCCAGCGCGAGGCCTGGCTGCTCGGGCGCGCCTGGCAGGATGCCCGCGCCGGCAGCGGCTGGTCCGCCGGGCCGATGGCACGTCGCTTGCGTGGACTGCGGCTGCATCTGATCGACGAGCGCCAGCAGCTGGCCGAACTGCCTGGCGAGTCCCGCCTGATCGCGCATCAGCCCTTTCTGACCCATCTGCGCGATCTGGGCCGACAGCGCGCCCAGGACTGGCTGGCGCAGCATCGTGAGGCGATCGGGCGACGTTCGACGGTCGATCTGACCGAAGCCTTCGGCTGAGGCTGCAGCCTCCCGTATCATTTCGGACAGGCATTGGATTCGTGAAAAATGGCCGTCCGAACCGGGTGGTTCCAGGGTGTGGCGCTCCGGTCGGGGCGCTGGAGAGGACACAGGCACAAGCAATGGTCGAGGGGGTCGAGACCGGTACGGGCCGCTGGCACCAGGTGGTCCGCGAAGACATCGAGGCGAGGGTTGGCAGTCCGGACATCGCGGTGCTGTGCCGTCGCTGGCGCCAGAGCCGCGATGCGCAGGGGCGAGCGCCGCTGGCGGCCTTTGCCGATGGCCTGTGGCATCGCCTGCATGGCCGGCTGATGCTGCTGCGGCGCGAGCCTGCGTCCGACCCCGCGGACGGGGCGGGCGATGACTTCGTCTATGGACACTACGGCAGCGAGATCTGCCGCCATACCGGCATCGATCGCACCGGCACGCGGCTGTCGGAGCTCGGGCCGCAGCGTGCCGCGCTGCTGGGCGCGCTGCAGACCGAGGCGCTGCAGCGCGGCGAGCCGATCTACGCGGTCCATGTCGCCGAGCGGGGCCAGCCGGTCTTCACCTGGGAGCGGCTGATCCTGCCGCTGGCGCCGTCCGATGGCGGCGAGTGGGTGCTGGTCTACTGCCGGCCGCTGCAGATGCGCCATGAGCTGTATGCCGACGTGGTCGACGCCAGCGGCGATGCGCTGCTGGCGCTGCGTCGGGTCGACACGCCCGATGCCGGCGAACCGCAGGACGAGGGCGGTGGCTGGCTGGTGCTGATGGCCAATCCACGTCTGGCCGAGCTGTTCGAGATCGACCGCGATTCGCTGGCCGGTCGGCTGGTGCACCGGGTGCTGCCGGACTGGCGGCTGCTGCATGCCGAGCAGGAATGCCTGCAGGTGATGCGCAGCGGCCGGGCCGGCCGCATCACCCGGGTGCTGATGGCCGCCGACGGCCGGCTGCGCTACCTGCAGGTGCAGATCACGCCGATGAGCGGCGGAGTGCTGCTGAGCCTGTCCGACGAGACCGACCTGCACGAGGACCGCAACCGGCTGCGCCATCTGGCCGCCACCGATGCGCTGACCACGCTGGCCAACCGCCGCCTGTTCGACGAGCAGCTGCGCGACCAGGTCGAGCAGGCCCGCGCCAGCGGCCAGCCGCTGGTGCTGGTGATGGCCGACATCGATGCCTTCAAGGCCTACAACGACCGTTATGGGCACGCTGCCGGCGATGACTGCCTGCGCCAGTTCGCGCTGCTGTTCAAGGCGGTCTTCACCCGCCAGAGCGATCTGGCCGCGCGCTACGGCGGCGAGGAATTCGCGGTGCTGCTGCCCGGCACCGGCCTGGAGGGCGCCACCGCGCTGGTCGAGCGGCTGATCGAGCTGCTGCATCAGCGCCGGCTGCCGCATGCCGCTTCGCCGGTGGCCGAGCATGTGACGGCCAGCTTCGGCGCCGCGGCCTTCGATCCGGCGCGCGACCACGACGAGCTCAGCCTGCTGCGGCGTGCCGACAGCGCGCTCTACCAGGCCAAGCAGACCGGTCGCGACCGGCTCTGCGTGGTCAGCACCGACGGCACGCCGACACGCTGACACGCTGCCTGCAGGCGCCGACACCGCCTGAATTGGCCGTGGAACGCCGGCCTTTCGCGCGATCAGGCCGTGGTACGCGTCGATAGCATCGACTGGATTCCCCCCCAGATGCAGGAGTTCCCGTCATGCACCAGATGCGCCTTCTCTCCGCCTCCCTTGTCCTGGCCTTCGGGCTGTCTGCCTGTGGTGGCAGCGACAGCACCAGCGCGCCGGCCGTGCCAGTCGCCTCGGCCTCGTCCGGCGTGCTGGTCGATGACCTGATCGCCGGTGCGACCGTCTTCTGCGACGACAACAGCAATGGCGTGCTCGATGCCGGCGAGAAGTCGGCGGTGACCGACAGCGCAGGTGCCTATGCCTTCTCCAGCGCCTGCAGCTCGCAGATCGCCTCGGTGGCCGAGACCGGCTATGACCTGACGACGCTGAAGGCGCCCAAGGGCCAGTTCATCGCGCCGGCCGGCAGCGGCGTGGTGTCGCCCTTCACCACGCTGAAGGTGGTCAGCGGCCTGTCCGACACCGATTTCCAGGCGGTGCTGAGCGGTCTGGGCCTGGCGGGCGTCGACGTGACCTCCTTCAACCCCTTCAGCGCTTCCACCGACAGCGCCCGTGCGACCACCGCCGCCGCGGTGGCCAAGGTGCTGGCCGACATCGCCGAGCTCAGCGCCGAGGCCGGCGGCAGCCCGGCTGCAGCCTTCCGCGGCGCGGTCGCGGCCATCGCCACCCAGGCGCGCAGCAGCACCACGCCGGTCTTCGCCAGCGAGACCTCGCTGCGTGCGATGGTCAATGCCGCGGTCAGCGCCGGCCTGGAGGCCGGCAACAAGGACAGCAGCGGCAATGCGGTCTGGAGCGCCAGCCAGCTGGCCGCCGCGGTCGATCTCTCCACCCAGGGCCTGACGGTGCTGGCGCAGAAGACCCGCGAGGCCGCCTCGCTGTCGGCGGCCAAGGATCTGCTGTCGAGCTCCGCGGTGCTGACCCTGGTCGGCTCGGTCGACCTGAGCGACAGCAGCGCGGTGGCCGCGGCCAGGACCCAGCTCTCCAACGCGACCGAGCTGGCCAAGCCGCAGTACGTCTACCTGAGCGACGACAGCATCGAGATCGTTCCGCTGCAGGGCAAGGAGGTCACCGCGACCATGATCCAGTTCGAGAGCTCGGCCGGTCTGACGCTGAGCGGCCAGACCCTGGCCTCGCTCGAGCAGGTCTGGCTGCCGCTGACCGCCACCAGCCTGGCCCTGCCGAAGGGCGGCGCCGACCTGGTGCTGGGCATCGAGATCGAGAACACCGCCACCGGCGGCATCCTGCAGGCCCGGCTCGCCGGCGTGACGCTGTCGCGCGACAGCGAGGGCACGGTCAAGGCCATGATCGACGATGCGGCCCGGCTGCATCTCTACCTGAAGACCGGCACCGGCATCGAGATCGGCACCGGCACCAAGGCGATCACCGACATCAGCGCGAAGATCCTGTGCAGCTGCGACAGCGGCGTCGGCATCGACCTGCAGAAGATTGCCGACGGCCTGCGCAAGAACTTCCCCGACAACACCTCGCTGATCGACAAGACGCTGGCCGAGACCGGCACCTTCCGGGTGCGCATGGTCGCCACCGGCGCCGACATGCGCCGCGCCGACGGCACCCGCCTGGGCCTGTCGCGCATCGCGGTGCGCACGCCGGGCAGCAGCGCGACCGCGGCCGAGGTCGGCGGCGTCGCGATCCAGGGTCGGGTGACCTTCTGAGTCCAGCCATGAGGACAAGGGCTGGCGCCGGCTGGCTGCTGGCCCTGGCGGCCGCACCGGCCGGGGCGGTGGCGCTCGACACGCTGCCGCTGATCGACGAGCCGCCGGCCACCGGCCTGCGCTGGCAGGTCGAGGCAGGACATGACATCGCCCGACCGCTTGGCCGGGCGATCGGCAGCGAGCGCGAGGCGGCCGCCATCGAGCGGCTGTCGCTGTCCGCACGCTGGCCGGCCTGGCAGGCCGGGCTGACACTGCGCGACATGACGCTGCATGATGGCGAGGATCTGCACCGGCTGCAGGGCTGGGACGCCTCGCTGCGCTGGCATCTGCCGACCGATGCGTCCGGCCTGACCCGCTGGGCGCTCCAGGCCGGTGCCTGGGGGCATCAGGCCGACCGGCTGTCGCAGGCCACCCGCGGCAGCCTGAAGGTCAGCGGCCTGAACGCGCAGCTGACCCGCTTCGATGTCGAGCGCCCGCGCGATCGCCAGTGGCAGCTCGATCTGCTGGGCCAGCGCACGCTGCCCTGGCCCGGGCTGGTGCTGACGGCCGCGGCCGGGCTCGGTCGCAGCGAGGTGTCCAATGCCGCGCTGGGCGGAACGGCACGCGTCGGCGGCTGCAGCCACGATCTGGAATTCGGCGCCACGCAGCTGATCGCCCGACCCGGCGAGGACTGCACGCAGGCCTTCATCATCAGCGTGCCGAACCGGCTGCTGAAGTTCGATGCCCAGCGCGAGACCCGCTACCGGGCGCGCTTCATGCACCTGGGCGCGGCGCTGCACTGGCGCCAGGGCCGCTGGCAACTGTCCGGCGGTGCCGACCTGCAGCACTGGAGCCGCCCCGGTCTCGACGACCTGTCGAGCGTGCGTGCGCCGGTCACCCGGGTGCTCACGCTGGCGACGCGGCTCGCGCATGACCTCGGCCCGGACACGCGGCTGTCTGTGCAGCTGCGCCATGCCGACCACCGCCTGGTCGGCGAGGTGCCGATGCTCTACAACGCCCGCACCGCCAGCCGCTTCGCCACCCGCCAGACCCAGGTGGAGCTGGCGCTGGCGCACCGTTTCTAGCGCGGCAGGCCTCCAGCGCGAGACCGGCGCTCGGCGCTGCCGCTACAATGGCAGGCTTCGGTTCCTCTCCCTGTAGTTCAATGGATAGAACGGGCGCCTCCTAAGCGCCAGATACAGGTTCGATTCCTGTCGGGGGGACCAGCTCGCACTGGCCCGAATCCATCCCCCAAGGCCCCGGCGTGTTCATCGCGCCGGGGCCTTGTCCTTGGCGGGCTCGGCCGACTGGCCGATCGGCGGCAGCAGCGAGCCCGAGCCCCACTGCCAGGTCCAGATCAGGTCGAGCGCGTTCTCGGCGCCTGACTGGGCGCGCAGCGTGAAGCGCCGGGCCGCGCGGTAGATCAGCTGCCAGGTGCCGCTGGCGGCGTTGAGGCTGCGCTCGTAGCCGACATACCAGCGCTGGCTGATCTGCTTGCCCAGCGTGACCACCGTCTCGCGGCTGTCGCCTTCGCCGTCCTGGCGCACCGAGAACTGGTCCAGACCGATGCGCTCGACCAGCGAGGGCGCGTCGCTCTCGCCGGCGATGAGTGCGGTGGCGGCGCGCTGCAGCAGCGCCATGTCGGTGCGGCCCAGGCCATCGGAGGCGCTGCCCAGGATCAGCCAGGACAGCCGGTCGGTGTCGCTCATCGCGGGCTCGCTGATCAGCCGGATGCGGGGCAGCTGCGCGGTGCCGGTCACGCTGATGCCGACCCGCACATCCTCCAGGTCCGGCCGGATCGCCTCGATGTCCAGCCGCGGGTTGTCCGGCAGGCCGGTGAAGCTGATGACCGAGCGCTCGACGCGCAGCTTCTGGCCGTAGGCGGCGTAGGTGCCGTCGACCGCGCGGATGCTGCCGTTGACCGCCAGCCGGTTGGCCGGGCTGCTCAGGCGCAGCTCGCCGGTCAGCCGGGTGCTCAGGCCGCGGCCGACCAGCTGGAAGCGCTCGCCCAGATCGACGCGCAGGTCCAGCGCGGTGCTGCGCTGGCTGCCGCGGGCGGCGGTCTCGCGCTGGCGGTTCGCGCCGCGTCCCCGGTCGACATCGACATCGTCGCCCAGGCTGGGCGCATCGGACTGGCTGAAGTCGAAGCGGCCCTCGTCGACCTTCAGCGCGCCTTGCAGGCGGGTCTCGGCCGCATCGACGCGCAGGTCGGCACGGCCGCTGAGGCTGGCGCGGCGGTCGATGCGCTGCAGCGCGGCGAAGCGGTCGGCCGTCATGCGCAGCGTCAGCACCGGCCGGGCATCGAGCGTGGCCTGGCCGCTCAGCTCGAGCGAGCCGGTGCCGCCGCGCATCGTGAAGCGCTCGATGCGCGCGGTGTCGCCGTCGAGGCTGGCGCGCAGCGTGGCATCGCGCCAGTCGATGCCCTCCAGCACATTGCGCACCGCGATGCGGTCGCCCTGCAGATCGCCGGCGTAGCGGGGCTGACCGAACTGGCCGTCCAGCCGCGCCTGGCCACCGACCCGGCCGCTCAGGCGCCAGCCGGCCGGCAGCCAGCCGCCCCAGTGCTCGAGCTGCGCGACCTCCAGCGCCAGGCGGCCTTCCAGCGGCGCCTCGGCCGGCGGCCACATCCGGTCGGGCGAGGTGCGCACCGTCTGGCGGCCTTCGATGTGGCCGAGCTGGCTGCCGTCGATGCGCTGGCTGAACTGCCACAGGCCGTCGTCGGCCTGCATCTGCAGCGCGATCTCGCCCAGGCCGAGCCGGCGCGGCCCGGTGCCGAGTTCGGCATCCTCCAGGCTGAGGTCGCCGCTGGCACGGCGCAGCAGCGCCGACATCGTGGTGCGCCCGTCGCGGGACTGCAGGTCGAGCCGGCCGTCGAGCGTGAGGTCGCCGCTCCAGCCCAGATCGGGCTGGAGCTTCTGCAGCACCGGCGCCAGCGCCAGCGGCTCGAGCCGGGCCTGCAGCGCGAGCCGCGGCGCGGCGGCGGTGCCGGAGCCGGCCGACTGCCACTCCAGCTGGTCCAGCGCCAGCCGGGCGTCGAGCGTCTCCAGTCGTGCGGCCCCGGCGCGGGCCGACAGGCGGCCATCGGGCTGGCGCTGCAGCACTAGCGGCAGCTCGGCCAGCCGCAGCAGCGGCTGAAGGGCAGGGGGGCTGGCGCTGCTGCTGCCGTTGCTGCTGTTGTTGTTGTTGACGCTGCCGTTCCGGGGCGCCAGGGCGGCGGGCAGCGCGCCCAGCAGCGCCACATCGCGCAGGCGGCCCTGCCAGTCCAGCGGCGCCTCGGGTGCGGGCGGCCAGCTGCGGCCGCCTGCCGACAGGCGCCCCTCCAGCACCGCCCGTGCCTGCAGCCGACGCGGCGGGCTGGCCGCGCTGGCCGTGCCGTCCGGTGCCGGCGCCGGGCTGGCGGTCATCTCGCTGTCGAGTTCCAGCCTGTGCTCGGCCGGGTTGCCGCGGCCGCGCAGCGTCAGCCGCTCGAGCTGCAGACCGGGGCGTGCGAGGCCGGCCAGATCCAGGTCCAGCTCGATCGGGTCGGTGGCGCTGCGCAGGCCTGCATCGACCCGCAGACCGAGCTGGCGCAGGTCCAGGCCATCGGGTAGCTGCAGCTGGCGGCCGTCCAGGCGGGCCTGCAGCCGCAGCTGCGGCCAGCGGCCCTGCAGCGTGCCGCTGCCGTCGATCTCGCCGGCCAGCCGGGCCTCGCTGCCGGCCAGCCGCAGCCAGGGCTGCAGGGCCTGCAGCGCGCCGCTGCGCAGCGTGAACTGCCAGCGGTCCTCGCCGCCGGCACGGCGAGGCGTGCCGGTGGCGGGAAAGAGCTGGCCGCGCAGGCTCAGGTCGGTGGCGCCGGCCTGTCCGGCCGGGCCGGGGGCTGCGCCGACGCGCGCATCCAGCTCGGCCTGCAGCATGCGGTCGGCAGCGGCGCCTTGGGGCGGTCCCTTGATCTGCAGCAGGCCGGAGAGCGGCACCCCGGCCAGCAGGCTGGGCGCGATCTCGAGCCGGGCCTGGCCGTCCAGTGCGGCCAGCCAGGCGCCGGGGTCGCCCCCGGGCGGCGGCGTGGCCGGCAGGCCGAGCGCCAGATCCATCCGGCCGTCCAGACGATGCGGGCCGCGCTGCCAGGCGCCTTGCGCCTCGCCCGGCCACCAGAGCGAGGGGTCGAAGCGCTCCAGCGTCGCCCGGCTCTGCAGCTGCCAGCGCCGGCCGGCATCGACCCGCTCGGCCCGGCCCTCGGCCTGCAGCCGGGCGCTGTCGCTGCCGATGCGCAGCTTCTCGAGGTCGATGCGCTCGGGCGTGCCGCGCATCTGCAGCTGCAGCTGCAGATCGGGCAGGTCCTGGCGTTCATGGCGGCCGCGCAGATCGGTCTGCAGGGTCGCGCGCGGCGGCTGGTCGGCATGGTCGGCGGGCGGCTGGCTCCAGCTCAGGGTCAGCGGGCCGCTCAGCCGCATCGCCGGTGCCCGCGGATCGAGCCGGGCCGGCTGCAGCTCCTGCAGCGTGGCGCTCAGCGCCAGCTCGAGCCGGTTGCCGCTGTCCGGGCCGGAGCGGCTCCAGCGGCCCTTGCCGAGCACTGTGCCGGCCGGGCCGCTGCCATCGTGCAGCACCAGTCGCAGGGTCTCGAGCGTGCCGATGTCGGGATGCGCCGGATCGCCGGTCGCGCCGATGCGCAGCGACTCCAGCGGCAGGCGCTGCCGGTCGAGCCGCCCGGGCTGCCGGTTGGTCAGGTCGATCTGCAATTGCAGCGGCGCGGCTGCACGGCCGCTGGCGCTGGCGCCGCCGGCGCTGCCGGTGCCGCCCGGCTCGAGCCGGGCCTCGATGCTGCCGCTCAGCGCGGTCTGCGGCAGCTGGCTCGACAGCGGCGCCAGATCGACCTCCTGCAGCCGGGCCTGCAGCCGGGAGAGCGGCTGCGGCTGCTCCGGCCGCAGCTGGGCCTCGGCCTCGAGCGCCTGGCCGCGTGCGAGCAGCTTCACCTTGGCCTCCAGCCGGGCCAGCGGACCGCTCAGGCCCAGATCGAGCTGCCAGTCGGTCGGCAGCGTGGCGTGGCCGCTGCTGCTGGGGCCCGCCTCGGCGCGGGCGCTGAACTGCGCCTGCACCGGCAGCGGCGCGGCCGCGCCGATCTCGAACCGGCCGTCCAGCTGCAGCTGATCGCGGCGCAGCCGGATCGCATCGAGCCGGTGCAGGCCGGCGGGTCCGGCGGGCAGCGCCAGCCGGGCCGACAGATCCTGCAGCGGCTGCTCCCGCAGGCCGTCCAGCATCAGCCGGCCGATGCGGATCTCGTCGATGTGCAGCGACAGCGGCAGCACCAGCGAGCGCGGCAGCACCATCGGCGCGCTGTCGGCGGAGCGGCCCTGCAGGTCGATCGTCCCGATCTGCAGCCGCGCCAGCCGCAGCGCCGGCGCCTGGCCGCTCGGCCAGTCGAGCACCGGCGTGCGCCAGGACAGGCCGTCGATGTGCAGCGTCTGGCTCGGGCCGAGCGGGTAGCTCAGCGAGCGGATGTCCAGGTCGCCGGCCAGCGGACCGCGCAGCCCTTCGACCTGCAGCTCCGGCACCAGCGACAGCAGCCGGCGGCTGCCCGCTTCGGTCTTGATCGCCGACAGCAGCAGCAGCGCGCCGGCGGCCAGCGCCAGCAGCAGCAAGGCCAGCAGCACGACCAGCGCGCGCCCGAGCACCGGGCGTGCCGGCGCCGGGTGGGCGGACGGTGCAGAAGCGGCGGCAGCGGCTGCGCTGTCGCTGTTCGCCTGGGCGGTCGGATCAGGCATCAGGCATCCATCAATCAGTCAGGCGGTCAGTCAAGCGGTCAGTAGGTGATGCCGAGGCTGAAGTGCAGTCGCAGCCGGCGGGCCTGCTGGCCATAGGCCAGGTCCAGCCGCAGCGCGCCGACGGGGCTGCGCCAGCGCAGGCCCACGCCGTAGCCGAGCAGCGGGTTGAAGCCTTTCCAGGAGGCCTCGGCATTGCCGGCATCCACGAAGACCGCGCCCTGGAAGGCCGGATCGCCCCGGCGCAGCGGGTGACCGGCCTCGACGCTGGCCACCGCCAGCACCCGGCCGCCGACCGCAGCGCCATCGGCGTCGACCGGGCCGAGGTCCTGGCTGCCGTAGCCGCGCACGCTGTCGTCGCCGCCGGCGCGGAACAGCAGCGTGTAGGGCACCGCCACCGCATCGCGGGCGAAGACCTGGCCGAGCTGGACCCGGGCGCTGGCGTACCAGGGTCCGAGCCGCTCGTAGCGGGTCAGCCGGCCGGTGGCGCGTGCAAACGCGCCGGTCTCGCGCGGGGTGGCGCGGTAGGACTGGCCCGCGCCGGTCAGCAGCGACAGGCTGGTGCCGCGGGTCGGCAGCAGCGCGTTGTCGAGATCGCGCCAGATCCACTGGTAGTTCAGGCTCAGCGCGGTGGTGTCGTCATTGACCGAGCCGTCGTCGATCACCCGGGTGCGCACCCGCTGCCATTCCAGGTAATAGAGCCGCTCGAGCCGCTCGTCGTCCTTGCTGCGGCCGAGCCGTGCGCTCTGCGTGGTCACCGCCAGGCCGCTGGCCTCGGCATGCTGGGCCAGTGCGGCGGCGACATTGCGATAGGGGCCGGGATGCGGATGCGAGGTCAGGTCGAGCGCGGCCAGCCGGTCGGTCTGCGCCAGCTGCAGCCGGGTGCGTGCCTGCCAGCCCCAGCCGAACCAGCGCTGGTGCTGGTGCTCGAGCGTGATGCGCGGGCCGCTGGCATCGGACACGCCCAGGCCGAGCGTGGCCTGCTGCAGCGGCCGCTCGCGCAGCCGCACCGTGACCGGCATGGCCTCGGCCAGCGCCGGATCGGGCTCCATCTGCACCGCCACGGTGTCGAACAGCGAGGAGCGGCCGAGCCGCGCCTGGAATTCCTGCAGCGTCTGCTCGCGCAGCGGATCGCCGGGCGCGAAGTTCTCGAGGGCGCGCACCGCATCGACCCGCACATGGTCGAGCCCCTCGTAGCGGATCTCGCCGAAGCGGTAGAGCGGGCCGCTGTCGGCGACCAGAAACAGCCGGGCCTGGGCCTGGGCGGCATCGATCTGTGCGACGGTGCCGCTCCAGGCCGCGGTCGCGTGGCCCTGGGCGCGCAGCAGCGCCAGCGTGGCGCCCTTGGCGCTGCTCCAGCCGTCCTGGGTGAAGGGCCGACCCGGGCCGAGCGACCAGCTCTCGCGTGCCTGGCGCTGCAGTTCCTGCGCGCGCGCCTCTCCCGCGTCGGCGGCCAGCGACAGCGCGCCCTCGAACTCGATGCGCGCGCTCTCCACCCGGGTCTGCGGACCGGGATCGACGATCAGGCGCAGCCGGACCTGCGGCAGTGCCGGGCCGCCCGGCACGACCGGGACCCGCTCGCCACGGTCGGTCGCCTCGGTGCGCACCGTCGCGCCGAAGCGGCCTTCGGTCTCGAGCAGCGCGCGCGCCTGGGCCGGCGCGGCCTGGCGCAGGCGCATCAGCTCGGTGCGCGGCACCTGCGCGGTCTCCGGGCTGGCCAGATAGCGCGACAGGTCGAGATGGCGCTGCAGCAGCGCGCGCAGCGGCTCGGGCGCCTCGATCTCCAGCGTCCAGGTCACCTCCTCGGGCGAGGCCTCGTCGCGGACGACCGGCGCGGACGGCGCCGGAGCGGTGGCCAGGGCCTGTGCCTGGGCGGTCGTCGCGGCCAGCAGGGCCAGCGCGGTCAGCGCGGTCGGCCAGGTCAGCGGACGCACCCCTCGTCGCATCGGCCTCATTTCGACAGCAGCCGCATCGCCTGCTCGAGGCCGGCCACGGTCAGCGGGAACATGCGGTGGCCCATCAGCTGCTCGATCATCGCGATGCTCTGGCGGTAGGGCCAGACGCCCTGCGGCTCCGGATTGATCCAGGCCGACTTCGGGAAGGCCCGTGTCAGGCGCTGCAGCCAGTCGGCGCCGGCCTCCGGATTGTGGAACTCGACGCTGCCGCCGACCTGGGTGATCTCGTAGGGGCTCATCGTGGCATCGCCGACCAGGATCAGCTTCCAGTCCTTGTTGTACTTGCGGATCAGGTCCCAGGTGGGCAGCTTCTCGGCGTGGCGGCGGCGGTTGTTCTTCCACACATGGTCGTAGACGCAGTTGTGGAAGTAGTAGAACTCGAGGTGCTTGAATTCGCTTTTCGCGGCACTGAAGAGTTCCTCGACCTTCGGGATGTGGTCGTCCATCGTGCCGCCGACATCCATCAGCAGCAGCACCTTGACCTTGTTGTGGCGCTCGGGCACCAGGCGGATGTCGAGCAGGCCGGCATTCGCCGCGGTCGAGTGGATGGTGTCGTCCAGGTCGAGCTCGGTCTCGGCGCCCTCGCGCGCGAAGCGGCGCAGCCGGCGCAGCGCCACCTTGATGTTGCGCGTGCCCAGCTCGACCGTGTCGTCATAGTCCCGGTAGGCGCGCTGCTCCCAGACCTTGACCGCGCTGCGCTCGCGCCCGGGGCCGCCGATGCGGATGCCGCGCGGGTTGTGCCCGCCATGGCCGAAGGGGCTGGTGCCGCCGGTGCCGATCCACTTCGAGCCGCCCTCGTGGCGCTCCTTCTGCTCCTCGAGGCGCTTCCTGAGCGTCTCCATCAGCTCGTCCCAGCCCAGCGCCTGCAGCCGGCTGCGCTCCTCGGCGGAAAGCTCGCGCTCGAGCATGCGGCGCAGCCAGTCCTCGGGCAGCTCGCGCGTGTTCTCGGTCAGCATCTCCACGCCCTTGAAGTAGGCGGAGAAGGCGCGGTCGAAGCGGTCGAAGTGCGCCTCGTCCTTGACCATGATCGTGCGGGCGAGAAAGTAGAAGTCGTCGAGGCCGGGCAGGCGACGGCCTTCGTCGTCGTCGAGCACGCCGAGCTTCAGCGCCTCGAGCAGCACCAGCAGCTCGCGCACCGACACCGGCAGCCGGGCGGCGCGCAGGGTCTGGAGGAAGTCGATCAGCATGTCCGACAGTCTAGCCAGAGCGGAGCGCAAGCGGCGATCTGGCCGGACTTGTCCCGGATGTTCCTGCGCTGCCCGGCTTCAGCGCGCCGGTGTCGAGGCCGAAATTCCCCGGATGAACCCTGATGCGCTGTTTCTGCCATCGTCCTGTCCGCCGTCCCGGTGGCTGCCGCCTGCCCGGTCTGCGGCCCGGCCGGCGTGCGGCTTCGGCCTGATCGAGCTGCTGGTGACGATGGCGCTGGTGGCGCTGGTGGCTGCCTTCGTGCTGCCTTCGCTGGCGACGTTCGCGGCGCGCCAGCGCCTGGCGGCGGTGTCGGCGGAGTTCTCGGCCGCGCTGGCGCTGGCGCGCTCGGAGGCGGTGCGCACCGGCCTGCCGGTGCTGCTGCTGCCGCTGGCGGCCGCACCGGCGGCCGGCAACGAGTACGGCGGCGGCTGGCAGGTGGTGATCGATGCCGACGGCTCCGGCACCGCCGGGCCGGCCGAGACGGTGGTGCGGCGCTTTGCCGCGCCGCCGGCGCCGCTGCGCTTCGGCGGCGATGCGCCGGTGAGCTTCGCGCCCAGCGGCTTTCTCGGCCGCAGCGTCACGCTGACGATGCGCCTGTGCCCCGGCAACGGCGCGACGCAGGGCAGCGCCTTTGCGATCCAGCCGACCGGCCTGGCCGATGTGAGCCGCATCGGAGACTGCCGGTGAGACGGCCGCGCCCGCAGTCCGGCTTCGCGATGACCGAGGCGCTGGTCACGCTGGTGGTGCTGTCGCTGGCGGCGCTGGGCCATGCGGCGCTGCAGCTGCGCAGCCTGGGCGCGCAGTCCGGCGCCGCCTGGATGAGCCAGGCCACCGTGCTGGCCTCGGATGCGGCCGACCGGATGCGCGCCAATCCGGCCGGCGTCGCGGCCGGCCGCTATGACGCACTGCTGGTGCCGGTGGCGCTCAGCCCGGCCTGCAGCCTGGCCGTGCCATGCAGCGACGCGCAGATCGCGCAGCGCGACTTCTTCCGCTGGCGTGCCGACCTGGCGGCGCTGATGCCCCAGGGCCAGGGCGTGATCTGCCGCGATGCCACGCCTGAGGACGGCAGCGCCGCCGCCCCGGCCTGCGACGGCAGCGGCACGCGGCTGGCGGTCAAGATCTTCTGGCGCGAACGCGAGCGGACCTCGCGGCTGGTGATGGTGGTGCAGCCATGAGCCTGCGGCGGCCTCTGCGACACCGCATGCGCGGCATGACCCTGGTCGAGCTGATGATCGGCCTGACGATCGGGCTGTTCCTGGTCGGCATCGCCGGATCGCTGTTCCTGGGCAGCCGCCTGACCTTCAACGCGCAGTCGCAGGTGGCGCGGCTGCAGGAGGGCGGGCGCTTCGTGGCCGAGCGGCTCGGCACCGACCTGCGCATGGCCGGATTCCGCGGCTGCCGCGGCCAGGGTGCGGGCACCACGCTGACCAATCTGCTCAGGAACCCGGGCAACTTCCAGATCGACTTCGCGCGGGGCCTGCAGGTCTCGCGGCATGACGGCGGGGCCTGGCAGCCGGCGCTCGACGCCTCGGTCTCCGGGCTGTCGCCGGCACCGGACCGGGCGGGCGATGTGGTCACGGTGCGTCGCACCGTCGGCCCGGGCTGGGCGCTGACGGCGGCGATGGTCTCGGGCGCCTCGGTGGTCAACGTGACGCCGACCTCGGTCATCCAGCGCGGTGATCTGCTGCTGCTGTCGGACTGCAGCAGCGCGGTGGTCTTCCAGGCCAGCAATGCCACGCCCGGCGGCGACGGTGCGATCGAGCACAGCGCGGCCGGCAGCCTGCAGCCGGGCAATGCCCAGGCCGATCTGGGCCGCGTCTTCCTGCAGGACGCGGTGGTGCACCGCCTGGCCACCACCACCTACTACCTGGCACCGAGCCGGCGCACCGGTCGCGCCGGCATGATGGCGCTGTGGTCGAACACCGCGCCGGCCTATGACGGCTCGGCGCAGCCGCAGGAGCTGCTGACCGGCGTCGAGCGCCTGTCGCTGCGGCTGGGGCTGGACACCAACGCCGACGGCACCGCCGAGGCCTTCGTGGCGCCGGCGCAGGTGGCCGACTGGCTGCAGGTGGTCTCGGCCGAGGTGGCGCTGCTGCTGGTGGGGGCCGACGATCAGGTCACCACTGCGGTGCAGCCGGTGATGTTCGACGGCGTGCAGATCGTGCCGACCGACCGGCGCCTGCGCAGCGTCGTGTCCTTTTCCGCCTCGCTGCGCAACAGCAGCCGATGAGGACGACGATGCCGCGCGCCCACGCCTGCACCCGCCTTCGCCCGCACCTGCCTCTGCGTCCGCCTTTGCGTGCCCGGGGATTTTCTCTGGTCACCGTGTTGCTGCTGATCGCGGTGCTGGCCTCGCTCGGGGTCGGCGCGATGAACGCCGGCCTGCTGCAGGAACGCATGGCCGGCCATGCCCGCGATCGCCAGCAGGCGATGCAGGCGGCCGAGGCCGCGCTGCGCGACGCCGAGGCCGACATCCAGGCCAACCTGAGCTACGACAGCGCCTTCACCGTCGGCTGCACCGCGGGCCTGTGCCTGCCGCCTTCGATGAGCTCGACTGCGCCGACCTCGCGGCCGCTGTGGCAGACGATCGACTGGTCGGCCTCGGCCGGCCAGAGCCGCGCCTACGGCAGCGCCACCGGCGCCTCCGCGCTGCCGGGCCTGGCCGCACCGCCGCGCTACATCGTCGAGCGCCTGCCGCCGCTGACCCCGACCTCCGGCACCTCCGCCAGCCTGTCGGCCTCGCTGGCGGATCTGCCGCAGGTCTTTCGCATCACCGCGCGCGGCGTCGGACTGCGCAGCTCGACGGTGGTGGTGCTGCAGTCGACCTACATCAAGCGATGAATCGATGACGCGATGAAGACGAATCCCCGCATTTGCCTGTTCCCGCTGCCCGCGCTGCTGGCGCTGGCCGCCGGCCCGGTCCTGGCGCAGACGGTCAGCCTGGCGCAGTCGCCGCTGTATCTGGAGGCGGGCGTCAAGCCGAACGTGCTGGTGGTCTACGACAACTCGCCGTCGATGGAGTTCATGCTGCCGGGCGGGCAGGGCACCGTCCTGCTGGCGCATCCGAACACGCGGGGCAACATCGCGCGGGCGGCGCTGCGCGACATCATCAGCACCTACCGCAGCCAGTTCCGCTGGGGCCTCGCCACCTTCGAGAACCAGGGCCTCTATGGCCCGACCTACGACAGACGGTCTTCGCTGCCGGTGATGTACTACAGCCGCAGCACGGCCGGCATGGGCCTGCTGCGTCGGGCGGTCCAGGACGACTCGACCGCGCACCAGTCGGCGCTGCTCAGCCTGCTGGCCACGGAAACCGAGAACATCAACACTCCGGAGATCAAGAACGGATCGATCGGGACACCGCTGCCCGGCGCGATGCGGACCGCCTACCAGTACTACGCCAACACGCTGTCGGGCACGTCCTCCCCCATCACCAACCGCACCTGCCAGCGCAACTATGTGCTGCTGGCGACCGATGGCGATCCGACCATCCGCATCGGCGGGACGGCCTACTCCAATGCGGAACTCATGAACCGCCAGGTCAACGGCAACTGGGTCTTCGGTCAGGCGGCCCAGGATGTGTTCACCGAGATCGGCCGTCTGCGCACGCTGACGGTGAGCGGCAATGCCGCGATCAACGGACAGTACGACGTGCAGACCTATGTCGTCGGCCTGGGCGAGGTGGCGACCAATCAGGCCTCGATCGCCGCGATGAACCGCATGGCCACCGTCGGCGGCACGGGCAGTGCCTACATGGCCACCGACCGCGCCACCCTCAGCGCTGCCTTCGCGCAGATCACCGCCGACATCCAGGCCCGCACCGCCGCCTCGGCCGGGGTGGCGATCAGCACCGGGGCCTGGAAGAGCGGCACCCAGGTCTTCCAGGCGCGCTTCAACACCGGTGACTGGTCGGGCGAGCTCCGGGCGCTGGAGATGCTCTCCAGTGGCGAACTGGCCACCACGCCGACCTGGGAGGCTGGCCAGCGTCTGGGCCTGAAGGACTGGAGCACCGGCCGGCAGATCCTCACCTACCGCGCCGCCTCGGCGCTGGGCAGCCGGGGCGTGCCGTTTCGCTGGCCGGCCAATGCCGCCGCGCCTGGCGCCAGCGAGATCCCGCTGACGCTGGTGGCCGCGCTCAATCGCAACGGCGCCGGCGTGGTCGACACCCACGGCGCGCTGCGGCTGAACTACCTGCGCGGCGACGCCAGCCGCGAACTGCGCCGCTGCCCGGCCTGCACCGCGCCGTCGGCCTTCCGCAACCGGCCGACGACGGTGCTGGGCGACATCGTCAACTCGACGCCGCTGCTGGTCACCAGCGGCGGGCGCTTCGTGCGCGACAGCGCCGAGGCCGCCGCCTACGACACCTTCCGCCGCGCGCGGGCGGCGATGGCGCCGGTGGTCTATGTCGGCGCCAACGACGGCCAGCTGCATGCCTTCGATGCCCGCACCGGCGACGAGCTCTTCGCCTATGTGCCCGGCCTGGTCGCCGACCGGCTGGCGGCGCTGCCCGAGGCCGGCTACACCCATCAGTACAGCGTCGACGGTCCGCTGGCCGCCGGCGACGTGCATTACGCCGGCGGCTGGAAGACGCTGCTGGTGGGCACCGCCGGTGCCGGCGCCAAGGGCCTGTATGCGCTGGACATCAGCGATCCGGCGAACTTCACCGAGGCGACCGCCTCGAGGGTCGCGCGCTGGGAGATCGACGGCAGCGACGCCTCGGTCGGCCACATCCTGCAGCAGCCGCTGATCGCCAAGGCGCGCAACGGCCGCTGGATGGTCTTTTCCGGCAACGGCCTCAACAGCAGCGCCGGCGTGGCGCAGCTGCTGGCCATCGATGCCGAGACCGGCGCGGTCAGCCGGATCAGCACCCTGACCGGCACCGCAGCCAGCCCGAACGGCCTGCTCGGCCTGACCGCCATCAGCACCGCAGGCGACGGCGTGGTCGACATCATCTATGCCGGCGACCAGCAGGGGCGCCTGTGGAAGTTCGACCTGTCCGCCAGCGATCCGCTGGGCTGGAAAGTGGCCTACGGTTCGGCAGCAGTACCGCAGCCGCTGTTCTCCGCCGCCTCCGGCCAGGCCATTACCGCCCGGCCGGACGTGACCCCGCATCCGGCCGGCGGCTACCTGGTCAGCTTCGGCACCGGCAGCTACCTCAGCCGCGATGACCTGGGCACCACCACCACGCAGAGCCTCTACGGCATCCGCGACAGCGGCACGACGGTGTCTGCCAACGAGCTGGTCGGCCAGTCGGTGCTGGGCACGCAGACCGGCGGCGACGGCCGCACCTACCGGTTCAGCACCTATGCGGTGGGCCGGCCCTCGACGCTGTTCAATGGCGACAACCAGCTCACCGAGGCGGCGTTCCGCACCGGGAAGAAGGGCTGGCGGCTGGACCTGCCCGCCAGCGGCGAGCGCATCGTCACCGAGGTGCTGATCCGCGCCGGCAAGGTGATCGTCTCGACCCTGATCCCGAGCAGCGATCCCTGCGCCTACGGCGGCGACGGCTGGGTGATGGAACTCGATGCCATCACCGGCAACCGCGCCGACAGCCCGGCGCTGGACACCAACGGCGACAACCGCGTCGATGCGGCCGACCGGCTCACGCTGTCGGGCCAGCTCGCGCATGTCTCCGGCGTGCGGGTCGGCGGCATTCCGTCGGCACCGAGCATCGTGCGCGCATCCGACCGCGCGCTCGACGACAAGATCGTCAACACCTCGTCCGGGACCACGGTGCGCATCCGCGAGAGCGGCATCACCGCGACCTCCGGCCGGGCAAGCTGGGAGCAGCTGCAATGAATGTCCATCGTCCCCTGTTCAGCCGCCGGTCCCGCGGCTTCACGCTGATCGAGCTGATGATCGCGGTGGCGGTCATCGGCATCCTGGCCGGGGTGGCGCTGCCGAGCTACCGCGAGCAGGTCGCCTCGGCCCGGCGCGCCGATGCCAAGGCCGCGCTGCTGGAGCTGGCACAGCGCATGGAGCGTGTCTACACCGAGCAGGGCACCTACGCCAACATCCGTCTGGGCAGCGCTGCCGGCGATCTCTATCCGACGGTCTCGCCGCAGCGGCACTACACCCTGTCGATCGTGCGCCAGGATGCCAGCGGCTTCCAGATCCGCGCCACCCGCAGCGGCGCGCAGGCCGCGGACGCCTGCGGCAACTACACCTACGACCAGGCCGGCACCCGCGGTCTGGAGTCCTCGGCGCGACCGGTCGAGAAATGCTGGTGATGCGGACAGAGTCTCCGTGCCTCAGCGGTTGCGGCTCTGCATGAACACCAGCTTCTCGAACAGCGTCAGGTCCTGCTCGTTCTTCAGCAGCGCGCCGACCATCGGCGGGATCGCCACCTTCTGGTCGGCGGTCTGAAGCGCCTCGGCGCCGATGTCCTCGGCCAGCAGCAGGCGCAGCCAGTCGATCAGCTCCGAGGTCGAGGGCTTCTTCTTCAGGCCCGGCAGGTTGCGGATGTCCTGGAAGCTCTTCAGCGCCGCGGCCAGCAGATCCTGCTTCAGGCCGGGAAAGTGCAGGTCGACGATGCGGCGCAGCGTCTCGGCCTCGGGGAAGCGGATGTAGTGGAAGAAGCAGCGGCGCAGGAAGGCGTCGGGCAGCTCCTTCTCGTTGTTCGAGGTGATGAAGACCAGCGGCCGGTGCTTCGCGCGGATGGTCTCGCGCGTCTCGTAGCAGTGGAACTCCATGCGGTCGAGCTCGCGCAGCAGGTCGTTCGGAAACTCGATGTCGGCCTTGTCGATCTCGTCGATCAGCAGCGCCACCGGCTGCTCGGCGCTGAAGGCCTGCCACAGCATGCCCGGCACGATGTAGTTGCGGATGTCGCGCACCCGCTCGGCGCTGTCGGCATCGGGCATCTGGCTGTCGCGCAGCCGGCTGACCGCGTCGTACTCGTACAGGCCCTGCTGCGCCTTGGTGGTGCTCTTGATGTGCCACTGCAGCAGCGGCAGCCCGAGCGAGGCGGCCACCTGCTCGGCCAGCATCGTCTTGCCGGTGCCGGGCTCGCCCTTGACCAGCAGCGGGCGCTGCAGACGAATGGCCGCGTTGACTGCGAGCATCAGGTCGGGCGTGGCGACGTACTGGTCGGAGCCGGTGAACTTCATGCGAAATGTCCTCGTGTGTGCGCCGTCGTGCGGCGGTTCTGGGCGCGGGCCAGTATATCGAGGCGCCTGCCGGGCGGCAGCGGTGGCCGGTCATGGACAATCCGCGCATCGACAGGCAAGGAGAACGGCATGCGCTGGCAGGTGGCGGTGGGGTCGTCGCAGGACGCGGCGGCGGCGGTGCGGGCAGGGGCCCTGGGGCTGGACCTCCAGACGGCGCCGCCCGAGCGGGTGAGGGCGATCTGCGCCCAGGTGCGCAACCAGGCCGATGGCATCATCATCGATGCGGCCCTGCCTGCGCTGGCCGGGCCGTCGGTGCTGCAGGCCCGTCTGCAGCCGCTGCGCGATGCCGGCGTCGACCGCATCGCGGTGCCGCTGGGCGAGGGCGCGGGCGCGGTGCCGATGCTGCGGCTGATCGCCGCGTCGCGGCCCGAGGCCGGTCTGCCGCTGCTGATGCCGGTGCTGGCGCTGCCGGCCGGCGCGCCGCAGGCCGCCGCGGTCGACCGGCTCGAGGCGCTGGCCTCGCTGGCCCGGCAGCAGCGGGTGGGGGCGCTGCTGCTCGATCTGGAGACCGGCGCGCCCGAGCCCGGCGCGGTCTGGTCGCTGCGGCCGGCCCGCTCCGGACTGCCGGCGCTGATCCGCCGGCTGCAGGGCGCCGGCATCGAGGTGGGCCTGCGGGTCGCGGTCCGGCGCGAGCAGATCGGTCGCCTGCGCGACTGGGCGCCGGACTTTGTGACGCTGGTCTGCCAGGAGCGTGGCGCCCACGGCGAGCCGGTGCTCGATGTCGATCGCCTGCTCGAGCGCCTGCGCGATCCGCGCACGCCGCAGCGCCGGCCGGCGCTGGCGGCCTGAGGCGTCAGCACGGAGATCGCGATGGCGCTCGACTATCTGCTGCTGAAGAAGATCCATCTGCACTGCGTCGGCCTGAGCGTGGCGCTGTTCGCGCTGCGTCTGGGGCTGCGGCTGGCCGCGCCCGAGCGCCTGGCGGCCTGGAAGGTCTTGCGGGTGCTGCCGCATGGGGTCGACACGCTGCTGCTGTCGACGGCGATCGCGATGGTGGTGGTCGGCGGCATCGATCTGCTGCAGTCCCCCTGGCTGCTGGCCAAGATCGGCGCGCTGGGGCTCTACATCGTTCTGGGCTCGGTGGCGCTCAAGCGCGCGACCACCCGCACCGGCCAGGCCGCGGCCGGTCTGGCGGCGCTGGCCACCGTCGGCTGGATCGTCGCCACCGCGGTGGGCAAGCAGCCCTGGCTGCCCTGACGGACTCTTCCTGCTTCCATTCCTCCATGACGCTTCCCGGCTTCCATTCCCCCGCGATCGGCTTCGAGCAGCCCTTCGAGATGCTCTCGGCCTGCCACGAGCGGGTCGAGCGCACGCTGGCGCTGTTCGAGCGCCTGGTCGCGCATGTGCGCGCTCAGGGCCATGACGCGGCCTCGCGCTCGGCCGCGGCCGACGTGCTGCGCTATTTCGACCTGGCTGCGCCGCACCACCACCAGGACGAGGAGCGCCATGTGCTGCCGCGGCTGCGCGCCTCGGGCACGGCGGACGCGCGGGCGCTGGCCGACACGCTCGAGACCGAGCACCGCCGCATGGAGGCGCTGTGGGCACGCCTGCGCGAGCCGCTGATCCTCTGGCGCGAGGCGCCGGACGGCGAGGTGGGCGACGGCCCGGGCCGCGACTTCCCGCTCGAGGCCGAGCGGCAGGCCTGGGCCGCGCTCTACGCCGGCCATATCGCGGCGGAGGAGGGCCGCGCCTACCCGCAGGCCCGCGCGGGGATCGACGCGCAGCCCGGCGCTGCGGAGACGCTGGCCGACATCGGCGCCGAGATGGCCGCGCGCCGCCGCACACCGCGAGGTGTGGCATGAGCGCCCGTCGCGAGTGGCTGCGCCTGGCGCTGGGCGGTGCCGCCCTGGCGCTGTTCCTGGCATGAGCACCGAGTCCTCGCTGCTGCTGCCGCAGGCCCTGGGCCTGCTGTCCGGCCTGGTCGGACCGGTGGAGCTGGTGGCCACCCTGGCGTTCGCGCTCTCAGGCGCGATCGAGGCGGCGCGGCGCCGGCTCGATGCGGTCGGCGTGGTGGTCGCCGCCTTCCTGAGCGCCTTCGGCGGCGGCACGCTGCGCGATGTGCTGCTCGACCGCCGACCCTTCTTCTGGGTCGAGAACAGCACCCAGGTCGCGGCGGTGTTCGGGCTGTGCATCGGCGCGATGGTGATGATCCGCGCCCGCCATCTGCGCCTGACCGAGCGGGCGATGTTCTGGCCCGACACGCTCGGCCTGGGCCTGTTCGGCGCCGCCGGCACGCAGATCGCGCTGTCGGTGCAGATGCCGGCGCTGATCGCGGTGCTGATGGGCGTGATCACCGCGGTCTTCGGCGGCGTGCTGCGCGACATGGTCTGCAGCCAGATCCCGGCGACGCTGCGCGACCACCGCCCCTATGCGCTGTGCGTCTTCATCGGCGGCTGGGCGCTGGTGCTGGCCTCGCAATGGCTGCACTGGTCGGCTGACGCGGCGCTGCTGGGCTCGGCGGCGGTCACCATCGTGCTGCGCTGGCTGGCGGTGGCGCTGGACTGGCGGCTGCCGGCGTGGCGCATGGACTGAGCGCGGCGTCGCGCGTTGGCCGCATCGAAGGTCAGCGTCTGTCCGGGCCCACCTCGATCGCCCGCCCCGTCTCCAGGAAGGCGCCGCCGGCGACGTAATGCAGCGTGCGCGGCGCGGTGCTGCCGGGCGTGTCGTCGACATGCCAGCGGCCGTCGCGGAACACCTGCGCATCGGCCTGCGCGGCGACCACCTCGGCGATGAACAGGTCATGCCGGCGCTGGTTCTCGACATCGGGCAGCACGCGGCATTCCAGCCAGGCCAGGCAGCCGGCGATCCGCGGCGCGCCGACCTGCGTGGCCGCCAGCCGCTCGAAGCCGCAGGCGCCGATCTTGTCGGCCTGCTCGCGCCCCGAGCCCGATCCGGCCGCCAGCACGCCGACGGCCTGCGCGCTCGACGGAATGTTCAGCACGAACTCGCCCGAGGCCTCGACCAGCTCACGGGTGAAGGTGCTGCGGTCGATGACGACCACCACCTTCGGCGGCATGAAGTCCAGCGGCATCGCCCAGGCGGCGGCCATGACATCGTCGCGCCCGGCATGGGCGCTGCTGACCAGCGTGACCGGCCCGTGGTTGAGCAGGCGGTAGGCGCGGTCGAGGGGAACGGGGAGGAGGAGGGCGGAGCTCATGGACCGGATTGTGAGCGCGCGGCCGGTGCTACCCTCGGCGACCGGATTCCCTGTCTCCCTGTCGCCACCTTCCGCTGCGCCGCGCCGATGCCTGCCGATTCCCGCCTCGTCTATTCCACCGATTCCGGCCGGGTCTGCCCGGACTGCCGCCAGCCGGTGCTGCAGTGCCTGTGCCGCGCGGCGGCCGTCTCGGGCACGCCCGACGGCGTCGTCAAGGTCAGCCGCGAGACGCAGGGCCGCGGCGGCAAGGCGGTCACCGTGGTGCGCGGCCTGGGCCTGGCGGGCGAGGAGCTGACGGCGCTGGCCAAGGCGCTGAAGGCCGCCTGCGGCAGCGGCGGCACCGCCAAGGACGGCGTGGTCGAGATCCAGGGCGACCATGTCGCCAAGGTCGTCGCCTGGCTGCAGCAGCGCGGCCGCACGGTCAGGCGTGCCGGCGGCTGAGCCGGCCGGTTTCGTTCAGCCCAGCGGCGTCAGACCGTGGCGCAGCCGGGCGCGGGCGCAGGCCTCGTCGCCGCGGCCCAGCGGTGCGAGCATGCCGAACTCGCGGCAGGGGCCGGGGCGCCATTCGTAGATGCCGCAGCCGGCCTTTTCTCCGACGGTGCCGACCAGCGCGGCGCAGCGTGGCCGGGCATGGTCGGTGCCGCGCATGCGCGCCAGCGTGTCGCCCAGCTCGACCGCCAGGCCGTCGGGCACGCAGCCGCCGCGCGACTGCAGCTCCTCGGGCGAGAAGTCGACCCGGAAGCTGGCGCAGCAGGCGCCGCAGGTGAGGCAGGGGTTGTCGGCGGGCGTGCTCATCGCGGGCGTCAGCCCAGGCGGGCGTGGTGGCGCGCGATCTGCGCGCGCACCTGGACCGGCGCGGTGCCGCCCAGCGTCGAGCGCGCGTTGAGCGAGCCCGCCAGCGTCAGCGCCTCGGCCACGTCGGCGGTGATGCGCGCGTCGTAGCCCTGCAGCGTCTCCAGCGGCAGCTCGGCCAGGTCCTTGCCCAGCGCGATCGCGTCCTTGACCGCGTGGGCCACCACCTCGTGCGCGTCGCGGAAGGGCAGGCCCTTCTTGACCAGGTAGTCGGCCAGATCGGTCGCGGTGGCGTAGCCGCGCAGCGCGGCGCGCTCCATCGCGTCCTTCTTCACCGTCAGGCCGCCCGAGCGGCTGCCGTCCGCCGCGACTTCGCCGCCGATCATCTCGGCCATGATGCGCAGCGTGTCGTTGACCGTGTCGACCGTGTCGAACAGCGGCTCCTTGTCTTCCTGGTTGTCTTTGTTGTAGGCCAGCGGCTGGCCCTTCATCAGGGTGATCAGGCCCATCAGGTGGCCGATGACGCGGCCCGACTTGCCGCGCGCCAGCTCCGCCACGTCCGGGTTGCGCTTCTGCGGCATGATGCTGGAGCCGGTGCAGTACCGGTCGCTGAGGTTGATGAAACCGAAGTTCTGGCTCATCCAGACCACGATCTCCTCGGCCAGGCGCGAGACGTGGATCATCACCAGCGAGGCGAACGCGGTGTACTCGATCGCGAAGTCGCGGTCGGAGACGGCGTCCAGGCTGTTCTGGCAGACCGCCTCGAAGCCCAGCGTGCGTGCCACGCGCTCGCGGTCGAGCGGGTAGCTGGTGCCGGCCAGCGCTGCCGAGCCCAGCGGCAGGCGGTTCACGCGCTTCCTGAGATCCGCCAGCCGCTCGGCGTCGCGCGCGAACATCTCGACATAGGCCAGCAGGTGGTGCGCGAAGCTCACCGGCTGCGCCACCTGCAGGTGGGTGAAGCCCGGCAGGATGGTGTCGACGTTCTTCTCGGCGACCGAGACCAGGGCGCGCTGCATGTCGGCCAGCAGCACCGCGGTGGCGTCGATCTCGTCGCGCAGCCACAGGCGCACGTCGGTGGCGACCTGGTCGTTGCGGCTGCGGCCGGTGTGCAGCCGCTTGCCCGCGTCGCCCACCAGCGTGGTCAGGCGCGCCTCGATGTTCAGGTGCACATCCTCCAGATCCAGCTTCCACTCGAAGCTGCCGGCCTCGATCTCGGCGCGGATCTGCGCCATGCCGCGCTCGATGTCGGCCAGGTCGGCCGCGCTGATGATGCCCTGCGCGGCCAGCATCTCGGCGTGCGCCAGGCTGCCGGCGATGTCGGCGCGCCACAGGCGCTTGTCGAAGAAGACGCTGGAGGTGTAGCGCTTGACCAGCTCGCTCATCGGTTCGGAGAACAGGGCGGACCAGGCCTGGGCCTTCTTGTCGAGCTGGTTGTCGGAGGCGGGATGGCTCATCGGAGGGGCAGTCGGGAGTCCGGACGGAGGCCGACCGGAAGTGGCAGAAACGCCCGGCAGCCCCGCGCAAGCGGGCCGGCCGGGCGACAATGGCGCAGATTGTAGAGAGCGCGCGCCCGTGAGTCCGTCCCCGTCTGCCAGCGCCGGCGAATCCGCCGGTCTGCCGCCCCGTTCCGTGCCGATGCTGTGCCAGGGCGGGCTGGTGCTGCGCACCGTGCTGTTCGTGCATGGCGTGCTGGTGCTGGGCCTGGGGCTGCAGGGCGGCGATCTGGCCGGGCTGCTGGGCAATCTGTCGGTGCTGGTGGTGGCGGTGCTGCCGGCCACGCTGGTGTGGCTGCTGGCCGGCTGCGCGCTGCGGCCGCGGCTGGCGCGGCTGGCGCCGATGCCGGCCGCCGCGCTGATGGGCCTGATCGGCCTGCTGTGCGCGCTGGGCGCCTGGGCGGAGCTGCGCTGGCTCGAGCAGGTCGATCCGGGCGCGCTGACCGCGCTGTCTGCCGCATCGAGCGGCGCGGCGCTGGCGGTGGCGGTCTGGCAGGTGCTGTGCCTGCGCGAGCGCCTCAACCTGCCCGCCGGCACCCAGGCGCGGCTGGCCGAGCTGCAGTCGCGCATCCGGCCGCATTTCCTGTTCAACGCGCTCAACAGCGCGATCACGCTGGTGCAGATCGACCCGGTGCGTGCCGAGGCGGTGCTGGAGGACCTGTCGGAGCTGTTCCGCGCCGCGCTGGCCAGCGCCGACGCGCCGGTCACGCTCGGCCAGGAGATCGAGCTGGCGCAGCGCTATCTGGCCATCGAGCAGGTGCGCTTCGGTGCGCGGCTGCGGGTGCGCTGGCAGCTCGATGCGCAGGCCGCCGCCGCCCGGGTGCCGGCGCTGATGCTGCAGCCGCTGGTGGAGAACGCGGTCAAGCACGGCATCGAGCCCTCGACCGAGGGCGGCGAGATCGTCATCCGCACCGGCGTGCGTCATGGCATGGCGCTGCTGACGGTCACCAATCCGCTGGGCGAGGGCCGCCCGCGCCGCGGCCACGGCATGGCGCTGCGCAATGTGCGCGAACGGCTGATGCTGCTGCATGACCTGGGCGTGCGCTTCGAGGCGGGCGCGATCGATGGCGGGCGCTTCCGGGTGCGCATCGCGATCGCGCTGCCGGACTGAGACCGGGTACCGGACCGAGGAAAGGGGCCGACAGGCATGGAGATGACGACGCCGCTGCGGGTGCTGCTGGTCGACGACGAGGAGCTGTCGCGGCTGCGGCTGCGCACCTTGCTGGCCGACTGCGTCGATCCGGCCGCCCAGGTGGTCGGCGAGGCGGCCACCGCGGCCGCGGCGCTGCACTGGCTGGCGCTGCATGCCGCCGATGTGGTGCTGCTCGACATCCGCATGCCCGGCATGGACGGGCTGGCGCTGGCGGCGCGGCTGCGCGCGATGCCGCAGCCGCCGCGGGTCATCTTCGTGACCGCGCATGCCGAGCATGCGCTGGCGGCCTTCGAGGTCGAGGCGGTCGACTACCTGACCAAGCCGGTGCGCCGGCTGCGGCTGCAGGAGGCGCTGGCGCGGGTGGCGCAGCGTCTGGGCGGTGCGCTGCCGGCGACCGCACCGGCGCCGCTGGCCGAACCCGCGCCGGCGGTGCCGGTCATCGTGGTGCATGAGCGCGGCGAGCTGCTGCGGGTGCCGCTGACCGAGGTGCTCTACCTGAAGGCCGAGCAGAAATACGTGACGCTGCGCACCGCACACCGCACGCTGCTGCTCGACGAGTCGCTGGCCGAGCTGGAGGAGCGGCTCGGGCGCCGCTTCCTGCGCATTCACCGCAACGCGCTGGTGGCACTGGATGCGGTGGCGGCGCTGGAGCGGCGCCGCTGGAGCGACGAGCGCGGCGAGGCCGAGGCCAGCGAGGTCTGGGCGGTGCGCATCGCCGCCACCGACGAGTGGCTGGCGGTGTCGCGCCGCCAGCTCGCCAGCGTGCGCGATCTGCTGGCGGCCGAGGGGCTGTGAGCGCCGCCCCGGCCGCCGGGCCTCAGCGCTCGGTGGCGCCCAGGTCGATGGCTGCGCCCTTGACGGTGCGTGCCACCGGCGTGTAGCTGCTGTCGAGCTGGTAGTTCACGCCGTAGGCGCTGGCTGCGCTCGGACCGGCCTTGCCGGCATCGATGATCGCGCTCGAGGCATTGGGCACGAAGCTGCTGGTGTCGAAGGGCGCGCTGCTGCCGGTCAGCAGGTTGGCGGTGCCGTTGACCTGGCCCTTGAGCGTCTTCCAGGCGGTGGTGTCGGTCCAGTCGCTGCGGATCCAGTTCACGCCCAGGTTCAGGATGCCGTCGGGCGTGTAGCTGGTGGAGAGCGAATCGTTCTCGGCCTGGCGCAGGTTCAGCGAGGTCACGGACGCGTCGAACCAGAACACGTTGTTCCACGCCTCCACCGTTTCCAGCGTCGTCGAGATCTGGAACAGGCGCACATTGGTGCCGGTGCCGTGCACGGTGTTGTTGAAGAAGTAGAGCGTGCCGCGCCGGAACAGCGTCTCGCCCCAGTTCGCGCCGGCCGCGGCACCGAAGTGGTCGCCGCCGTAGTGGAAGAAGCTGCCGTCGTCGCCGTTCTTCTTGAACTGGTTGCCGTAGACGAAGGTGCTGCGGTAGGCCGCCAGCGCGGTCGCGGTGACGGGAAAGTCCTCGGCCTCGACCATGTCGACCGAGCGCGCGCCGCCCTCGATGCGGTTGTAGCGCACCACCAGCCCGGCCGAGCGGTCCTTGACCGCGTTGCCCAGCGCGCCGCTGCGCAGCGGCCCGTAGCGGTTGAACTCGATCACCAGTCCGACGCTCTGGGTGTAGGTGGTGTGCTCGCGGTCGCTGCCGGCGATGCCGTGGCCCCACAGGTAGTTGCCGGCGATGCGGATGTTCTTCGTGACCATGAAGTCGCCGTCGTCGGTCGAGCGGCTGAAGACGGCCATCTGGCAGTCGCTGATCTCGTTGTCGGCGATCAGGATGTTCTGGCCGCGGTCGATCCAGACACAGGCGCCGAACTGCGCATAGTTCTTCCGGGTGCCGGCGGCGTCGGTGAAGGTGTAGCTCGGGTGGGCGGCGCGAATGTTCAGGCCGTCGATCTGGATCCAGGTCGGGTAGTCGGTGTAGGTGCCGCTGGCCAGCGCCTTGACGACGATGACGCTGCGGGTCTGGTGGATGTCCTGCGTCTCGGCGGTGTTGCCGTAGGCGCTGAGCAGCGCGCTGCGGGTGGTGGCACCGCTGCCCTCGATGATCGGGCGCTCGTTGTTCGGGCCGCGCACGCCGCAGATGCGCACCGGTGCGGTCTGCGTGCCCTGGGCCGCGACCAGGAACTTGCCCTTGTAGGGCGTCGACGAATAGAAGATGCGGACGGTGTCGCCGGCCTTCAGGCTTTCCCAGGGCACCTGGTCGAGTGCGGTGTAGGCCTTGCCCGGACCGACCTGGTAGTCGGTGCCCTTGCCCGAGGCTTCGCAGGCGCCCAGCGCCAGCGTCTCGACCGGCGGCGTCGGGGTCGGGGCGGGCGAGGGGCTCGGCGTGGTGCCGCCCGATCCGGTGTCTTCGCCGCCGCCGCCGCAGCCGGCCAGGGCCGCACCCAGCGCCAGGGCGGTGCCTGCCCAGAGCAGGCGCACGCGTCGTGCCCGAGTCTTGTCCATCATGCTGTCCATGGGCCGTTCGCCTGTTTCAGTGTTCGTTGTCGTGAATCGTCCTCGCCGACGAGACGTCGGCGCCGCAGGTTCGCGACGATAGGGACGGCCGAATCGAACAGGGTAAGCATTTCCCGTGCATGTAACTGTCATGCACAAAATGACACCCCCCGCGAATAGGGGGTGTAAAAAGGGAATTAGTGAAACATTAATGTGATTTGCCTGCGCATCAAATCAACTTATTCGTGAATTGTTTCACGGTCATCGTGGCAGCCGTGTGAAGTATCTTGAAATGCGCTGCGAGCCGCTGCGCCTCAGGAGTGGTCCGTCCGCTTCAGTCCGGGACGGCCTGCGGGCATGTGCACCTACATGAGGTTGCAACTGATCGGCCGATGGCGGGAGCGGACAACGCCGCCGCCCCGCCAGATGCTCAGCGGAAGTCCATCGCAGGCTCATCGCTCGACCGCGCCAAGATCGTCGCCCAGTCCGCTCATGCGGCGCAGCTGCGGCAGGCCGAGCGCGTCGATCTGATGGCTCAGCACCAGACTGACCGGGGAGGCGGTGCTGCGCTTGCCCGCGTCGATCAGCGCCGATCCGGCCACCGGGCGGAAGGAGGCGGCGTCGAAGGGCAGCGTCGTGTCGCCGAGCTGCGGCTCGACCAGATTGAGCTGGCCGCGCACCTTGTGCCAGATGTCCGAGTCCTGCCAGCCGCTGCTGATCCAGTTGCGTCCGAGGTTGACGATGCCCCCGCCGATCCAGGGTGCGGCCACCTCGCGGTCCATGCGCATGCTCTTCTCGCGGATGCTCGGGGCAAAGTGGATGACATTGTTCCAGGCCTCGACCTTTTCCTCGGTGGTGGCGATGCGGAACACCCAGGCCGCGGTGCCCTTGAGCATCAGCGTGTTGTGGAAGAAGTGCAGCGTGCCCTTGCGGAAGATCGGCTCGCCCCAGGTCGCGCCGGCCTGGCTGCCGAAATGATCGCCGCCATAGGTGATGACGCTGCCGGTGTCTCCGGTCTTGATGATCTGGTTGCCGTAGACGAAGGTGTTGCGATAGGCGGGCGTGGCCATCGCGGTGAGCGGGAAATCTTCGGCCTCGACCAGATCGATCGCGTGCGAGCCCTCCTCGATGCGGTTGTGGCGCACCACCGTGCCGGCCGAGCGGTCCTTGACGCCGTTGCCCAGCGCACCCGGGCGCAGCGGCTCGTAGCGGTTGAACTCGATCACCGTGCCGATGCTCTGGGTGTAGGTGCTGTGCTGATGCACATTGCCGACGATGCCGTGGCCGGCGAAGCGGTTGCCGGCGATGTACAGATTGCGCGTCACCGCGAAGTCGCCGTCGTCGGTCGACTTGCTGAACACGCCCATCTGGCAGTCGGTGATCTCGTTGTCGACGATCGAGATGTTGTGACCCCGCTCGACCCAGACGCAGGCTCCGAAGGGCAGATAGCTGCGCAGCGCCCCGGCGGCATTGCGGAAGCTGCGGCTCGGATGCGCGCCGGTGATCTTCAGGCCATCGATGCGGATGTGGCGCGGGTAGGCGGTCCAGCCCTGGGCCGGGTCCGACTTGATGACGATGAGGCTGCGGTCCTGGTGAATGTCGCGGGCGTAGGTGCTCGAGCCGTAGAGGCCGGAGAGCGCGGCCCGGGTGGTGGCGCCATCCGCGTCGATGACCGGGCGCGAGCCGTCGGCACCGCGCACGCCGCAGATGCGCACCGGCGCGTCGGCCGTGCCCTGGGCGACGATCGCGAACTTGCCGCGGTAGGGCGTCGGCGCGGGGTGGATGCGCACCGTGTCGCCCGCCTTCAGGCTTTCCCAGGGCACCTGGTCGAGCGTGGTGTAGGCCCGTCCCGGTCCGACCGGAAAGTCCCGCCCCTTGCCCGAGGGCTGGCAGGGTGTCAGGCCCAGCGCGGCCGCGGCCACCGTGCTGCGGGTGCTGCCGATGGCCAGCACGCCGGGCGGCGCGGAAATGGTGCGGGTCAGCGTGCTGGCGCTGGCTGCCGTGACGGCGGTGACCGAGGTGACGGCGGTGGTGGCGTTCGCCGTGCGGATGACGACCTGGGCCTGCGCCGGCCGTGCCGCCAGGACCATCAGGGCGCTGCCGGCCATCAGTCCGGCCAGACCGGTGACTGCGCCCCGAAATGCGATATTTTCGGTGGCGACGCTGCAATGAAACATGGAGACAACCTTTCGAGCCGGAAATGAGCCGGAGAAGACGACAGAATCTCCTGATCTGGAAAACTGTCATTCCCCCCTGATGGATGTCGGCATCTGGATGCGGGGGTTCAGTGCCGGGCGAAATTCACGGAGCGAAAGGTAGGCAGACCGCCGGGGGCCGCCCGTAAGCAAGTAGGGGAATCTGTAACTGCGGCGCCTCGAAACCGGTCAATCCGAGGGTGAAAGATCATGAAAAACCCCGTGGACGGGTTTTTCAGGCTCAGCCTGGTATTTGTGGGCGGGTTTCCTTCATTCGTGCGCATCGGCACGAACCGTGCGGTACCGGTCGGCCGCCTGTTCCGGGGGAGGGGGCGTGGTCCTCCCGGGTTTTTCGTGTACAGGCCGGCGGCCTGCAATTACAACTGGCCGGAAATGCCCCGCAATTCATTCGATCGATGTCGCGGAATATTTCCGGCTGCGGCGCAGCCGAATCTCGCAGATTCATGGCCTTGGCCGGTGCCTGGCGCGGCGGGTGCCGCGCTCAGGGCTGCTCGATGGCCCCCAGATCGGGGCCGCGGCCGCGGACCGGGCGTCTGGCCAGGCCGCGCTCCTCCCCGATCTGATGGCTCAGGCGCAGCGGCTGACCGGCCGAGTCGGTCGGCAGATCGCCGGCGGGCTGATCGAGGCGCGCCAGCGGCGTGCGCATCCGGCCGCTGGCCGTGCTGATGGCCGGCGGCGGGCCTTCGAACAGCTGCGCGCCGCTGGTGCGCACCCGCACGACCGAGTCCGGGCCGGCCTGGGCCCAGTCGCGCGAGATCCAGTTGCTGCCGGCAAACTCGACCGTGCCGGCCTGGTGGCCGACCCGCATCTGGGTGCTGCCCAGATTGACGATCAGGTTGCCGGTGGCGCGCACCGTCTGGCGGGCGCCGGGCATGTCGAACAGCGCCATGTACCAGGCCTGCTGCTGGGTGCCGCTGTGGATCACGGTGTTGTGGAAGAAATGCAGCGTGCCGTTGCGGAAATGGCGCTCGTCGTTGTCGCCGCCCCAGTGGATCAGCTTGACCGAACCCGAGCCCGGCAGCGACAGGTCGTTCAGGATCAGGTTGCCGTAGACCCAGGCGTCCGGATAGTGGCGATCCTCGCGCACCGGGCGCACGCCGCCTTCGATCTCGACCAGATCGAGCGCACGCGCCGCCGCGGTGATGCGGTTGAAGCGCACCACCGTGCCGCTGGAGCGGTCCTTCAGCGACGAGCCGCGTGCGCCGGGGATCAGCTGGCCGATGTCGTTGCCCTCGTAGAGCGCGCGTGCGGTCTGCACATACAGGTTGTGCTCCAGCCAGCTGCCGACATTGCCGTTGTTCCAGATGCGGTTGTGGCGGATGAAGACATTGCGGCTGGATTCCTCGTCGGAGCGGCTGTTGACGAAGATGCCGTTGCCGTTGCCGGTGATCTCGCAGTTCTCGACGGTCAGGTCCTCGACCACGATGGCGTAGATCGCCGCGGCACCGGCGACATAGCGCCCGCTCTGGCCGTCCATGCCGGTGTAGCGCCTGTCCTTGTGCGCGCCGGTGAGCTTCAGGTTCTGGATGCGGATGTGGCGCGGCCGGCTGCCCCAGGCCTGGTCGCGCGACTTGTAGATGAAGATCAGCCCGTAGGGCTCGCTGTACTGCTTGCTGAAGAAGCCGCTGGCGGCGGCATCGCGGGCGGTGGTGGCGTTCTCGCCGCTGATGACCGGGCGGCGGCACTGCGCGTCGGTGACGCCGTTGAGCACCACCGGCGCATCGGCGCGGCCCTGCGCGCGCAGGCCGATCTTGGTGCGGTAGGGCTCGGGGCGGTGGTGGATGTTGACCACGTCGCCGGCCTGCAGCGACAGCCAGGGCACCTCGTCGAGCTCGGTGAAGGTCTGGCCCGGACCGACATGCAAGGCGCGCCCGCTGCCGGTGAGCGCGGTGCTGCAGCCGTCGGCGCGGGCCGGCTCGACCACCGGCGGCGGCCACGGGCCGTCCTCGCGCGGCGCGGCGGCCTGGCTGGCCGCTGCGGCCGGTGCTTCCGGCGTGGGCACCGGCGCAGGCGCGCTGTCGAGAAAGCGGCCGGACTCGGCGCTGGGCCAGCCTGCGGCGGGCTGGCCGCTGTGCTCGGTGGGCACGCGCACGGTCTGGGCCTGAGGCAGGCCGTGCAGCAGGGTCAGGCCGCTCAAGCCAAGGAGGCCAAGGCCGAGCAGTCGGGGGGCGGGCAGGGGCATGCTGAAGGTCTCCTGTCGGTGCGTCGGGCGAGGGTCGGGAAAGCCCCGATCTTGCCGCAGCGCTGCGCTAACATCCCGCGCCACAAGCACCCTGGCACAGGGAGAGGACAGGATTTCATGAGGCTGATGCACATCGTCGACTCGCTCGAGTTCGGCGGACTTGAACGGGTGGTCACCGATCTGGCAATCGAGCAGAAGCGCCGCGGCGACACGGTCTGCGTCTTCAGCCTGCTGGCCACCGAGGGGCTCAAGCCCGAGCTGGAGGCCGCCGGCGTCGAGGTGATCGTCGGCCACAAGCGCGACGGCCTCGACATCGGGCTGATCCTGAGGCTGCGCCGCGCGATGGCCTGGCGCAACATCGATCTGGTGCATGCCCACAACTTCGTGCCCAACTACCACGCCGCCGCGGCGATCCGCACGATGTTCGGCGGCCCGGCGCAGGTCTGCAGCCTGCACGACATGGGCTTCCGGCTCGAGCGCGAGAAGCGGCTGCGCCAGTACTTCCTGTGGTCGCTCAGGCACACCCGCGGCGTGGCGATGGTGGGCTCGCAGGTGCACGGCCGCTATGTCGGCGACGGCCTGGTGCCGGCCGAGCGGGCCACCACGGTGCTCAACGGCATCCCGGTCGAGCGCTTCCGCTGGACGCCCGAGCGCCGCCGCATCGCCCGCGAGCGCCTGGGCGTGCCCGAGGACGCGCTGCTGATCGGTGCGGTCGGCCGCCAGGTGGCGCTGAAGAACCACCGGCTGCTGATCGCGCTGATGCCGGCGCTGCTGAAGCAGCACCCTTCGCTGCATCTGGCGCTGGTGGGCTCCGGCCCGCTGGAGGCGGAGCTGCGCGCCCAGGCCGAGGCCGCCGGCGTGGCCGCGCGGGTGATCTTCACCGGCCAGCGCAAGGATGTGGCCGACCTGACGCCGGGCTTCGACATCTTCGCGATGCCCTCGCTGACCGAGGGCCTGTCGATCGCGCTGCTCGAGGCCTGCGCGACCCGGCTGGCGATCGTCGCCACCGCGGTGGGCGGCAACCCCGAGATCGTGCGCGACGGCCAGACCGGCCTGCTGGTGCCGCCCGACCAGGGCGAGCCGCTGCAGGCCGCGCTGGAGCGGCTGCTGGCCGACGCGCCGCTGCGCGAGCGCCTGGGCCAGGCCGCCTGCGACTGGGTGAGCGAACACGCCTCCATCGGCGCGCTCTACCGCACCTGCAGCGCGTTCTACCAGCGCGCCCGGCAGCGGTAGCCCGCTCAGGGCCTGCCCGCCGATCCGTCACCCTCGCGCAGGCGAGGGCCCGCGCCTGCCGCTGTTCTGCTGCCACTCATGTCGCAGCAGGGCGTATTGCATGGTGTTCTCGTAGATCGGCGTGCCGTCGGCATCCTGTCGGAAGGAGATGAACTCCTTGAAGAGACCCTCCTGCCGCATGCCGAGCCGTTCGCACAGCCGCTGAGAGGCGATGTTCGTGTCCTCCACGTAGGCGTACAGCCGGCGCGCACCACGCGCCGTGAACAGGTGCGCAAAGAGCACGGCCGCGGCTTCGTGCGCATAGCCTTGTCCAAAGAAGGCCGGATTGAAGTTCCAGCCGACCGAGACGGTGTCGTCTTCCGGATCGGCGAACAGGTCACCGATGAGCTTGCCGGATGCACGCAGACACACGGCAATGCTGTGTTCGTTCCTGCTGCGCGCGGCCGCTTCCTGCTCGGCGGCCTGCAGGTCGGCCAGGGCCAGCGACAGGAAGCAGCTGGCCACAGGCCGGTGCATGTACTCGAACAAGTCGGCGGCGTCCGTGGGCGCGAAGGGCCTCAGCACGAGGCGGGCGGTTTCAAGGGTTTCCATGCGTGTGGCTTCTGGTGTTGGATGGGGCGAAAGATCGCTGGGGTTGAACCTGCTCAAGTCTTCATCGTTGCATCCGGACCGGGCGGGTCGTCCAGGGCCAGCAGGGCCGGCGACAGGAAACCGGCCAGACTGGTCAGCGTGCCCAGCACGCCGGCCACGACGAACACGCCACGCACGCCGATCCATTCACCCAGTGGGGCGGCGAGCGCCAGCCCCACCGGTGCTGCCAGCGCCATCAGGGTCGACATCAGGGCCAGCACGCGTCCCTGGAGGTGGTCGGGAATGGTCGTCTGCAGCAGCGCGGTCAGTGGCGTGTCGCCCAGCACGAAGCTGATGCCGCTCATCACCCACCAGGCCACGGCCACACCAAAGAGGCTGGCCGGCGCCATGGCCGTGAGGGCGAGCGCCGCGCAGGAGACCGCGAAACCGACCAGCGTCCAGCGCACCAGCCGGCGCGGCGCCATGACCACCACCAGCAGACCACCCAGCAGCATGCCCGCACCGGCCAGGCCTTCCATCAGGGCGACCTGCGCCGCACCACCCGCGAAATGCTCCTTGACCAGCAGGGGCACCAGCACGAAGGTGGGCATGACGGCCAGCACCACCGCGCCGAGCAGCAGGAAGAGCCGGCGCAGGCCGGGTGTGTGCCAGACCAGGTGCAGCCCTTCCCGGAACTCGCTCCACAGCCCGGTGCGGCCGGCTTCGCCGCGGGCGGGCTGGGGGATGCGCCAGCACAGCAGCGGCACGATGCCCAGCAGCGCGGTCAGCACATCGATGGACAGCGCCCAGCCGATCGGCAGCGTGCCGATCGCCAGCGCCCCCAGCGGCGCGGCGGCCACCACGGTGAGGCTGTGCAGCGTCTGGTTGAGCCCTGCCGCACGAACGATGAAATGCTTGGGCACCAGCATCACCACGCTGGCCGCTGCGGCCGGGCCCTGGAAGACCTGCATGGCACTGCGCATGGCCATCATGGCGTAGGCATGCCAGAGCTCGATGCGCGCGGTCAGGAACAGGGCGATCAGCACCCCCATGCACAGCGCACTGACGCCATCGGCCACGATCATCAGCAGCCGGCGGCTGTGGCGATCGGCCAGCGTGCCGCCCAGCGGCGCCAGCACGGCCTGCGGCAGCAGGGCCGCCATGCCGGCGCTGGCCAGCGCAGCCACGCTGCCGGTGGTGTCGGTGATCCACCACAGCAGCACGAACTGCGTCAGCGAGGAGCCCATCAGCGACATGGCCTGGCCGCCGAAGATGGACCAGAACCGGAGCCGCCAGGGCTCGGCGCTGCCGGCTTCAGGCGTGATGGCGGCCGGTGTGGTGAAAGAGGTATCGAGCGGCAGTGTCATGGCGTGGCCGTGTGTTCAAGGACGCCGCCGCCCAGGGCCTTGTACAGGGCGACGGTATTGCCGAAGGCCTCGCGGCGCAGGTCCAGCAGCGTCTGCCGGGCGGTGCGCAGCTGGCGCTGGGCGTCGAGCAGCTCCAGCCGACCCTCCATGCCGGCGCGGTAGCGCAGATCGGACAGCTGTACCCGGCGCTCGGCGCTGGCCACGGCCCGGGTCTGGGCCTCGACCTGGCGGTCGGAGGTCTGCTGCGCCGCCAGGCCGTCCGCCACCTCGCGGAAGGCGGTCTGGATGGTGCGCTCGTATTCGGCCACCGCGCTGGACCGGCGCAGTTCGGCCAGTCGCAGCTCCGCACGCAGCCGTCCGCCCTGGAACAGCGGCTGGGTGATCTGCGGCGAGAAGATCCAGGCCCGGTTCGAGCGGTCGAACAGTCTGCCGATGGCCGGACTGGCATAGCCCAGCGAGGCGGTCAGGGAAATGCGCGGAAAGAATGCCGCGCGTGCCGCACCGATGTCGGCGTTGGCCGCGATCAGCATCTGCTCGGCCTGCCGGATGTCGGGCCGGCGCGCCAGCAGGTCCGAAGGCAGGCCAGCCGGCAAGGCCGTCAGCACCTGCTGGCGGTCGAGCGGCAAGCCCTGGGGCAGATCATCGGGCAGATCAGCGCCCACCAGCAGGCGCAGTGCATTCCGAGCCTG
The DNA here is from genome assembly GCF_013426975.1 of Sphaerotilus sulfidivorans. Taxonomy (GTDB): domain Bacteria; phylum Pseudomonadota; class Gammaproteobacteria; order Burkholderiales; family Burkholderiaceae_C; genus Sphaerotilus; species Sphaerotilus sulfidivorans. The sequence goes on from NZ_JACCPY010000002.1 coordinate 145,200, forward strand.
CGCCCAGGCCCGCGTGCGCGCCTGCAGCTCGGCCTCGGCCGTGGCCACCTGGCTTTCGGCCTGGGCCAGATCCAGGGCGCTGCTCTGGCGCGCCTGCAGCAGCAGACGTGTCAGTTCAAGGGACTGTCGCCAGTCTGCGAGGGTGCGTTCGGCCAGGGCCTGCTGCTCGAGCGCCAGGCGCTCGGCCAGACAGGCGTCGGCCACGGCGCCCACCAGAGCGATCCGGGCGGCCAGGCGGCCTTCCTCGCTGGCCAGATAGCGGGCAAAGGCGGCTTCCGACAGGGCGTGCGCGCGCCCGAACAGATCGATTTCGAAGGCACTCGATCCGATGCTGGCGCTGAACTGGCCCGTGACTTCCCCGGAGCGGGACGTGCTGCCCTGAGCCGGAGCGGCCATGCGCTGGCGCGTGAACCCCCCTGTGGCCTCGAGGGCCGGCTGTCGTGCCGCGCGCTGGATGCCGTGCTGGGCCTGTGCCGCTTCGACATTCAGCGCGGCCAGGCGCAGGTCGCGGTTGTTCGTCAGGGCCAGCTCGATCAGGCGCTGCAGGCGCGGGTCGGGAAACAGCGTGCGCCAGCCGATGTCGGCGGCGGGCAGCGATCCGGCCTCCGCGGCTGCCATGGGAAACACGGCCGGCACGGGCGCTTGCGGCGTGACCCGCGGCGGTGTCAGCGAGCAGGCGGACAGCCCGAGCGCAATGGAGAGAATCAGAATCAGCCTTCTCATGGCATCGGACCTTCGCGGTTCGAGAGACGGGCCACCCGCCCGCCTTGGAAGCGTTCCTGCAGCCCGGTCACGACGACATGGAACACCGGCACGAAGAACACGGCCAGCACGGTGGCGGTGACCATGCCGCCGAACACGCCGGTGCCGATGGCGTGCTGGGTCTCGGCGCTGGCGCCCGAGGCCACCATCAGCGGCACCACGCCCAGGCCGAAGGCCAGCGAGGTCATCAGGATCGGGCGCAGGCGCAGCCGTGCCGCTTCCACGGCGGCCTCGGCCAGACCCCAGCCTTGCGCGCGCAATTGCTTGGCGAATTCGACGATCAGGATGGCGTTCTTGGCCGACAGGCCGATCACGGTGATCAGGCCGATCTTGAAGAACACGTCGTCGGGCAGGCCGCGCAGCAGCACCGCCGCCACCGCGCCGATCAGGCCCAGCGGCACCACCAGCATCACCGCCAGCGGGATCGACCAGCTCTCGTACAGGGCGGCCAGCACCAGGAAGACCACCAGCATCGACAGGGCCATGAGCAGGGGCGCCTGCGCGGCCGACTGGCGCTCCTGCAGCGACTGGCCGGTCCAGGCCACCGCGAAGCCTGGCGGCAGCTGCGCCGCGAGCCGCTCCATCTCGGCCATGGCCTGGCCGCTGGACTGGCCCGGCGCGGCCGCCCCCGAGATGCGCGTGGCCGGAAAGCCCTGGTAGCGCACCAGCTGCAGCGGCGTGTCGCTCCACACCGGCGTGACCACCTGCGACAGCGGCACCATGCCACCCCGCGCGTTGCGCACGTACAGCCGCAGCACGTCGTCGACCTGCATGCGCGCGGGCGCATCGGCCTGCAGGATGACCTGCTGCATGCGGCCGCCGTTCGGGAAGTCGTTGACATACGACGAACCCAGCGCGGTGGAGAGGGTTTCACTGATGTCAGAGAAGGACACCCCCAGCGCGTTGGCCTTGACCCGGTCGATGTCCAGCCGGACGCTGGCACCCGCCGGCAGACCGTCCGACGCCACGTCGACCACCACCGGGCTGCGTGCCGCCAGGGCCAGCAGCTGCGCCTCGGCCGCCTTCAGCGCGGCATGGCCCTGGTTGGCGCGGTCCTGCAGGCGCATCGTGAAACCGGAACTGTTGCCCAGTTCGTCGATGGCCGGCGGCATCATGCTCATCACGCTGCCTTCAGGTGTGCTGGCCATGGCCTGCTGCACCCGCTCCACTTCGTCACGCACCGTGGCGCCGTCGCGCTGGTCCCAGTCCTTGAGCAGGGTGAAGGCCATGGCCGCGTTGGGGCCCGAGCCGGAGAAGCCGAAGCCCAGGATGGACAGGTTGGACGCGATGCCCGGGCGCGTGGCCAGGTGCTGCTCGTAGTGCTTGACGACCCCGAGCGTGCGTTCGGCGGTGGCATCGGCCGGCAGCTGGATCGCCGACATGAAATAGCCCTGGTCCTCCTCGAGCAGGAAGGCCGAGGGCAGCTGGCGGAACGCCAGTACCAGGGTCACTGTCAGCGCGGCGAACACCAGCATCACCCGGCCGCTGCGGGCCAGCAGGCGAGCGACACCTGAGGTATAGCGCCGGGTCATGTGATCGAACCGGCGGTTGAACGCGCCGAAGAAGCCGCGCCTGTCGTGATGCGCCGGATCGACCGGCTGGAGCAGGGTCGCGCACAGCGCGGGGGTCAGCGTCAGCGCGAGAAAGGCCGAGAACAGGATGGCCACCGCCATGGTCAGCGCGAACTGCCGGTAGATCACGCCCACCGAGCCACCGGCGAAGGCCATGGGAATGAACACTGCGGTCAGCACCAGGGTGATGCCGATCACCGCGCCGGTGATTTCCTTCATCGCCTGGAGGGTGGCGTCCTGCGGGCCCAGCCCCTCCTGGGCCATGATGCGCTCGACGTTCTCGACCACCACGATGGCGTCGTCCACGATGATGCCGATGGCCAGCACCATGCCGAACATGGTCAGCACATTGATCGAGAAGCCCGCCACCAGCATCACCGCGAAGGTGCCCAGCAGCGCGATCGGCGCCACGATCGCCGGGATCAGGGTGCAGCGGAGGTTCTGCAGGAACAGCAGCATCACCAGGAACACCAGTACCATCGCCTCGACCAGCGTGACCACGACCTTCTCGATCGAGATCTTGACGAAGGGCGCGGTGTTGAAGGGCGTCGAGTAGCTCATGCCTGCAGGCAGGCTCTTCTCCAGTTCGGCCAGGCGCGCGAGCACGGCATTCGAGGTGCGCACCGCATTGGCTCCAGGCGAGAGCTGCACCGCCAGCGCGGTCGAGACGCGACCGTCCTCGCGGGTCGAGAAGCCGTAGGATTGCGCGCCCAGCTCGACCCGGGCCACATCGCCCAGCAGCACGCGGGAGCCGTCGGCGCTGGCGCGCAGCACGATGGCCGCGAACTGCTCGGGCGTCTGCAGCTGGCCTTGCACCGTCAGCGGCACGGTGACTCGCTGCCCGGACGTGGTGGGTGCATCGCCCACGCGGCCAGGGGCGATCTGCGCGTTCTGCTGGGCGATGGCGGCGCTGATGTCGCCCATCGTCAGCTTGTGGGCGCTGAGCCTGGCGGGGTCCACCCACACGCGCAGGGCCTGCTCGGCGCCGAACAGCTGCACCCTGCCCACGCCTTCGATGCGGCGCAGCTCCTCCACGACGTTGCGCGCCATGTAGTCGCTCAGCACCGTCTCGTCGTGGCGGCCGTCGGTGGACTTCAGCCCGACCATCATCAGGAAATTCGAGGAGGCCGACTCCACGCTGATGCCGTTCTGGCGCACCGCCTGCGGCAGGCGTGCCTCGACGGCCTTGAGCCGGTTCTGCACGTCCACCTGGGCCATCTCCGGATGGGTGCCGGGCTTGAAGATGATCGTGATCTCGGCGCTGCCCGAGGTGTCGGACGAGGACTCGTAGTACAGCAGGTTCCTGACGCTGGAGAGCTCGCGTTCGATGACGCCGAGCACCGCGTCGTTCATGGTCTGCGGTGTGGCGCCGGGGTAGCTGGCGTAGATGCTGACGGAAGGCGGCGCCACCGACGGAAAGCGCGCGATTGGCAGCTGCGGGAGGGCGATCAGGCCCAGCAGGATGATGAACAGCGCGATGACCCAGGCGAACACCGGGCGGCGGACGAAGAACTGCGGCATGGACAGGGCTCCGTCGGATCAGCGGGCAGAGTCCGCCTGCGTGGCGACCGGCATGCCTTCGGCCAGGCGTTCCATGCCTGCGACCACCACCTGCTGGCCGGCACTCAGGCCGGCGGTGACCCGGTACTGCCGATCGATCAGCTCGCCCAGCGTCACCGCGATCCGATGCGCCTTCGCGTCGGTGTCGACCGTCCAGACATGCGGCTTGCCGCCGATCCGCACCACGGCCTGCTGCGGCACCGCAAGCGCGGCGTCGAAGCGGGCCAGGGCCATGCGGACCCGCACGAACATGCCGGGCAGCAGGCGCTGCTGCGGGTTGTCCACCTGCACGCGCAGCAGGACATCGCCCGTGTCGGCATTCACCTCGATGCCGGAAAAGAGCATGTGTGCCTTGACGTCGAGGGGTGATCCATCGTCGCGCAGCACGGCGACGGGCAGGCCGCCGTCGCGTGTCGCGGGGGCCGCCATGGCCTGACGCAGGGCGTCCAGCGAGGCGGCTGGGCGACGCACATCCACATAGACCGTGTCGATCTGCTGCACGCGCGCCATCGGCGTGCTGTCGCCGCTGGCGACCAGCGCGCCCTCGGTCACCAGGGTCTGGCCGATGCGACCGGAAATCGGCGACTCCACCGTGGCGAGCTTCAGGTCCAGGCGGCGGCGCGACAAGGCGGCGCGGGCCTGGGCCACGTCGGCTTCTGCCTGCTGGCGCTGCGACAGCGCATCGTCATGGAGCTGGCGGCTGATCGCCTCGGCCTGGGCCAGGGGCTCCAGCCGCTCGGCCTGCAGCCGGGCGCGCGCCAGTGCCGCCTCGGCCCGCTGCAGGGCGGCAGCGGCGGCTTCCTCCTCGGCGCGGAAGGGCGCGGGATCGATCTCGAACAGGGCCTGGCCGGCGCGCACCTCCGCACCCTGCTCGAACAGCCGGCGCCGCACGATGCCGCTGACCTGCGGCCGGATGTCCGCGACGCGAACGGGGGCGACACGCGCCGGCAGATCCTCGGTCAGCACCAGTCTGCTGGGGGCGAGCGTCATCACGGTCACCTGCGGGACGGGCGGTTTCACTTCGGGCTCGGCGGCGGGGCCGCAGCCGCCCAGCGCAGCGAGCATCAGGGCGGGCAGCACACCCAGGCAGCGCCACGGCTTGTCGATCTTCATGACGGTTCCTTCATGCGCGGGCGCATCGGCCCGCGCGGACAGAAAAGGCAGTCTGGACCGGCAGCATGGCGGCCGCGCTGCGCTTGTGTGGAGATAGGATGGAGACACTGAACTGGTCTCAAGGCGGTCCCATGTCCACCTCATCCCTGTCCCCCGACGCAACGGCGGGTCTTCCCGCGCTCGTGCTGATTGCCGAGGACGAGCCCGAGATCGCCGAGATCCTGCAGGCCTATCTCGGACGTGCCGGCCTGCGCGCCGTCCATGCCGCCGACGGCCGCCGCGCGCTGGACATGCATCTGTCGCTGAAGCCCGATCTGGTGCTGCTCGATGTGCAGATGCCCAGACTGGACGGCTGGAAGGTGCTCTCCGAGATCCGCCATCGCGGCGAGACGCCGGTCATCATGCTGACCGCGATGGACCAGGACATCGACAAGCTGATGGGCCTGCGCTTCGGGGCCGACGACTATGTGGTCAAGCCCTTCAACCCGGCAGAGGTCGTGGCTCGCACGCAGGCGGTGCTGCGCCGCTCGAGGGGCGGCACCCGCGGTCCTGTGCGCGTGCTGAGGGTGCCGCCCTTCGAGATCGACCTGGACCAGCACGAGGTCAGCGTGGAGGTCGGCGGGGCGACGCACGGCCTGGCCCTGACCCTCACCGAGTTCAGGCTGCTCGCGCATCTGGCGCGTGCGCCCAGGCGCGTCTGCACCCGCGCCGAACTGCTGGCTGCCTGTCTGCCCGAAGGCGATTCCCAGGAGCGCACCGTCGACAGCCACATCAGCAAGCTGCGCAAGAAGCTGGAGGGACTGGGTGTCGAAGGCATGCCCGCCGGCATTCGCGGCGTCGGCTACCGGCTTTGGAGCGCGTCATGAGGCTGGTGGGCCTGAGCCGCCAGATCGCGCTGGCCATGATGGCGATCGCCTTCGGCGTCACCTTGCTGGTGGTGCTGACCTCCTATGTGTTCTATTTCTTCGCCGTCAGCCAGTGGCCGGAGCTGTTCGAGCAGCCCACCTTGCTCCCGAACGGGCCGGAGTGGGTCTGGATCGCGAGCACCACGCTGGTCGGACTGGTGTTCGCGATCGTCGCGGGCGTGCATCTGGCGCGTCGCATCCTGGTGCCGCTGAACTCGGTGACGGATGGCATCCGGCGTGTCGCGCAGGGCGACCTGGGCGCACGCGCCGTCCCGGGCGATCGCTCGCTGGGTGAAGCCGCCGGTCTGGCCGACGACTTCAACGCACTCGCCACCCAGCTGCAGCGCACCACGGAGGAGATGGCGTTCTGGAACGCGGCCATCGCCCATGAGCTGCGCACGCCGGTGACCATCCTGCGCGGACGCCTGCAAGGCCTGGCCGAGGGCGTGTTCACGCCGGACGAGTCGCAGTTCCGCAGCCTGCTCAATCAGGTCGACGGACTGGCCCGGCTGATCGAGGATCTGCGCGCAGTCAGCCTGGCCGAGAGCGGCCATCTGCATCTCCACCTCCAGCAGACCGACCTGGACGCGGAGGTCGAATCGGTGGTGGCGTTCTGCCGGCAGACGCTGCAGGCGGCGGACCAGCATCCGGTCCTCGACCTGAACGCCCGGTCCGTGCGCTGCGACCCGGTGCGCATCCGCCAGGCCCTGCTGGCTTTGCTGGACAACGTCCGGCGGCATGCGGTGCCCGGCAAGGTGCTTGTCCGGACGCGACTGGACAACGGCTGGTGCGTCCTGAGCGTGGAAGACGAGGGGCCGGGCATTCCGCCAGAGTCCGCTTCGCAGGTGTTCCAGGCGTTCCGGCGGATGCGTGCCGGTGGCGAGACCGCTGCCGATGCCGGCAGCGGTCTCGGTCTGGCGGTGGTCGCCGCCATCGCGCATGCGCATCAGGGCGATGCCCGCTGCCATTCCTCGGCCGGTGGCGGAGCCTGCTTCGAACTGTGCTGGCCCTTGTCTCTCCATTGCGCCCGTTGAGCAAGCGCTGCGGCCCGACTGCCGATCCGTCACCCTCGCGCAGGCGAGGGCCCACGCCTGCCGCTGCTGTGCTTTCTCGTGGGTGCCCGCCTGCGCGGGCATGACGGGGAGGTGGGCATGACGGGGCCGTGGCGCTTGCGCGTGGCGATGCGCACGCAGGCTGCGACAATCCCGTCCCCCTGTCGCGCCCCTTGCTGGACTGCCCATGTCATTTGATTCCCTCGGCCTGAAGCCGCCCCTGCTGAGCGCGCTGCGCGAACTCGGCTTCACGCAGCCCACGCCGGTGCAGGCCGAGGCGATTCCCGCCGCGCTCTCGGGCGCGGATCTGCAGGCCTCGGCGCAGACCGGCTCGGGCAAGACGCTGGCCTTCGCGCTGCCGCTGCTGCAGGCCGATCTGGCCGCCACCCGTGCCTGGCCGCGCGCGCCGCACGGGCTGGTGCTGGTGCCGACGCGCGAGCTGGCGATGCAGGCCGGCGAGCTGCTGCGCGATCTGGCGCGCCGGCTGCCGGATCCGCCGCGGGTGTCGGTGCTGTTCGGTGGCGTGTCGATCAATCCGCAGATGATGGGCCTGCGCGGCGGCACCGAGCTGGTGGTGGCCACGCCGGGCCGGCTGCTCGATCTGGTCGACCACAACGCGATCCGGCTCGACCATGTGCGCACGCTGGTGCTCGACGAGGCCGACCGGCTGCTCGACCTGGGCTTCGCCGACGAGCTGACCCGCGTGCTGGCGCTGCTGCCGGCGCGCCGGCAGAACCTGCTGTTCTCGGCGACCTTTCCGGCGTCGGTGCAGTCGCTGGCCGATGCGCTGCTGCGCGCGCCGGTGCGCATCGACATCGCGCCGGGGCCGGTCGCCGGTGCGGCCGGGGAGGGTGGCGAGGGCGCCGCGGCCCATCCCGACATCCACGAGCGCGCGATTGCGCTCGACGCCGGCCGGCGCACCGGCGTGCTGCGCCAGCTGCTGAAGACGCATGGCTGGGACCGGGTGCTGGTCTTCGTCGCCACCCGCCATGCCACCGAGCTGGTCGCGCACAAGCTCGGCCGCGAGGGCGTGCCGGCGCATGCGCTGCACGGCGAGCTGAGCCAGGGCACCCGCACCGAGGTGCTGGCGGCCTTCCGCGCCGGGCGCATCCGCGTGCTGGTGGTGACCGATCTGGCCGCGCGCGGCATCGACATCCCGGCGCTGCCGGCGGTGGTCAACTATGACCTGCCGCGCTCGACCGACGACTACACCCACCGCATCGGCCGCACCGGCCGCGCCGGTCTGCCCGGCACCGCGGTGAGCTTCGTCAGCGCCGCGACCGAGGCGCATTTCCGCCTGATCGAGAAGCGCCAGGGCCGGCGTGTGCCGCGCGAGCAGCTCGCCGGCTACGAGCCGACCGAGACCGCCACGCCGGAGCAGTCCGCCGGCGGCATCAAGGGCCGGCGCCCGAGCAAGAAGGACAAGCTGCGGGCGGCAGCCGCTGCCGCCGCCGCAGCAGCAGCCAATCAGGATCAGCGCGACGGCAGCTGAGCCTTCAACCAGGCGTAGGTGCGGCTCAGGCCCTCGGGCGTGGGCACGCGCTGCGTCCAGCCGATCTTCTTCAGGCCGTCGTTGCTGTAGCGGATCGGCGTGTACATCGACTTCACGACATAGGGCGTGAAGACCGCCGGCATCTGGCCCTTGGACTTCCTGTTGTAGGCCACCAGCTTGCCCGACACCCACAGGAAGGCGCTGAAGGGCAGCGTGACGACACGCATCTTCTGCACGTTCTTCAGGTAGCCGTCGAGGTACTGGCGGCAGGTCGGGATCTGGTCGTCGACCACCGCGAAGGCGCTGCCGCTGGGCGCGTGCACCGCGGCGCGTGCGACCGCGTCGGCGCAGTTCTCGACATAGGTCAGCGGCAGCAGCGCGCCGTTGCCCAGGCTGGCGAACAGGCCCATTGCCTTCAGGCCGACGCGCGGCGACAGCGCGCCGCCGCCGGGGCCGTAGATCACGCCGGGGCGCAGGATCACCGTCTCGAAGCCGTGCTGCTTCGCGTAGTCCAGGAACATGTGCTCCTGGCGGGTCTTGGCGTAGCCGTAGGGGCCCTTGTCGACGCCGACCGGCTCGATCGGGGTGTCCTCGCCCAGCGTGTCGCCCGGCTTCATCGCGTCGGTCTTGTAGACCGCAAAGGAGCTGATCAGCACGATGCGCTTCGTGCCGACGCGTCCGCAGGCCTCGAAGACATTGCGGCTGCCCATGACCGTGTTGGCGAACATGTCGGCCGCGGCGCCCTTCATGCCGGCGGCGGCATGGATGACGCAGTCCACGCCCTCGAGCATCGCGTCGAAGGAGCCGCGTGCGATCAGGTTGGCGCCCGCGGTCTCCAGGCGGGCCTGCGGGAATTCCTGCTGCAGCGACTCGATCAGGCCGGCCGGGGCGCGGCTGCGGAAGTGCAGCCGCAGGTCGTTCTGGCCCGCCATCAGCAGGCTGCGGGTGATCTGCTTGCCGAGGAAACCGCCGGCGCCGGTGAGGAGGATCTTCATGCGCGGGCCTCCGTGGCGGAGGTGGAGTTCTTCGGGTCGGCCATGCAGGCGTCGACGCCCTCGACGATCTGGTCGATGACGCGGCACACCCGCAGGATCTGCTCGGGCGGCACCGGATCGGCGCCACGGCCCTCGACCGCGTCGTAGAAGCGCTCCAGCAGCACGCGCATGCACTGGAAGTAGTGGAACTCGTAGCGGCGGAAGCGACCGATGTTGCGCCGGCCGTTGGCGGCAAGCTGCCGGGCCTGGGTCCAGGCCATGAACTGGCGGCCCAGCGCGCTGGGCGCCGACCAGCGCGAGGCGCGGATCAGCGTGCGCGAGGTGTAGTCGAGCTCGACCGAGTCGGTGGTGCCGACCACCTTCAGCGTGTGCGGCACCGGGCGGCCGTGCGCGCTGACGTTGCCGCTGACGGTGACGCCGCCGCTCCTCAGGATGAAGCGCAGCTCGTCGGGCATCGCATCGACGATGGCCGAGCCGGTGGGGCCGCGGCGGCGGAAGGCCAGCACGCGGGTGTCGATCTCGTCGCCGAGGAAGGGCACCACCTTGGCCAGCACATGGTCGAGCACGTTGTGGAACAGCTTGCCCGGCAGCCGGTGCACCCAGTGGCCCGGGTCGGTCATCACCGCCAGGCCGTAGTCGCCCGACAGGTTGTAGCCGTAGTTGGTGTCGAGGTGGACGACCTCGCCCAGCTCGCCCTTCTTCAGCAGCGCCTCCAGCTCGAGGCCCGGGGTCTCGTAGTTGTAGAGGTAGTTGACGCCCGCCTTGCGGCCGGCCTCCTGGGCCAGCTTCAGGATCTCGAGCGCCTGCGCCGCGGTCAGCGCGAAGGGCTTCTCCATGAACACATGGCAGCCCGCCGCGAAGGCCATCTTCGCCAGGAAGAGGTGCGAGTCCGGCGGCGTGGCGATGTGCACCACGTCCAGCCGCTCCTTGGCGAACATCTCGGCCGCGTCGTCGTAGCGGCCGGGGATCTTCATGCGCACCGCCAGCTGCTCGGCCATCAGCGGCTCGCGGTCGCAGACCGCGACCACCTCGCCGCGGCCGATCGCGCGGATCTGTTCGACATGGCCGTCGGCGATCTTGCCGCAGCCGATGATTCCTACCCTCAACACATCTCGCTCCCGGAGAGAAACACGATTTTTCTGGCGGATCGCTCCGCGGGTCAGCGGCTGGTGCGGCCCCAGCTTCCGGCGTAGCGGCCGGTGGCATAGCGCCAGGAGGCGACCAGGAAGGCCCAGTTCAGCGCGAACAGGAAGGCCGCCAGCTTGACCAGCGTCGGCAGCTTCACGCCGCGGCTGCTCATCTGCCAGCCGGCCCAGGCGGCCAGATAGGCCAGCGCCTGGCCCAGCGCGTACAGCGCCCAGCCCGACGAGCCGGTCTGCGCCGCCAGCGCCACCGAGGCGGCCAGCGCCAGCAGCAGCAGATGCGGCGCGGTCCAGCGCAGCACCTTGTGCGACACATAGGCGAAGGCGGTGGCCGCCGAGGTGCGCGTCAGGTACTGCGGATGGCGCACCAGCGCCTGGAAGTTGCCGATGCCGATGCGGATGCGGCGCTTGACTTCCTCGCCGATCTCCTCGGGCGTGTCTTCCTCGGCCCAGGCCTTGGGCTCGTAGACCAGCCGGTGGCCGCCGGCCGAGACATTCATCGCGATGACGAAGTCGTCGCAGATGGTGTCCGGGCGGATCGGCTGCCACAGCGCGCGGCGGATCGCGTAGATCGCGCCGTTGGCGCCCAGCAGCGCGCCGATGCGGGCCTCGAAGAACTTCAGGAACTGCTCGATGCGCCAGTACAGGCTGTCCTGGTTGTCGCCGCCGGCGTTGCCCAGCAGGCGCAGCTCGCCGGTGACGCCGCCGACCTTGGGGTCGTCGAAGCGCGAGACCAGCTTCTTGAGCGCGCCGCGCTCGAAGTAGGTGTTGGCGTCGGAGAAGACGACGATCGGCTCGGTGGTGCGCGAGACCAGGTCGTTGAGCACGCTGGCCTTGCCGCGGTTCTGCTCGAAGGGCAGCGCGACGATGCGCACCTCGCCCTCGAAGCGGCGCATCAGCTCGGCGGTGCGGTCGCGGCTGCCGTCCGAGCCGATGTAGGCGCGCAGCCGGTCGGCGGGATAGTCGAGCGCCAGCAGGTTCTCGATGCGCGAGACGATGTGGCGTTCCTCGTTGTAGGCCGAGATGACGATGGCCACCGGCGGCCAGTCCGGCTCGGTGCCGGCGGCCGAGCGCTGCATCTCCAGCCGGCGCTCGCTCTTGCGGAAGACGAAGGCGACGTCGCGCAGCCCCTGGCTGATCGCGCCGACGACGAAGAGCGCGAGCGGATAGAGGGCGTAGGAGTAGACCACCGCCACGACCCCTCCGATCGCGACGATGGCCAGCAGCAGCTCGACCACCGCTCAGTTCCCCGCCGGCATCGGGCGGTAGGCCGGGCGCGGGATGACCAGGTCGCGGTACTGGCCGGGCTCGCCGGGCAGGCCCTGCTCGGCGGCCTTGACGATGTTGTACATCTCGCGGGCGCTGACATGGTGCAGCTTCCACTCGCGGCCGTCGTTGTACTTCGCGTGCAGATGCTCGTAGCAGCGGCGCATCGGCTCGCCCAGCAGGGTGTCCATGTCGCGCTCCTGCGTGCCGTGGGTGTGGATCTTCACGAAGATCCACTCCGGCTTGCCCTCGACATGGATGCCGGTCTCGATCCAGGCATCGACCCGGTCGGGCGTGGGCGGGCAGCTGGTGCGGATGTCGGAGTTCTCGATGCGCGGGATGATGCCGAACTTGCGGTCGTTCCACTTGAAGCCCAGCGGGCCCTGGATCAGCATCAGGTCGCCCCAGGGCTTGCCGCCGGCCTTCACCCGCATGCCGGTGTCATGCGACTTGCAGCGCTCCGGATCGTCCTTGGCGTAGTAGATCTTGTTGATCGTCGAGGTCTGACAGGGATCGGGCGAGGCCGGGAAGGTGTAGTCGACATAGCAGCCTTCCTCGCGCAGCACGATCAGCTCGTTGTTGACGCCGCAGCCGAAGCCGTGCGGGTGCGAGTTGTCCAGCGCCCAGTTGCCGTGGATGAAGGCCCAGCGCGGCTGCTTCGTCACCGGATCGACCGGCAGCGCGTCGTGGCGGTCGACCAGGGTGCGGGTGAAGCGGCGCAGCTTCTCGCGCAGGCCCGCTTCGGTGTCCTTGTCATGGTGCAGATGGATCTCGATCTCGCCGTAGCCCATGCGGCAGATCTCCACCAGTGCATCGAGGTGCTCGGGGCGGTACTCCTCTTCCGGGTAGAAGAAGCTGTGGATCGGGCCGCGCCCGTCGGCGTCGCGGAACTGGTCGCACAGCGCCGGGTACTCCTGGCGCCAGCGTGCCACCCGGCGGCATTCGGTGGCGTAGTCCGGCTGCTTCCACATCGGCTCGTAGTGGTCGACGAAGCAGAACATCACATGCTTCGTGGTGCCCGGTGGCACCGGGGCGCGCCAGTCCTGCTTCAGATAGCTGAACAGCCATTCCTGGATGTTGCGCTGGCGGATGAACAGCACGACCGCGGCGCACAGCAGCAGAAGAAGCACGACAAGCACATGAACGAGCGTCATCGGAGTCTTGAAAAGGTCAAGGAAAGGAGCGCTGACAGAGGTTGACAGGGGCTGACTGAAGCGCAGTGCAAACGATTTGCCGAAGGCAATCGGGGCGAACTCTAGCATCGTGCGATTGCGGTTTTCCCCAGGGCCGCCTTACCGGAGGGGGCCTGCATGGCCTGGATCAGCCGCCACGCCCGAGCTGATGCGAGAACACGAAGCCACGAATTGCAACAATCGTCAGCAACATGATGATGAAGGTGCTGCGAACCCAGGGGATCGTGTGAATTTTTTCGTATTTGGGCGATTCCTTGTCGGTCATGCCCGGCGCGCGGCTGGCACACCACCAGGCCGACACGCACAGCGCCAGCAGGAAGTACAGCACCGGCTGGTAGGTGCGCGACAGGAACCAGGCGCAGACCAGGAAGCCGACCAGCGAGTTGCGCAGCAGCACCACCATCTGGCGGTGCGGGCTGCGCGCGGGCAGGGTCTCGACCGCCGCGCTCAGGCTCTTGAAGGTCAGCACGATCATGCCGATCCACAGGAAATAGCCGACCAGGCCGAGCTCGGCGAAGCACAGTACGAAGGAGTTGTGTGCGGTCAGATGGTGGTGGTCGGTGAAGTTGCCGTAGCCCGCGCCCCAGATCGGACGCCATTTCAGCAGCTCCAGTCCGACCGCCCAGGCCTCGATGCGCTCGCCGGCCGACTGCTCCTGCGACGAGAAGCCGCGCCCGCCCACCGCGCTGGCGCCCAGGAAGGCCACGCCGGCCAGGCCGCCGAGGATCGCGGTGCGGGTGGTGCCCAGCCAGTCGCGCACGATGAAGAACAGCAGCGAGGCCACACCCAGCAGCGCGCCGCGCGACTGGCTCAGCACGATCGCGTACATCATGACCGCGCCGGGTGCGACGATCAGCAGGGTGTTGCGCAGCCAGGCCCGCTGGCGCCAAAGCACGAACAGCAGCGGCAGGCACATCACCAGCACCTGGGAGAAGTCGTTCGGATCATTCAGGAAGCCCTGGCCGCGCACTCGCCACAGATACCAGCCGGTCTGGTCCAGCGCGGGGATCTCGGAGGCGGCTGACGGCGGTGCCCGGCTCGGATCCTCGTCCTCATGCTGGGGCGCGGTCTGGCGCAGCACCAGCTGCTGGGCAAACTGCCCGGTGTGATAGGCCTGGATGCCGAAGAGGGCCGCCACCAGCATCGACAGCACCACTGCTGCGCAGGCGAGCTTGAGCCGGCGCAGCGAGGTCACGTTCAGCGCCACCAGCACGAACAGCATCGACGAGGTGGTGAAGTCGTTCATCGCGGTGAAGGCGCCACCGGCCCAGCCGTTGAGCGCCAGCGACACGCCCAGCATCACCATGAAGGCGAACAGCAGCTTGAAGTCGATGCCGCGCGCGGCGATCTCCTTGCGCACGATGGCGCGGCTGGCGGCCAGGACGAAGCCGAGCGTCCACAGCACCAGCATCGGCCGGTACTCCGCCATTTCCGGCGCGAACAGCTCGATCGGCCGGAAGAAGCTGAGGAACACATAGAGCAGGAAGACCGCGAAACTCATGATCCGGGCGACGGTTCGTGCAAAAGGTCCGATCCTAATGCGCCCGGATGACGGCGGCACGCCTGTACCCCCGGCCGTGGTACCGAAGCGGCTTAATCTGAAATGACGAGGTACCGCGGTGTGTCGCGGAAACATCGTTGCGTGCCAAGGAATTGTCGATCCGGCAGCTTAAGATCCGGCCCGCGTTTGTCGCGTTTATCCGCGTTTCCGACCCTTGACGATCGACGATCCCTGCATGAACAAGCCTGCTGTCCAGCCCCCCCTGCGCCGCGTCCTCTATCACCATCGCACCCAGGGCAAGGCGGTCGAGGGCGTGCACATCCGCGGCATCACCGATGCACTGCGCGCCGAGGGCGTGACGGTGGACATCATCTCGCTGCCCGGTGCCGACCCGTATGCCAGCCCGAAGGCGCTGAGTCCGACCAAGCAGGCCCGGCCCTGGATGAAGTGGGTCACCAGCCTGCCCGAGCCGCTGTTCGAGCTGGCCGAGCTGGGCTACAACGCGGTGGCCGGCTGGCGCATCCGCGAGTACCTGAACGCGCACAGGGACGTCGACCTGATCTACGAGCGCTACTCGCTCTACATGTTCGTCGCGGTGATGATCGCGCGGGCCCGCAGGATCCCGGTGATCCTGGAGATCAACGACTCCACCACCGTCTACCGGGTGCGGCCGCTGTTCTTCCAGCGTCTGGCCACGATGATCGAGCGCTGGGTGTTCCGCAACGCCAATGGCCTGGTCTTCGTCTCCGGCGCTTTCCGCGACCATGTGACGAAGGCGCATGGCGGCAAGATCGCGCCGACCATCGTCTCGCACAACGCGGCCAACATCGACAAGTTCAGCCCCACGCCCGAGCAGCGCGCCGCCGCGCGGGCGAAGTGGAAGCTGGACGGCAGCGTGGTCTGCGGCTACCTCGGCGCCTTCGTGCCGTGGCATGCGATCGACCAGTTCGTCTACAAGATCGCCGACCGCCTGAAGGCCAATCCGCAGCTCAAGCTGCTGCTGGTGGGCGACGGCGCCACCTTCCCCGTGGTGCAGGAGTTCGTGCAGAAGCACGGTCTGCAGGACCAGGTGGTGATGACGGGCCGCGTCTCGCATGACGAGGTGCCGGGCCTGCTGGCGGCGATGGACATGGCGGTGCTGCCCAGCGCGGGCGACTACACCTCGCCGGTCAAGCTGTTCGAGTTCATGGCCTGCGGCATTCCGCCGGTGGCGCCGGACTTCGTGCCGATCCGCGAGGTGCTGAAGGAAGACGAGACCGGCTGGATGTTCAAGGCCGGCGACCTGGAGAGCGCGGTGCAGATGGTGCTGCGCCGCAGCCAGGACAGCGACAACCTGCGCCGTGTCGGCCAGGCCGCGCGCGCCTACATCGCCCGCGAGCGCCAGTGGCGCAACAACATCCTGCAGCTCGTCGATTTCCGCGAGCGGGTCAAGGGCCGCTGAGGGCAGGGGAGCGGGCATGAAGCTGCTGCTGTCCGACCTGCGCGCCAAGCAGGTGCTCTACGGCGAGGGCGGCCCGCCGGTCTCGCTGCTGAAGGTGGTGCTGGCCGACGGCACGCTGGCCAATGCGCTGTACCGGCTGCAGGCCTGGCTGGCGCGGATCGGGCTGGCGCCGCTGGCGCTGATCCCGCACATCCTCAACAAGTGGCTCAACGGCTGCGTCATCGGCGTGAAGGCGCAGTTCGGGCCCGGCTTCGTGCTGATCCACCCGGTGGGCGTGGTCATCAACTCCAGCGTGCGCGGCGGGCGCAATGTCTGGCTGGAGAGCAGCGTGGTGATCGGCGAGAACCGCGGCGGCTTCCCGCGGCTGGGCGACGACATCTTCGTCGGCTCGGGCGCGAAGATCATCGGCGCGGTGGCGGTCGGCGACCGCGCGCGTGTCGGCGCCAATGCGGTGGTGCTGCACGATGTGCCGGCCGGCCACACCGCGCTGGGCATTCCGGCACGCATGCGCCCGCCCCGCGCCAACTAACGCACGCCTGACAGGCTCACCGCGGCTTGATCAACGCATTCCCTAGTGCGGCGCCGCGCCGATGGCGCTAGTCTCCATCTGTCGCGCGAAGGTTTCATCGCCCTCGTGGTCGGCGCATCAGAGCATTGACCTCCTGGCCCAGATCAAGCCGGGAGGTCTTTTTTTTCGGCCCTGTCCTGCATACCCCGGCGGGTTGACCTGACGCAAGGACGCCCGGTCCGGGCTGCGATCAGATGGATGCATGTTCAATCCGCAAGGGGACAAGACACCATGCACGCCCTGATCGACTTCTTCTCCACCGACTACGGCATTCTCAGCGCGCTGGTGCTCGCCACCACGATCGGCATGCTGGTCTTCTACATCAGCTACTTCATGAAGCACATCCGCCAGGACACGGAGGCGGCCGAGCAGGCGGCCCGTGCCGCGGCGGGTCGCTCTGCCTGAGGCGGGCATCCGGGAAGGCGTCAGAACGGCGCCGTGTCCTCGAAGACCTGCGGCGTCCCGTCGGCCGGATGCGCGAAGGCGAGCCGGCAGGCATGCAGCAGCAGCCGGGGCGCAGCCTCGCGCCACGGCGTCGGCGCATAGAGTTCGTCGCCGACGATCGGATGGCCGATCGACAGCAGATGCACCCGCAGCTGGTGCGATCGGCCGGTCACCGGCTCGAGCGCGAGCCGGGCGGTGCCTGCGGTCGCGTCGCGGCCCAGCACCTGCCAGCGGGTCAGCGACGCCCGCCCGGTCAGCGGGTCGACCTTCTGGCGCGGCCGGTTCGGCCAGTCGCAGATCAGCGGCAGGTCGATCGCACCTGATGCCTCGGCCGGGCAGCCGGCCACCACCGCCTCGTAGCGCTTGTCGACCTGTCGATCGGCGAAGAGCCGGCTGAGCCGGCGGTGCATCTCGGCGCCGCGCGCCATCAGCAGCAGGCCGGAGGTGGCCATGTCGAGCCGGTGCACGATCAGCGCGTCGGGCACCCGGCGCTGCACCCGCGCGGCGACGCAGTCGGCGTTCTCGGGCCCGCGCCCGGGCACCGACAGCAGGCCGGCGGGCTTGCGCACCACCAGCATCGCCGCGTCGAGGTGGATCAGTTCGATGTCGTCGTCCATCGCCGGCATTGTCGTCGGCGCTGCGCGGGCATGACAGCCTGTCACCTGGACGCGCATGATCGGGCGGCACAATCGCGCCTCCCGACTCGTATGACGCCGACCGATGATGACGACTGACCTGTCCACCCTGGATTTCCCGACGCTGCTGGCCGCGCTGATGCGGCCGTCCTTGCTGGTCGAGCTGGCGGTGCTGGCGGCGGTGCTGGCTGCCAGCGGGCTGCTGGTGTGGCTGCTGCGCGGCATGCGTGACCGCGACCGTGACCGCGCCGGGCAGCGCGAGGCGCGCCCCTCGATCTGGTTCGGCACCCATCTGGTCGACGGCGTGCTGTTTCCGCTGCTGGCGCTGGCGCTGGCCTACGTGGCGCGCCGGGTGCTGCTCGAGCTGGGCCAGCCGCTGGCGGTGTTCCGGCTGGCGATTCCGGTGCTGCTGTCGCTGGCGGTGATCCGGCTGAGCGTGCGGGTGCTCAGCGCGGCCTTTCCGGCGTCGGCGCTGATGCGCGCGGTCGAGCGCACGATTTCCTGGGTCGCCTGGCTGGGCATGGTGCTGTGGGTGACCGGGGTGCTGCCGGTGATGCTCGACGAACTCGACCAGATCCGCTGGAAGATCGGCGCCAACACGCTGAGCCTGCGCAACATCATCGAGGGCGGCCTGTCGGCCGGCTTCGTGATGGTGGTGGTGCTGTGGATCTCGGCGGCGCTGGAGGCGCGGCTGCTGGCCGGCGCCAGCGGCGCGCAGCTGTCGCTGCGCAAGGTGGCGGCCAATGCACTGCGCGCGATCCTGCTCTTCGTTGGCCTGCTGATGGCGCTGTCGGCGGTGGGCATCGACCTGACGGCGCTGTCGGTGCTGGGCGGCGCGCTGGGCGTGGGCATCGGCCTGGGCCTGCAGAAGCTGGCGGCCAACTATGTCAGCGGCTTCGTCATCCTGGCCGAGCGCTCGCTGCGCATCGGCGACATCGTCAACGTCGGCGGCTTCGAGGGCGCGATCACCGACATCACCACCCGCTACACCGTGATCCGCGCGCCCTCGGGGCGCGAGTCGATCGTGCCCAACGAGACGCTGATCACCACCGCGGTGCAGAACCTGTCGCTGGCCGACCGCCGGGTGCTGCTCAGCACGCTGGTCAGCGTCGACTACGACACCGATGTCGAGCGACTGCGTGCGCAGCTGGTCGAGACGGTGTCGGGGGTGCCGCGGGTGCTGGCCGATCCGGGGCCGGCGGTGCAGCTCAGCAACTTCGGCGCGGATGGTCTGGAGGTCACGGTGCTGTTCTGGATCGATGATCCGGAGAACGGTCAGGGCAATGTGCGCTCGGAGGTCAATCTGGCCATCCTGGCGCTGCTGCGCCGCGAGGGCGTGGGCATTCCGTATCCGCAGCGGGTCGTGCGCTTCCAGGGCGCGCTGCAGGCGGAGGTGGCGCCGCCGGTCACGGCGCCCGCAGCGGAATCCGCACGCTGAAGCGGCTGCCCTCGCCGGGGCAGCTCTCCACCAGCAGCCGCCCGCCCAGCACCTGGGTGCAGAAATGGTGGCACAGGTGCAGGCCGATGCCGGTGCCGCCGCGACCGCGCCGGGTGGTGAAGAAGGGGTCGAAGATGCGCGGCAGCACCAGCGGGTCGATGCCGCAGCCGTCGTCGATCACCTCGATCGCCAGCTCGTCCGGGCGATGGTCGTGGCGCTCGTCATCGCTGTCGCCGCCGGCCGGATCGACCCGGCACAGCACCCGGATGCTGCCCTGCACCAGCCCGGGCGGCGGCGGGTCGAAGGCATGCATCAGCGCGTTGCCGATCAGGTTCTCGATCACCTGCCCGAGCGGGCCGGGATAGCTGTCGAGCACCAGCCCGGCGCCCGAGGCGATGTGCAGCGACACCGGCACCGGCCGGGGCGGCGCCTCGCTGCCCAGGCGCGGCACCAGCAGCCGGCGCACATCCTGCAGCACCTCGTCGAGCTCGAAGCGGCGCCGCTCCACCGCGCCGCGGTCCACCGCGAGCTGCTTGAACAGCCGGATGACCTGGCTGGCGCGCTCCAGGCCGTGCTCGATGATGTCCAGCCCGGCGCGCTGGCGCTCCAGCAGCCGCGTGACCGGCGCCGGCAGCGGTGCGGTGGCGCCGAGCTCGCGCTCGGCCTCGCCGAGCCGGCGCACCAGCGTCGAGGCGGTCATGCGCGCGCTGCCCAGCGGGGTGTTGAGCTCATGCGCGACACCGGCCACCAGCAGGCCGAGCGAGGCGAGCTTTTCCGCCTGCACCAGCTCGTCCTGCAGCTGGCGCAGCCGGCGCAGCGCGTCGTCGGCGCCGGCCTTGGCCTCGGCCAGCGCGCGGTGGTTGGTCTGCAGATCGGCCAGCAGCCGCTCGCGCTCGACCTCGGTGCGGCGCTGGCGTCGCACCAGCAGCACCGCCAGCCCGAAGGCGGCGGTGCAGGCCAGCAGGCACTGCCAGGCGCTGGCATGGCGCAGCGGCTCGACGCTGTCGCGCGGCACATGGGCGACGAAGAACCAGGGCTGCATCGCCAGCCGGCCCGCCCCGGGCTCGGCGGGCAGGAAATCCTGGAAATGCCACATGCCGGCGTCCAGCTCGCGCCGGCCGCGACCCTGCTCCTGCAGCATGCGCCAGAGTTCCGGGTCGCGCATCGCCAGCGGCTGCGGCTCGGCGATGCTGACCGCGCGGCCCTCGCTGTCGTACAGGCGCAGCGGCTCCAGCGCCGGCTGCTTGAGTCGGGCCAGCCGCGCCATCATCGCCTGCAGATCATGCTGGATGACCACCATGCCGCGCAGCCGCCCGGCGGCGTCATAGACCGGCGAGGCCGCCCGCAGCGTGTGGCGCCCGCCCTCGCGCCCGAGCGGACTGAAGCGCGCCTCGGCCGGCAGCAGGTCGGCGAAATGCGCCAGCCAGGGCATCTGCGCCGGGCGGCGCAGCGTGCTCGAGGTGGCCAGCAGCGCCATGCCGTCGAGATGCTCGGTGCGCACCCGCTCCCTGCCGTGCTCGTCGATCCAGGAGATTTCCGCGTGGCGCGGCGAGGCGCGTGCATGCGCCAGCAGTGCGCTGGCCATCGCCGAGGTGTCGGCGCTGGCCGCGGCCACGCCGATGGCGGGCATCTGGCCCAGCACCAGTGCCGAGCGCGACAGGTCGGCCAGCTCCGAGCCGGTCAGCGCGATGCCCTGCTCGAGCAGGGTGCGGGCCTGCGCGCGCAGCGGCGACAGCCGCAGGTCGAGCAGCCGCAGATAGCTGAGCGCGCCGATCAGGCCGATCAGCAGCAGCCAGGGCAGCAGCCGCAGCACCAGGATGCGGCCTTCGCTGGCGCGGGGGCGTCTGTCGAGCGCCATCCGGCGTTCACTGCGGCAGCGACAGCGGCTGCGGCAGATGGCCCTGGGTGCGCAGCCAGCCGGGCAGATCGCACATCGGCATCGGCCGGCCGATCAGCATGCCCTGCGCGGCCTGGCAGCCGCTGCGCATCAGCCAGTGGCGCTGCGCGTCGGTCTCGACGCCTTCGGCCAGCGACTTCAGCCCGAGCTGGCGCGACAGCGACACGATCATGCCCGGCAGCGTCTCCTCGTCCGGGCGCTGGCCGATCTCGCCGAGAAAGGCGCGGTCGATCTTGATCCAGTCGAGGTCGAAGCCGCGCAGCCGCGCCAGCGACGAGAAGCCGGTGCCGAAGTCGTCCAGCGCGATCTCGAAGCCGAGCTGGCGCAGCCGGTCGAGCTGCAGCGTCGCGCCATCGGCGTCGACCATGACCGCGCTTTCGGTCACCTCCAGCTCGATCGCCTCGGGCGGCACGCCGGCGGCGCTGCAGCGCGCGGCGATGTCCTGCGCCAGCGCCGGATCGGCCAGCTGCAGCGCCGACAGGTTGACCGCGATGCGCAGATGGCCCAGGCCGAGCGAGTCCAGCAGCCGCCAGGCCTGGCAGGACTGCTCCAGCACCTGGTTGAACAGCGCCGAGATGTGGCCGGAGGCCTCGGCCAGCGCGATGAAGGTCAGCGGCGGGATCTCGCGCCCGCGCCGGTCGGTCCAGCGCGCCAGCGCCTCGAAGCCCTTGAGCGAGCCGTCCTGCAGCCAGACCTGGGGCTGCAGCGCGATGCGGATCTCGCCGGCGCGCAGCGCCTCGTGCAGCGCCTGGCCCAGGCGGTAGTTGTCGCGGGCCTGCGTCTCCATGCCGGGGCGGTAGCAGACCTGCTGGCCCCAGCCGTGGCGCTTGGCGTCGTTGAGCAGGTAGCGCGCGGTCGCCAGCGTCTCCTCGGGCGGGCCGCTCACCAGCGAGAGGTCGACCTGCGCGCCGGTCAGGTGCAGCACCGCCGAGAAGTGGCCGTCGCTGACGGTGATGCCCTCGGTGCGGTCGCGGTACATCTGCGTGACCATCTGGTCGGCCGGGCCGAGCAGCGCGAAGGTGTCGTTGTCCACCCGCGCCACCATCACGTCCGGGCCGGCCTCCTCGCGCAGCCGCTCGGCCAGCGCCTGCAGCAGCCGGTTGGCGGTCTCGAAGCCGAGCATCAGGTTCAGGTTCGAGAACTGGTCGACATCCTCGAACTGCAGCACCATCGAGCCCAGCCGCTCGCCGGCGGCGTGCATGCGTCGCAGCAGGCCGTTGCGGTTGGGCAGGCCGGTGAGCTCGTCCTGGTAGGCCAGGCGATCGAGCTGGGCGATCAGGTCGAGGCGGCGCATCTGCGCGCCGACATTGGTGGCCAGCAGGCGCACCATCTCGCGCTCGGCCTCGTCCGGCGGCTGCGGGCGCGGCACCCACAGCGCGAACAGCGTCTGCTGTGCGCTGTCGGTGGCGCCGCGCAGCGCCGATGGCGGCAGCGCGCCGGGGTGCAGCGGCAGCAGCAGCTCGTGCAGCTCGTCGTCGCCCGAGCCGGCAGCGGGTGCCGGCGCGCCCAGCACATGCTCGATGCGCGCGGCCAGCAGCGGCGTGGTGCCGGTGTCGGCGTCGCCGGCGGCCAGCGTCAGCCCCTGCAGCGGGGTCTGCGCGCCGGCCGCGCCGATCACCAGCGGCCCGGTGGTGTGCGGCGGCCACATCGCCACCAGCCCGGCCGGCTCGGTCTCGAGCAGCGCCGCCACATCGTCGAGCAGCTGGCGCGCCAGGCCGGTCAGGTCCTGGCCCCGGCTGGCGCGGTCGACCGCCTGCAGCAGCCGCTCGAAGCGCCGCCGGCCCTGCTGCTCGCGCAGGATCGACTGGTGGCTGCGCAGGTTGGCGTTGAGCAGCGCCTCGAGCCGCTCGCTGCCCAGCTCGGTCTTGTGCCAGTACTCGTCGACATCGAGGTCGCGCATCACGTCGTGCATCGGCGCCATCCCGGGCTGACCGGTCAGCAGCACGATGCGGATGTCCTGGCGGCCCAGCTCGCCGCGCAGCCGGCGCACCAGCCGCAGGCCGGCGTCGTCATGCTCCATCACCACATCGAGCAGGATCACGCCGATGTCCGGATGGCGGGCCAGCTGCTCGAGCGCCTCGGCGCTGCTGCCGGCCTGCAGCAGCTCGACCTCGCGCCCCTGGAAGCGGTAGCCGTCGAGCGCGAAGGCGACCGAGCGGCGGAAGACCGGGTCGTCATCGACGGCCAGGATCCGGGGGGGCGGGGTTCCGGCGAGAGAGGGCGAGGGCGGCAGGATCAAGAAGGGCTCCGGGCGGCGGGCCGGCGTCCGGAGCAGGAATGCCCGGCCCGCCGGGGCCGCGTGCAGTCTGGCGCAGTGTGCGATTGTTGGCAATTCCTCAAGCCGGAACCGGCAAGGCCGATATGGCAACGAACTGTTTTTGCCGGTCACGGCTTGTCGATCATGGCCTCTGCACTTCCTCCGTCGCGTGCTTGTGCTTCTGTTGCGGCCTCGGGCCGCCAGACCGGGCTGACGCTGGTCGAGCTGATGCTGGTCATCGCGCTGCTGGGCGTGCTGCTGGCGCTGGCGCTGCCGATGTGGAAGAGCCACCGTGACCGCGCGCTGCAGCGCCAGGCCGCCCAGGAGCTGGGCGCGATGTCCGCGGTGCTCGCCCAGTACCGGCTCGACAACCAGGGCTCGCCGGCCTCGCTGGCCGCCGTCGGCATGGCCGGCCGGCTCGATCCCTGGAAACGTCCCTACGTCTATTACAACCTGGAGACCGGCAATCCCAGCGAGGCGCGCAAGAACCGCTCGCTGACCCCGGTCAACAGCGACTTCGACCTCTACAGCCTCGGCCCCGACGGCGAGAGCGTGCGTGCACTGACCGCCGCGGCCTCTCAGGACGATGTGGTGCGGGCCAACAACGGCCGCTTCATCGGCGTGGCCACCGCGTTCACCGACTGAAGGAGCAGGGCCGGCCCGTGACCGATCCGTCGTCGTCGCTCACCGCGCCGCGCCGTCCGCGCTGGCGGCTGCCGCTGCTGGGCAGCCCGCTGGCGCGGCGCATCCTGCTGCTCTTCCTGGTCGCGGCCACCGTGCCGCTGCTGCTGCTGGGCGCGGGCAGCAGCCGGATGCTGGAGCTGCTCGAGCGCCAGGCCGGCCAGCGCGAGCAGGAGCTGCTGCTGCGTGGCGTGGCGCTGCAGGTGCGCGAGCGGCTGCTGGTGGCGCGCGACCAGATGCACAGCTGGCCGGTGCCTGCGGGCGAGACGGCTGAGCTGCCGGCGCTGCCCGGGCTGGGCCGGCAGTTCGTGCGGGCGCTGCACCTGGATGGCCGCGGGGCGCGCTTGGCCGGCGACGATCTGCTGCGCGAGATGGCCGCGCCGCTGCCCGCCGTCACGCCGGACCGCGCGCAGCTGCTGGTGCGCGAGCGCAACGGCCGCACCGCGCTGATGATCCTGCTGCCGGTCGAGCCGGCCGGGCTGTGG
This sequence comes from Sphaerotilus sulfidivorans, assembly GCF_013426975.1. GTDB lineage: Bacteria > Pseudomonadota > Gammaproteobacteria > Burkholderiales > Burkholderiaceae_C > Sphaerotilus > Sphaerotilus sulfidivorans. Next base: position 169,598 of record NZ_JACCPY010000002.1, read on the forward strand.
CTGGCCGAGCTGTCGCCGGCCCACCTGTGGCAGCCCCTGCTCGATGCCGGGCTGGACGGCGCGGCCTGGTGCGTGCAGGACGGCCAGGGCCTGATGCTGCACTGCCCGGCGGTGCCGCAGACCGGCGCTCAGGCCTCCGGGCAGGCTGCGCGACTGCATGCACGCTGGCCGCTGTTCCTGGAGGGCGACTTCCTGCTGGCCTCGGCCGGCGACTGGATCTTCGATCTGAGCGCGCCGGTCGAGCCGGTGCTGCTGGCCGGGCAGTCGATCCGGCGCCTGGTCACCGGCACGCTGGCGGGAACGCTGCTGCTGGTGCTGCTGCTGAGCGTCAGCATGATCCGGCGCACGCTGGGGCCGCTTCAGCAGCTGCGCCGCGGCGTGCGTCGGGTCGAGCAGCTCGAGGCCGGCGCCCGGGTCGAGGTGCGTGGCAGCGACGAGTTCGCCGAGCTGGGCCGGGCCTTCAACCGCATGGCCGAGCGCATCGCCGACCAGTTCGTGTCGCTGGAGCTGCTGGCCTCGGTGGACCGGGACATCGTCGGTCGGCAGCCGGTGGACGAACTCTTCCGGCGCATGCTGGTCGAGGCGATCGGTCGGCTCGATGCCCGCGCGATGGCGCTGGCGCGCATCGAGCCCGGCCGCATGCCGCGGCTGCTGCTGCAGTGGAACGACCGCCAGCATCTGCACAAGATCCGTCGCAGCGTGCGGGTGCTGACCCCGCCGGAGCACCAGATGCTGCTGGCGCTGCAGGACGACGGCGCCTGGCCGCAGGCCTGTGCCTGGAGCCAGGCGCTGGGCGAGGATCTGCAGGCCTTTCCGCTGCGCTGGCAGTCGCGCACGCTCGGGGTGATGCTGCTGGCCTGGCCGCGCGAGCCCGGCGCGCTGGCGCGACGCCGCGCCACCGATCTGCGCGACCGGCTGGCGGTGGCGCTTGCGGCCGAGCTGCGCGAGCGCGAGCTGACCTGGCAGGCCGGGCACGACGACCTGACCGGTCTGCTCAACCGCAACGGCCTGCACCAGCTGCTCGATGCCCGCCTGGGCGATCCGGAGGCGTCCGAGCCCTCGGCTTCCACGGCGCAGGCCGAGCTGGCGCTGCTCTTCATCGATCTGGATCATTTCAAGTCGGTCAACGACAGTCTGGGCCACGGTCTGGGCGACGAGCTGCTGCGCCAGGCGGCCGACCGCATCGAGGCCTGCGTGCCGGCGCGCTCGCCGGTGGCGCGCCCGGGCGGCGACGAGTTCGTGGTCGTGCTCGAGGCGGCGGATGCGGCCGACGCGGCCGAGGTGGCCACGGCGATCTGCCGGCGCATGGCGCTGCCCTTCCAGGTGGGTGGACGCGAGCATTTCCTGGGCGCGAGCATCGGCATCGCGCTGGCGCCGCTGCATGGGCGCAGCCGCTCGGTGCTGATGCGCCATGCCGACATGGCGATGTACAGCGCCAAGGAAGGCGGCCGCGGCCGCCACGCGATGTTCGAGGAGCCGCTGGACGCGCGGCTGCACGAGCGTGGCGCGCTGCTGGCCGACCTGCGCCAGGCGGTGGCCCGGCGCGAGCTGCTGCTGCACTACCAGCCCCGGGTGGCCGCGGCCGATGGCGGCATCCGCTCGGCCGAGGCGCTGGTGCGCTGGCAGCATCCCGGCCGGGGTCTGGTGCCGCCGGGCGTCTTCATTCCGCTGGCCGAGGAGTCCGACCTGATCGAGTCCATCGGCAGCTGGGTGCTCGACGAGGCCTGCCGCCAGCTGGCGCTCTGGCGCCGCCAGGGGCGGGTGCTGGACCGGCTGTCGGTCAATGTCTCGCCGCGCCAGCTGCAGTCGGGCCGGCTGGTCGAGACGGTGGAGGCGGCGCTGCTGCGCCACGGCGTGCCGTGGCGCCAGCTCGAGCTGGAGGTCACCGAGAGCCTGCTGGTGGGCGATGCCCGCCAGGCCAGCGCGCAGCTGGCCGAGCTGCGCCAGCGCGGCGTGCTGATCGCGCTGGACGACTTCGGCACCGGCTACTCCTCGCTGGCGACGCTGCGCGACCTGCCGATCGACGTGATGAAGGTCGACCGCGCCTTCGTGCGCGACCTGGGCAGCGATGCCTCGGCGCAGGCGATCACCCGGGCGATCCTGACGCTGGCGCAGTCGCTGGGCAAGCACTCGGTGGCCGAAGGCATCGAGGGCGAGGCGCAGGCCGCCGCGCTGCGCCAGCTCGGCTGCGACGAGCTGCAGGGCTATCTGTTCGGCCGGCCGATGCCGGCGGCCGAGTTCGAGCAGCGGCTGCCACAGATCTCGGCGGCGGTGGCGGCCTCGGTCACGGATTGAACTTTCTGCTGGCGCATCATTCTCAATCCGGCTTCCGCCACGTCTGTCCTTGCCTGGTTGTCATGATCGAACAGTTGCGCCGACTGCTGCCCACGCCCGAGGCCGCCGCCTCCAACCGCTGGCTGCGCTGGCTGGGGCCGGCGCTCCATCATCCCCGCCTGTGGCGAGCCAGTCGCCGCGCGGTGGCGCTGGGGGCGGCGATCGGGGTGTTCTTCGGCTTCCTGATCCCGATCGCGCAGATTCCGGTGTCCGCCGCGGTGGCGGTCGCGCTGCGCGCCCATGTGCCCAGCGCGATGGCCAGCACGCTGGTGACCAATCCGATCACCTTTCCGCCGGTGTACTACGCGGCCTGGCAGGTCGGCGGCTGGCTGCTGTCCGAGCCGGTGCCTGGCGACACGGCTGTGCCTGCGGTCCGCGCCGACGAGACCGCCGCCGCATCGGCCGAGGATCTCGGCTGGTGGGACCGGATCACCGGCGTGGGCAAGCCGCTGCTGCTCGGGCTGACGGTCTTTGCCTGCGGCTTCGGGGCGCTGGTCTATCTGGGCGTCGGCTGGATCTGGCGCTGGCGGGTGCTGTCCCGCCGGCGCCGCCGTCTCGGCGGACCGAGCGGCCGGTGAGAGGGTGATCCGAGCCGGCCGTCCGGCTGGCTCCGGTCAGCCTTCGACGACCGGGATCTTGCCGATCCTGGCCTGCCAGGTCTTCGGTCCCTCGATGTGGGCCGAGGTGCCGCCGGCGTCCACCGCCACCGTCACCGGCATGTCGACCACGTCGAACTCGTAGATCGCTTCCATGCCCAGATCGGCGAAGCCCACCACCTTGGCGGCCTTGATGGCCTTCGAGACGAGGTAGGCGCTGCCGCCGACCGCCATCAGGTACGCGCTCTTGTGGTTCTTGATCGCCTCGATGGCGACCGGGCCACGCTCGGCCTTGCCCACCATCGCGATCAGGCCGGTCTTGGCCAGCATCATCTCGGTGAACTTGTCCATGCGGGTGGCGGTGGTCGGGCCTGCCGGGCCGACGACTTCGTCGCGCACCGGGTCGACCGGGCCGACGTAGTAGATGACGCGGTTGGTGAAGTCCACCGGCAGCGGTTCGCCCTTGGCCAGCATGTCCTGGATGCGCTTGTGTGCGGCATCGCGGCCGGTGAGCATCTTGCCGTTGAGCAGCAGCGTCTGGCCCGGCGTCCAGCTGGCCACTTCGGCCGGGGTCAGCGTGTTCAGGTCGACGCGCTTGCTCTTGTTGTAGTCGGGCGCCCAGTTGACGTTGGGCCACAGGTCCAGGCTCGGCGGGTCCAGGTAGACCGGGCCGGAGCCGTCCATCACGAAGTGCGCGTGGCGGGTGGCGGCGCAGTTCGGGATCATCGCGATCGGCTTGGAGGCCGCGTGCGTCGGGTAGGTCTTGATCTTGACGTCCAGCACCGTCGTCAGGCCGCCCAGGCCTTGCGCGCCGATGCCCAGCGCGTTGACCTTCTCGTACAGCTCGATGCGCAGTTCTTCCAGCTTGTTCTGCGGGCCGCGCTCGAGCAGCTCGTACATGTCGATGTCGTCCATCAGCGCTTCCTTGGCCAGCAGCGCGGCCTTCTCCGCGGTGCCGCCGACGCCGATGCCCAGCATGCCCGGCGGGCACCAGCCCGCGCCCATCGTCGGCACGGTCTTGAGCACCCAGTCGACGATGTTGTCCGAGGGGTTGAGCATGTAGACCTTGGACTTGTTCTCGGAGCCGCCGCCCTTGGCCGCGACGATCACGTCCACCTTGTCGCCGGGCACGACTTCCATGAACACCACGGCCGGCGTGTTGTCCTTGGTGTTCCTGCGCTCGAAGATCGGTTCGGAGAGCACCGAGGCGCGCAGCTTGTTGTCCGGGTTGTTGTAGCCGCGGCGCACGCCTTCGTCGATCGCGTCCTGGATCGAGCCGGTGAAGCCCTGCCACTTCACGTCCATGCCGATCTTCAGGAACACGTTGACGATGCCGGTGTCCTGGCAGATCGGGCGGCGGCCCTCGGCGCACATGCGGCTGTTGGTCAGGATCTGCGCGATCGCGTCCTTGGCGGCCGGGCTTTCCTCGCGCTCGTAGGCGCGCGCCAGGTGGGCGATGTAGTCGGCCGGATGGTAGTAGCTGATGTACTGGAGGGCGGCGGCGACCGATTCGATCAGGTCGTCCTGGCGGATGATGGTCATGGCGGACTGGAGCTTTCTGGGTCGGGGTGACGGGCTGGCATCGACTGGGCCGCGATCCTGCGCCATCCGACTTGCATCAATCTGGCACAGTCGGCGACACGCTCGGGCATCGCCGGGCGGGGTCCGGTCAGACCGGCGAGTTTACTCAAGCCGGCTGCGGTCGATTCCGGACCGGCCTCGGATGGATTTCGGATCCATCCCAGATCCATCCCGGATCCATCCCGGATCGATCCCGGATCGATCCCGAAAAAGCGGACGGTTCCGGATCTGAAACGCGGCTTTCGGGGGGCTCTTCACCCCGTGGTTCCAAAAAGTACTCAGGTATGCTGGTCCAGCGTGTTCTGGTTCACGGAATACGCGGGAGCGGGGCTCGTTCCTGCTCTTGTTCCGGCAATCCTCTTGTGCGAATGGCATCCCTGCGATGCATCTCTCATGACTCCAGGCGAAGACGACAGCTCCCGTTCTCCTGACGCTGGCGAGGCAGCGCCCGCCCTGGTACCGGCTCCGGCCCCGTCCGGGCGCCGCTGGCCGGGCATCCTGGCGCGCTGGGGCACCGCGGCGGTGGTGCTGGCCGGCCTGACGCATGTGGCGATGTGGGAGATGCGCACCTCGACGCTGCAGGCACGCTTCTTCGCCGACTGGGCGGCGCAGCTCGATCATCAGGTTCGCACCGAGCCGGCCACCGCCAGCCGCTATCCGCGCACCGGGCCGAGCGACATCCGCATGGGCTACACCCGCATGCCCGAGTTTCTCGACAGTCTGGCCGGACGCGGCTATGTGCTGACCGCGCAGGCGCAGCAGTCGCCCGCGCTGCAGGACTTCATGGACCGCGGCTTCTTCCCGCCCTATCCGGAGCGGACGCAGGCCGGGCTGCGGGTGCTGGACTGCCGCGGCGAGCCGCTGTTTCGCTCGCGCTTTCCGCTGCACACCTATGCCGGCGAGGCGCAGGTGCCACCGGTGGTCGCACGCATGCTCGGCTTCATCGAGAACCGCGAGGTGCTCGACGAGAGCGAGCCGCTTCACAACCCGGCCATCGAGTGGACCCGGCTGGGCAAGGCGGTGGTCGATCAGGTCATCGCGGTCGCCGACGATGACCATGCCGCCGCCGGCGGCAGCACGCTGGCGACGCAGACCGAGAAGTTCCGCCATTCGCCGGAGGGGCGCACCGCCTCGGCGCATGACAAGTATCTGCAGATGGTCTCGGCCTCGGTGCGGGCCTACCGCGACGGCGAGAACACGGTGGCGGCGCGCCGGCGCATCCTGCTCGACTATCTCAACAGCCTGCCGCTGGGCGCGCAGCGCGGCTGGGGCGAGGTGCATGGCGTCAACGACGGCCTGCAGGCCTGGTACGGCGCGGATGTCGAGGCCAGCAACCGGCTGCTGGCCCAGCCCTCCGACCAGGCCGAGGGCCTGGCCGAGCGCGGCCTGGCGCTGCGCCGCATGCTCAGCCTGCTGATCGCGCAGCGCCGCCCGGCGCATTATTTCGGCCCGGGCCACGAGCAGCTGATGGCGATGACCGCCAGCTATCTGCGCCTGCTCGCGGCCGAGGGCATCATCGGCCCGGGTCTGCGCGATGCGGCGCTGGCCGCGCCGCTGCAGGTGCAGCACGCCCATGCCGGCGCGATCCCGAACCTGGAGTTCGGCGAGCGCAATGCCTCCTCGCTGCTGCGGGTGCAGCTGTCGGGGCTGCTGAACACCCCGCGCCTGTACGAGCTCGACCGCTTCGACCTGAGCGCCTCGAGTCCGCTCGACGGCCATCTGCAGCGCGAGATCACCGAGCGGCTGCACCGGCTGCGCGATCCGGCCTTCGCCCGCGAGGCCGGCCTGCTGGGCTTCCAGCTGCTGGAGAAGGGCGACCCGTCGAAGCTGCTCTACAGCTTCACGCTCTACGAGCGGGGCGAGGGCGCCAACTTCGTGCGGGTGCAGACCGACAACCTCGACCAGCCCTTCGACATCAACGGCAGCGCGAAGCTCGAGCTGGGCTCGACCGCCAAGCTGCGCACGCTGGCGACCTATCTGGACATCATCGCCGAGCTGCACCGTGAATACGCCGGCATGAAGCGCGCGCAGCTCGCCGAGGTCGAGGTCGGCGCGAAGGACCGGCTGAGCCGCTGGGCGATCGACTGGCTGTCGAGCACCGAGGACCGCTCGCTGGCGACGATGCTCGAGGCGGCGATGCAGCGCCGCTATTCCGCCAGTCCCGGCGAGCGCTTCTTCACCGGCGGCGGCGCGCACACCTTCTCCAACTTCAACGCCGCCGACAACGGCCGGCTGGCGACGCTGCACGAGTCGCTGCGCGATTCGCTCAATCTGCCCTTCATCCGGCTGATGCGCGACATCGTCTACCACCACATGTACCACGCCTCGAGCGATGCCAGCGACATCCTCGAGGGCGACGACGACAACCCGCGCCGCCAGGAACTGCTCAAGCTCTTCATCAACAAGGAAGGGCGGCAGTTCATGCGCAAGTTCTACCAGCGCCACCATGGCAAGACGCCGGCCGAGGTGCTCGACCGTCTGGCCGAGAGCGTCAACCGCACCGCGCCGCGGCTGGCGGTGATCTACCGCTCGGTCGAGCCGGAGGGCTCGCAGGCCGACTTCTCCGCCTACATCCGCCGTCACCTGCCGGGGGCGGCGCTGGCCGACGACTACCTCGAGACGCTCTACAAGCGCCACGCGCCGGGCAACTACTCGTTGGCCGACCGCGGCTACCTGGCGCGGCTGCATCCGCTGGAGCTGTGGGTGGCGTCCTATCTGCGCCAGCATCCGCAGGCCGAGCTGGCGCAGGTGCTCGACGCCGGCGCGACCGAGCGCGAGCAGTCCTATGCCTGGCTGATGCGCAGCAAGGCCCGGCGTGGCCAGAACAGCCGCATCCTGCAGCTGCTGGAGGCCGAGGCCTTCGCGAAGATCCATGCGCAGTGGAAGAAGGTGGGCTTCCCCTTCGACACGCTGGTGCCGTCCTATGCCACCTCCATCGGCAGCTCCGGCGACCGGCCGGCGGCGCTGGCCGAGCTGATGGGCATCATCGTCAACGATGGCCTGCGGCTGCCGACCGTGCACATCGACCGGCTGCATTTCGCCGCGGGTTCGCCCTACGAGGCGGCGCTGCGGCGCGCACCCTCGGCGGGCGAGCAGGTGATGGCGCCGGAGGTGGCGGCCACGCTGCGCCGCGCGCTGGGTCTGGTGGTCAGCGAAGGCACCGCACGGCGGCTCAAGGGCGTGCTGGATGTTGACGGGCAGGCGCCGCTGCCGATCGGCGGCAAGACCGGCACCGGCGACAACCGCCTCAACACCTACACCCGTGGTGGCGGCCTGGCCGCTTCCCGGGTCACCAGCCGCACCGCGACCTTCGTGTTCTATCTGGGGCCGCGCCATTTCGGCACGCTGACCGCCTTCGTGCTCGGGCCCGAGGCCGGTGGCTACAAGTTCACCAGCGCGCTGCCGACGCAGATCCTGAAGTCGATGGCGCCGCTGCTCCGGCCGGTGCTGGCCGGTCAGGCCGAGGCCAGCTGCCCGGCGGCGCCGTCGGGCACGGCATTGGCCGTCCGGGCGCCCTGAGCGGGTCGCCGCGGCCTGGGCCTGGGCGGCCTCAGTGGCCCGCGCCGCCGTGCGGCGCGGCCGGCACCGGATGCATGATCCGGTCGGCGGTGGCGATCGCGATGGCCGAGAACAGGAAGGCCACATGGATCACCGTCTGCCACAGCAGCACCTTGTCGCTGTAGTTCTCGGCGTTGATGAAGGTCTTGAGCAGATGGATCGAGCTGATGCCGATGATCGCGGTGGCCAGCTTGACCTTCAGCACCGAGGCGTTGACATGGTCGAGCCACTCCGGCTGGTCCGGATGGCCCTCCAGGTTCAGCCGCGACACGAAGGTCTCGTAGCCGCCGACGATCACCATGATCAGCAGGTTGGAGATCATCACCACGTCGATCAGGCCGAGCACCACCAGCATGATGACGGTCTCGTTCAGGCCGGTGACCGGCGCATTGCTCTTGTAGCCGATGCTCTGCACCAGGATGTCGAGCGCGTGCTGGTTGCCGAAGGCCGCCTCGATCAGATGGACCAGCTCCTTCCAGAACTGGAACACGTAGACGCCCTGGGCCAGGATCAGGCCGAGGTAGAGCGGCAGCTGCAGCCAGCGGCTGGCGAAGATCAGGCGCGACAGCGGATTGCTGCCGGAGCGGGAGAACTCGGAGGGATTCTTGTGGGGCATGAGCGAGCGCGAAGCGACGTGAAGGAAAAGGGAACGGGCGAGGTCAGGCCGCGTGGCCAATCTGTCGATCAGGGTTTGTCCTGGGGTTGTGCCATGAATTGCAGTGACGACCGACAGCATCCAGGGATCGGTGTGTCGCGGTGAATTCAGGGAAAACCAGCGGATTCTAGGCGGGTAGGCGTGTCAGGATGAAGCGCATCGCCGTGCGCGGCCTTGTACATCGGGGCTAACACGGCGGGAACGGGATTTGCAAAGTAAGGGCTTCGTAAGAGCCCCTGCCTACTGTCAGGTCCGGCACTTTTTCACCGCAGGAGACACGCGTGACCCAAGCCGAGAATACCCCCGATACCAAGATCTATCAGCCGTCCGAGGCCTTTGTCGCCAACGCTGCGGTTTCCGGCATGGCCGCCTACGAGGCGCTGTGCGCCAAGGCCGAAGCGGATTACGAAGGTTACTGGGCCGATCTGGCCCGCGAGCTGATCAGCTGGAAGACGCCGTTCACCAAGACGCTGAACCAGGCCGAGGCGCCGTTCTTCAAGTGGTTCGAGGACGGCACGCTGAACGCCTCCTACAACTGCCTGGACCGCAACGTCGAGCGCGGCCTGGGCGACAAGACCGCCATCATCTTCGAGGCCGACGGCGGCGAAGTCACCAAGGTCAGCTACAGCGAGCTGCTGGCCAGGACCTGCCGCATCGCCAACGGCCTGAAGAGCCTGGGCATCGGCAAGGGCGACCGCGTCGTCATCTACATCGCGATGTCGATCGACGGCGTGGCGGCGATGCAGGCCTGCGCCCGCATCGGCGCGACCCACTCGGTGGTGTTCGGCGGCTTCTCGGCGCAAAGCTTGCGCGACCGCATCGAGGACACCGGCGCCAAGGCGGTCATCACCGCCGACTGCCAGGTGCGCGGCGGCAAGAAGCTGCCGCTGAAGGCGATCGTCGACGAGGCGCTGGCGATGCCGGGCTGCGAGAAGATCGAGAAGGTGCTGGTGGTCAATCGCGCCGACGCCGCCGTCACGATGAAGGACGGCCGCGATGTGTGGATGCACGAGCTGGTCGCCAGCCAGCCCGACACCTGCGAGCCGGAATGGGTCGATGCCGAGCATCCGCTGTTCCTGCTCTACACCTCGGGCTCGACCGGCAAGCCCAAGGGCGTGCAGCACTGCACCGGCGGCTACCTGCTGCACGCGGCGCTGACCTGCAAGTGGACCTTCGACCTGAAGCAGGACGATGTCTTCTGGTGCACCGCCGACATTGGCTGGGTCACCGGCCACACCTACATCACCTACGGCCCGCTCGCGCTGGGCGGCACCGAGATCGTGTTCGAAGGCGTGCCGACCTACCCGGACGCCGGCCGCTTCTGGAAGATGATCCAGGACCACAAGGTCTCGATCTTCTACACCGCGCCGACCGCGATCCGCTCGCTGATCAAGGCCGCCGAGTCGAACGACGCCGTCCACCCGAAGAGCTACGACCTCTCCAGCCTGCGCCTGCTGGGCTCGGTGGGCGAGCCGATCAATCCGGCCGCCTGGGAGTGGTACTACCAGCACGTCGGCGGCAGCCGCTGCCCGATCGTCGACACCTTCTGGCAGACCGAGACCGGCGGCCACATGATCACCCCGCTGCCGGGTGCCACGCCGATGGTGCCGGGCTCGTGCACGCTGCCCTTCCCGGGCATCCAGTTCGCGGTGGTCGACGAGACCGGCAACGAGCTGCCCTGGGGCAAGGGCGGCATCCTGGTCTGCAAGAAGCCCTGGCCGTCGATGATCCGCACCATCTGGGGCGACCCGGAGCGCTTCAAGAAGTCCTACTACCCGGAAGACTTCAAGGGCCAGCTCTACCTGGCGGGCGACGGCGCGATCCGCGACGCCAAGACCGGCTACTTCACCATCACCGGCCGCATCGACGACGTCCTGAACGTGTCGGGCCACCGCATGGGCACGATGGAGATCGAGTCGGCGCTGGTGAGCTGCACCGAGCTGGTCGCCGAGGCCGCGGTCGTCGGCCGTCCGGACGAGACCACCGGCGAGGCGGTCTGCGCCTTCGTCGTGCTCAAGCGTCCGTTGCCCTCGGGCGACGAGGCCAAGGCCATCGCCAAGCAGCTGCGCGACCATGTCGGCCGCGAGATCGGTCCGATCGCCAAGCCCAAGGACATCCGCTTCGGCGAGAACCTGCCCAAGACCCGCTCGGGCAAGATCATGCGCCGCCTGCTGCGCTCGCTGGCCAAGGGCGAGGCCATCACGCAGGACACCTCGACGCTGGAGAATCCGGCGATCCTGGGTCAGCTGGGTCAGGCGTACTGATCTGACGCCCCAGCCCGCCCGGCCCGTGTGACGCGGGCCGGAAAGCACAAAGCCCCGCATCGCGGGGCTTTTTCGTTTCGTCGAGCTGTCCGTCGAGCTGTCGTCGGCGCATCAGCGCATCGGTTCAGCCCGCGATCCGGCTCACTTCGTGCTCAGCACCCAGGCGGCCAGCGCCTTGGCCTCGTCCGGGGTGACGTTGTTGGCCGGCATCGGGATCTGGCCCCAGACGCCGACGCCGCCCTTGACGATCTTGTCGGCCAGCTTGGCGGCGGCCGTCTTGTCGCCCTTGTACTTGGCGGCGACATCCTTGTAGGCCGGACCGACCAGCTTCTTGTCGACCGCATGGCAGGCCATGCAGTTCTTCTTGGCGGCCAGATCGGCGCTGGCGAAGGCCGGGCTGGTCAGCGTGACGGCGGCCAGGGCGGCGAGGGCGAACAGAGGCTTCATCGGGAGTTCCTGTCTGAGGGTGGGTTGGGGAAAATGGCAGGCGAACGGGAAACCAGGCGTGAAGACGGTCCTGAAATGCAACCGCTTCGTCGCATCCACAACGATTCTAGAAGCCGGCACGCTGACATGCCTTGATGCAGCCCCGGAGAATTCAGACTTCCGAGCCTATGCTGGTCAACTGGGCAACACGCTCAGGCGACGGATCCTGCACTGGCGTTGCACAAGGGAGAACAAGATGGCACTGATGATTCTCGGCCTGGCCCTGATCGCGCTGAAGGCCCTGGGCCTGGCGCCGGTCTCCGGCTGGGACTGGTGGCTGGTGATCGCGCCGCTGGCGCTGGCGCCGCTCTGGTGGTGGTTCTCCGACCTGAGCGGACGCACCCGGCGTCTCGAGGAGCAGCGCCACGAGGCACGCCGGCAGGCACGTCGGCGCTCGACCATCGCCTCGCTCGGCCGGCGCCACTGAGGCGCGCGCTGCGCAGGCTCTGCGGGCGGATGCAAGGCACCGGCAGGTTCCGGCCCTTATCATCCGCGCCATGCTGATCCATCCTCAGTTCGATCCGGTCGCGCTTGCGCTCGGCCCCGTCCAGGTCCACTGGTACGGTCTGACCTATCTGGCCGCCTTCGGCCTGTTCTACTGGCTGGCCACCCGCCGCATTCTTCAACCGGTCTATGCCGCACGCGGCTGGACCCCGCGCGAGGTCGAGGACCTGCTGTTCTACGGCATCGTCGGCGTCATCCTGGGCGGGCGCCTGGGCTATGTGCTGTTCTACAAGCCGGCGCACTATCTGGCCCACCCGATGGAGGTGTTCGCGGTCTGGAAGGGCGGCATGGCCTTTCATGGCGGCCTGCTGGGCGTGATCGCCGCGATGGCGGTGTTCGCCTGGGTGCGCAAGCGCGGATTCTTCGAGGTCACCGACCTGGTCGCGACCTGCGTGCCGACCGGGCTGGCCTGCGGCCGGCTGGGCAACTTCATCAACGGCGAGCTCTGGGGCCGCGCGGCCGATGCGTCGCTGCCCTGGGCGATGGTCTTTCCGCAGTCGGGCAGCGAGCTGGCCCGCCATCCCTCGCAGATCTACCAGTTCCTGCTGGAGGGGCTGCTGCTGTTCGTCATCCTGTGGCTGTATGGCCGCAGTCACGGCGCGCACCACCGCGCCGACGGCACGGCGGTCTGGGGCCGGGTCTCGGGCCTGTTCCTGATCGGCTACGGGCTGTTCCGCTTCATCGCCGAGTATTTCCGCGAGCCCGACAGCTTCCTGGGCCTGCTGGCGCTGAACCTCAGCATGGGCCAGTGGCTGTGCGTGCCGATGATGGTGGCCGGCGCCTTGATCTGGGCCTGGGCCGGGAGGCGCGCATGAGTGCCGCTCCGCTTCGCGTGCTGGGCATCGAGTCTTCCTGCGACGAGACCGGCGTGGCGCTGGTCGAGCTGCCCGAGGGCGTGACGGGCGCGGCCGCGCCGCGGCTGCTCGCGCATGCGCTGCACAGCCAGATCGACATGCACCAGGCCTACGGCGGCGTGGTGCCGGAGCTGGCCTCGCGCGATCACATCCGCCGCGTCGTGCCGCTGCTGCGCGAGACGCTGGCCGGCGCCGGCCTCGGGCTGGAGGCGGTCGATGTCGTCGCGCACACCCGCGGGCCCGGCCTGGCCGGCGCGCTGCTGGTGGGCACCGGCGCGGCCTGCGCGCTGGCGATGGCGCTGGACCGGCCGGTGCTGGGCGTGCATCACCTCGAGGGCCATCTGCTGTCGCCCTTCCTCTCGGCCGATCCGCCGGGGTTTCCGTTCGTCGCGCTGCTGGTCTCGGGCGGGCACACCCAGCTGATGCGGGTCGACGGCGTCGGCCGTTACCAGCTGCTCGGCGAGACCATCGACGATGCGGCCGGCGAGGCCTTCGACAAGTCGGCCAAGATGCTCGGCCTGGGCTATCCCGGCGGGCCGGCGCTGGCGCGGCTGGCCGAGCAGGGCGATCCGCAGGCCTACCGGCTGCCGCGGCCGCTGCTGCGCGGCGATCTGCTCGACTTCTCGTTTGCCGGGCTGAAGACGGCCGTCTGGACCCAGCTGGCGAAGATCGATGCCGGCGAGGACGCGGCCGGCGACGGCCATGCGCAGGAGCGCGCCGATCTGGCCGCCTCGACCCAGGCGGCGATCGTCGAGGTGCTGGTGGCCAAGTCGCTGCTGGCGCTGAAGCAGACCGGGCTGAAGCGCCTGGTGGTGGCCGGCGGCGTCGGCGCCAACCGCCAGCTGCGCGCCGATCTGGACGCGCAGTGCCGCCGCCGCGGCGTGCGGGTGCACTATCCCGAGCTGCATCTGTGCACCGACAACGGCGCGATGATCGCGCTGGCCGCAGCGATGCGGCTGCAGTCCGGCCAGGCCGAGGCGCGGCGCCAGTACGACTTCGATGTCCGCCCGCGCTGGGATCTGGCCAGCGTCTGATCCGCCTCTGTTTCTGATGTCCAGGATGAATTTCCGTCTGAATGTCGTTGTGCGCGCTGCTCTGGCCGGTGCGCTGCTCGGCCTGTGTGCCGTGGCCCAGGCCGCCGAGCCGGTGCGGCTGGCGCTGATCGAGGGCCTGTCGGGCCCGTTCGCCAATGCCGGCGAGGCGGTGGCGCGCAATCTGGGCTGGGCGATCGAGCGGGTCAATGCCCGTGGTGGCGTGAAGCTGCCGGGCGGCGCGCGCCCGCTGGAGCTGGTGCGCATGGACAGCAAGGGCTCGACCGAGGAGGCGCTGGCGCTGCTGCGCGCGGCCACCGACCAGGCCGTGCCGGTGGTGATGCAGGGCAACAGCTCGGCGGTGGCGGCTGCGCTGGTCGAGGCGCTCAACCGCCACAACGCCCGCGAGCCCCAGCGTCGCGCGCTGTTCCTCAACTACGCCGCGGTCGATCCGGTGCTGACCAACGAGAAGTGCAGCCCCTGGCATTTCCGCTTCGACGCGCATGCCGACATGCGCCTGTCGGCGCTGGTCGATGTGCTGCAGCAGGACAGCGCGCTGCGCAGCATCTACCTGATCGGCCAGGACTACAGCTTCGGCCAGCATGTGCTGAAAAGGGGGCGCGAGATGATCGCCGCGCGCCGGCCCGACATCCGCATCGCCGGCGAGGAGCTGCATCCGGTCGGCCGCATCAAGGACTTCCTGCCCTACGCGACCAAGATCAAGGCCAGCGGCGCGCAGGCGGTGCTGACCGGCAACTGGGGCAATGACCTGACGCTGCTGATCAAGGCCGCGCGCGATGTCGGCTTCGAGGGCAGGTTCTACACCTTCTACGGCAATGCGCTGGGCGTGCCGGCCACGCTGGGCGAGAGCGGGGCAGGGCGGGTGCTCGCGGTGGCGGAGTGGCATCCGAATGCCGGCGACAAGGCCTCCGAGGCGCTGGTGCGATCCTTCCGCCAGCGCTTCCCGAAGCCGCAGGACGACTATCTGCACCTGCGCATGCAGGTGATGGTCGAGATGCTGGCGCAGGCGATCGAGCGCGCCGGCTCGCTGGACGCGACCGCGGTCGCGCGTGCGCTGTCGGGCGCGCGCTTCGACGGCCGGGCGCTCGGCGGCCTGGGCGCGGGCCGGATGCGCGCCGCCGACCACCAGTTCATCCAGCCGCTCTATGTCAGCACGATGCAGAAGGCCGGCAGCGAGGGCGTGCGCTTCGATGTCGAGGGCAGCGGCTACGGCTTCCGCACCGTGCGCTATCTCGAGCCGGATCAGACGGCGCAGCCGCATTCGTGCAAGATGGCCCCCATCTGAAATTTCCCGTCGGGAGCCCTGATGCGCGCGCTGATCGCCGACCTTCCCGCCTCGCGCATCCGCGAGGTCGCCGATGCCGGCCTGGGCCGCTCCGACGTGCTGGCCTTCTGGTTCGGCGAGAGCGACGAGATCACGCCGGTGCCGGTGCGCGATGCGGCCGTCACCTCGATCGAGGCGGGCGAGACTTTCTATTCACCCAACCTCGGCCTGCCGGAGCTGCGCGCGGCGCTGGCTGCGCAGGTCTCGCGGCTGCATGCGCCGCCGGTGCCGATCGGGCCGGAGCGGGTCGCGGTGACGTCCTCGGGCGTCAGCGCGCTGATGCTGGCGCAGCAGGCGCTGGTCGAGGCCGGCGACGAGGTGGTGGTGGTCGTGCCGGTCTGGCCCAATCTGGCCGCGCAGCCGGCGATCCTGGGCGCGCGGGTGCGCCGGGTGAGCCTGCAGCCGGGCGCCGGCGGCGTCTGGTCGCTTGATCTGGATGCGCTGCTCGCCGCCGTCACGCCGGCCACGCGGGTGCTGATCGTCAATGCACCGAACAACCCGACCGGCTGGACGATGAGCCGCGCCGAGCAGCAGGCGCTGCTGGCGCACTGCCGTCGCACCGGCACCTGGATCGTCGCCGACGAGGTCTACGAGCGGCTGCATTACCCGCAGGATCCGCCGCCCGCCGGCTCGGGCGAGGCGGCGCGGCTGTGCGCGCCGAGCTTTCTCGACATCGCCGCGCCCGACGATCGGCTGATCGTCATCCACAGCTTCTCGAAGAGCTTCCTGATGACCGGCTGGCGCCTGGGCAGCCTGATCGCGCCCGAGGCGCTGATGCCGCACATCGCCAAGCTGATCGAGTTCAACACCTCCTGCGCGCCGGTCTTCGTGCAGCGCGCCGGGCTGGCGGCGCTGGCGGCCGCGCCCGAGGCGGTGCCGGCGCTGCAGTCGCGGCTGCGGCTGTGCCGCGACACGCTGGTCGACGCGCTGCAGGCGCTGCCCCGCGTCGAGGTCGCACGCCCCGACGGCGCGATGTACGCCTTCCTGCGCATCGAGGGCGAGCCCGACTCGCTGGCGCTGGCGCGCCGCCTGGTGGCCGAGCACGGCCTGGGTCTGGCGCCGGGCTCGGCCTTCGGGCCGGAGGGCGAGGGCTGGCTGCGGTGGTGCTTCGCGTCACGCCAGCCGCAGCGGCTGCTCGCCGGCGTCGATCGGCTCGCGCAGGCCTTGGCGCTATAATGGCGGGCTTCGCCGGTCGCCAGACTGGCGAAGACCACACGGCGCGGATCGGTTCCATCCGCGACCGCAAGTCAAACCATCAATCCGGAACCGAAGGAAACGCACATGTCCGAAATCAACAAGGCCGAGATCGTCGCCGCCAACGCCCGCGGCGTGGCCGACACCGGCTCTCCTGAAGTCCAGGTCGCGCTGCTGACCGCGCGCATCAACCACCTGACCCCGCACTTCAAGGCCAACAAGAAGGACCACCACGGTCGTCGCGGCCTGCTGCGCATGGTCAGCCGCCGTCGCAAGCTGCTGGACTACCTGAAGGCCAAGGACGCCGACCGCTATGTCGCGCTGATCCAGAAGCTGGGCCTGCGCAAGTAATCTGCGCATGCATGCGAAGAGCCTGTCTGGATCAGCCAGCACAGGCTCTTTGTTTTTCTGAATTCCCGACGTCCCTCTTCCCAGTTCCTCATCAGTCCCTTCGGTCGCGCGTGGGCGCTGCTGTGTCATTCCACCGGGGTCGCGCCAGCGGCCTGCGGCCCCGGTGGAATGGCATCCCAGCCGCGGTGACCGGGACCCTCACACGGAAATCCCCTCCATGAGCCTGTTCAACAAAGTCACCAAGACCTTCACCTGGGGTCAGCACACCGTCACGCTGGAAACCGGCGAGGTTTCGCGCCAGGCCTCCGGCGCCGTCATCGTCAACATCGACGACACCGTGGTGCTGGCCACCGTGGTCGGCGCCAAGGGCGCCAAGCCGGGCCAGGACTTCTTCCCGCTGACCGTCGACTACATCGAGAAGACCTACGCCGCCGGCAAGATCCCGGGCAGCTTCTTCAAGCGCGAGGCCAAGCCCTCCGAGCTGGAGGTGCTGACCAGCCGCCTCATCGACCGCCCGCTGCGCCCGCTGTTCCCGGAAGGCTTCTACAACGAGGTGCATGTCGTCGTGCACCTGCTGTCGCTGAACCCGGAGGTCTCGGCCGACATCGCCGCCCTGATCGGCTCCAGCGCCGCGCTGGCGATCTCGGGCATCCCGTTCAACGGCCCGGTCGGCGCCGCGCGCGTGGGCTATGTCAACGGCGAGTACGTGCTCAACCCCGGTCCGACGCAGCTGAAGTCCTCCAAGCTGGACCTGGTGGTCGCCGGCACCGAGGCCGCCGTGCTGATGGTCGAGTCCGAGGCCGACCAGCTGTCGGAAGAGGTGATGCTGGGCGGCGTGAGCTTCGGCCACGCCCAGGCCAAGGTGGCGATCGCCGCGATCAACGATCTGGTGCGTGACGCCGGCAAGCCCGACTGGATCGAGTCCGGTCTGTGGACCCCGCCGGCCAAGAACGAGCCGCTGATCGCCAAGGTCGAGGAATTCGGTCTGGCCAGGATCCAGGCTGCCTACCAGATCCGCTCCAAGCAGGCCCGCACCCAGGCCTGCCGCACCGCCTACGCCGAGACCAAGGCCGCGCTGACCGCCGCCGGCGTCGAGTTCGACGGCGTCGAGGTCGACAACCTGCTGTTCGAGCTGGAAGCCAAGACCGTCCGTGGTCAGATCCTGGCCGGCGAGCCGCGCATCGACGGCCGCGACACCCGCACCGTGCGCCCGATCGAGATCCGCACCGGCGTGCTGCCGCGCACCCACGGCTCGGCGCTGTTCACCCGTGGCGAGACGCAGG
The DNA here is from genome assembly GCF_013426975.1 of Sphaerotilus sulfidivorans. Classification (GTDB taxonomy): domain Bacteria; phylum Pseudomonadota; class Gammaproteobacteria; order Burkholderiales; family Burkholderiaceae_C; genus Sphaerotilus; species Sphaerotilus sulfidivorans. Next base: position 187,634 of record NZ_JACCPY010000002.1, read on the forward strand.
CGCTGGTCGTCGCGACCCTGGGCACCGACCAGGACGCGCAGCGCATCGACGCGCTGGCCGGCGAGTTCCGCGACACCTTCCTGTTCCACTACAACATGCCCCCGTTCGCTACCGGCGAAGTGGGCCGCATGGGCTCGACCAAGCGCCGCGAGACCGGTCACGGCCGTCTGGCCAAGCGCGCGCTGGTGCCGCTGCTGCCGAACAAGGAAGACTTCGCCTACACCATCCGCGTCGTCTCGGAGATCACCGAGTCCAACGGCTCGTCGTCGATGGCTTCGGTCTGCGGCGGCTGCCTGGCGATGATGGACGCCGGCGTGCCGATGAAGGCGCATGTCGCCGGCATCGCGATGGGCCTGATCAAGGAAGGCAACAAGTTCGCCGTCCTGACCGACATCCTGGGCGACGAGGACCACCTCGGCGACATGGACTTCAAGGTGGCCGGCACCACCGCCGGCGTGACCGCGCTGCAGATGGACATCAAGATCCAGGGCATCACCCCGGAGATCATGCAGGTCGCGCTGGCCCAGGCCAAGGAAGCCCGTCTGCACATCCTGGGCAAGATGACCGAGGCCGTGTCGGGCGCCAACACCGAAGTGTCCGAGTTCGCGCCGCGCCTCTACACCATGAAGATCAATCCGGAGAAGATCCGCGACGTGATCGGCAAGGGCGGCTCGGTCATCCGCGCGCTGACCGAGGAGACCGGCTGCCAGATCGACATCGGCGAGGACGGCACCATCACCATCGCCTCGACCGACGCGGTCAAGGCCGAGGAGGCCAAGAAGCGCATCGCCGACATCACCGCCGAGGCCGAGATCGGCAAGGTCTATGAAGGCCCGGTCACCAAGATCCTGGACTTCGGCGCGCTGATCAACATCCTGCCGGGCAAGGACGGCCTGCTGCACATCAGCCAGATCGCGCACCAGCGCGTCGAGAAGGTCACCGACTTCCTGTCGGAAGGCCAGATCGTCAAGGTCAAGGTGCTGGAGACCGACGAGAAGGGCCGCATCAAGCTGTCGATGAAGGCCCTGATCGAGCGTCCGGAAGGCATGGAAGAGGAGCGTTTCGAGCGCGCCCCGCGCCGCGAGTATGGCGACCGCCCGGAGCGTGGCGATCGTGGCCCGCGCCGTGATCGGGGCGATCGTGCTGACCGTGGCGAGCGCGCCGAGCGTCCGCCGCGTGGCGAGCAGGGCGCTGCGCCGGGCGCCGCCGATGCGCCGGCCGAGCAGCAGCAACAGCAGCAGCAGTGATGCGGGCCTGAGACGCTGCAGCCAGACGCACGGAGGATGACGCGATGAAGGCCATCGAGATCACGCGCCCCGGCGCCCCCGAGGTGCTGGTGCAGGGCCTGCGCCCCGACCCGGTTCCGGGTGCAGGCGAGGTGCTGATCCGCGTGGCCGCCAGTGGCGTCAACCGTCCGGATGTGCTGCAGCGCAAGGGGCTGTATCCGCCGCCGCCGGGTGCCTCCGACCTGCCGGGTCTGGAGGTGGCGGGCGTCATCGTGGATGGCGACGCCGCCGCGATGGCCGCGGCCGGCCTGTCGATCGGCCAGCGCGTGTGTGCGCTGACGCCGGGCGGCGGCTATGCCGAGCTGTGCGTGACGCCGGCGGTGCAGTGCCTGCCGGTGCCGGACGGCCTGTCCGATCTGGAGGCGGCCAGCCTGCCGGAGACCTTCTTCACCGTCTGGTCGAACGTCTTCATGCGCGGCGGGCTGCAGCCCGGCGAGACCTTCCTGGTCCAGGGTGGAACCAGCGGCATCGGCGTGACCGCGATCCAGCTGGCCAAGGCCTTCGGGGCCACGGTCATCGCCACCGCCGGCAGCGACGACAAGTGCCAGGCTTGCCTGGCGCTGGGCGCCGACCATGCGATCAACTACCGCACGGCCGACTTCCAGGCCGAGGCGCTGCGCCTGACGGGTGGCCGCGGCGTCGACGTCATTCTCGACATGGTCGCGGGCGACTATGTCGCGCGCGAGGTCGCCTGCCTGGCCGAGGACGGTCGCCTGGTCATCATCGCGGTGCAGGGCGGCACGAAGGCACAGCTCGACGCCGGTCTGGTGTTGCGCCGTCGTTTGACGGTGACCGGCTCCACGCTGCGTCCGCGCTCGGTCGCCTTCAAGGGCGAGATCGCCGCGGCGCTGCGCCGCCAGGTCTGGCCGCTGCTGGCCTCGCGCCGCATTCGCCCGGTCATCCATGCGGTGATGCCGGCGGCCGAGGCCGCCGCCGCCCATGCGCTGATGGAGTCGAACCAGCATGTCGGCAAGATCGTGCTGCGCTGGGACGCGCTCCCGGCCTGACGCATTCCGGATTTCTCAACTCGATATCGATAGGGACTGAAGATGACGACACGTCGCAAACTGGTGGTGGGCAACTGGAAGATGCATGGCAGCCATGCCGCCAACGCCGAGCTGCTGCAGGGCATCCTGGCCGCGCGTCCGTTCGCGGCGGCCGATGTGGCGGTCTGCGCGCCGTTCCCCTACCTGTCCGAGGTCGCGGTGACGCTGGCCAACAGCGGCGTGGCCTGGGGCGCGCAGGATGTCTCGGCGCACGCGCAGGGCGCCTACACCGGCGAGGTCTCGGCGGCGATGCTGCAGGAGTTCGGCTGCCGCTTCGCGATCGTCGGCCACTCGGAGCGTCGGGCCTACCACGGCGAGACCGACCAGCAGGTCGCCGACAAGGCCCAGGCGGCCCTGTCCAAGGGCCTGACCCCGATCGTCTGCGTCGGCGAGACGCTGGCACAGCGCGAGGCCGGCGAAACCGAAGCGGTCGTCAAGCGCCAGCTCTCGGCGGTGATCCACACGCTGGGCCAGTGCATCGGCGAGATCGTCGTCGCCTACGAGCCGGTCTGGGCGATCGGTACCGGCCGCACCGCCTCGCCCGAGCAGGCGCAGGCGGTCCATGCGGTGCTGCGCGCGCAGCTGGCTGCGGCCACCGCGCGGGCGGCGGACATGAAGCTGCTCTATGGCGGCAGCGTCAAGCCTGACAATGCCGCGATCCTTTTTTCCCAGGCCGACATCGATGGCGGCCTGATCGGCGGTGCAGCGCTGAAGGCGGCGGATTTCGTCGCCATCGCGCGGGCCGCAGGCTGATGGCCGCGCACGGGGCGCGCTTCAGCGGTCTTTCTCGGAGTCTTCTCGATGCAAGTGATGATGAATATCGTGCTGCTGCTGCAGATGGCGGCAGCGGTGGCGATGATCGGGCTGGTGCTGGTCCAGCAGGGCAAGGGTGCCGACATGGGCGCCTCCTTCGGCGGCGGCGCCTCGGGCAGCCTGTTCGGTGCGACCGGCAGTGCCAACTTCCTGTCGCGCTCGACCGCGATTGCCGCCACGGTGTTCTTCCTGTGCACCCTGGCGCTGGCCTACTTCGGCAACCTGCGTCCGCAAGACTCCGGCAGCAGCATTCTTGACCGTGCCGCCGCGCCGGTGGCGGCCAGTGCACCGGCCTCCGCTGCTCCGGCCGCGGCACAGATCCCGGGCCTGGTCGCTCCGGCGGCCTCCGCCCCGGCCTCGCGCTGAGCCGTGCCCTGTGCGTTCTCGGGGGTGGTGACTGGATTCATCGAAGTGGTGAATTCGATACACACTCTCGAGATCGTCACGGCAAGAGTGGCAGGGGCTTGAGATAAACCCTGAGCCACGCTAGAATTCATGTCTGTGCTGAAGAGCAAACCTCAAGCAAATCAGTCGCAGCAGCTGCCGGATAATCCAGCATCTTCTTGATGGATCTTCCGGCAGGATCGTGAAGCACGATCAACAACCCGATGCCGTCGTGGTGAAATTGGTAGACACGCTATCTTGAGGGGGTAGTGGCGAAAGCTGTGCGAGTTCGAGTCTCGCCGACGGCACCATAAATCAAGTGACACGTGGATCGATTCCTCATGCGGCAATCGATCCGGCGCCCTGGCAAAGCACAGGGAACAGGTGGGCGCGCTGAGCATTCGGTAGGACACTCCGGTGTCTTCCATGACAGCGCGCTTTATTTTTGCCGCACGAGGATCTGCCGAGCCGACCGACATGAACCTGGAACAATATCTCCCCGTCATTCTGTTCATCCTCGTCGGCATCGGTGTCGGCGTTGCCCCTCAGATCCTCGGTGCGCTGCTCGGCCCGCATCGCCCCGACCCGGCCAAGAACTCTCCCTACGAGTGCGGCTTCGAGGCCTTCGAGGATGCGCGCATGAAGTTCGACGTGCGCTACTACCTCGTCGCGATCCTCTTCATCCTGTTCGACCTCGAGATCGCCTTCCTGTTCCCCTGGGCGGTGTCGCTGCGTGAAATCGGCGCGACAGGCTTCTGGGCGATGATGATCTTCCTGGGCATCCTGGTCGTCGGGTTTGTCTACGAATGGAAGAAGGGCGCCCTCGACTGGGAGTGAGTTTTCTCCCGGTACGACAATCGATCGATCACCGCAAGAGCCACGGAAGAACACGATGGGCATTGAAGGCGTTTTGAAAGAAGGCTTCGTCACGACGAGTGTCGATGCTCTGATCAACTGGTCGAAGACTGGTTCCCTCTGGCCGATGACTTTCGGTCTGGCGTGCTGCGCCGTCGAGATGATGCATGCGGGTGCGTCCCGCTACGACATCGACCGCTTCGGCATGCTGTTCCGGCCGAGTCCGCGGCAGTCCGACCTGATGATCGTCGCCGGCACGCTGTGCAACAAGATGGCGCCGGCGCTGCGCAAGGTCTACGACCAGATGGCCGAGCCGCGCTGGGTGCTGTCGATGGGCTCCTGTGCCAACGGTGGCGGCTACTACCACTACAGCTACTCGGTCGTGCGCGGCTGCGATCGGGTCGTGCCGGTCGACGTCTACGTTCCGGGCTGCCCGCCGACCGCCGAGGCGCTGCTCTACGGCATCCTGCAGCTGCAGGCCAAGATCCGCCGCGAGAACACCATCGCGCGCTGATCGCCAAGGGAAATCGACATGACCCAGAAACTCGACACCCTGCAGGCCGCGCTCGAGCGCATTCTCGGCGATCGCGTGACCAGGCTGGTCCGCGCACGCGGCGAGCTCACGATCACCGTCAAGGCGGGCGACTACTTCGCCGTCTGCAAGACGCTGCGCGATCATCCGGACCTGGCCTTCGAGCAGCTGATCGACCTGTGCGGCGTGGACTACAGCACCTACCGCGACGGTGAATACGACGGCCTGCGCTATGCGGTGGTCTCGCACCTGCTGTCGGTCAGCAAGAACTGGCGTCTTCGCATCAAGGTGTTCGCGACCGACGACGACTTTCCGGTCGTGGCCGCGGTCACGCCGCTGTGGACGGCCGCCAACTGGTTCGAGCGCGAGGCCTTCGATCTGTACGGCATCGTCTTCGAAGGCCATGAGGATCTGCGCCGCATCCTGACCGACTACGGCTTCATCGGTCACCCGATGCGCAAGGACTTCCCGGTCACCGGCCATGTCGAGATGCGCTACGACCCCGAGCAGAAGCGCGTGATCTACCAGCCGGTGACGATCGAGCCGCGCGAGATCACCCCGCGCGTCATCCGCGAAGACAACTACGGCGGTCTGCACTGAGCGGCGCGGCACCAGAGGTTTGATGAGCCATGGCTGAGATCAAGAACTACACCCTGAACTTCGGTCCGCAGCACCCGGCGGCCCACGGCGTGCTGCGCCTGGTGCTGGAGCTCGACGGCGAAGTCATCCAGCGTGCGGACCCGCACATCGGTCTGCTGCACCGCGCCACCGAGAAGCTGGCCGAGCACAAGACCTTCATCCAGTCGCTGCCGTACATGGACCGTCTCGACTACGTGTCGATGATGTGCAACGAGCATGCGTACTGCCTGGCGATCGAGAAGCTGCTCGGCATCGAGGTGCCGGAGCGTGCGCAGTACATCCGCGTGATGTTCAGCGAGATCACCCGCCTGCTGAACCATCTGCTGTGGCTGGGCTGCCACGGCATGGACTGCGGCGCGATGAACATGCTGATCTACTGCTTCCGCGAGCGCGAGGACCTCTTCGACATGTACGAGGCGGTGTCGGGCGCGCGCATGCATGCGGCCTATTTCCGTCCGGGTGGCGTCTACCGCGACCTGCCGGACTCGATGCCTCAGTACAAGCACAGCAAGATCCGCAACGCCAAGGCGATGGCCAAGCTCAACGAGAACCGCCAGGGCTCGATGCTTGACTTCATCGAGGACTTCGTGCGCCGCTTCCCGAAGCTGGTCGACGAGTACGAGACGCTGCTGACCGACAACCGCATCTGGAAGCAGCGCACCGTCGGCATCGGCGTGGTGAGTCCGGAGCGTGCGCTCAACCTGGGTCTGACCGGCGCGATGCTGCGCGGCTCGGGCATCGCCTGGGATCTGCGCAAGACGCAGCCCTACGATGTCTACGACCGCATGCAGTTCGACATCCCGGTGGGCGTGAACGGCGACACCTACGACCGCTACCTGGTGCGCGTCGAGGAAATGCGGCAAAGCAACCGCATCATCCAGCAGTGCGTCGACTGGCTGCGCAAGAACCCCGGTCCGGTCATCACCGACAACCACAAGGTGGCCCCGCCTTCGCGCGTCGAGATGAAGACCTCGATGGAAGAGCTGATCCACCACTTCAAGCTCTTCTCCGAAGGCTTCCACGTCCCCGAGGGCGAGGCCTACGCGGCGGTCGAGCACCCGAAGGGCGAGTTCGGCATCTACCTGATCAGCGACGGGGCCAACAAGCCCTACCGCATGAAGATCCGCCCGCCCGGCTATGTGCATCTGGCGGCGCTCGACGAGATGTCGCGCGGCCACATGATCGCCGACGCGGTCGCCATCATCGGCACGATGGACGTCGTGTTCGGCGAGATCGACCGCTGAGTCCGAAGATCACTGAAGTCCGCTGAGAACCATCCATGTTCAGTGAAGCCACCCTGGCGCGGTTCGCGCGCGAAGTTGCCAAGTACCCGGCCGAGCAGAAGCAGTCGGCCGTGATGGCGTGTCTGTCGATCGCCCAGCAGGAGCAGGGCTGGGTCTCGCCGGAGGCCGAGAAGGCCATCGCCGACTATCTGGGCATGGCCCCGATCGCGGTGCGCGAGGTCACGACCTTCTACAACATGTACAACCAGCGTCCGGTCGGTCAGTTCAAGCTGAACGTCTGCACCAACCTGCCGTGCCAGCTGCGCGACGGCCAGAAGGCGCTGGAGAACCTGTGCAAGGAACTCGGCATCGAGGACGGCGGCACCACGCCCGACGGCGTGTTCACCGTGCAGAAGTGCGAGTGCCTGGGCGCCTGCGCCGACGCGCCGGTGATGCTGGTCAACGATCGCCAGATGCTCAGCTACATGAGCGACGACCGCCTGAAGGAACTGGTGAAGGTGCTGCGTGCCAGCGCCAAGCCGGCTGCCGCGGCCGCAAAGAAGAACTGAACGGAGTGGACAGGCCATGACGCTCGCGCTCGATCTCTCGAAGTTCCAGGCCACCGGCCTGGAAACCTGTTTCCATGACCGCCACATCAACCCGCAGATCTATGCGGGTCTGGACGGCAGCAACTGGCGCCTGAAGGACTACGAGGCCCGTGGCGGCTATCAGGCCCTGAAGAAGATCCTGGGCAAGGACGGCGGCGCCGGTCTGACCCAGGATCAGGTCATTGCCGAGGTCAAGGCCTCCGGCCTGCGCGGCCGCGGCGGTGCAGGCTTCCCGACCGGCCTGAAGTGGAGCTTCATGCCGCGCGCGCTGCCGGTGCAGAAGTACCTGGTCTGCAACACCGACGAAGGTGAGCCGGGGACCTGCAAGGACCGCGACATCATGCGGTACAACCCGCACATCGTCATCGAGGGCATGATCATCGCGGCCTACGCGATGGGCATCTCGGTCGGCTACAACTATGTGCACGGCGAGATCTTCGAGGTCTACGAGCGCTTCGAGGAAGCGCTGGAAGAGGCCCGCGCGGCCGGCTACCTGGGCAACAACATCCTGGGCTCGAGCCACAGCTTCCAGCTGCACGCGCACCACGGCTTCGGCGCCTACATCTGCGGCGAAGAGACCGCGCTGATCGAGTCGATCGAAGGCAAGAAGGGCCAGCCGCGCTTCAAGCCGCCGTTCCCGGCCAGCTTCGGTGTCTACGGCAAGCCGACGACGATCAACAACACCGAGACCTTCGCGGCGGTGCCCTGGATCATCCGCAACGGCGGCCAGGCCTATCTCGAGTGCGGCAAGCCGAACAACGGCGGCACGAAGATCTTCTCGATGGTCGGCGACGTGCAGCGTCCCGGCAACTACGAGATCCCGATGGGCACGCCCTTCAGCAAGCTGCTGGAGCTGGCGGGCGGCGTCAAGGGCGGCAGGAAGCTCAAGGCGGTGATTCCGGGCGGCTCGTCCTCGCCGGTGCTGCCGGCCGACATCATGATGGCCTGCACGATGGACTATGACTCCATCGCCAAGGCCGGCTCGATGCTGGGCTCGGGCGCGGTCATCGTGATGGACGAGACCCGCTGCATGGTCAAGAGCCTGCTGCGCCTGTCCTACTTCTACGCGCACGAGTCCTGCGGCCAGTGCACGCCGTGCCGCGAGGGCACCGGCTGGCTGTTCAAGATGGTCGAGCGCATCGAGCACGGCCACGGTCGTCCCGATGACTTGGCGCTGCTCGACAACGTCGCAGAGAACATCATGGGCCGCACCATCTGCGCGCTCGGCGACGCCGCGGCGATGCCGGTGCGCGGCATGCTCAAGCACTTCCGCGACGAGTTTGCCCACCACATCGAACACAAGACCTGCAAGGTCCCGTCGTACATCTGATCTGATCGGGGCAGACGAACATGGTTGAAATCCAACTCGACGGCAAGAAGGTGGAAGTGCCCGAAGGCAGCATGGTGATGCATGCGGCCGAGAAGGCGGGCACGATGATTCCGCACTTCTGCTATCACAAGAAGCTCTCGATCGCGGCCAACTGCCGCATGTGCCTGGTCGACGTGGAGAAGGCTCCGAAGCCGATGCCCGCCTGCGCAACCCCGGTGACGCAGGGCATGATCGTGCGCACCAAGAGCGACAAGGCGATCAAGGCCCAGCAGTCGGTGATGGAGTTCCTCCTCATCAACCACCCGCTGGACTGCCCGATCTGCGACCAGGGCGGTGAATGCCAGCTCCAGGACATGGCGGTCGGCTACGGCAAGGGCGCCTCGCGCTACGAGGAAGAGAAGCGCGTCGTCTTCCACAAGGAGGTCGGCCCGCTGATCTCGATGGAGGAGATGAGCCGCTGCATCCAGTGCACCCGCTGCGTGCGCTTCGGCCAGGAGATCGCCGGCCAGATGGAGCTGGGCATGGTCAACCGGGGCGAGCACTCGGAGATCACCACCTTCGTCAACGGCACGGTCGACTCCGAGCTGTCGGGCAACATGATCGACATCTGCCCGGTCGGCGCGCTCACCAGCAAGCCCTTCCGCTACTCGGCCCGCACCTGGGAGCTGTCGCGTCGCAAGAGCGTGAGCCCCCATGACTCGACCGGCGCGAACCTGATCGTGCAGGTCAAGAACCACAAGGTGCTGCGCGTCGTGCCGCTGGAGAACGAGGCCGTCAACGAGTGCTGGATCGCCGACCGCGACCGCTTCAGCTACGAGGCCCTGAACAGCGATGCCCGCCTGACCCAGCCGATGGTCAAGCAGGGCGGCCAGTGGAAGAACGTCGACTGGACGGTCGCGCTGGAATATGTCGCCAACGGCCTGAAGAACATCAAGTCGCAGCATGGCGCCGCCTCGATCGGCGCGCTGGCCTCGGCCACCAGCACCAGCGAGGAACTCTTCCTGCTGGGCCAGCTGGTGCGCGGCCTGGGCAGCCAGAACATCGACCACCGCCTGCGCCAGAGCGACTTCCGCGTGGACGCCGGCGCGGTGCGCTGGCTGGGCCTGCCGATCGCCGAGCTGTCGTCGGTCGACCGTGCGCTGGTCATCGGCTCCTTCCTGCGCAAGGACCATCCGCTGTTCGCGCAGCGTCTGCGCCAGGCGGCTCGCCATGGCGCGCAGGTCATGCGCATCGGTGCGCAGGCCGAGGACTGGGCGCTGCCGGTCGGCGCGGAGATCGTCGCGGCCCCGTCGCAGTGGCTGTCGGTGCTGATCGAGGTCGCGGCCGCCGTGGCCACCGCCAAGGGCGTGACTGCGCCGCTGGCGGTGCAGCCGGGTGAACAAGCCCAGGCCATCGCCGAGGCGCTGCTGTCGGGCTCGAAGGGCGCGGTGCTGCTGGGTCAGGCGGCTTCCGCCCACCCGCAGGCAGCCGAGCTGCTGTCCATCGCCAACTGGATCGCCGCGCAGACCGGCGCGTCCTGCGGCTTCCTGGGTGATGCTGGCAACCAAGTCGGCGCCCAGCTGGTCGGCGCGCTGCCGGGCCAGGGCGGCCTGAATGCCGCCGAGATGCTGGCCAAGCCGCTGAAGGCCTATCTGCTGTTCAACACCGAGCTGGTGCTGGACGCGGCCAACGCCGCCCAGGCCGCCAAGGCGCTGGCCGCGGCCGAGATGGTCGTCGCCTTCAGCCCCTTCCAGGCCAATGTCGAGTTCGCCGACGTGATCCTGCCGATCGCGCCGTTCACCGAGACCGGTGGCAGCTTCGTCAACGCCGAAGGCCGCGTGCAGTCCTTCCACGGCGTGGTGCGTCCGCTGGGCGAGACCCGTCCGGGCTGGAAGGTGCTGCGCGTGCTGGGCAATCTGCTGGGCCTGAACGCCTTCACGCAGGAATCGGTCGAGGACGTGCGCGCCGCTGCCGGCCTGAACGATGCCGCCAAGGTGTCGGCCCGCCTGTCCAACGCCAGCAGCGCCACCCCGCAGCTGGTCGCGGCCCCGGCGGGTCTGCAGCGCATCGCCAACGTGCCGCTCTACGCCACCGATTCGGTCGTGCGTCGCGCGCCCTCGCTGCAGGCCACCGCCGATGCCGCCGCGCCGCTGCTGGCCATTGGCACCGCACTGGCCGCGAAGCTGGGCGTGCAGACCGGTGCCAAGGTCCGCGTCAAGCAGGGCGAAGGCAGCGTCGTGCTGCCGGTGGCCATCGATGCCACGCTGGCCGCCGACACCGTGCGCGTCAGCGCCGGTTGCCCTGAAACCGCCGCGCTCGGTGCCGTCTTCGGCACCGTGAGCCTCGAGCGCGCCTGAGTCGCCGTCGCAGAAAAGAGCTGATGATGCTGGATACCCTGCAAACCACCGGCGCCGCGACCCTGGGAGGTGCGTGGCCCGTCGTCTGGACCCTGCTGAAGATCGTCGCGGTGCTGCTGCCGCTGCTGGGCTGCGTGGCCTATCTGACGCTGTGGGAGCGCAAGGCCATCGGTCGCACCCAGGTGCGTCCGGGCCCGAACCGCGTCGGCCCGATGGGTCTGCTGACCCCGATCGCCGATGCGGTCAAGCTGATCTTCAAGGAGATCATCGCCCCGACCGCCGCGAACAAGGGCCTGTTCTTCCTCGGCCCGATCATGACCATCATGCCGGCGCTGGCCGCCTGGGCGGTCGTGCCTTTCGGACCTGAGGTCGCGCTGGCCAATGTCAACGCCGGCCTGCTGTTCCTGATGGCGATCACCTCGCTCGAGGTCTACGGCGTGATCATCGCCGGCTGGGCCTCGAACTCGAAGTACGCCTTCCTGGGCGCGATGCGCGCCTCGGCGCAGATGGTCAGCTACGAGATCGCGATGGGCTTCTGCTTCGTCGTGGTGCTGATGGTCGCCGGCAGCCTGAACATGAGCGACATCGTCGTCAGCCAGACCAAGGGCCAGTTCGCCGACATGGGCCTGAACTTCCTGTCCTGGAACTGGCTGCCGCTGCTGCCGATCTTCGTCATCTACTTCATCTCGGGTCTGGCCGAGACCAACCGCCACCCGTTCGACGTGGTGGAAGGTGAGGCGGAAATCGTCGCCGGTCACATGATCGAGTACTCGGGCATGTCGTTCGCGATGTTCTTCCTGGCCGAGTACGCCAACATGATCCTGGTGTCGATGCTGGCCGTGCTGATGTTCCTGGGGGGCTGGGATGCGCCGGTCGCGGCCCTGAGCTTCATCCCGGGCTGGATCTGGCTGGGCATCAAGACCTTCGTGGTGGTCACGATGTTCCTGTGGGTGCGTGCGACCTTCCCGCGCTACCGCTACGACCAGATCATGCGTCTGGGCTGGAAGATCTTCATTCCGCTCACGCTGGTGTGGCTGGTGGTGGTGGGTCTGTGGATCCAGTCGCCCTGGAACATCTGGAAATAAATCGAGCCAGCAAGGAAGCACACCGTGTCTGCTGTCAAGGATTTCGTCTCCAGCTTCATGCTGCTGGAGCTGCTCAAGGGAATGAAGCTGACGGGTCGTCACTTCTTCCAGAAGACGGTCACCGTCCAGTTCCCGGAAGAGAAGACGCCGCTGAGCCCGCGTTTCCGCGGCCTGCATGCGCTGCGCCGCTACGAGAACGGCGAGGAACGCTGCATTGCCTGCAAGCTGTGCGAAGCGGTCTGCCCGGCAATGGCCATCACGATCGAGGCCGGCGAGCGCAAGGATGACGGCAGCCGCCGCACCACGCGCTACGACATCGATCTGACCAAGTGCATCTTCTGCGGCTTCTGCGAGGAAAGCTGCCCGGTCGACTCGATCGTCGAGACGCACATCTTCGAATACCACGGCGAGAAGCGCGGCGACCTGTACTTCACGAAGGACATGCTGCTGGCCGTCGGTGATCGGTACGAGAAAGAGATTGCAGCCAACAAGGAGGCGGACGCCAAGTACCGGTAAGCCATTCCACCCAGACTCGCTGGTGCCGTCATGGTGACGGTGCCGGGCCGGGCTGGGCCTGCGCATCGAGTACCCGACATCGACATGGACACGACCACCGCGCTCTTCTACGTCTTTTCCGCCGTGCTGCTGTTCTCGGGCTTCCGGGTCATCACGGCCCGCAGCCCCGTGCATGCGGCGCTCTTCCTCGTGCTGGCCTTCTTCAGCGCCTCGTGCGTCTGGATGCTGCTGCATGCCGAATTCCTGGCCATCTCCCTGGTCCTGGTGTACGTCGGCGCCGTCATGGTGCTGTTCCTGTTCGTCGTGATGATGCTCGACATCAATCTCGACCTGCTGCGCCAGGGTTTCTGGAAACATTTCCCGGTCGCCGGCCTGGTTGGCGTGATCATCGCGCTGGAAATGGCCTGGGTGCTGCAGCGCGGCTTCAACGTGCCGGATCCGAAGCCGATGCCGGGTGCCGAGACCGTGCCCAACACCAAGCTGCTGGGCATCGAGATCTACACCGACTATCTCTACCCGGTCCAGCTCGCCGCGGTGCTGCTGCTGGTGGCGATGATCGCCGCGGTGGCCCTGACGCTGCGTCGTCGCAAGGATGTGCGCGGCCAGAACCCGTCGGAGCAGGTCAAGGCGAAGAAGGCCGACCGCCTGCGCATCGTCAAGATGGACGCCGTGCGCGAGCTGCCCTCCCAGCCCGCCGCCGAGACGACCGCACCGGCCGCTGACGCCGCGAAAGGAAAGGCATGATCACCCTCGGACACTACCTGACGCTGGGCGCGATCCTGTTCGCGCTGTCGGTGATCGGCATCTTCCTGAACCGCAAGAACCTGATCGTGCTGCTGATGGCCATCGAGCTGATGCTGCTGTCGGTCAACCTGAACTTCGTGGCCTTCTCCCACTACCTGGGTGACATGGCCGGCCAAGTCTTCGTGTTCTTCATCCTGACGGTCGCTGCGGCCGAATCCGCGATCGGTCTGGCCATTCTGGTCGTGCTGTTCCGCAACCGCTCGACCATCAACGTCGACGAGCTCGATTCGCTGAAGGGCTGACGCCAAGGGGAAAACCAGAAAATGTCTCAGCTCTCGCAATCGACACTGCTGGCGGTTCCGCTGGCGCCCCTGGCGGGCGCCATCATCGCCGGCTTCTTCGGCAAGGCCGTGGGTCGCACAGGCTCGCATGTGGCCACCATTCTTGGCGTGCTGGTCGCGCTGATCCTGTCGGTGATGACGCTCATCGACGTGATCGGCGGCGCACGCTTCAACCAGACCGTCTACGAGTGGATGGTGCTGGGCGACCTGAAGATGGAAGTCGGCTTCATGGTCGACGGCCTGACGGCGATGATGATGTGCGTGGTGACCTTCGTGTCGCTGATGGTGCACATCTACACCATCGGCTACATGGAAGAGGATCCGGGCTACCAGCGCTTCTTCAGCTACATCTCGCTGTTCACCTTCTCGATGCTCATGCTGGTCATGAGCAACAACTTCCTGCAGCTGTTCTTCGGCTGGGAAGCGGTGGGCCTGGTCTCCTACCTGCTGATCGGCTTCTGGTACAAGAAGCAGACGGCGATCTTCGCCAACATGAAGGCCTTCCTGGTCAACCGGGTCGGCGACTTCGGCTTCATCCTGGGCATCGGCCTGATCGCGGCCTACGCGGGCACGCTGAACTACACCGAGGCCTTTGCCAAGGCCGACGAGTACGCCAAGCTGGGCTTCGACAATCCGTTCGGCGGCGAGCCGTGGATGCTGATCACCGTGACCTGCATCTGCCTGTTCATCGGTGCGATGGGCAAGTCGGCGCAGTTCCCGCTGCATGTCTGGCTGCCGGACTCGATGGAAGGTCCGACCCCGATCTCGGCGCTGATCCACGCGGCGACCATGGTGACGGCCGGCATCTTCATGGTGACGCGCATGAGCCCGCTGTTCGAGCTGTCGGACACCGCGCTGAACTTCATCCTGATCATCGGCTCGATCACCGCGCTGTTCATGGGCTTCCTGGGCATCATCCAGAACGACATCAAGCGGGTGGTCGCCTACTCGACGCTGTCGCAGCTGGGCTACATGACGATCGCGCTGGGCGCCTCGGCCTACTCGGTCGCGGTGTTCCACCTGATGACGCACGCGTTCTTCAAGGCGCTGCTGTTCCTCGGCGCGGGCTCGGTCATCATCGGCATGCACCATGACCAGGACATCCGCAACATGGGCGGCCTGCGCAAGTACATGCCCATCACCTGGATCACCTCGCTGCTGGGCAGCCTGGCGCTGATCGGCACGCCGTTCTTCTCGGGCTTCTACTCGAAGGACTCGATCATCCTGGCCCTGGGTGCGAGCAACCTGGCCGCAGCGCCGATCGCGCTGACCGCGGCGGTGGCCGGCGTCTTCGTGACCGCCTTCTACTCGTTCCGGATGTACTTCCTGGTCTTCCACGGCAAGGAGCACTTCCATCACAAGCCCTTCCCGGGCGAGCACGACCATCATGACGACGACGGCCACGGCCATGCGCACACGCCGCACGAGTCGCCCTGGGTGGTGACGGTGCCGCTGCTGCTGCTGGCGATTCCGTCGGTGGTGATCGGCTACCTGACGATCGAGCCGCTGCTGTTCGGCGACTTCCTGAAGGATGCGGTCCATGTCGACGCGGCCCGCCATCCGGCGATGGCCCAGCTGGCCGAGCACTTCCATGGCGCGGCGGCCATGGCCACCCACTCGCTGGTCACGCTGCCGCTGTGGCTGGCGGTCGGTGGCGTGGTGACCGCCTATGTCTTCTACATGCTGGTGCCTGCTGTTCCTGCCTTCTTCGCCCGCGCGCTCGCGCCGCTGGTGACGCTGATGGAAAACAAGTACTACATGGACTGGATCAACGAGCACATCTTCGCTGCGGGTGCACGCCTGCTGGGTCGCGGCTTGTGGAAGGTGGGTGACGTGACCCTGATCGACGGCGCAGCCGTCAACGGGTCCGCTCGCCTGGTCGGCTGGATCGGCTCGCTGGTGCGACTCCTCCAGACCGGTTACATCTACCACTATGCACTGGTCATGCTTGTCGGCGTCTTCGCGCTGATGACGTGGTTCGTGTGGCTGCATCGCTGAGCGGAGGCACCTGAACATGGCATACCTCTCTCTTGCGATCTGGATCCCGATCGTCTTCGGGATCATCCTGCTGGCCGTCGGCCGCGATGATCAACCCGGCACCGCGCGCTGGATCGCGCTGGTCGGCTCGCTGGTCAGCTTCCTGGTCACGATCCCGGTGATCACCGGCTTCGACAACTCGACGGCTGCGATGCAGTTCGTCGAGAAGATCAGCTGGATCCCGCGCTTCAATGTCAACTACCACCTGGGTGTCGACGGCATCTCGATGTGGTTCGTCCCGCTGACCGCCTTCATCACCGTGCTGGTGGTGGGAGCCGGCTGGGAGGTCATCACCGACCGCGCGCACCAGTACATGGGCGCCTTCCTGATCATGTCCGGCCTGACGGTGGGCGTGTTCTCGGCGGTCGACGGCCTGCTGTTCTACGTCTTCTTCGAGGCGACCCTGATCCCGATGTACATCCTCATCGGCATCTGGGGCGGTCCGCGCCGCGTCTACGCCGCGATCAAGTTCTTCCTGTACACGCTGGCCGGCTCGCTGCTGATGCTCGTCGCGCTGATCTACCTGTACTACAAGTCGGGTGGCAGCTTCGACATCCTGACGTGGCACAAGCTGCCGCTGCCGATGGACGTGCAGACGCTGATCTTCTTCGCCTTCCTGGCCGCCTTCGCGGTGAAGGTGCCGATGTGGCCGGTCCACACCTGGCTGCCGGACGCCCACGTCGAGGCGCCCACCGGCGGCTCGATGGTGCTGGCCGCGATCATGCTGAAGCTGGGCGCCTACGGCTTCCTGCGCTTCTCGCTGCCGATCGCGCCGGACGCCTCGCATGAGTGGTCCTGGCTGCTGATCACGATGTCGCTGATCGCCGTGATCTACATCGGTCTGGTGGCGATGGTGCAGAACGACATGAAGAAGCTGGTCGCCTATTCGTCGATCGCGCACATGGGCTTCGTCACCCTGGGCTTCTTCTTCTTCAGCGAGCTGGGCATTTCCGGCGGTCTGGTGCAGATGGTCTCGCACGGCTTTGTGTCGGGTGCGATGTTCTTCTCGATCGGCGTGCTGTACGACCGCGTGCACTCCCGTGAGATCGCCAGCTACGGCGGTGTGGTCAACACGATGCCCAAGTTCGCCGCCTTCGCGGTCTTCTTCGGCATGGCCAATGCCGGTCTGCCGGGCACGGCAGGCTTCATCGGCGAGTGGATGGTCATCCTGGGTGCGGTGAAGTACAACTTCTGGATCGGCCTGCTGGCCGCCACCGCGCTGATCTTCGGCGCCGCCTACACGCTGTGGATGGTCAAGCGCGTCTACTTCGGCGATGTCGCCAACGACCATGTCCGCGAGCTGACCGACATCAACGCCCGCGAATTCGCGATCCTGGCGATCCTGGCCCTGTGCACGCTGGGCATGGGCCTGTATCCCAAGCCCTTCACCGACGTGATGCATGTGTCGGTGACCGAGCTGATCCGCCACGTCGGCGTCTCGAAACTGTGATCACGGAGCGCTGCACCCCATGACTGCAATGAACTGGCTCGCGGTGTATCCCGAGATCTTCCTGCTGGTGATGACCTGCGTGGTCGCGCTGGCCGACCTCTTCGTCACCGACCCGAAGCGCACGCCGACCCATGTGCTGACGCTGCTGACGCTGGCCGGCGTCGGCGCGATGCACTGGACCTACATCCAGGACGGCGAGACCCTCTATGCGATGAACCGCATGGTGGTGTCCGATCCGATGGGTCACCTGCTGGCCCTGTTTGCGGTGATCGCGATCGCGGTCACGCTGATCTACGCGCGTCCCTATGCCGAGAGCCGCGAGATGCTCAAGGGCGAGCTGTATTCGCTCAGCCTGTTCTCGCTGCTGGGCATCTCGGTGATGGTGTCGGCCAACAACCTGCTGGTGACCTACATCGGCCTGGAACTGATGAGCCTGTCGCTGTACGCGCTGGTGGCGCTGCGCCGCGACCACGCCCAGTCGACCGAAGCCGCGATGAAGTACTTCGTGCTCGGCGCGCTGGCTTCCGGCTTCCTGCTCTACGGCATGTCGATGCTGTATGGCGCGACCGGCTCGCTGGACATCGGCACCATCTTCGACGTCATCGCCAAGGGCGAGGCCAACCGTCAGGTGCTGACCTTCGGTCTGGTGTTCATCGTCTCCGGCCTGGCCTTCAAGCTCGGCGCCGTGCCCTTCCACATGTGGGTGCCGGACGTCTACCAGGGTGCGCCGACCGCCGCCACGCTGCTGATCGCCGGTGCGCCGAAGATCGCCTCCTTCGGCATGGCGATGCGTCTGCTGGTCGACGGCATGATGGGTCTGGCGGCCGACTGGCAGCAGATGCTGGGCGTGCTGGCGGTGTGCTCGCTGCTGATCGGCAACCTGGCGGCGATCGCGCAGACCAACCTCAAGCGCATGCTGGCCTATTCGACCATCGCGCAGATGGGCTTCCTGCTGCTGGGCATGATCGCCGGCGTGGTCAACGGCAACACCCTGTCGGCCGCCAACGCCTACAGCTCGTCGCTGTTCTACATCCTGACCTATGTGGTCACGACGCTGGGCACCTTCGGTCTGATCATGCTGCTGGCGCGCCAGGGCTTCGAGGCCGAGGACATCGTCGACCTGGCCGGTCTGCACAAGCGCAGCCCGGTGCTGGCCGCGGTGATGGCGATCTTCCTGTTCTCGCTGGCCGGCGTGCCGCCGATGGTGGGCTTCCATGCCAAGCTGGCGGTGCTGCAGGCACTGATCTCCACCAATGATCCGGTGCTGATCCAGCTGGCCATCTTCGGTGTGGTGATGTCGCTGATCGGCGCCTTCTACTACATCCGCGTCGTCAAGGTCATGTACTTCGACGAGCCGAAGGACAGCGCCACGATCGTCATCGCCGGCGGCCCGCGCACTGCGCTGTCGCTCAACGGCGCGGCGGTGCTGCTGCTGGGCATCATCCCGGGCGGCCTGATGACGCTGTGCTCGCAGGCCATCGTCAAGTCGCTGGCCGGCTGACGACGGAGTCCGTGAGGTGAGCTCATCCGCCTCGATCTGGCTGGTGCTGCTGCTGGCGGCGGTGCTGGCCAACCTGCCGTTCGTCACCGAGCGGCTTCTGGCCTTCGGCCCGCTGCGCGCGCCCAAGGCCCTGGCCTGGCGCCTGCTGGAGCTGCTGCTGCATACCGGGATCGTCATCCTGGTCGGGCGGCTGCTGGAGTCACGCGCCGGCCAGATGGTCCCGCAGGGCTGGCAGTTCTACGCCGTGCTGCTGTGCCTGATGCTGACGCTGGCCTTTCCCGGCTTCGTCTGGCGCTATCTGCGCCGTCAGCGCTGAAGTCCATGCTGCCTGATCTTGCCGATCTGCCCGAGGGCGACGACCACCTGCGCGAGCAGCGCCTGGACTCGACGCTGGCCCACTCGGGCCGCTTCCTGCAGGTGATGCACGACACGGTGCGCCTGCCCGACGGCTCGGTCTCCTACCGCGAATACATCGTCCACCCGGGCGCGGTCATGGTGGTGCCGATCCTCGACGACGGCCGCCTGCTGCTCGAGCGCCAGTACCGCTATCCGCACCACCGCGCCTTCATCGAGTTTCCCGCGGGCAAGATCGACGCCGGCGAGGCGGGCATCACCTGCGGCGTGCGCGAGCTGCACGAAGAGACCGGCTGCAGCGCCGCCGAGTGGGCGCTGGCCGGCGAGCTGCGCAACGCGATCGCCTATTCCGACGAGCGCATCGAGATCTGGTTCGCACGCGGCCTGACGGTCGGCGAGCGCCGGCTCGACGAGGGCGAGTTCCTCGATGTCTTCGCCGCCAGCGAGCAGCAGCTCTCCGACTGGATCCGCGACGGCGAGGTGACCGATGCCAAGACGATGATCGCGCTGCTGTGGCTGCAGCAATGGCGCGCCGGCCGCTGGGCCTTGGACTGGCGGCCTGCCGAGGCCTGGAGCCGCGGCCGATAATTCCGGTCCATGAAAGTATTCGATCTGCAGTGCGAGGCCGGGCACGGCTTCGAGGGCTGGTTCGGCTCCGAGGAGGACTACCAGTCCCAGTGCGCGCGCGGCCTGCTGACCTGTCCGCTGTGCGGCAGTGCCGAGGTGGTGCGCCTGCCCTCGGCGCCGCGGCTGAACCTGTCGACCTCGCGGGCCGAGACCCCGAGCGCACGCTCTGCGGCACCGGTCCAGGTGCCGTCGACCCGACCGGTCTCCCATCCGGCCCCGGCGGCCACGCCCGAGCGGCAGCAGGCCGAGGCGATCTTCCTGCAGGCGGTGCGCCATGTGCTGGCGCATACCGAGGATGTCGGTCCGCGCTTCGCCGAGGAAGCCCGGCGCATTCATCACGGCGATGCCGAGGCCCGCGGCATTCGCGGCCAGGCCACGCCCGAGGAGCGTCGCGAGTTGCGCGAGGAGGGCATCGAGGTGCTTGCGCTGCCGGTGCCCGAAGGGCTGGACGGCCCGCTGCAGTAGATGCAGCCAACAAGGCCCCTGGGATGAGCCGGGCGGGTTCGCTGCGTCGGGCTTTCAGCCTGCCGGCAGCATCCGGTCCGGGTTCATCCGGCCGTCCGGGTCCAGTGCCTGCTTGATCGAGCGCATCAGCGCCAGCGCCACCGGCGACTTGCGCCGCTGCAGCTCGTCGCGCTTGAGCCGGCCGATGCCGTGCTCGGCCGAGATCGTGCCGCGGTGTGCCTGCACCGCATCGTGCACCAGCATGTTGACCGCGTCTTCCTGCGCGTCCAGGAAGCGGCCCGGATCCTCGCCCTCGGGCGCCTGCACGTTGTAGTGCAGGTTGCCGTCGCCCAGGTGGCCGAAGGTGACCGGGCGCACGCCGGGCCAGCGCGCGCGCAGCGCCGCATCCGTGCGGGCCACGAACTCGGGAATCGCCGACACCGGCAGCCCGATGTCGTGCTTGATGTTGAGCCCCTCGGCCGACTGCGCCGCCGACACCGACTCGCGCAGCTGCCACATCGCGCGCGACTGCGCCAGCGACTGCGCCACCGCCGCGTCGCCGATCATGCCCGCGTCCAGCGCGCGCGCCAGCAGCGCCTCGAGCAGGCCCTGCGCATGGGCCTCGCCCTCGCTGTCGGAGAGTTCCAGCAGCACCGTCCAGGCGCAGGCCGACAGCGGCTGCGGGATCTGCGGGAAATGCCGTGCCACCAGCGACAGCGCATGCCGGCCGATCACCTCGAAGCCGGTCAGCGCGTCGCCCGCCTGGCTGCGCGCCAGGCGCAGCAGCGCCACGCAGGTCTCGAGCGAGTCGCAGGCCGCCAGCGCGGTGCGGGTGGCCGCCGGCTGCGGCTGCAGCTTCATGACCGCGGCGGTGATCACGCCCAGCGTGCCCTCGCTGCCGATGTAGAGGTGGCGCAGGTCGTAGCCGGTGTTGTCCTTGCGCAGGCCCGACAGCCCGTCCCAGATCTCGCCGGCGGGCGTGACCACCTCCAGTCCCAGGCAGAGCTCGCGGGCGTTGCCGTGGCGCAGCACCTGGGTGCCGCCGGCATTGGTCGCCAGATTGCCGCCGACGGTGCAGCTGCCCTCCGAGGCCAGGCTCAGCGGCAGCCACAGCCCTTCGGCCTCGGCGGCCTGCTGCGCGGCCTGCAGCACGCAGCCGGCCTCGACCGTCATCGTCAGATTGGCCGGATCGATCGCACGCACCCGCTCGAGCCGGCGCAGGCTCAGCAGCAGCTGCGTACCGCTGGCGTCGGGCACCGAGGCGCCGACCAGGCCGGTGTTGCCGCCCTGCGGCACGACCGCGACGCGGTGCTCGGCGCACAGGCGCATCACCTGCGCGACCTCCTCGGTCGTGCCGGGCCGGGCCACCGCCAGCGCGCGGCCCGGCCAGCGCCGGCGCCAGTCCAGCGTCCAGGCCGACAGGTCGCCTTCGCGCAGCACCTGCGCCGGGCCGATCCGGGCTGCAAGCTGCTCGAGAAACTTCGGGGTGTCCAGGCTCTCCAGGCTCATGCGGCGGGCTCTGCGGTCTTTTCTGCAGCCAGCAGACGGCCGGCTGCCAGCCGTGCACGCACATGCCAGGCGCAGGCGCCGAACAGCAGCACCGACAGCACGATCTCGGTCAGGGCCAGCGCCGGGCCCAGGCCGCGTTCGCCCAGCACCCGCACGCCGCCCTCGGCCGCGTAGAGCCAGACCGCCAGACTCAGCCAGCGGTAGGTGTAGAGCCGCATGCGCCACAGGCCGGGCAGGGCCAGCACCAGCGGCACCACCTTGATCGCCAGCGTGCCGCGCCCGGTCGGGGCCAGCACCAGCTCCCACAGCAGCCCCAGCACGACCAGCGCCAGGCACAGTCCGAAGGTCAGCCAGCGGCTGCGCTGCACCGCGGGCGTGGGCGGTCGCGGCTGGCCGTCGACCGGATCGACCGGATCGGTGGAATGGGCGGCAGTCGGGTGGGGCGAGGGGACGGGAGCGTCGTTCATGTGGGCGGGGATCGTGTTCGTTCCCGGGCGGGCCGGGGGCTTTGGCATGATATCCGTCATGAATATCTCCCGATCGCACTGGCCCTGGCGCGAGACCCTGCAGACCCTGCGCCAGCGCTTTCGCGAAGACCGGCTGGGCGTGGCGGCCGGCAGCCTGACCTTCACCACCACCGTCTCGCTGGTGCCGCTGCTGACGGTGGCCTTCGCGATCTTCACCGTCTTTCCGATGTTCGCCAGCCTGCGCAAGGCGCTGGAGCTGTACTTCCTGCAGAACCTGGTGCCTGACGCGATCGCGCGGCCGGTGCTGCAGCAGCTCACGCTGTTCGCCACCAAGGCCAGCCGGGTGGGGGCGGTGGGTCTGGTGGTGCTGTTCTTCACCGCGATCGCGATGCTGCAGACCATCGACCGTTCGCTCAACGCGATCTGGCGGGTGCGTCAGCCCCGGTCGCTGACCCGCCGGGTGCTGGTGTACTGGACCACCGCCACGCTCGGGCCGCTGATGCTGGGCTTCAGCCTGTCGCTGACCTCCTGGGCCCTGACCGCGTCGCGCGATGTGGTCGAAAGCCTGCCGGGCGGGGTGGCGCTGCTGCTGGGGCTGGCCGAGCTGCTGCTGATGGCCCTGGGCGCGGCGATGCTGTTCCGCTTCGTGCCCAACACCCAGGTGCGCTGGACCCATGCGTTGGCGGGCGGGATCTTCGTCGCGGTGGCCTTCGAGATCGCCAAGAAGCTGCTGGCCTGGTACTTGAGCCTGGTGCCGACCTACACCACGATCTACGGCGCCTTCGCGACCCTGCCGATCCTGCTGATCTGGATCTATCTGGGCTGGGTCATCGTGCTGCTGGGCGCGGTGGTGGCGGCCTACATGCCCAGCCTGGACCTGCGGGTGCGCCGGCGCGAGTACCGGCCGGGCTGGCGCTTCGTGCTGGCGCTGGAACTGCTGGGCGAGCTGGCCCGGGCGCGTCAGACGCCAGCGCGCGGCATGGCGCTGGCCGCGCTGTGCGAGCGCCTGCGTCTGGACCCGCTGCAGGCCGAGCCGGTGCTGGAGGTGCTGCAGCGCCTCGACTGGATCGGGCTGCTGGCCGAGGACGGCGAGGCGCGCCATGTGCTGCTGGCCGAGCCGGCGGCCACGCCTCTGGCCCCGCTGGTCGAGCGGCTGCTGCTGGCCGGCGATCCGCTGCTGCAGCCGCTGCAGCAGCGCACCGGCCTGTCGGAACTCACCCTGGCCGATGCCCTGGCCAGGCCTGGGGAGCCTGACTGCCTGGATCCGCAACATTCCGTGAACTGAAGTCCGGCAGCGTGGACCCGGACATGAGCCGGAGCAGCACCCGGACCCGGCAGGTTTTTGTGGTTTCAGCCGGGGAACCCGCGCCCTAGGCTTGCGCAGTTCTCGCAGCCTGCCTGCGAGCATGATTCCTGTTGTTCCCATTCCAGGCAGTTCGAGGGAAGGAAACCTGCATGCGCACCAATCTGCCGATCACCCAGCGGGAGTACGCTTTCCCGGCCGGGCAGGCCCTGGTCTCCACGACCGATCTCCAGGGGCGGATCCTCTATTGCAATCCGGCCTTCATCGAGGTCAGCGGCTACATCCGGGAGGAATTGCTCGGTCAGCCCCACAACATGATTCGCCACCCCGACATGCCGGAAGAGGCCTTCCGCGACATGTGGCAGACGATCGAGTCGGGGCAGCCCTGGTCCGGACTGGTGAAGAACCGGCGCAAGAACGGCGATCACTACTGGGTCATGGCCAATGTGACGCCTCTGCTCGATGGCGATCGACCTGTGGGCTACATGTCGGTGCGCACCCTGCCTGACCGTCAGCAGGTGAGCGAGGCCGAGACCTTGTATGCCCGCATGCGCGAGGCGGCGAGCCGGGGCGGCGGCGGACCGCGCCTGCAGGCGGGTCGTCTGGCGCCTCAGGGCGTGCTGGCCCGCGGGTTGGACCGCCTGCAGGGCGACGGTCACTGGCGCACCCAGGCGCTGTGCCTGCTTGGCGTGGCCGGCGGCTGGGGCGGCGCGCAGCTGATGTCGCTCTGGCCCGGGCAGCTTGCCGCGACGGCGGCGGCGGCGCTCCTGGCTGCCGGTGTGTCGGTCGGCGTGGCCGCGCTGATCCGCCGGCAGAACCAGGAGCCGCTGAAGGCGCTGCTGCGCTTTGCCAACCGGCTGGCTGCCGGCGATCTGACCGGGCAGCTGCCGACCGGCCAGCCCGGGCTGAGCGGCCGGCTGGCGCGAGCGCTCAATCAGCTCTCGGTCAACCTGATGGCCATCGTCGGCGACACCCGTGCCGGCGTCGAGCGGCTGCGGCACACCTCGCATGATCTGGCCAGCGGCAACCGCAATCTGGCCGAGCGCACCGAATCCCAGGCCTCCAGCCTGGAGCAGACCTCCGCGTCGATGGCCGAGATCACCGAGACGGTGCGGCACAGCGCCGATACCGCCCGCGATGTCGCCGATGTGGCGCGCCAGGCGGCCGACGTGACTGCGCGCAGCACCGAGGCGGTCAAGGAGGTCACCGTCACGGTCGAGGCGATCGCGGATGCCTCGCGACGCATCCGCGAGATCACCCAGGTGATCGACGGCATCGCGCTGCAGACCAATCTGCTGGCGCTCAATGCCGCGGTGGAGGCCGCACGCGCTGGCGAGCAGGGACGGGGTTTCGGTGTCGTGGCTGGCGAGGTGCGCCAGCTCGCGCAGCGCACCTCGGTGGCGGCCCGCGAGATCAAGGACCTGATCGAGGATGCCGGTCTGAAGGTCGAGGCCGGCTCCGAGCAGACCCGTCGGGCCTGCGGCACGATGGAGGAGGCCCAGGCGGCGGTGCAGCGCATGAGCGAGCTGGTGGCGGGCATCAGCGCCGGTGCCTCCGAGCAGCTCAACGGCATCTCCCAGATCAACGAGGCGGTCTCGCACATGGATCAGCTCACGCAGAAGAACGCGGCGCTGGTCGACGAGCTGTCCTCGGCATCCGAGACGGTCACCGGCCAGGCCCAGGCGGTGACCGAGGCGGTGGCGGTGTTCCGGCTCGATGCGGCGGCACCGGCGCTGGCCCACGCCAGCGATGCGGTCAGCCTGCGTCGGGAGATGAAGGCGCGTCGGCTGGCGACGGCCTGACGGGACGGGCCGTCGCCTCGGCCTGCAGCACCGCCTGCAGCGCCGCGACGAAGCCTTCGGGGTCGTCCTCCATCATCGCGTGGCCGGCCTGAGGCAGCGTCTGCTGCTCGGCCTGCAGCGCATCCCTCAGCGCCGCGGTGCGTCGCACCGGGGTCATCTGGTCGAGCTCGCCGCAGATCAGGTGGCAGCGCGGCGGGCCGCCGGCCTCGGTCAGCAGGCGTGCCGCCGCCAGCGCGCTGTCATGGCGGTCGCAGGCGGCCAGATCCAGCTCCAGCAAGGTGCGCCGGCCTTCGGGCAGCAGCCGTGCATCGCAGCCGGCCAGCACCCGCTGCATGCGTGCCCTGCTGGCGGCCTGACGCTCGGCACGGCCGTCCGACGGGCCCGCATGTGACAGCGAGGCGATCAGCTCGATCGCCTGGAGCGGGGCTTCGGCCGCCTGCTGCAGCAGCACCGGTGCCACCCGCATCGGGAACGCGGTGCCGACCAGCACCAGATCGCTGATCTGCGGATCCTGCGGCGCCTTGTCAGGCCCCGCCAGACGCGCAGCCACCTCCAGCGCGATCAGCGAGCCCATGCTGTGGCCGACCAGCACGGTCCGCCTGAGCCCGGCCGATCGCAGCAGGGCCAGCAGGGTGTCGGCCATCGCGCCGATGTCTGCGTCAGGCGGGCCCTCGCTGAGGCCGTGGCCGGGCAGGTCCGGCACCAGCACGCCCAGGCCCTGCGTCCGGCACCAGCGCGCCGCATGCGTCCAGACGCTCCGGTCGTTGAGCGCGCCATGCACGAACACGACGCATCGTGAATCGGGGGCGGCGCCAGGCGTCTGGTCGGCATGCAGCTGGCGTCCGGCCAGCATGAATCGCATCGGCATCACACAGGTCTCCTCGGGGTGAACTCGGGCAGGATGTGGGCTATATTGGCGCAACAGCACCGTTTCTTGCGTCCCGAATCCGACAACTCCAAGGACCTCCCCATGAAAGTCAGCGACATCCTGCGTGTCAAGGGAAACACGCTCTTCACCGTCACCCCGAACCAGCCGCTGGCCGAAGCCGTGGCCGTGATGGCCGAGCATGACATCGGCTCGCTGGTGGTCATGGAGCACGGCGACCTGGTCGGCATGCTCACCTTCCGCGAGGTCATCCAGGCGGTCGTGCGCAACCAGGGCTCCATCGGCGCGATGACGGTGCGTGGCGTGATGGACGATCACCCGCTGACCTGCACGCCCGGCACCGAGATGGACGAAGTGCGTCGCATGATGCTCGAGCGCCATGCCCGCTACATGCCGGTCATGAGCGCCCGCACGCTGATGGGCGTGATCTCCTTCTACGACGTGGCCAAGGCGGTGGTCGACAGCCAGGACTTCGAGAACCGCATGCTCAAGGCCTACATCCGCGACTGGCCGGCCGAGGCGGGCAGCGACGAGGCGGCCTCGCGCACCTGAACCTGGTGCACCTGATCGGGCTCATCGCCATTCTCTGACGGCAGCACGACCGTCAGGTAGTCGCCCAGCTCGCGGATGCGGCGCAGCACCTCGCCGCTTTCGTCCAGACGAAGCACCGGAACCGGGTGGTCGTAGTCGCCGCGCTGCAGTGCGTCCAGCGCCTGCTGCGCCTGCAGCAGCGGCTCGGTCAGGGCGCGCCCGTGTGACTGCACCAGCGCCAGCGCCAGGCCGAGTGCGCCCAGCAGCAGTGCGCCTGCCAGCGGACTGCCGGCCGGACCGGGCCACTGATGCGACACCAGCAGCGCCAGCGTGGCCAGGCCAAGCGGCAGCAGGGCGCAGAGCAGCAGCCGGGTCCGGATCGACAAGGCAGGGCGGCGACGTCCGGGCGCGATGCGGCAGCTGCAGCGAGAGCGGTGGACAGGACAGGGTCGCTTTGGCATGGTTGTTTCTGCTTGTAACAGGTCTGACCATGCCATAAAAAAAGCACGGCGCCCTTAAGAGGCCGTGCTGTCAACGAGTCAGGATGACTCGAGGCTGGAACCGAAAGCGGTCACCCGGTCACATGTCGAGCATCGAGCCGGTCAGGCCCATGTCGGAACTGCCCATCAGGGCCTCGATGTCGAGCAGGATGAGCATGCGCTCCTGCAGGCTGGCGATGCCGGTGATGTAGTGGGTGTCGACGCTGGCATCCATGTCCGGCGTGGGGCGGACTGCCTCGCCGGGCAGCTCCAGCACGTCCGACACCGAATCCACCACCGCGCCGACGACGCGACCGTTGATGTTCAGCACGATCACGACGGTGAAGCTGTTGTACTCGGCGGAGTCGCAGCCGAATTTCAGCCGCAGGTCGACGATCGGCACGATGACGCCGCGCAGATTGACCACACCCTTGAAGCAGGATGCGGCGTTGGCGATGCGGGTCGGCGCCTCGTAGGAGCGGATTTCCTGGACCTTGAGGATGTCGATGCCGTATTCCTCGTTGCCCAGGCGGAAGGTCAGGTACTCGCCGCGCAGGTGGGCCATGCTGCCGCCCTCGGAGCCAGCCTGGCCGCGCTGCTGGGACTTGCTCGAGGCGCCGGAAGGGGAGCGGGTCGCGGTGGGGGTTTCGAAAGCCGTGCTCATGGGAGGTCCCTGGTGACGATGGATGGATTTTCGGTATCGACAGGCCTGGGGAAGTCCTGAGCAGCAGGGCATTCGCCGGACAATTCGCGCCGTCTCGGCCGGCCGGGACCGGGCGCCTACAATCGCCGCCATTTCCTCGAACTCTTCCACCATGTCCGGCAGCACCTTCGGCCTCCTGTTTCGCGTCACCAACTTCGGCGAGAGCCACGGCCCGGCGATCGGCTGCGTCATCGACGGCTGCCCGCCGGGGCTCGAGCTCTCCGAAGCGGACATCCAGCCCGATCTGGACCGCCGCCGCCCCGGCACCAGCCGCCATGTGACGCAGCGCAACGAGCCCGACGCGGTGGAGATCCTCTCCGGCGTCTATGAAGGCAAGACCACCGGCACGCCGATCTGCCTGCTGATCCGCAACACCGACCAGCGCAGCAAGGACTACGGCAACATTCTCGATACCTTCCGTCCCGGCCACGCCGACTACACCTACTGGCGCCGCTACGGCCTGCGCGATCCGCGCGGCGGCGGGCGCTCGTCGGCGCGGCTGACCGCGCCGATGGTGGCCGCCGGCGCGGTGGCGAAGAAGTGGCTGCAGCAGCGCCACGGCACCACCTTCGCCGGCTGGATGACCCAGCTCGGCGACGTGGCGATCCCGTTCGAGGACGAGGCGCAGATTCCGGTCAACCCCTTCTTCGCGCCGGCGGGCGAGACCAAGGTGGCCGAGCTCGAGGCCTACATGGACGCGCTGCGCCGGTCGGGTGACTCGGTCGGCGCGCGGCTGAAGGTGGTGGCGCGCGGCGTGCCCGTCGGTCTGGGCGAGCCGCTGTTCGACAAGCTCGATGCCGACATCGCGTACGCGATGATGGGCATCAACGCGGTCAAGGGCGTGGAGATCGGCGACGGCTTCGGTGTGGTCACGCAGCGCGGCAGCGAGCACGGCGACGAGATGCTGCCGACCGGCTTCGCCAGCAACCATGCCGGCGGCGTGCTGGGCGGCCTCTCGACCGGTCAGGACCTGGAGGTCTCCATCGCGATCAAGCCGACCAGCTCGATCCGCATCCCGAAGGCCTCGGTCAACCGCGCCAGTGAGCCGACCTCGGTCGAGACCTTCGGCCGCCATGACCCGTGCGTGGGCATCCGCGCCACGCCGATCGCCGAGGCGATGCTGGCGCTGGTGGTGATGGACCATGTGCTGCGCTGGCGCGCGCAGTGCGCGGATGTCGTGCTGCCGGTGCCGCCGCTGGCCGGCCAGATCGCACCGCAGGCCTGAGATCGGCTTCGGCCGCGTTCAGCGCTGCTGGATGCGCCGGATCGCCTGCCGGGACGAGTGGCCGCGTCTGACCTCGATGCGGCCTGCCTGCAGGTCCAGGGTCACGGTGCGCGGCACGAAGTCGCCGACATCGACCGCCTGCAGATCGAAGCCGTGGTGGTCGATCAGCTCGCAGCCGATGGCGATGTTGCGCTCGCCGATGTTGAAGTTCGGGCCGTCCCGGCCCGGCATGGTGTCGGCGCCGCCGTAGAGGTGGGTCTGGAAATCCGCGGGCCGGGTGCTGCTGCGCTCGATGGCGTGCAGCAGCAGACCGATCGCCTCGTCGCCGAAGCGGGCGTCGGGCGAGCCGTCGCGGCGCTGCCTGCCGGGCAGCAGGTAGTGGCACATCGCGCCGATGCGTCGCTGCGGATGCCACAGCACCAACGCGACGCACGAGCCCAGCAGCGTGCGCACCGTGCCGGCCTGGGTGCCGAAGTAGAGCTGGCCGGCCAGCAGGTTCAGGGCATGGCCCTGGCGGGGCTGCACGAAGCCGGAGACCGGTTCGCGGTGGTGTACCGCCGCTTCAGTGAGGCGGCTGCGCATGCTGGCGATGCTCGCCGATCAGCCCGACCAGGCGCTGCGGATCGAGGATCGCGGCCAGATCGAGCTCGGGCGTGGCCTGCTGGCGGTGGCGCACCATGCTGCGCAGATGCGCCGCGTCGATGCGCGTGCCCAGCCGCGGTACCGGCTCGAGGTCGCGTTCGGCGATGTTGATGACCTCCTGCACCGCGTCGACCAGCACGCCCAGCGTCTGCGTGCCGCCGTCGTCGGGCAGGCAGACGTCGACGATGACGATGCAGGTGCGTCGGCCGATGACGGTGGCGGGCAGGCCGAGCCGGGCGCCGAGGTCGATCACCGGCACGACGACGCCGCGCAGGTTCATCACGCCGCGAACGAAGGCCGGCATCAGCGGCAGCGGCGTCATGTGGCCGACCTCGAGGATCTCGCGCACCAGGTCGATGCGCACCGCGCAGGGCTCCAGGCCGAGCGCGAAGCACAGGAACTGGTGCAGCGGCGATCCGTCGTCCTCCCGGGCCGGCTGGCTGTGACCGCGGGAGGCGGAAGCGATCGATGAGGCGATCATGGCAGGCGGGGCGCGCGGGCCGGGTTCAGAAGTGACCGAATCCGGCCTCGACCGCCATCGCCGCGCGGCCGCGCGAGCCGCTGCCCGTCGGCATGCTGCGGGCGCGGCGGCTGCCTTCGTCGAAGCCGCCCGACGACCGTGCGGAGCCCATGCGGGCCGGCGCGGCGTGGTGGCCGAAGCCGCCTTCGTCCTGGGCCAGACGGAAGAAGGCGATCATCTCCTGCAGCTGCGCGGCCTGACCCGAGAGCTCCTCGGCGGTGGCCGAGAGCTCCTCGGAGGCCGAGGCGTTCTGCTGCGTCGCGCCGTTGAGGTGGCTCATCGCGGTGGTGATCTGGTTGACGCCCGCAGCCTGTTCGCCCGAGGCGGCCGAGATCTCCTGCACCAGCTCGGAGGTGCGGTTGATCGTCGGCACCATCTGCGTCAGCACATTGCCGGCCTGCTCGGCCAGCTGCACGCTCGAGCCCGCGAGCTGGCCGATTTCCTGCGCGGCGACCTGGCTGCGCTCGGCGAGCTTGCGCACCTCGGCGGCGACCACCGCGAAGCCCTTGCCATGTTCGCCGGCGCGTGCCGCCTCGATCGCGGCATTGAGCGCCAGCAGATTGGTCTGATAGGCGATGTCGTCGATGATCGAGATCTTCGAGGCGATCGACTTCATCGCCTCGACGGTGCGGGTGACTGCCGAGCCACCCGTCACCGCCTCGCTGGCGGCCTTGGAGGCCATGCCGTCGGTGATGTTGGCGTTCTCCGAGTTCTGCTTGACCGAGGCGGCCATCTCCTGCAGCGAGGCGGTGGTCTCCTCGACGCTGGCGGCCTGCTCCGAGGCTGACTGCGACAGTGTCTGCGAGGTGCTCGAGACCTGGCCGGCCGCGGCGGTCAGCGCGTCGGCGGCGGCCATCACGTCGCTGATGGTGCGCGAGAGCTTGGTCATCGTGTTGTTGACCGCATCCTTCAGCTCGGCGAAGGAGCCGGCGTAGTGGCCCTGCACCGGCCGGGTCATGTCGCCGGCTTCCATGCAGGCCATGACCTGCTGGACCTCCTGGATCGGCTCGACGATGGCATCCATCGTGTTGTTGATGCCTTCGATGATGCGGCGGAAGTCGCCGGCATGGCGAGCGGCGTCGGCCCGCACGTCGAGCCGGCCGTCGGAGGCGGCATCGGCCAGGGTCCGGGTGTCCTCGACCAGCGCCTTCAGGTTGCCGCGCACCTGCTCGATGGTGCGGTTGATGAAGGCCTTCTTGCCGGGCAGCTGCACCATCGGCGCATCGAAGTTGCCGTCGCCGAAGGCCTGGAAGCAGGCCATGGCCTGCTTCTTGACCGTGATGTGTGCGCCGACCATCGCATTGATGCCTTCGGCCACCGTGCGGAAATCGCCATTGAAGCGGGAGGCATCGACCACCACGTCGATGTCGCCGCGCTCGTGCTCGGCCGCCATGTGGTTCATCTGGGTAATCAGGCCCTTGAGGTTGCGCCGGACCTGCTCGATCGTGTCGTTGATGAAGGCCTTCTTGCCCGGCAGTTGCGGCATCGGGGCATCGAAATTGCCCTGGCCGAACTCGTGCACCACGCTGATCGCCATCTTCTTGACCGCGATGTGCGCGGCCACCAGGTCATTGATGCCCTGCGCCATCTGGCGCAGCTCGCCGCGGTAGCGGCTGGCATCGATGACGACATCGATGTCGCCCTTGTCATGCTCCGCATGCATGCGGGACAGATCGAGACGCATCTGCGCGACGGTGTCGATCAGCTGGTTGACGGCGGCGGCGGTGCCGTGCAGATGCGGCGGCAGCGCCGCTGCGTCGACCCGCTGCGAGAAGTCGCCCTGGGCGGCGGCCTGGACGGCGCGGGCGAGATGGCGCTCGATCGCGTCCTGTTCACGCTGGGCCTGGTAGATGCTCTTGATCTGGAACATGGTGGACTTCTCCGGAGGTCAGGCCCGCAGCGCGTCCAGACCGTAGCGTTGCAGGGACTCGACCACGGCGGTCGACGGCTGGAGGATCTGGAGGGTGCGGCCTGATTCGCGCAGGCTGCGCGAGAGTGCCAGCAGCAGTTGGATGCCGGCGCTGTCGCAGGCGCTGATGCCCGACAGGTCAAGCCGGCCGTCGGCCTGCGGCAGCCATTCGAGCAGCCGTTCGCGCAGCGCGGTGGCCTGCACGATCGTCAGCTCGCCATCGAGGGCCAGCGCCTCGGCAGGCGCTTCGGGGCAGGTGAGGTCGTTCACATGCACAGACGCGAAACCGCGTCGACCAGCTGCGAGGGCTGGAAGGGCTTGGTGATCCAGGCGCGCACGCCGGCGGCCTTGCCCTCGGCCTTCTTGGTGTCCTGCGACTCGGTCGTCAGCATGATGATCGGCGTGAACTTGAAGGGACCTGCCTTGACGAAGCGCGCGAAGCTCAGCCCGTCCAGGCGCGGCATGTTGACGTCGCAGACGATCAGGTTGGGCTTGTGCGCCTCGAGCTTGCCCTTGGCGTCCTCGCCGTCGACGGCCTCGACGACCGCATAGCCAGCCTTCTGCAGGGCCAGCTTCACCACGGTCCGGAAACTGCTCGAATCGTCGACGACCAGAATGGTCTTGCTCATGAAATCACCTCGGTCGGGGCTGTTGTTCAGGGGTGTCGTGCCGGTGCTCGGACCGGTGCTGGATCAGAAGCATCAGAAGAACTCGATGCCGGTGGGCGCGGGAGGGCTGCCTTCGCCGCTGTTGCCGTCATGCAGCAGCTGCTGCTCGCGCATCGTGTACGAGTGTTCGAGCTGCGTGAGCCAGCGCATCGCGTCGGCATGGGTGGCGTGCTCGTTGCTTGCCATCCATTCGATGAAGCGCTGCATGTCGGCAGCCACGCCGTGCAGCATCTGGCTCATGCGGTCCTGGAACTGCAGGCCGACGAGCACCTGCTCCAGATCCTGCTCGATGCGTGTGCTCAGGCTGCGAATGGTGTCGGCCATCGCGCCGGCATTGGTCGGCAGACTGTCGGCCAGCAGCCGGTCGATCGCCTGGGCGGCCTGGCTGCGGGCGGCATCGTGCTGCACATGGTCGCTGCGCAGGTCGGCAGCGACCTGGCGCGACAGTGCCGCCAGGCTGTGGCGGGTGCTGTCCAGTCGCTGCAGGCCGTCGACCACGTCCGGATCGGCGCCGGCACCCAGGCTGGCCTCGCGCAGCGAGCGCTCGATGTCCTCGAGCTGCAGCAAACCTTCGGAGAACTGGGACAGCAGCCGTTCGCGGTGCTGCCGGGCACGGTCGACCTGATCGATCAGCTCGCCCAGGATCACGTCGCGGCGCTGGGTCCAGGCGCCGGCGCTCATCGGGGCGACCGTCTCGTCGGCCTGGCGGCTGACCTGGGTGACACCGTCGCACAGCTGCGAGAAGGTCTCCAGCAGCCGGCAGACGCCGTCCTCGACCGCGACGCGCGAGGCGTCGACATGCCGCTTCCACACCGGCACGACCTCGGCAACCATCAGGCGCGGGCCGTCGCTGACGGGGGCGTCATCCGCACGATCGGGGACCGGGGGCGCGGTCGGTGCGGCGTCTTCGTGCTCAGGCTGCATGGGCATGTCGGGTCGGGTGGAGGGGGCGCATTCGTGCCCCCGCACTGTGACCCGCCGGCGCGATGCCCGATCGGCCGAATTCGGGACCGAATCGTCCTCAGTTGTCCCCGGAGGGCGAGGGGGCGCTGGCGCCCATCGCCTCTTTCCAGATCCGCACCGGCACATGGTGCGTCAGCCGGAACAGCGCCCGGTCGACCAGCGCTTCGTGCACCTCGTGGCCGACGCCGTCGGCGATGTCGAGCGTGGCGTCGCCGCCCTCCAGGCCGGAGAGATGCTCGAAGGCGGCGCGCGAGTTCGATGCGGCGATCACCGCGTCCTCGGCGCCGTGCAGGAAGTGATAGCTGGTCAGCGGCGAGACCGTCTCGGGCAGACGCGCGTAGCGGCCCGAGAAGGCCAGCACGCGTCCGGCCAGGCCGGGCACCGCCGCGCAGGCCTCCAGCGCCATGATCGAGCCCTGCGAGAAGCCGATCAGCGCGGTGGCGGCCTCGCCGATGCCGAAGTGGCGCTGGCAGGCACGGATCAGCTCGACGAAGGCCGGCAGCGCCGCGCGCACCCGCGCCGGGCGGTCTTCCTCGGTCACGCCCTGGATCGAGAACCACTGGCGTCCGGCCAGTGCCGGGCTGGCGTCGAAGGGCTCGACGCCGTCGGGCAGCACGAAGGCCGCGGCGGGAAAGGACTCGCGCAGCGCATGCGCCAGCGGCACGAGATCCTGCGCGCTGGCGCCGACGCCGTG
The DNA here is from genome assembly GCF_013426975.1 of Sphaerotilus sulfidivorans. Classification (GTDB taxonomy): domain Bacteria; phylum Pseudomonadota; class Gammaproteobacteria; order Burkholderiales; family Burkholderiaceae_C; genus Sphaerotilus; species Sphaerotilus sulfidivorans. The sequence continues at coordinate 222,086 of NZ_JACCPY010000002.1, forward strand.
CAGCAGGATCATCAGCTGCTTCGGGGGCTCGCTGGACTCGGGCAGGATCTGGATCAGTCGGATGTTCATGGCGCCCGACTGTACTTCAGCCCTTGACCGCGTTCGCTGCTCAGGCGCCGCAGGCCTGGCGGATGTCGGCGGCGAAGGCGTCGACCGACTCCGGCCGGGTGTCCCAGCTGCACATGAAGCGGCAGCCTCCGCCCGCGATGAACTGGTAGAAGCGCCAGCCCTTGGCATGCAGCGCGTTCACCGCCGGCTGCGGCAGCCGCGCGAAGACCGCGTTGGCCTGCGGCGCGTGCAGCAGCTCGACGCCGGGCACGTCGCGAAGGGCGGCGTGCAGCCGCGCGGCCATCGCGTTGGCATGGCGCGCGTTGGCCAGCCAGGTGTCGTTCTCGAGCAGCCCCAGCCACGGCGCCGAGATGAAGCGCATCTTCGACGCCAGCTGGCCGGCCTGCTTGACCCGCCAGGCGAAGTCCTCGGACAGCGCCCGGTCGAAGAACACGACCGCCTCGCCGACCGGCAGGCCGTTCTTCGTGCCGCCGAAGCAGAGCACGTCGACGCCGGCGCGCCAGGTGATGTCGCTCGGATGGCAGCCCAGCGTGGCCACCGCATTGGCGAAGCGCGCGCCGTCCATGTGCACCTTGAGGTGGCGGCGCTTGGCGATCGCGGCGATCGCGCGCACCTCCTCGACGCTGTAGACCGTGCCCAGCTCGGTGGCCTGGGTCAGGCTCACCACCTTCGGCTTCGGGTAGTGGATGTCGTGGCGCTTGGTCACCAGCGATTCCACCGCGTCCGGCGTGAGCTTGCCGAGCCGCGCCGAGGCGCTCTCGGATTCGCCCACCAGCAGCTTCGAGCCGTTGGAGAAGAACTCCGGCCCGCCGCATTCGTCGGTCTCGATGTGGGCCACCGGGCTGCAGATCACCGAGTGGTAGCTCTGGCACAGCGAGGCCAGCGCCAGCGAGTTGGCCGCCGTGCCGTTGAAGACGAAATAGACGTCGCAGTCGGTCTGGAAGAGCTCGCGCAAGCCCTCCGAGACCTGCTGCGTCCAGCGGTCCTCGCCGTAGGCCGGCTCGTGGCCGCTGGTCTGCGCCTCCATGAACCAGCGCGCGGCGTTCGGGCACATGCCGGCGTAGTTGTCGCTGGCGAAATGCTGCAGGGGCAGGGCGCGGTCGGAAGGCGTCATCGGCAGGTCTCGTCAGGGCAGGTTCAGTTGGACTCGAACGCGCTCATCGGCACGCAGGAGCAGAACAGGTTGCGGTCGCCGTGCACATTGTCGACGCGGCCGACCGGGCTCCAGTACTTCGTGCGGCGCAGGCTGGCCACCGGGTAGGCGGCGGTCTCGCGGCTGTAGCCGTGCGTCCACTCGCCCGACACCAGGCTGGCGGCGGTGTGCGGCGCGTTCTTCAGCGGATTGTCCTCGCGCGGCCAGGCGCCGGACTCGACCTGCGCGATCTCGGCGCGGATGGCGATCATCGCGTCGCAGAAGCGGTCCAGCTCGGCCAGCGATTCGCTCTCGGTGGGCTCGACCATCAGCGTGCCGGCGACGGGGAAGGACAGCGTCGGCGCGTGGAAGCCGTAGTCGATCAGGCGCTTGGCGACGTCCTCGGCGCTGATGCCCGAGGTCTCTTTCAGCGGGCGCAGGTCGAGGATGCACTCGTGCGCCACGCCGCCACCCTGGATGCCGTCGATGCCGCCGCTGAAGTGGATGTCGTAGTGCGCGGCCAGACGGGCGGCCACATAGTTGGCGTTCAGGATCGCGGTCTCGGTGGCGGCCTTCAGGCCCTCGGCGCCCATCATGCGGATGTACATCCACGAGATCGGCAGCACCGCCGCGTTGCCCAGCGGCGCGGCCGACACCGCGCCCACGCCGCCCTCGCGGGTCTCGCCCGCGGTCGCGTGGCCGGGCAGGAAGGGCACCAGGTCCTCGACGACGCAGACCGGGCCGACGCCGGGGCCGCCACCGCCGTGCGGGATGCAGAAGGTCTTGTGCAGGTTCAGGTGGCTGACGTCGCCGCCGAACTCGCCCGGCGCGGCCAGGCCGACCAGCGCGTTCATGTTGGCGCCGTCGACATAGACGCGGCCGCCGAAGTCGTGGACGAGCTGGCACAGCTCGCGCACCCGCGGCTCGAACACGCCGTAGGTCGACGGGTAGGTGATCATGATCGCGGCGAGCTGGTCCGCATGCTTCTCGCACTTGGCGCGCAGGTCGTCGAGGTCGACGCTGCCGTTGGCGTCGCACTTCACCACCACCACCTGCAGGCCGACCATCTGCGCCGAGGCCGGGTTGGTGCCGTGCGCGCTCTCCGGGATCAGGCAGATGTTGCGGTGGCTCTCGCCGCGCGAGGCGTGCCAGCCCTGGATCGCCAGCAGGCCGGCGTACTCGCCCTGCGAGCCGGCGTTGGGCTGCAGGCTGATGCCCTTGTAGCCGGTGGCCTGGGCCAGCCAGGCGGTGAGCTGCGCGTTCAGCTCGGCATAGCCGGCGAGCTGATCGGCCGGCGCGAACGGGTGCACCTGGGCGAATTCCGGCCAGGTGATCGGGATCATCTCGGAGGTCGCGTTGAGCTTCATCGTGCACGAGCCCAGCGGGATCATGCTGCGGTCCAGCGCCAGGTCCTTGTCCGAGAGCGCGCGGATGTAGCGCAGCATCTCGGTCTCGCTGTGGTGCGTGTTGAAGACCGGGTGGGTCAGGAACGCGGAGCTGCGCACCAGCGCGGCCGGGATCATCGGCGCGACGGTGTCGGCGTAGGCGTCCAGGCTCGGCAGCGGCGTGTCGCCCGCCGCAGCGCCGAAGACCGCCCACAGCGCTTCCACGTCGGCGCGGGTCGAGGTCTCGTCGAGCGAGATCGCCAGCGTGTCGGCGCTGGCGGCGCGCAGGTTGCGGCCCGCAGCGACTGCCGCGGCCATCAGCGCGTCGCGGCGATCGCCCGCGGCGACCTGCAGCGTGTCGAAGGCGCTGTCGTGCAGCAGCGTCCAGCCCAGCGCCTTCAGGCCTTCGGCCAGGATCGCGGTCAGGCGGGCGACGCGCTGCGCGATGCGGGTCAGGCCCTCAGGGCCGTGGTAGACCGCGTACATGCTGGCGACCACCGCCGGCAGCACCTGCGCGGTGCAGATGTTCGAGGTGGCCTTCTCGCGGCGGATGTGCTGCTCGCGGGTCTGCAGCGACAGGCGGTAGGCGGGCGCGCCGTGGCTGTCGATGCTCACGCCCACCAGACGGCCGGGCAGCGAGCGCTTGAAGGCGTCCTGGGTCGCCAGGTAGGCGGCGTGCGGGCCGCCGGCGCCCATCGGCATGCCGAAGCGCTGCGTCGTGCCCAGCGCGATGTCGGCGCCCAGCTCGCCCGGCGAGGTCAGCAGCGTCAGCGCCAGCAGGTCGGCGGCGACGATGGCCAGGGCACCGGCGGCGTGGGCGGCATCGATGATCGGGCGCAGGTCGCGGATCTGGCCGTTCACGCCCGGATACTGCAGCAGCACTGCGAAGGCCGGCGCGGCCGCCAGCGACGCGGCGATCTCGGTCGCGTGCACCTGGTCGACGCTGATGCCCAGCGGCTTGGCGCGCGTCTGGATCACCTCGAGCGACTGCGGCAGCACGTCATGCGCGACGACGAAGCGGGTCGACTTCGACTTGCCCACCCGCGCGGCCAGCGTCATCGCCTCGGCCGCGGCGGTGGCCTCGTCGAGCATCGACGCGTTGGCGATCGCCATGCCGGTCAGGTCGGTGACCATGGTCTGGAAGTTCACCAGCGCTTCCATGCGCCCCTGGCTGATCTCGGCCTGATACGGCGTGTAGGCGGTGTACCAGGCCGGGTTCTCGAGGATGTTGCGCAGGATGACGCCCGGCGTGTGCGTGCCGAAGTAGCCGCAGCCCAGGTGCGAGGTCAGCACGCGGTTCTTGCCCGCCAGCGCCTTCAGTTCGGTCAGCGCCTCGGCCTCGGTCAGCGGCGCGGGCAGGTCCATCGGCGCGGGGCGCGCGATCGAGGGCGGCACGATCGCGTCGATCAGCGCACGGCGGCTGGCCGGACCGATCGACGCCAGCATGCGGGCTTCATCGGCCGCGTCCGGGCCGATGTGGCGCGCGGTGAACTCGCGCGGGTTCTCGAGGTCGCTCAGGCGGGGCAGGGCGGGAGTCGTCATGGCGGTGGCGTCGTCGTCGGGCAAAGGCGCGGCCCGGACCGGGGCCTGCAGGCGTCCGGCCGCAGGGCGGTCAGGCGGGAGGAGAAGGGGGCGCGGCGGCGGGGGCGCATGGCGTGCGGTTCATGCGGATCGCACCAGGCTCCCGCGCCGGCCGGCATCAGCCCTGGGTCAGGGCGTCGTAGGCGGTGGCGTCCATCAGGCCGTCGAGCTGCGACGGATCGGACAGCTTGATCTTGAAGAACCAGCCGGCCTGCAGCGGATCGGTGTTGGCCAGCGACGGGTCGTCGCGCAGCGCCTCGTTGATCTCGACGATCTCGCCCGACAGCGGGGCGTAGACGTCCGCCGCGGCCTTGACCGACTCGACCACGCCGGCGACATCGCCCTGGGCGAAGGTGGTGCCGACGGCCGGCAGGTCGACGAACACCACGTCACCGAGCGCGTCCTGCGCGTGCACGGTGATGCCGACGATCGCGGCGGCGGTGTCGGTGGCGTCGATCCACTCGTGGTCCGGGGTGTACTTGATGCTCATGAGGGGCTCCTGGAGCGCATCCCGCAGGATGCGGATGGTTCGTTCGTTCGTTCGATGAAATGGAGGGCTGAGGTCGGCCGCCACGGCGGGCGGCGCGCACTTCAGCCGCGGAAGTATCGGTGAGGCGCGAAGGGCATCGCGGCGACCTGCATCGGCACGCGCTTGCCGCGCACCTCGGCGAACAGCGCGGTGCCGACCGCCGCCAGCGCGGTCTCGACGTAGCCCATCGCGATCGGCTGGCCGACGCTCGGGCCGACCGTGCCGCTGGTGACCTGGCCGACGCGGCGGCCCTCGGCGTCGAGCAGCGGCGCGCCTTCCCGCACCGGCAGCCGCTCCAGGCCCACCAGGCCGACGCGGCGCCGCGCGGCGCCGCCGGTCAGCTGCGCGCCGATCACCTCGGCGCCGGGATGGCCGCCGGCGCGCTCGCCGCCCGGGCGGCGCAGCTTCTGGATCGCCCAGACCAGACCGGCCTCGACCGGCGTGGTCGCGGTGTCGATGTCGTGGCCGTAGAGGCACAGGCCGGCTTCCAGGCGCAGCGTGTCGCGGGCGCCGAGACCTGCGGGCGCCACCTCGGGCTGTGCCAGCAGCGCGCGCGCCAGCTCCACCGCCTGGGCGGCGGGCACCGAGATCTCGTAGCCGTCCTCGCCGGTGTAGCCCGAGCGGGTGACGAAGCAGTCGGCGCCGGCCAGGCGGAAGTGGCCGCCGGTCATGAAGGTGAGCGCCGCCACGCCGGCGTCCAGGCGCGCGAGTGCGTCGACCGCCTTCGGGCCCTGCAGCGCCAGCAGCGCGCGTTCCGGCTCGGGGATGACCTGGCAGCGCGCGCCGATGCGGGCCTGCAGGTGGGCGATGTCGGCGTTCTTGCAGCCGGCGTTGACCACCAGGAACAGGTCGTGCTCGCGGCGGGTGACCATCAGGTCGTCGAGCAGGCCGCCGGCGTCGTTCGTGAAGAAGGCGTAGCGCTGCTTCAGCAGGCCCAGGCCGGCGATGTCCTGCGGCACCAGCGTTTCCAGCGCGGCTGCGGCATCGTCGCCCACCAGCCGCACCTGCCCCATGTGCGAGACATCGAACAGCGCGGCCGCCTCGCGGCACTGGCGGTGCTCGGCGATGATGCCGGCCGGATACTGCACCGGCATCGCGTAGCCGGCGAACGGCACCATGCGAGCGCCGAGTTCGAGATGCAGCGCGTGCAGCGGGGTCTGCAGCAGCGGGGTGGAGGCGGCGGGAGCGTCGGACATCGGGCGGCTCGCTTTCGGCGGAGGGAGGGCAATCGGGTCATCGATCTTGAACGGATCGGTCCATCGTCGATCGATGGTGCTGCCCTCGCTGTCCGCTTTACCTGAGAGATTGACGCCATGTGGCGCTTGCCCCTTCGGTGGACCGCGTCGCCTCGCCTGCTGGCGCTGCCCGTGGTCTCTCTCCAGTGAGGTGTCGTCCGTGCCGGTCTTGTCGGCGGCACGGGCGCTTGCCAGTCCTTCTGCCTGAGCGTTCGAGATCGGGGGTTCAGGCCCGCCTCTGCGCCTTCGGCGGCCGCGCTCGGGGGCGCGGCTCTCTCCTGGCGGCGCGCAGTTTAACCGGGGCGGCGGCAGGCGCCAAGCCGTTCAGGATGAGGGCGACTCGCTCTTGGCCCGTGCCAGCAGGTGGTCGATGCAGGTGCGCACGGCGCGGGTCGGGTGACGGTTGGGCAGGGTGAGCAGGTACATGCGCGTGCCGAAGATGCTCAGCCGGTAGTCGTCAAGCGCGGTCACCACCTCGCCGCTGGTCAACACGTCCTGGACCATGTAGTCGGGCAGCAGGCCGATGCCCAGACCGGCCAGCACGCCCTGTCGCAGGAAGGGATAGTGGTCGGAGATCAGGGCGGGAGCGAGCTGCACCTCCTCCCGGCTGTCGCCGCGGTAGCCGCGCACCGACAGCGGCCGTCCCACCACATTGGCCGTCACCACCGGCAGGCTGCCCAGCTGGGCCAGCTCGGTGGGCAGGCCGTGGGCGTCGGCATAGGTCCTGGCTGCGCAGGCCAGGTAGCGCACCGTTCCCATGTCGCGGGCTACCAGCTGCTGCGGCGGCTCGGGCAGGATGCGCACCGCGATGTCGATCTCGTCGCGCAGGTTGTCCACCCGGTTCTCGAACACCACGTCCAGCACGATGCCCGGGTATTGGCGCTTGAACTCGATCAGCCAGTGCGACATCACCATCTGCCCGTAGCCGCTGGGCACGCTGATGCCCACCCGTCCCTGCAGGCCCTGGCCCAGGCGGGTGATGGTTTCCTGGGCCGCCTGCATCTCGTTCCGGATGTTGCAGCCATGTTCATAGAGCCGCAGCCCGACCTCGGTGGGCTCTACCCGCCGTGTGGTGCGGTGCACCAGCTGCACGCCGGTCTGCTTCTCTAGCTGGGCCAAGTGGTAGCTCACGTTGGCGCGCGTCATCTTGAGCTTGCGCGCCACCTGGCTCAGGTTGCCGCAGTCGATGATTTCCACCAGCAGGTTAAGGGCTTGGATGTCCATGGCAATGTCAAAATTTATTTGACAGTTCGTCATAATATTTTGAGATTGTAAAAACACTCCGGGATCAGAAGAATAGGGTCAAGCCCAAAACAACACAGGAGACCTCCCATGGCGCACGACGCTCCCGCATCCGCATCGGCCTCTGCGGCCCCGTCCGCTGTCACCACCGTCCTGCATGGATCGGTGCTGGTGGCCACGATCCACAACCCACCCGTCAATGCCCTGAGCGCCGCCGTGCGCCGTGGCCTGTTCGATGCCATCGAGCAGGCCGACGCCGCGCCCGAGGTGCAGGCGGTGCTGATCGTGAGCGAGGGCAAGACCTTCATCGCCGGTGCGGACATCCGCGAGTTCGGCCAGCCCCCTGTGCCCCCGGTGCTGCCGGACGTGTGCCAGCGCATCGAGTCGTGCACCAAGCCTGTGGTGGCCTGCCTGCAGGGCGCGGCGCTGGGCGGCGGGCTGGAGGTGGCGCTGGCCGCCCACTACCGCCTGGCCTTTGCAGCCGCCAGGCTGGGCCTGCCCGAGGTGGAGCTGGGTCTGATGCCCGGCGCCGGGGGCACCCAGCGTGCCCCGCGCCTGATGGGGGTGAAGGCCGCCGCCGAGCTGATGCTCAGCGGCAAGCCCATCAGCGTCGCCGCCGGCGTGAAGGCCGGCCTGATCGACCTGCTGGTGGACGACGAGACCCTCAGCCCCCTGGAAGTCGGCTTGGCCTACACCCAGGCGCGACTCGCCCAGGGTGCCCCGGTGCGCCGGGTGCGGGATATGGCCGTGGCCGACCCCGCCGCTGCCTTGGCCACGCTGGACGCGCTTGCCGAAGACACCGCCAAAAAGTCCCGTGGTCTGTTCTCGCCGCTGAAGATCATCGAGGCGGTGCGCGCCGCCGTGGAACTGCCTTTTGCCGAGGGCATGGCGCTGGAGCGCCGCCTGTTCCTGGCCTGCATCGACAGCCCGCAGCGCGCCGGCCTGATCCACGCCTTCTTCGCCGAGCGTGAGGTGGTCAAGGTGCCCGAGGCCCGCGGCGCCACCCCGCGCCCGGTGGCCCGCGTGGCCGTCATCGGCGGCGGTACCATGGGCGCCGGCATCGCCGTGGCGGCACTAGACGCCGGCCTGCCGGTGGTGATGGTGGAGCGTGATGACGAGGCCATCGCGCGCGGCGTGGCCCATGTCACCAAGGTGTACGATGGCCTGGTGGCCAAGGGCCGCCTGACCGAGGCGCAAAAGGCCGCCACCCTGGCGCGCTTCACGCCCACCACCCGCTACGCCGAGGTGGCGGACGTGGACCTGGTGATCGAGGCCGTGTTCGAGGACCTGGACGTCAAGAAAGCCGTGTTCCGCCAGCTGGACGCCGTGTGCAAGCCCGGTGCGGTGCTGGCCACCAACACCTCCTACTTGGACATCGACGCCATTGCCGCCGCCACCGGCCGCCCGCAGGACGTGATCGGGCTGCATTTCTTCAGCCCGGCGAACATCATGAAGCTGCTGGAGATCGTGGTGCCGGCCCGGGTGGGCGCCGACGTGGTGGTCACCGCCTTCGAGCTGGCCAGGCGCCTGAAGAAGGTGCCGGTGCGCGCGGGGGTGTGCGACGGCTTCATCGGCAACCGCATCCTGGCCACCTACAAGCAGGCCGCCGACCACCTGATGGAAGACGGCGCCAGCCCCTACGAGATCGACGCCGCCGTGCGCGGCTTCGGCTACCCCATGGGGCCTTTCCAGGTGACCGACCTGGCCGGTGGCGACATCGGCTGGGCCGCACGCAAGCGCCGCGCTGCCACCCGTGACCCGCGCGCTCGCTACGTGGAGATCGCCGACCGCCTGTGCGAGCGCGGCTGGTTTGGCCAGAAGACCGGCCGCGGCTTCTACCGCTACCCGCAAGGCGCCCGCACCGGCCAGCCAGACCCCGAGGTGCTGGCCATCGTGGACGCCGAGCGCAATCGCAAGGGCATCACGCCCCGCGCCTTCACGCCCGAGCAGATTTTGAGCCGCTACCTGGCGGCCATGGTCAACGAAGGCGCCAAGGTGCTGGCCGACGGCATCGCGCTGCGCCCGCTGGACATCGACGTCACCTTCGTCCACGGCTACGGTTTTCCGCGCCACCGCGGCGGCCCCATGAAGTACGCCGACACCGTCGGCTTGGCCCCGATCCTGGCGGACCTGCGCCGCCTGGCCGAAGAAGACACGCTGTTCTGGCAGCCCGCGCCACTGCTGGAACAGTTGGTGGCCGAGGGCCGCAACTTCGACAGCCTGAATCTAAGAGGCTGAGAGTCTCTGACTCCTTGCGCCCTCCGGCCCCCGTGCGGTCACGCCTGACGTGGCCGCGCGGCCGGGCTGCGACCGCCTGACACCCCAATTCCCTCCCAAAGAAGCCCTCCCATGCGCCAAGCCGTCATCGTCTCTACCGCCCGCACGCCGCTGACCAAAGCCCACCGTGGCGAGTTCAACATCACCCCCGGCCCCACGCTGGCCAGCTTTGCGGTGAAAGCCGCGGTGGAGCGCGCCGGCATTGACCCGTCGTTGATCGAAGACGCCGTGCTCGGCTGCGGCTACCCCGAAGGCATCACCGGCCGCAACGTGGCCCGCCAGACGGTGGTGCGCGCCGGCCTGCCGCTGAGCATCGGCGGCACCACTGTCAACCGTTTCTGCGCCTCGGGCCTGCAGGCCATCGCCATCGCGGCGGGGCGCATCGTGGTGGATGGCGCGCCGGCCATGATTGCCGGCGGGGTGGAGAGCATCTCGGGCATCCGCTCGCGCCAAGACGGTGCCAGCGGCCTGGACCCCTGGATTGTGGCCCACCAGCCCGCGCTCTACATGGAGATGATCGACACCGCCGATGTGGTGGCCCGCCGCTACGGCATCTCCCGCGAGGCGCAGGACCGCTTCTCGGTGGAGAGCCAGCGCAAGGTGGCCAAGGCCCAGGCCGCCGGCCGCTATGCCGAGGAAATCGTGGCCGTTACCACCACCATGGCGGTGACGGACAAGGCCACCGGCGCCGTCACCCAGCAAGAAGCCACGGTGGACCATGACACCTGCAACCGCGTGGGCACCACCTACGAGTCACTCGCCAAGCTGGCCCCGGTGAAGGGTCCAGAGCAGTTCATCACCGCCGGCAATGCCTCGCAGCTGTCTGACGGCGCCAGCGCCTGCGTGCTGATGGAAGCCGCTGAGGCCGAGCGCCTGGGCCTGCAGCCGCTGGGTGCCTTCCGGGGCCTGGCGGTGGCCGGTTGTGAGCCCGACGAAATGGGCATCGGCCCGGTCTACGCCGTGCCCAAGCTGCTGCAGCGCCACGGCCTGACGGTGGACGACATCGACCTGTGGGAGCTGAACGAGGCCTTTGCCTCGCAAGCCATCTACTGCCAAAAGACCCTGGGCATCCCCGATGAACGCCTGAACGTGGACGGCGGCGCCATCGCCATTGGCCATCCCTTTGGCATGACTGGCGCCCGCCTGGCCGGCCACCTCCTGCTGGAAGGCCGGCGCCGCAAGGCCCAGGGCCAGCGCGTGAAGTGGGGCGTGGTGACGATGTGCATTGCCGGTGGCATGGGTGCCGCCGGCCTGTTCGAAATCTTCTGACCTCAGCGCAGGAACCCCGCTCATGGACCTCCAATTCACCCCGCAGGAACTGGCTTTCCGCGATACCGTGCGCACCTTCCTGAAGGGCAAGCTGCCGGCGCGCATCGCCCGGCAGGTCAAGGCCGGGCAGCGCCTGTCCAAGGCCGATCAGGAGCAATGGCACGCCATCCTGCAGGCCCAGGGCTGGCTGGCCTACCACTGGCCCCAGGCCCACGGCGGCCCGGGCTGGGGCGCGGTCGAGAAGTTCATCTTCGACACCGAATGCGCCCTGGCCGGCGGCCCGCGCATCGTGCCCTTCGGCGTCAGCATGCTGGGCCCGGTGCTCATCAAGTACGGCAACGCGCAGCAAAAAGCCCACTGGCTGCCACGCATCTTGAGTGGTGCGGACTGGTGGTGCCAGGGCTATTCCGAGCCCGGTGCGGGCTCGGACCTGGCCTCGGTGAAGACCACCGCCGTCCGTGTCAGTGATGCCTCGGGCGACTACTACCTCGTCAACGGCCAGAAGACCTGGACCACCCAGGGCCAGCACGCCAACATGATCTTCTGCCTGGTGCGCACCGACCGCGCGGCCAAGGCCCAGGCCGGCATCAGCTTCCTGCTGGTGGACATGAACACGCCCGGCGTGGAGCTGCGCCCCATCCGCACGCTGGATGGCGACCGCGAGGTCAATGAAGTCTTTTTCACCGACGTGAAGGTGCCCGTCGAGAACCTGGTGGGCGAGGAGAACGCCGGCTGGACCTATGCCAAGTACCTGCTCACCTACGAGCGCACCGGCATCGCCGGCGTGGGCTTCTGCATCGCGGCGATGGCCAAGCTCAAGGTGATTGCGGCGCGCGTGCAGTGCAACGGCCGGCCCTTGAGCCACGACCCGCTGTTCGCCGCCCGCATGGCCCGGGTGGAGATCGACCTGGAGAACATGAAGACCACCAACCTGCGCGTGATCGCCGCCGTGGCCGGTGGCGGCGTGCCGGGGGCGGAAAGCTCCATGCTCAAGATCCGCGGCACCGAGATCCGGCAGGAGATCCTCTCGCTGATCCGCCGCGCCATGGGGCCGCAGGCCCTGGCCTTCATCGAGGCCGCGCAGTACGAGGGCTTTGACGAGCCCCTGCTGGGCGACCCCGAACTGGCCACGGTGGCTTCCACCGCCGCGCCCAGCTACTTCAACTACCGCAAGCTGTCGATCTTCGGCGGCTCCAACGAAATCCAGAAGAACATCATCTCCAAGATGATCCTGGGCCTGTGAGGACGGGACGCTGACATGAACTTCCAGCACACCGAAGACCGCCGTATGCTGGCGGACTCGCTCAACCGCTTCTTGGCCGACCACAACGGCATCGAGGCCCGCCACCACCATGCCGAAAGCCCCCTGGGCTACAGCCGCACGCTCTACGCCGGCCTGGCCGAGCTGGGTGCCATCGGCGCGCTGTTCCCCGAAAGCCATGGCGGCTTCGGCGGCGCCGGCTTCGATGTGAGCGTGGTGTTCGAGTGCCTGGGCCGCCATCTGGTGGTGGAGCCCCTGCTGGGCGCGCTGCTGGTGGGGCGCGGCCTGATCGAGGCGGGCACCCCTGTCCAGCGTGCTGAGCTGGCCGGCCTCATCAGCGGTGAGCTGACCGCTGCCTGGGCGCACGACGAGCCCGGCAGCCACTACGAGTTGAACCGCGTGAGCACCACTGCCACCCGCAACGCCCAGGGCTGGCGGCTGCAGGGCGCCAAGAGCGTGGTGCCGCTGGGTGACTCGGCCGACCTGCTGCTCGTCTCGGCCCGTACGGCGGGCGGCCCGCTGGACGCCGAGGGCATCAGCCTGTTCCTGGTGCCGGGCACGGCGGCGGGTCTTGAGAGGCGCGGCCACGGCCGCATCGATGGCGGCCGCGCCGCGCAGCTGAGCTTGAACGCCGTGCAGCTGGGGGCCGACGCGCTGCTGGGCACCGCAGGGCAGGGCGGGGCACTGCTGCAGCGCCTGAACGGCTACGCGCTGCTGGCCCTGGCGTCGGAAAGCCTGGGCGCCATGGACGTGGCCAAAGACCAGACGCTGGAGTACCTGCGCACCCGCAAGCAGTTCGGCGTGCCCATCGGCAGCTTCCAGGCCCTGCAACACCGCATGGCCGACCTGCTGCTGGAGGTGGAGCAGGCCCGCTCGGCCGTCATCAACGCGGCCGCTGCCGTCGACGAGCCCGAGAGCCTGCGCCGCGAAAAAGCGCTGTGCGCCGCCAAGTTCAGCGTGGGCCGCATCGGCACCTTGGTGGCCGAAGAGAGCATCCAGCTGCACGGCGGCATCGGCATGACCTGGGAGTTGCCACTCTCGCACTACGCCAAGCGTCTGGTGATGATTGACCACCAGTTTGGCGATGAAGACCACCACCTGGCGCGCTTCATCGCCCTGACCCAGGCCGAGGCCGACGCCCCGGCTGATGCGGAGGTCTGAACCATGCACGACACGCCTTCTCACCCCCACGCGCATCCCACGCTGCCGCTGCAGGGTGTGCGCGTTCTAGACCTCTCCCGCGTGTTCGCCGGGCCGCTGTGCGGCCAGGTGCTGGCCGACTTTGGCGCCGAGGTCATCAAGGTGGAGCACCCCGGCCGGGGCGACGACACCCGCGACTGGGGCCAGCGCATCGGCCAGACCGAGACCACCTACTTCAGCGCGATGAACCGCAACAAGCGGTCCCTCACGCTGGACCTGCAAAGCCCCGAGGGGCTGCACATCGTGCAGCAGCTGCTGCCGCAGGTGGACGTGGTGATCCACAACTTCAAGACCGGCGGTGCCGAGAAGCTGGGCCTGGGCTTTGCGCAGCTCCAGGCCTTCAAGCCTGACCTGATCTACTGCGCCATTGCCGGCTACGACAGCAGCGGCCCCGAGGCTAGCCGCCCGGGTTATGACCTGGTGATCCAGGGCGAAGCCGGCCTGATGGCGCTCAATGGCGCGGCCGACATGCCGCCGCTGAAATTTGGCGTGGCCGTGGTGGACATGATGACCGGCATGTACGCCGCCCAGGCGGTGCTGGCCGCGCTGTTCCGCCGTGATCGGGTGGCGGACGCTATCCACCCTTCCAACCCCGCCAAAACACAGGGCCAGCTCATCGAGCTGGCCCTGTACGACTGCGGCCTGATGGTCACCGGCTACTACGGCCTGGACGCGCTACTGCTGGGCCGCGACCCGCAGCGCTACGGCAACGCCCACCCGTCCATCGTGCCTTACGGCCTGTTCGAGGCGGCCGACGGCCCGCTCATCATTGCCGTGGGCACCAACCACCAGTTCGACAAGTTCTGCCGCCACGTGGTGCAACGCCCCGACATCGTGGAAGACCCACGCTACGCCACCAATGTGGAGCGCGCCCGCCACCGCCTGAGCCTGCTGCCCCTGGTGACCGAGGTCATCCGCAGCCTACCGCGCGCGCTGTTGCTGGAGCGCCTGAACGCCCACGGCATCCCCTGCGGCCAGGTGGCCGGCCTGCACGAAGCCCTGACCAGCGAACGCACCCAGCGCAGCCAGCTGGTGCAGCAGCTGCCGCACTCGGTGGCCGGCCACACGCATGTGTTTGCACCGCCCTACCGGCTGAACGGCCAGCGCCTGCCCATCCGCAGCGCCCCGCCCACCTTGGGCGAAGGCACCCGCGAATTGCTCAACCGCCTGCTGGATCTGAGCGACGCGCAGCTGGAGCACCTGCGCGCCCAAGGCGTGCTGACCTTGCCCGGCTGAGCCGACCCGACCGAACCGGCCCGCACCCCCATACAACACCACACCCACACCATACCCACAGGAGACACACCCATGACCACCCCCGCCATTCCCCGCCGCGTTTTGGCCGGCGCCTTGAGTGCTTTTACGGTGCTGACGACGCTGGGCCTGAGCGGCCTCGCCCAGGCCCAGAGCTGGCCGGCCAAGCCCATCAAGTTCATCGTGCCTTACGCCGCCGGCGGCGCCACCGACATCACTGCCCGCACCCTGGGCGAAAAGCTCTCGGCCCGCTTGGGCCAGCCGGTGATCGTGGAGAACCGCGGCGGTGCCGGCGGCATCATGGGCACCGACCAGGCGCTGAAGTCCGCGCCCGACGGCTACACCGTACTGGTCTCGCTGGGCACTACCATGCTGATCAACCAGTTCCTCTACGATAAGCTGCCCTACCACCCGCAGAAGGACCAGACGCTGATCACCCAGATCGCCTTGGCACCGGTGGTGCTGCTGGTCAACCCGAAGATGCCGCTGGCCACCGCACCGGAGCTGATCGCCCACATCGAGCACAACAAGGGCAGGGTCACCTATGGCTCCTGGGGCATGGGCTCCTACGCGCACTTGGCCGGCGCTTGGCTGTCGGACAAGCTCAAGGCCGACATGAGCCATGTGCCCTACAAGGGCGAGTCGCCGATGCTGCAGGATCTGGTGGGCGGACAGTTGCAGATGGCCTTCGCCAGCCTGCAGTCGGCGCGCTCCTTCATCGAGTCGGGTCGGCTGAAGGCCTTGGCGGTCACCGGCACCCAGCGCATGGAGGCGCTGCCCAAGGTGCCCACGATGGTGGAACAGGGTATCAAGGATGAGGTGTTTCAGGTCTCCGGCTGGCTGGGCATGAGCGTCCCGGCCAGGACTCCGCCCGAGGTGGTCAATCGCCTGGCCACCGAGATGCAGGCGATCCTGGCCCAGCCCGACATGCGCGAGCGCATCGTGCAGATGGGCTTCATCCCTGTGGGCAGCAGTCCCGAGCGCTTTGGCGCCCAGTTCCGGCAGGACGCCGCGGTGTGGGAGCGGGTGGTCAAGGTCTCGGGCGCCAAGCTGGACTGAGCGCCCGGGCGGCGCCAATCCGTCCCCCTGGAAAACGAAAGGTCTGAAGATGAAAGTTCTGGTCGCGGTCAAGCGGGTGGTCGACTACAACGTGAAGGTGCGCGTGAAGAGCGACGGCACCGGCGTGGACATCGCCAACGTGAAGATGAGCATGAACCCGTTCGACGAGATTGCCGTCGAGGAAGCGGTGCGGCTGAAGGAGAAGGGCCTCGTCACGGAGATCGTGGCGGTGTCGTGCGGCGTGAGCCCGTGCCAGGAGACGCTGCGCACGGCGATGGCGATCGGTGCCGACCGCGGCATCCTGGTCGAGACCGATGCCGAACTGCAGCCGCTGGCGGTGGCGAAGATCCTGAAGGCGCTGGTCGACAAGGAGCAGCCGGGGCTGGTGATCCTGGGCAAGCAGGCGATCGACGACGACTGCAACCAGACCGGGCAGATGCTGGCGGCGCTGGCGGATCTGCCGCAAGCCACGTTCGCCTCGAAGGTCGAGGTCGTGGACGGTCGCGCGGTGGTCACCCGCGAAGTGGACGGCGGTCTGGAAACGGTGTCGGTGTCGCTGCCCGCGATCATCACCACCGACCTGCGCCTGAACGAGCCGCGTTACGTGACGCTGCCGAACATCATGAAGGCGAAGAAGAAGCCGCTGGAAGTCATCAAGCCGGACGCGCTGGGTGTCAACGTGGCCTCGCGCATCAAGACGCTGAAGGTGGCGGAGCCGGCCAAGCGCGGCGCGGGCATCAAGGTGGCGGATGTGGCGACGCTGGTCGCCAAGCTGAAGAACGAAGCGAAGGTGATCTGAGATGGCTGCACTCGTTATTGCTGAACACGACGGCGCATCCATCAAGGGCGCGACGCTGAACACCGTGACTGCGGCGGCGCAGCTCGGTGAAGTCCACGTGCTGATCGCGGGCCTGAACGCCGGTGCGGCTGCGGCTGCCGCAGCCCAGATCGCCGGTGTGACCAAGGTGCTGCACGCCGACGGCGCCAGCCTCGCTGACGGCTTGGCCGAGAACCTCGCGGCCCAAGTGCTGGCCGTGGCCGGTGCCTACAGCCACCTGCTGTTCCCGGCGACCGCCAGCGGCAAGAACGTCGCCCCGCGCGTGGCCGCCAAGCTCGACGTGGCCCAGGTGACCGACATCACCAAGGTCATCAGCGCCGACACCTTCGAGCGCCCGATCTACGCCGGCAACGCCATCGCCACCGTGCAGAGCACCGATGCGGTCAAGGTCATCACCGTGCGCACGACCGGCTTCGACGCCGCGGCTGCCACGGGTGGCTCGGCCGCGGTCGAATCGGTTGCCGCCGTGGCCGACTCGGGCAAGAGCCAGTTCGTCGGCCGCGAGGTCACGAAGAGCGATCGCCCCGAGCTGACTGCTGCCAAGATCATCGTCTCCGGTGGCCGCGCACTCGGCAGCAGCGACAAGTTCAATGAAGTGCTGATCCCGCTGGCGGACAAGCTGGGCGCGGCGCTGGGTGCGAGCCGTGCGGCGGTGGATGCGGGGTATGCGCCGAACGACTGGCAGGTCGGTCAGACCGGCAAGATCGTGGCGCCGAGCCTGTACATCGCCGCCGGCATCAGCGGCGCGATCCAGCACCTGGCCGGCATGAAGGACTCCAAGGTGATCGTGGCGATCAACAAGGATCCGGAAGCGCCGATCTTCAGCGTCGCCGACTACGGCCTCGAAGCGGATCTGTTTGCGGCCGTGCCTGAGCTGGTGACTGTGTTGGCCGCATGGCGATGATCGAGGCACTGACTGCCGACGATCTGGCCTGCAGCGCGACGCTGGTGCGCAGTCCTGCAGGCATGCTGGAGGTGCTGAGCGATTCTCCTCCGCTGGAGGCCCGCGTCCGGGCGGGCTGGCCGACGCGGGCTGGCTGACTTGTGCCCCAACTTCCGTGGCGTGGGGCGCAGCACGGGGGGGCACGCCTGCGGCGCTGGCGAGGCCGACGATCTGTTGGCGCTGGTGCAGGCCCTGCGCGCAGGAATCAGGCAGGGGCTGGCGCTGGCGCTGGTGGGTTTCTCCTTCGGAGCGCATGTGGTGTCGCGTATCGCTGCAGCTCTGAGCGAGGCCGGTGCGCCGGCCTCGAGCGTGGTACTGGCCAGCCTGCCCGACGGCCGCGTGCCTGCGGGCCGCAGCTATGACAGCCCGGGCCATTTCGGCGGCGATCTGGTCCTGGGTTGGGCACGCCGCCATGACAAGGCGGTGACCGTGCTGCCCGAGGCCGATCATTTCTTCACCGGCCAGCTGCCCTTGCTGCGCCGCCTTGTGGTGACGCATGTGACCGGCGCCACCGCAGCCTGACCCGGATTGCACATGTCTGCTTCCATGAATCTTTCTGCTCGTCTGGCTCAGGCGCGCAGTCTGCTTTTCGTGCCAGGGCATCGACCCGAGCGCTTTGCCAAGGCGCTGGCCAGCGGGGCCGGCGCGATCGTGCTGGATCTCGAGGATGCCGTTGCACCGGCTGACAAGCCGGCCGCTCGTGTCGCGGTCCGGGCTGCTTGGTCAGACTGGATCAGTCATGGTGTTCCCGTCGTGCAGCGCCTGAATGCGCATCGCAGTGCGGACTGGGCCGAGGACGAGGCCTGGCTGGCGACCTGGTGCCGCAGCGATCGACCTTCTGTCGGTCTGGCCGGTCTGGCGCCGGCCATTGATGGTGTGACGGTCGCCCTGGATGCTGCCGAGCAGCTGGGGCGGGACACCGCGCGTGCCCGCCGTTTCGGCTTTGGCGGCAAGCTCTGCATCCACCTGTGTCAGGTCAGGCCGGTGCACGCGGCTCTGGCTCCCAGTCCGGCCGAGTGTGACTGGGCGCGACGTGTCGTGGATGCGGACCGCACCAGCGGAGGTGCCGCAGTGCGACTCGACGGCAAGATGATCGATCGTCCGGTCGTGCTGCGGGCTCACCGTCTGCTCGATCGGTGCTGACTCGCGTGGCGTGCGGGTCGCAGGCCCTGTCGGTCTACCGCCGCCCGGTCTTCCTGATCTGCGGCGCCACCACCCGGTGGTCGGCGGTGGCGTTCTCGCGCACCCGGCGCGGGGTGGCGCTCTTCGACAGCGAGGCCAGCGCGACGAACCAGGCCTTGGGCATGTCGGTGGGCAGGCCCACCGGGATGCCGGCGATCTTCGGCGTCTCGGCGAAGGCGTGGCCGGGGTCCTGGAAGCCGGGCTCGGTGCAGGAGATGCAGGCGTGGCCGCCGCGGGTGCAGCTGCCTTCGCCGTTCCACAGCCGGGTGTTGCAGTCGGCATGCGCCTGCGTGCCCTTGCAGCCCATGTGCTCCATCATGCAGCCGAGGTCGGAGGGCTTCTCGGCGCTGGCCTTGAACTCGTAGAACTCGTTGCGGGTGCAGCCGTGGTGCACCAGCTGGTCGGCATAGAAGCGCGGCCGGCCGAGCGCGTCGAGGTCTGCGGGGCCGAGCAGGTCGGCCGCCAGCGCCATCAGCGTCTCCAGCACCCAGCCCGGATGCGTCGGGCAGCCGGCGATGTTGACCACCGGCAGGCCGGAGCGGCTGCGGAAGTCGGGCCCGAGCAGACCGCCCGGGCGATCGTCGTCGTGCTGCAGTCCGGTGGCCTCGGTCGGGTTGCTGCCGGCCGCGGTCACGCCGCCCCAGGCCGCGCAGGCGCCCACCGCCACCACATGGCGCGCCACGCCGGCCAGCCGCCGCACCCAGTCGATCATCGGCACGCCGGTGCCGGCCAGCACATGGAAGCGCCCGGTGCCGTTCGGACCGCGCAGCAGCGCGCCCTCGACGCACAGTGCATCCAGCGCGATCCGGCCGGCCAGCAGGTTGTCGAGCAGCGCGACCACATCCGCCCCGCTGGCCAGCGACAGCGACGGATGCCACAGCAGCCGGATGCCCGCGCCCTCGAGCTGGCCGGCGAAGTCGGCGGTGTCGGCGCACAGCAGCGACATCGAGCAGCCGCCGCAGCCGCCCGACTGCAGCCACAGCAGGTTCATGGCAGGTCCTCGGGCGATGCGGGCGTGTCCTCGAGCTGGAAGCGCCGCAGCTTGGCGCGCAGGCCGACACGCGACAGGCCCAGCTCGGCGGCTGCGCGGGTCTTGTTCCAGCGGTGGCGCAGCAGTGTCTCGCGCAGCACCATCGCCTCGATCGCGTCCAGGCGCTCCTGCAGCGTGCCGCTCTGCGGCAGGCCGGGCAGATTCGGGCCGGGCGTGCCGGCCGGCGCATGGCGGCCGGTCTGGCCATGCAGCACGGTGGCGGAGAAGTCGTGCGGCGCGATCCGGCGGCCGTCGCCCAGCACGATTGCGCGGGCGATCTCGTTGCGCAGCTCGCGGATGTTGCCCGGCCAGGGATAGGCCATCAGCACCGCGATTGCCTCCGGTCCGATCTCCAGGCCGGGCAGGCCCAGCTCGGCGCCGACCTCGCTGGCCAGCCGGCGCGCCAGCGGCGCGATGTCGCCGGCGCGCTCGCGCAGCGCCGGCATCTGCAGCGTCATGCCGGCCAGGCGGTAGTAGAGATCCTCGCGGAAGCGCCCGGCGCGCACCTCGTCGTCGAGCCGGCGGTGCGTCGCGGCGATCACCCGCACATCGACTGGCACCGAGCGGGTCGAGCCTACCGGGCGCAGCTCGCCTTCCTGCAGCACCCGCAGCAGCTTGACCTGGAAGGCCGGCGAGGTCTCGCCGATCTCGTCGAGAAAGACGGTGCCGCCGTGGGCGCGCTGGAACAGGCCGACATGGTCCTCGAAGGCGCCGGTGAAGGCGCCGCGCTTGTGGCCGAACAGCTCCGACTCGAGCAGCGTGTCGGGAATGGCGGCGCAGTTCTCCAGCACGAAGGGGCCGTCGGCGCGCGGGCTGGCGTAGTGGATCGCGCGGCCGAGCAGTTCCTTGCCGGTGCCCGACTCGCCCAGCACCAGCACCGGCAGGTCGAAGCGCGCCACCCGCGCCGCCATCGCGCAGACCGCGTCGAGCGGGCTGCCCGGCGTGCGCTCGATGCGCTCGAAGCCGAAGGTCGCGCGCGCCTGCGCCAGCCGGTCGCCGCGGCGGGTGCGCAGCGCGGTGGTGCCGGCGCGCAGGTCGAGCTCGAGCCGGCTGACGCCGCGCTGCAGCGTGCGCGCCTCCACCGCCTGGCGCACCGTCTGCAGCAGGTGGTCGGGCACCCAGGGCTTGAGGATGTACTGGTAGATCCCGGCCTCGTTGATGCCGCGGATGATGTCCTCGCTGTCGGTGTAGCCGGAAATGACGATGCGCACCGTCTCCGGCCAGCGCTCGCGCACCTCGCGCAGGAATTCCACGCCGGTCAGCCCCGGCATGCGCTGGTCGCACAGGATGACTGCGGCCTCGTGGCGCTCGAGCAGCGCGCGCGCCTCCTCGGCCGAGCTGGCGCACAGGATGCGGAAGTCCTCGTCGAGCGTGCGCCGCATCGCGTCCTGCGAGCGCACCTCGTCGTCGACCAGCAGCACCAGCGGCAGGTCGGCCTCGTCGGGTGCGTCGGGATCGGTGTCGTCGAAGGGCAGGGAATCGGGGGCGTTCATGGCGGATCCGATTGTGTCGTGCCCGGATACCGCCCGCATCCGCAGATGCGCGAGGCCCCGGGCATCGCGCCGGCCAGCGCCCTCACCCAGATCAGGGCCATCAGCGCGCCGCCGATCAGGTCGGTCGGCCAGTGCACCTGCAGATGCAGCCGGGTCGCCGCGACCACGCAGGCCAGCGCCAGGCCGGCGGCCAGCCAGATCGCCGCCGGGCGCGGCCGGCCCGGCTGCCACCACAGCGCCAGCACGACCGCCAGCACCTGTGCGGTGTGCGCGCTGGGAAAGCTCAGGTCGGGCGGCAGTGGCAGGCCGGTGGGGAAGAGGTCCGGGCGCGGGCGCATCACCAGCAGCTTGACCGCATGCACCAGCAGCGTCGTGCCCAGCAGCGCGGCTGGCACGAAGGCCGCTTCCTGCCAGGGGCGCTGCTGGCGGCGCAGCCAGGCGGCCCGGGCCAGCGCCACCGGCAGCAGCAGCGCCAGCGAGCCGGCCCAGGTCAGCGCGGCCGCCAGCCGGTCGGTGCCGTCCGAGCGCAGCGCGTGGAACCATGCCAGCCCGGCGCGATCGAGCGCGATGACGCGGCAGATGCCGTCCTGGCAGAGCAGCAGGCCGGCGGCCACGCCGGTCAGCAGGGCCAGCAGCGCGCCGGCCAGCAGTGCGCGAGGGCTTCTCATGCCGGTCCGGTCAGCGTGTGCCGGCCAGCATCTGCGCGACACGCTGCTTCGGCAGCGCCTGCACCCGCATCAGCCAGTCATGGTCGCAGCGGCCCTCGCTGCCGGGCCCCAGGCCGGCGTGCTTCAGGTCGTCCTGCATGCGGCCGAGCAGATGCGCGGCCATCTCGGCATCGGCCAGCGCCCGGTGCGCCTGGCCGGTGCTCGGCAGGCGGTGGTAGCTGGCCAGATCGCCCAGGCGGTGGCTGGGCGCGTCCGGATAGAGCCGGCGCGACAGCATCACGGTGCAGATGAAGGGATGCGGCGCCGCCAGCCCGGCCAGCGCCAGCTCGGCCTGCCAGAAGCGGCGGTCGAAGGCGGCGTTGTGCGCGGCCATCGGCAGCTCGCCGACGAAGCGCGCCGCTTCGCGCATCACCTGCCCGGCGGGCGGCGCGGCGGCGATCATCGCGTTGGTGATGCCGGTCAGCTGCGAGATGAAGGCCGGGATCGGCCGGCCGGCGTTCATCAGGCTCTGGAAGCGCTCGACCGGTCGGCCGTCCTCGAGGATGACGATCGCCACCTCGGTGGCACGGTCGCCCAGCGCGGGCGATCCGCCGGTGGTCTCGAAGTCGATGACGGCGATGCAGGACATGACAGGCAGCAGCGGGACGGCCGCGGGCAGCGGAAGAAGGCCGCGATCATGGCAGATCGGGCCCGGCGCCGGGCCTGTCGGGTCAGAGCGACGGCAGCGGCCCGCTGACCTGCAGCAGCATCGATCGACGTTCGCCGCCGCGCAGGTCGCTGCCAAGCTGCAGGGACCAGCCACTGCGCTCGATGCCGACGCCGATGCGGCGCTCGTGCGGTCGCCATTGCGCCGACAGGCCCCAGCCGCCGGCCTGGCCCTGCCAGCCCAGGCGCGGCAGCGCGCCCCAGCCCGGCAGCCAGACCAGGCCGGCCTGCAGCCGGCCGAGCCCCTCGCCGCGCCAGCCGATCTCCAGCGTGCTGACCGGTGCGAGCGTGCGCCGCCAGGGCGGCTGGCGGTTGCGGCCCTCGACCAGCGGCCGGTAGCTGACGAAGCCGTCGGCGTCCAGCCCGGCCTGGTCGGTCGAGAGCTGCGCCTGCTGCTGTGGCAGGCCGCGCCAGTGCAGCCTGCCCGCGTCCTGCCAGCGCAGCTCGCCGTCCCAGGCGCCGTCGCGCAGCGCCAGCCGCCCGCCCAGCAGCAGCGCCCAGCCGCGTGCGGCCATCGGCTGGCGGAACGGGAAGTCGAGCCGGTCGTCGATCTGCAGCGAGCGCAGCTCGGCCTGGTAGCGGCCCTCGGCCTGGCGCCAGCCGGCGTGGCCGTCGATCCGGCGTGCGCCGACCCGCTGCAGTGCCAGGGCCTGCGCCGACAGCGCCAGCGTCAGCCCCGGGGCCAGCGCCAGATCGCGCGTGCCCAGCTCGAGGCCGGCACCGGCGAAGCCGAGGTGGTCCAGGTCGACGCGCCAGTCGCGGTCGTGTCCGGGCGTGCCGCCGGTCTCGACCTGGCGCGCCAGCTCGAGCGCGCCCGCGCTGGCGATGGCGATCGCGCGCTGGCGTGCCAGCAGCACGACGCGCGTGCCGTCGCTGCCGCGGCGCTCGAGCCGCAGCTCGTCGAACAGATAGCCCAGATTGCGCCCGGCGCGCGGATCGAGCGCGCGGGCGGCCTCGTCGTCGCCGAGCCGACCCAGCGCCAGCGCGTCGACATGCCGGTCCGAGGCCAGCGAGAGCCGCCAGCCCGGCGCGGCCGGCTGCGCGTGGGCCGCGGCGGCAGCCGCCAGCAGCAGCGCGGCCAGGCGTGGCGGCACCGGGCTCACAGCCCGATGTCCAGCGAAACGAAGCTGCCGTCGGTGAAGGTCAGCATCCGGGTGGAGGCGTCGATGCGACCGATCAGCGTGTCGCCGGCTTTCAGCTCGGCCGAGCTGGGCTGGCCGGTCCAGCCCAGCGAGAGCTTGCTGGTGGCCTCGCGCAGCATGAAGCGTGCGTCGCTGCCTTCGCTGCCCGGCGTGGCGGTGCCGGAGACCACCATGCGCGGCGTGCCGCCCACCAGCGTGCGGTACTGGAAGCTGACCGCGTCGGGGCTCTCCTGATCGCTGTGCATCGTCGTGCCGAGCGTGAACTCGAGCACCGGGCGCTGCGGCGCGGTGACGGTGCCGGTCAGCGTCAGGTCGACGCCGAAGCGGTTGCCGGCGCTGTCGGCCTCGCGCTCGTCGTAGCTGCCCGCGCCGCTGATGCGCGCCTCCAGCGTGGCCTTCAGGAACTCGGTGCTCACCCCGTCGCGGGTGGTGCGCAGCGCACCGCTGAGCTGGCCGAAGGTCGGCAGCCAGGATTCGCCCGAGCGGGTCAGCACCACGTCCTTGAGCTTGAACGTGCCCTCGAACTCGGCGCCCGGCGTGGTCCACAGCAGGTTCAGGTCGGCGAGCGTGCCCACCGGCGCGCCACCGGCCGTCAGCGTCGACATCGCGAGCTGGCCGCTGCGCAGCGTCAGCGTGCCGATCTCGGTGCTGGCATCCGAGTAGGCCTTCAGCGTGCCGCTGACCGCGTAGGTGTCGCTCTGGCTGGTGGCCGACAGGCCGTCGGCCGCGGTGCTGATGCTGCCGGTCAGCGCGATCGCGTGATGGTGGCTGCCGAGCGTGTCCGAGCCCTTGCCGACGCCGCCGGGCAGATCGCCTGCGAGCGTGAAGCCGCGGATCGTGCCCAGCGGGGTGTCGAGCGTCGGCACGAGCCGGCCGGCCGAGGCCTCGAGCTGGGGCTGCAGCACGGTGTTGGCGGTCACGGTGCAGGCGCCGCTGCTGTAGTCGCAGCTGCTGACGCGCTGGCGGGCCCGGCTGACATAGGTGAAGCTGCCGTCGGCCTGCGGCTCCAGCGTGAAGCCGTGCACCCACTCGGTGGTCACGATCGCGTTCTGCGTGAAGCTGCGCGAGCTGCGGTAGACCGCGCGGCAGCCGACGACCCGGGCGTCGGCGGTGCCGGTGGCGCGGGTGCTCAGGTCGGTGGCGGTGAACAGGCCGCAGGCGCCGGCGACCGGGCCGCCCTGGCCGTCGCCGCCGCGGCTGCGGGTGGTCTGCGTCGAGCGGCCGGCCATCAGGTCGTTGTAGAGGTCGACGCCCATCAGCATGGTGCCGGTGTCCTTGACCAGCATGTCGACCGGCACCTCGATGCCTTCCATCGCGCTGCGGAACTGCCAGGCCTGGATGTTGACGGCACCGCCCGACAGCGAGGCGCCGCCACGGCTGAACATCGCGCCCCAGTCGCTGCGGATCTCGTTGAACAGCAGCCTGGCCGCGGCGATCGCGGTGGCGGTCGGGTCGCTGCCGCCGGAGCCGCCCGCTGCGGCCGGCGTGCAGCCGCTGTCCTTGCAGCCGAGATTGGCGATCACGCCGGCCAGCAGGCTGCCGGGCACGCTGCCACTGAGCTTGGGCGTCGTCAGCACGGTGCCCAGCGCGCTGCTCAGCGCGCCGGAGACATCGACGGCCGCGCCGCCGCTGCCGGAGGCCAGCTTCAGCGACGAGGTGCTGGCCGAGGCCGACAGCGCCTCGACCACGCAGCGGGTGCGCGCGCCGGCATCGCCGTCGCCGCAGCCGAGCTGGCCGCCCGACGCCATCTGCGAGACGGCCGCGAGCATGACGGCCATCTTCTTCTCGTCCTCGCTCTGGGCCGAGCCGACCGGACGGGCGCTGACCGCGGTCGGGTCGAAGCCGAGCAGCTGGCTGACGGTCGAGACCGCCTGTGCGGTGTTGCCGGCGCTGATGCCGCCGCCGGCGCGCTCGGCCGCGGCGACCACCATCTCGCTGAACGGCGTGATGCTGGCGCTGGTGGTGACCGTGCCGGCCTGCGACGGGGTGATGACCGAGCGCATCGAGAAGCCGGCCGGCAGTGGCTGCGCGGTGCCGGTGACCTCGTCGAGATGGGTGGTGCTGCCGTCGGCCTTGGCCGAGACGCGCACCACGTAGGGCCGCGAGACGGTGGCGTCGAAGCTCAGGCTGTAGCGGCCCTCGGCGTCGGTGGTGGTCGAGGCCAGCGTGGTCGTCAGGTCGACCGAGCCGTCGGCCGCCACCGGATGCACCTTCACGTCGGCGTTGGCCATCAGGCCCTTGGAGGCGGTGCCCGACAGCGCCACCGCACTGGTGGTCGTGCCGCCGCCCCCGGTCGTGCTGTCGTCGCTGCCGCCTCCGCCGCCGCAGGCGGCCAGCGCGGCGGCAGCGATCAGCGTGGTGCTCAGGGTCAGAGGACGCCAGCTGGCGCGGCGGCGGAAGGATGCGTAGGTCATCGCGGGTCTCCGGGTCTGCAACGGGACAGGATCAATCGATCGACTATATCGGTGTTCCCGGCGCATCCATGAGCCGAATTGGCTGCGCTGCACCCATGATTTCTGCCCGCACCGGGCCTGGGCCGCGAGGCTCAGAACTCGCCCAGCGCCCGGCTGCTGGCGAAGGCGAAATACTCGCGCAGCCAGGCGTTCCAGCGCAGATGGCGCGGCGTGGGCGCGCCGGCGGCACGCACCTGCGCATAGCCGGCCTGCCGGGCGATGCGCAGGCTGCGCGGCACATGGAAGTCGCTGGTGATCACCATGATGGCGGTGTGGCGCGGGTCCAGACCGACCTGCTCCAGCAGCGTCCGGCTGAAGACCAGGTTCTCGTGGGTGCTGGTGCTGCGCTCCTCCAGCAGCAGGCGCGCCTCGTCCAGGCCCCGGTCGCGCAGGTAGCGGCGCATCACTTCGGCCTCGGTGCAGCCGAAGCCCGGATCGACACCGCCGCTGACCACCACCCGCGCCTGAGGATAGGCCCGAGCCAGGTCCAGCCCGCGCTCGAGGCGCTGGCGCAGCGTTGGCGAGGGGCGGCAGTGGTTGGTGCCCGAACCGAGCACCAGGATCGCGCCGGGCGGCGCAGCGCTGAGGTCGGGACCCTCCCGTCCGGCCTGGGCGATCTGCAGGAAGAACAGCAGCAGGCTGGCCAGCCACAGCCAGAAGCCGATGCACACCGCCCGCCACAGGCGCTGGCGCCAGCGCTGCTGCGCCAGCCAGTGCTGCCACTGCGCGCCGCGCCAGGCCAGGCCGATCAGCGCCAGCCCGATCGGCAGCGGCAGCACCACGCCCAGATGGCGCATGCCGATGGACATCAGCAGCAGCGCGTCGAGACAGAGCAGGGCGCCGGCCAGCAGCACCAGCAGGCGCGAGGCGGAGCGGACGGACGGGGGCAGGGCAAGGCGCAGCATGTCGTGAAAGGCGGGAACAGGCCGCCACGATAGCCGCCACGACAGCTGCTGCGATCTCCGTCGATTCAGCAGATTTCAGCAGATGCGTGGCAGCTGCTCGCCGCTGAGCCAGTCGACCACGCGCCGGCCGCCGAAGCGCGTGGCCATCTGCACGAAGCGGTGCGGGTCGTCGGTGACGAGGCCGATGCGCGCGGCCTGCTGCCCGAGCGGATGCGCCTGCATCGCCGCCAGCAGCGGGTCTGCCACGTCGGGTGCGCAGATCGCCACCAGCCGGCCCTCGCAGGCGACATAGAGCGGGTCGAGCCCGAGCAGCTCGCAGGCCGCCTCGACCTGCGCCCGCACCGGAATCTTTGCCTCGTCGAGCGTGATGCCGGTGCCCGACTGGCGGGTGATCTCGTTGAGCGTCGTCGCCAGCCCGCCGCGCGTCGGGTCGCGCAGCACGCGCACGCTGCCCTCCGGTACGGCCGCCAGCATGGCGGCGGTCAGGCCGTTGAGCGCGGCGCTGTCGGAGACGATCTCGGTCTCGAACTCCAGCGATTCGCGCTTCGACAGCACCGCCACGCCGTGGTCGCCGATCGGGCCCGACACCAGCACCACGTCGCCCGGCCGCGCCAGGTCGCCGCCCAGGCGCCGGCCCGGCGGCAGCCAGCCCGCGCCGGTGGTGTTGATGAAGACGCCGTCGCCGTGGCCCTGCTCGACCACCTTGGTGTCGCCGGTGACGATGGCCACGCCGGCCTCGCGCGCGGCCGCGGCCATCGAGTCGACGATGCGCTTGAGGTCCGCCAGCGGCAGGCCCTCCTCCAGGATGAAGCTGGCCGACAGGTAGAGCGGCTGCGCGCCCATCATCGCCACGTCGTTGACGGTGCCGTGCACGCTCAAGGCGCCGATGTCGCCGCCGGGAAAGAACAGCGGCGAGATCACATGCGCGTCGGTGGCCAGCACCAGGCGGTGGCCGGCGGGCGGCGCGGGCAGCACCGCGCCGTCGTTGCCCTCGCGCAGCGCGGGATTGTCGAAGGCGCGCGCGAACAGCGCCTCGATCAGCTGCGCGCTGGCGCGGCCGCCGGCGCCGTGGTTCATGTCGACCCGGCCGTGCTTCAGGTCGAGCGGGCGGGTGTAGTCTTTGCGGAGGGCCATGGTGGGTGCCGGGGGTGGGTTCCCGCCTTCGCGGGAATGACGGGAAGGGCGGGAAGGACGGGAAGTGGGGGCGGGGCCAGACGGGGCGCTCAGGCGGTGGTGATCGCGATGTCCTTCCAGCGGCCGTAGCTGTAGTGCGCCGCGCAGGCACCCTCGCTGGAGACCATGCACGAGCCCATCGGGTTCTCGGGCGTGCAGACGGTGGCGAAGAGCCTGCAGTCGGCCGGGCGCTTGACGCCGCGCAGGATCGCGCCGCAGTCGCACTGCTTGTGATCGGGCACCGGCTGGTAGCGCAGGTCGAAGCGCCGCTCGGCGTCCCAGCGCGCGTAGGGCGCGCGGATGCGCAGCGCGCTGAATTCGACCTCGCCCAGGCCGCGCCATTCGAAGTTCTCGCGCAGCTCGAAGACCTCGGCCACCAGCGCCTGCGCCGCGGCGTTGCCCTCGCGGGTGACAGCGCGGGTGAACTCGTTCTCGACCTCGTGGCGGCCGTCGTTGACCTGGCGGATCAGCATCAGGATGGCCTGCATCACGTCCAGCGGCTCGAAACCGGCGATCACCACCGGCTTGCGGTAGTCGCGGGCGAAGCCCTCGTAGGGCGCCGAGCCGATCAGGATGCTGACATGCGCCGGGCCGACGAAGCCGTCGAGCGGCACGGTGCCCCACTGCTTGACCTCGGGCGACTCCAGGATGTGCGTGATCGCGCTGGGCGTGAGCACATGGCAGCACAGCACGCTGAAGTTGGCGAGGTTCTCGGTCGCGGCCTGCTTGAGCACCAGCGCGGTCGGCGGCGTCGTCGTCTCGAAGCCGATGGCGAAGAAGACCACCTCGCGCTCCGGGTTCGCGCGGGCGATCTTTAGCGCGTCGACGGGCGAATAGACCATGCGGATGTCGGCGCCTCGGGCCTTGGCGCGCTGCATCGACAGCTGGCCGGAGGCCGGCACGCGCATCGTGTCGCCGTAGGTGCAGACGATGGCGCCGTGCTGCAGCGCCAGGCCGATGGCCTGGTCGATGCGGCCGATCGGCAGTACGCAGACCGGGCAGCCGGGGCCGTGCACCATCTGCACGTTGTCGGGCAGCAGCGCCGGTACGCCGTAGCGCGACAGCGCATGGGTGTGGCCGCCGCAGAACTCCATGAAGCTGTAGGTCCGGTCGGTGCGCGCCTCGGCGCGGATCTTCGCGGCGAGCTGGCGCGCCAGCTCGCCGTCGCGGAACTCGTCGACATATTTCATCGCGGCGTCTCCTCGGCAGGGGTC
The DNA here is from genome assembly GCF_013426975.1 of Sphaerotilus sulfidivorans. Classification (GTDB taxonomy): domain Bacteria; phylum Pseudomonadota; class Gammaproteobacteria; order Burkholderiales; family Burkholderiaceae_C; genus Sphaerotilus; species Sphaerotilus sulfidivorans. The sequence continues at coordinate 251,325 of NZ_JACCPY010000002.1, forward strand.
GGGGCAGGGGCCATGGTCGGGTCCAGTGCGGCCATCTCGGCGAAGAGCGCCAGCGTGCGCTCGGCCTCCTCGGTGTCGAGCCGGCCGATGGCGTGGCCGACATGCACGATCACATAGTCGCCGACACGCGCCTCGGGCGTCAGCGCCAGCGAGATTTCCTTGCGCACGCCGCCGAGGTCGACCACGGCCATCTCGTCGGGCAACAGGGCTGCCACGCGGGCAGGCAGGGCGAGGCACATGGTTCAGGTCTCCGTCGCAAAAGGGGTTGGAGTCGTCGCGGCTGCCACCCAGGCCTGGCCGAGCGCCAGGCCGGCATCGCCGCAGGACACCGCCTGCGGGCGGTGCACACGCAGGCCGGCCGCCGTCAGCCGCGCGCTCAGGCGCTGGCTCAGCAGCCGGTTGAAGAAGCAGCCGCCGCCGAAGGCGACATCGTGCAGGCCGCAGCGGGCCGCTGCCGCGACGGTGGCGTCGGCCAGCGCATCCGCCAGCCCCGCATGGAACAGCGCCGCTCCCCGCCCGCAGGCCTCGGCATCCTGCCCGTCCACCGCCAGCAGCGCCTCGAACAGGGCCCACACCGCCCCGCCCAGATCACCGACCCGTCGTTCACCGTCACCCTCGCGAACGCGAGGGCCCACGCCCGCCACGCCCTCCGGATGCCGCTCCAGCCAGGCAGCCGCACACCGCTCCAGCGCGATCGCCGCCTCGGCCTCCTCGCGCTGCCGCACCGACAGCCCCAGCACCCCGGCCGCCGCATCGAACCAGCGCCCCGCGCCGGTGCTGGCCGGGCAGTTCAGCCCGCGCGCCAGCATCGTCCGCACGCCCTGCGCCGCAGCCGCCCCGACCACCGGCGCCAGACGCGGCTCGATCTCGTCGCCGCGCCCCAGCGCATGCAGCACCGCCGCGACCAGCCGCCACGGCTCCCGCGCCGCCACATCGCCGCCGGGCAGCGCCAGCGGCGGCAGATGCGCGAGCCGCTCGAAGCCGCCGTGCGCATCCAGCCGCAGCAGCTCGCCGCCCCAGGCGGTGCCGTCCGTGCCCAGTCCGACGCCATCCAGCGCCAGGCCGAGCAGCGGCCCGTCCACCAGCCCGGCCTCGGCCTGCAGCACCGCCAGATGCGCCTGGTGATGCTGCACGCCGATGGCCGGCACGCCCAGCCGCTCGGCCCAGTGCAGCGCCAGCCGGGTGCTGTGGAAGTCCGGGTGAAGATCATGCGCGACCGCCTCGATCGGCCCGCCGGCCGCCGCGGCCAGGGCCTGCACCGAACGTTCCAGCGCGATGCAGGCCTCGGGCGTGCCCAGGTCGCCATGCAGCGCCGACGGCAGGAAGCGATCGCCCTCCAGCAGCCCGGCGCTGTTCTTCAGCCAGGCGCCGAAGGCCAGCACCCGGCGCGGTGCGGCGCGCGGCAGCACCAGCACGGTCGGGGTGTTCATGCCAGGTCCTGCAGCAGCCAGTCCAGCCAGGCGTCCATGCCGACACCGGTCTTCGCCGACACCAGCAGCACCTCGATGTCCGGATTGACGCGCTGCGCGAAGGCGATGCACTGCGCCACATCGAAGTCCAGATGCGGCAGCAGATCGACCTTGGTCAGCACCATCAGCCGCGCGGCGGCGAACATGTCGGGGTACTTGATCGGCTTGTCCTCGCCCTCGGTGACCGACAGGATCGCGATCTTGGCGCGCTCGCCCAGGTCCCACATCGCCGGGCAGACCAGGTTGCCGACGTTCTCGATCATCAGCAGCGACGGGTCGGCGGCGTGGGCGTGGTCCTGGCCGTGATGGTGGTGATGGCCGTGCAGCGGCAGCCGCGCGAAGGCCTCGGCGATCATCGGCGCGTCGAGGTGGCAGCCCTTGCCGGTGTTGATCTGGATGGCCGGCGCGCCGGTGGCGCGGATGCGGTCGGCGTCGTTCGTGGTCTGCTGGTCGCCCTCGATGACACCGACCGGCAGGCCCTGCGCGCGGACCTTGAGCGCCTCGATGGTGGCGCACAGCAGCGTGGTCTTGCCCGAGCCGGGACTGGAGACCAGGTTGTAGGCGATGACGCCGTGGCCGGCGAAGTGCGCGCGGTTGGCGTCGGCGATGCGCTGGTTGGCGCCGAGCACGTCGGCCTCGAGCCGGATCGCGCGCGCCTGGCTCATGCCGGGCACGCTGACCCGCGCCGGGCCCTGGCCGTAGTGCAGGTCGCCGTGATCATGGTGATGCGCGTGGGCCGGGTCGCTGCCGTGACCGTGACCGTGACGGTGATCGTGACTGTGCTGGTGCACCGCACCGGGGGTGCCGGTCGAGCAGCCGCAGATGACGCACATGGTGGGGTTCCTTTCGGTGTTCTTCGTCGTTCGGTGGGGGTCAGTCGTCGTGGACCATCAGGTCGACGACACGCAGCTCGGTGCCGCCGGTGGGCTGCAGGCGAAAGCCCCCGCATGAGGGGCAGGCGTCGGCGCGCGAGCCGATCTCGACCGACCGCCCGCAGCCCAGGCACCAGGCGGTGCCGGGCGGCTCGTCGATGAGGATCTCGGCGCCTTCCAGACAGGTGCCCGGCACGCTGGCCTCGAGCGCGAAGCGCAGCGCACGCACCTCGACGCCGCTGAGCGCGCCGGCCTCCAGCCGCAGCAGGCTGACGCGGCGGAAGCGTTCGCGCTCGGCCGCGTCCTCGACGAGCCGGACGATGCCACCGGCGAGACTGAGTTCATGCATCGCAAATCACCTCGACATCGACGCAAGGATCGAAGGCCAGCGCGAGCAGCCGCGCCGCCTCGCTGCGCGGGCCGGTCTCCGGCAGCGCCGCCAGCGCCTGCGCCAGCGTGCCGCGCGGATGCGCATTCCATTCGGTGGGCGCCAGCACCTGCCAGGCGGCGACGCGCCGGCCGTCGGCCTCGAGCCGCACCCGGTGCAGCAGCAGGCCGCGCGCCATCTCGCACCAGGCCAGGCCGTCGCCGGGGCCGAGCGCCAGCGCGCCGCGCTGCAGCCGCCGCGCGCCAGTCCGGCGAGCACCTGCTGGCCATCCTCAACGATGTGCTGGACCTGTCCAAGCTGGAGTCGGGCCGGCTCGAGCTGTCGCCCCATCCGGTCGACCTGTCGCGCCTGCTGGCCGAGGTC
>NZ_JACCPY010000030.1 GCF_013426975.1 Sphaerotilus sulfidivorans
TCGGAGAGGTGGGTGTAGAACATCCGACCCGGCTCGGTGCCGTACTTCAGGTTGACGTGGCCGGTGCGCTCGGCCTGGCCGCCGGCGCGGAAGCGCTGCCCGTCCGATGACGAAGTCGAGCCGTCGCCCCACCAAGCAGCCAAGGGCTGCTGACCCTGGGCGTTGACCAGGCTGGCCAGCGCAGCCGAATAGGTGTCGTCGCGCACATGCCAGGCCTGCTGCCACGCCAGCCGGGTGTAGGCCGTGCCCGGACACGACTCGGCCATCTTCGTCAGCCCCAGGTTGAGCGCATCGGCCAGGATCGTCGTCAGCAGCAGCGTCCGGTCTGCGCTCTTCTCGCCCGTCTTGAGGTGGGTGAAGTGGGCGGTGAAGTCGGTCCAGCCATCCACCTCCAGCAGCAGGTCGGTGACCTTGACGCGCGGCATCATGGCCGCCACCTGGTTGATGAGCGCCTGCGCCGCCGGGGGGACCGCCGTCTCTGGTGGCGAGATCTTCAGGCCCGTGGCCGTGATGAGCGCCTGTGGCAGGTCATTGGCTGCGGCGAGCTGGTTGACCGTGGTGAGTTGTGCCTCCAGCAGCGACAGCCGATCGCGCAGGTAGGCGTCGCCCTCGGTGGCCACCCCCAGCCGCAACGCATCGGTCTGCTTCAGGGTCGAGAACGTCGCGGCGGGCACCAGGTAGGTGTCGAAGTCCTTGAACTGGCGCGAGCCCTGTACCCAGACATCGCCCGAGCGCAGGGCGTTCTTCAGCTCCGATAGCACACACAGTTCGTATTGACGCCGGTCGAGGCCGGTCTCGGTCTGGACCAGCCTCGCCCAGCGCTTCTTGACAAACCCGGTCGGCGCGTCGGCCGGCAGCTTGCGGCTGCTGGTGGCGTTCATGTGGCGCAGCACCTCGACTGCGTCGAGAACACCCTGACCGGCCGGCGCTGCCCGCAAGGCCAGCGCCTCCAGGAAGGCTGGGGCGTAGCGCCGCACTGCGGTGTAGCCCTCGCCGATGAGGTGCAGGTAGTCGAAGTCGCCCGGTCGGGCGAGCTGCTGCGCTTCGGCGACGCTGGCGGTGAAATCGTCCCAGGACATGACGGCCTCGATCGCGGTGAAGGCATCGCTGCCGCACGCCTTGGCGTCGAGCAAGGCCTGACCGACACGGCCGTACAGGCGGACCTTGTCATTGATCGCCTTGCCGGCCTCCTGGAACTGCTGCTGGTGCTTGAGCCGGGCGATGCTGAACAGCTTGCCCAGGATGCGGTCGTGCAGGTCGATGACCTCGTCCGTGGCGGTGGCCATCCCTTCGATGCTCAGGGCCACCAGCGTGGCGTAGCGTCGCTGAGGTTCGAACTTGTTCAGGTTGGCTGGTGTCATCTGCGCGCCCTCCCGGGCGATCTTGAGCAGGCGGTTCTGGTGAACCAGTCTGTCGAGTCCAGCGGGCAGATCGAGTGCCTTCCAGGCCTTGAGCCGTTCGATGTGTTCAAGCATGCGGCGCGAGTTCGGTCGCAGCGGAGACTGGCGCAACCAGGCCAGTCGGCTCAGCGAGGTGCCCTCCTGGCGTTTGAGCAGCTCGTCCAGGCGCTGCCGGTGAAGGGCGGTCAGCGGATCGGTCAGGCTCGCGTAGATCTGCCGGTTGGCCCGGGTGATTGCCTCGGCACAGAGGCGCTCGATGACCTCCACGCTGGGCAGGATGATCCGCCGCTGTCGCAAGACCTCCACCACCCGGTTGGCCAGCACGATGCCCTTGTCGGTCTGCAGGGCGAGTTCGGTGGCCACCTGCACCGCCGGTCGGTAGTGCTGCAGACCGAAGGATTCCAGGCCCAGGTAGGCGCGCAATTCCAGCAGGTGCTCGCGCCGGGTGGCCTCGCGCTCGGCATACAGCGGCCAGCAGCCAGGGTCAACGCCGAGCTGGTGTGCCAGCCATTGCAACAGCGGATCCGGCACGCCAGCATCGGCGGGCAGCCCTTGGCCGGGCCAGCGCAGCAGGCACAACTGGACAGCGATCCCCAGCCGGTTGGCCTCGCCTCGTCGTTGATCGATCAGCGATTGATCGACCTCGCTGAACGTGTACTGCCGCACCCATTCGCCGTCGTTGTCGGGGATGCTCAGCAAGGCGACCCGCTCGGCCGCAGACAGGACAGAACGGCGAGGCATCCTCGGCTCCAGCAGTGCAAGAGGAGCTGCGCACAAACGAACGTTTGCGCATCACGGGCAGGAATCCCTGCGGCGCCTGCTGCAAAAATGTATTGCGAAACCAAATCGATCGGCAACAGGTTTGTGCTGATGCACAAGACCAGGAGAACTCCATGCGCATCGGCTACGCCCGCGTCTCTACCCAGGAACAAGACAACGCCGCACAAATCGCAGCGCTGCGTGCCGCAGGCTGCGGCCGCATCTTCGAAGAGAAGGTCTCGGCCGGGCGATGGCACCGTCCGGAACTGCGTCGCCTGCTCGATCAGCTACGCGAAGGCGACGTGCTGGTGGTCTGGAAGCTCGACCGGCTGTCGCGCTCGCTCAAGGAGATGCTGAGTCTGCTGGAGAAGGTTCAATTGGCCGGTGCTGGGTTCCTCAGCCTGACCGAGGTCGTCGACACCACCACGGCAGCGGGCCGGATGATGATGCAGATGGTGGGCGCCTTCGCCGAGTTCGAGCGCGCCATGCTGCGCGAGCGCACGCGCAGTGGGCTGATCGCTGCGCGTCAGGAAGGGCGCATCGGTGGACGTCGGCCCAAGCTGACGGCTCGACAGCAGCAGGAGGTCGTTCGCCTGGTGGGCTCCGGCGAACAAACGGCAGCCGACGCCGCCCGGCTGTTCAATGTTCACCCTTCCACTATTGCCCGGCTGCTGGCCAAGGCCAGGCTGGGTTCGCAGGCTTAGCGTACGATTTTTTCCGTTTTCTGCGGCGGCCCGTACGCACGCCATCAGCGCCCGATCTCCGGATGTCGGCCATCGTAGGCACAGCGTGCCACAGAGCGTCCGCAGACCGAGCAGGCTGTTCTGCGCGAACGCAGACGGGTGAACCAACTGAACAGGCCGCGTGGTCTGGCCGAATCGATCGACGCGAGTGAACGATCGTCCCGCAACACAGGTGAAGACTGGCTGGGGAACGGTTGCGAGGTTCTGGCCGGAGGCTTCATGAGGACTCCTGTTCCTCGGATAGGGATGGCGCGGATCCAGTGTGCGTCGGCTCCTGGTGGGTGCCGCGCGAGGCAGATGGCTGTGAACTCTCGGAACGTGATTTTCTCATTTGACTTCGTACGCCACTCGTCCGTCACCTGAGATGTCCGTGGATACAGGTAACACTATACTGGATAGATGAACAGTATTCAGGCCCCCGCTGATTTGATCGGCGCCCTCGACCGGCACGCTCCGCCGGCGTGGCTGTTCGACCTCGGGGCGAGCGTGCAGGCCGGCTTTCCTTCGCCCGCCCAAGACCTCGGCGCCAAGCGCATTGACCTGACGGCCGAGCTGGTCCGGCATCCCCAGGCGACATTCCTGATGCGCGCCCGCGGTGACTCTATGCGCGACGCGGGCATCTTCGACGGCGACGTGCTGATCGTCGACCGGGCGGTGGAGCCGCACTCCGGTCACGTGGTCATTGCCGTCATCGAAGGCGAGTTCGTCTGCAAGACGCTGCTGCTGCGCGCCGGCCGCATGAAGCTCAAGGCGGCCAACCCCGGCTTCCCCGACATCGTGCCGCGCGAGGGTCAGACCGTGGAGATCTGGGGGGTCGTGACCGCGGCCATCAAGCAGATGCCGCGCTGACGGGAGCGCCGCCATGTTCGCGCTGCTGGACGGCAACAACTTCTATGTGAGTTGCGAGCGGGTGTTCCGCCCCAGCCTGCAGGGGGTGCCGGTCGTGGTGCTGAGCAACAACGACGGCTGTGCCATCGCCCGATCCAACGAGGCCAAGGCGCTGGGTGTGCGCATGGGCCATCCCTGGTTCCAGATCCGCCACCTCGAAGCCTCCGATGGCCTGGTCGCGCTGTCGGCCAACTTCGCGCTCTACGGCGACATGAGCGACCGCATGATGAGCCTGGCCGCCGGGCTGGGGCCGACCCAGGAGGTCTATTCGATCGACGAGTGCTTCATCGGGCTCGACGGGGTGCGGGGCGACCTGACCGTGCGGGCCCACGCGGTGCGCAGCCGCATCCTGAACTGGCTGGGCCTGCCGTGCTGCATCGGCCTGGGGACGACCAAGACGCTGGCCAAGCTGGCCAACCACATGGCCAAGAGCGCCGAGCGCAAGCCCGGCAGCTACCCGGCCGAGCTGGCCCAGGTCTGCGACCTGGCGCGCCTGGGCGAGGACGCACGTGACGCGCTGCTGGCTGCGACCGATGTGGGCGAGGTGTGGGGCGTCGGCCCGCGCATCGGCGCGCAACTGCGCGAGGCCGGCGTGCGCACGGCGCTCGACCTGGCGCGGCTCGACACCGCCACGCTGCGCGGCGGCTGGTCGGTGACGCTGGAGCGGACCGCCCGCGAACTGCAGGGGCTGTCGTGCATCGACCTCGACCATGCACCGCAGCCACGCCAGCAGATCGCGTGTACCCGGTCGTTCGGTCAGCCAGTCACGACGCTGGCCCCGCTGATCGAGGCCGTGAGCGAGTTCACCAGCCGGGCGGCGGTGCGGCTGCGGGCACAGGACAGCGCGGCCGGGGCGGTGCTGGTGTTCATCCGCACGAGTCCGTTCCGGAAGTCGCCGCAGTATTCGCGCTCGGTGGTGGTGCCGCTAGCGCACCCGACCCAGGACACGGCCAAGCTGGTGGGCGCGGCCCTGCATGGTCTGCGCTCGATCTACCAGAGCGGGTATGCGCTGGCCAAGGCCGGCGTGATGCTGGTGCAGTTGCAGACCTACCTGCCCCATGACGCGCAGGCCGGCACCCCTGCGGGGTCAGTGGCAACATCGGTGCGGCAAGGCGAGTTCGATTTCGAGGCCCTGGGCAGCCCACGGGACGCCGGCCACCTGATGAAAGCCATTGACGCGGTCAACGCGCGCTGGGGGCGCGGCACCCTGAAGATTGCGAGCGCGCAGGCTCGGGTGCCTCGGCACGATGAAGTGGCCACCCAGTGGACCGGCAAGCAGGAGCGCCGGACCCCGGCTTACACGACGTGCTGGTCCGAGATGCCGGTTGTGCGGACCTGAGGCGGCTCACCTGACTCCGGCGCCGGTACGGGCACCGGCATTGACACCGGCATTGACACCGGTACTGTTGCCGACACGTCCAGCACCTTGGCGCCCGAGAAGATGCATTCGAGCTTCTCGTTGATGTAGTCGCTCATCACCGGGTGCAGCGGCAAGGCCTGCCCGCTGTGGCGGTTGCACTCGGAGAAGTCGATGCCCTGCGCATGGGCCTGCGCGCAGGCCAGCAGGTACTCGTTCATCAACCCCGAAAACTCGATGAACGGATGCACGCCGATCTGCACCGCCGAGCGGTAGAACGCATCGGCGCTGGACCGCATGGCGCGCAGCGCCTGTTCTCGCTCTGAGGCGTCCATCATGGGCAAGTGCTCCTGACCGAGTGCGACCTCACACCGCGAACTCGTCGCGGCTGTGGCCGGCATCGACCGCCGCGCGCAGCCACTTGGGCATCAGCCCCCGGCCGCTCCAGGTCTCCCCTGTATTCGGGTCACGGTACTTCGCTGCGACCTTGGATCGGCCCGGAGCGGGTGCGTCCGCCAGCGAGGGTTTGGGGCCCCGCTTGCCGCGGCCCGACTCGGCCAGATCTGCCGCCACCAGGCCGTGCTCGGCCATCAGTTGCTTGATCTGGGCGATCACCTCGCGACGCGCATGCATCTGCGCCTCGGCAATGGCCTTGGTCAGTTCGGCCTGTTGCCGCTCCAGCGCCTCGCGCTGTGCGATCAGATTCGACAATGCCATGGAGAGGATCCTTTGACGGCTCAACCAGCGAGCCCTGATCTGCAAGGATATCGCGGAGCACCGGCGGCCACGAGGCGCTCACCAGGTTGAGGTGCGACGCAGACTCGGTCGTCCAGGGGTTGGCCATTCAGGGTTGGCTAATCACTGCACCTCGAACCGCGCGAGCAAGCGCCGACCCTCCCCCACCGGCCCGGCCTCGACCTGCCGGTTCGGCTCGAACCAGATTTCCTCGTCCCACAGCAAACCATGCCAAGTCCTTGATTCTTATGGGGTTGGGCTGGGTCGGAGGACAGCAAAGTGTCGAATTCGGGCACCACTGTGTTCTGCAGATCACTCTACCGACGCGGGGCACCCGGGGGTATGAAAAATGACCAGACCGGTGGAAGGAGTGAGAATTTTTTCACTCCCAGACGCTCGACTTCGGCCTCACGGACGCGGCGTTTCTTTAATGGTCACCGAGCGCACACCGGAGTAGGTCGTTCCGGGTAGTGAATGCAAGCCGGCTCTATTTGGTTACTTCACTTGACCGCTTAACCCGGGTTGCTGTTCCACTGGGCCTCGGACGCCTACACCTAGGTGCACAACTGCGTGCCCTGCCAATCCGGGCCGAACTGGACCAGATCCAGCGCTGGGTTTGCACGTCCGAGCCGTCACGGACCAGCAGCTTCACGCGCCTGGCCTGCGCGCTCGCGAACCAGTAGCCGTGGTGGGCGTCCCCCCACTCAATCGACCGCCACGAACCGCGCCAGTCGCTGCCGGTCGGCCACGTGCCCCTCCACCACCGCCTCCCGGTTCGGGTCATACCAGGTGAGGCCATCCCATAGCTTGAGCACCAGCTTCGTGCCTTGCCGCCGTTCCGCATCGGCCGGCTGCCAGACCTCGCGTACACGCTCAGTGCGCCACACCCCCCACCGCCCTTCCCCCCGACCAGGCAGCAGCACGTGCAGTGTCAGCAGCAAGGCCGGTCGGATCGACTGCAGCAGGTGCCGCAGCATCTGCTCATCGGCCACCAGCGTCGTGCGCGGCGACCCGCTGAGTTCTTCCGCTCCAGCACCAGCCGCCGCCGTGCGGCTCACCAGCAGGTAACACGGCATCTGGACGGCCATCGTCACCGCGACCCAGTGCTGCATGCCGGGATCCTTGAACGGACTCGGAAAATCGTATTGCCACGAGGCATGGGTTTCGAACATCAGACAGTCTCCACGGTTGAGTGCATGTTCAAATTGTGACTCAAACAATGCTGACTTAAAAGCAGCTTTTTCATGCAGCATGCCATGCGGGCAACGCACATCACCGCATCGTTGGAGACGGCCACCCTGTCTCGGCTTCGGCTTCGGCTTCGGCTTCGGCTTCGGCTTCGAGATCCGCATCCGCATCGCTTTCATCAGGGGAGACGTCGTTGCCAGAAGGTGCCGGTGCCGGCCAGGCCGGCAAGCCCAGGCTGATCGTGCAGCCGATCGCATCCGCGCACTGGATGACCTCGTGGCAGAGTTGCGGCCCACTCTGTACCGCCAACCCAGGCCCGAAACGCCGCCGCGCCAGGTCCAGGGCGCAGGACAACCAGTACACCGACCGATCGCAGTCCACCAGTTCAATCGAGCGACCGGTGTCGATCAGGACCAGTTCCCCCCGGTGGTGGTAGGTCACGCATCCAGTTCGCTGCAGACACGCCTGCAGTCCCTCGACCGGCTCCACACCACCTTCCCCGATCGTGCTGAGCCCATCCGCCTCAGCCGAGACGATCTGCACCAGCGTGGCACCGTCTTCCGGCATCCGCCGTGGATGGACCGCCAGACGACGCAACTCCTGCAGCACCGCGACACCCCCATGGACATGCCAGCGATCGAACAGGTAATGCCGATAACGCGCTCGCCGCCAGCCGTCCACAGGGGCACCTTCCAGATACTCGTCGTCCGGTGGTGGCCAATCGGATCGGTCTTGCCGAACAAAGTCCCGCCACCATTGAACATGTGGCTGCTGAGGCAGGCGGGGCAGCGGCAGGCATGGATGCTGCCGCATTCGCCACTGCTGCAGCCAACCCCAGAGGGCCGGTGCAGCCAAATGCATCCGGTCGCGCAGGAAATCCACCAGATTCAGCCAGTCGTCCCCGCACTGCACGCCGGGCGTGCCGTCCGGAGCAGCCTGTGGTCGCACAAGCCGCGGATCCAGTCCGACCATCCAGGACAGGTCGGCCAATACCTGCCACGATGAAATCTGGTTCAGCCAGGCACTGACGGCAGGGCGATGCACCAGGGTGCTCAGCCAATGCCGCGCATCCCTGTCCATCCGCTGTTGCGCGAGCCAGTTGTCGGCCAGTTGGTCGATTGCCGGATGCGGATCGCGGATCGGCCAAGGCCAGCGTTTCAGCGGTAGAGCACAGGCCGTCTGGCGGCGCTGGCGGTACTGCATGACGAATTGTCTGGCCCGTTCCCACGCACTGACCAACCAGCGCACCTGCTCTTGTCGCGAGCTGGCGCGGTAGTCCGCATAGGTCCGCCGATCACCACTGTTGAGCAAACGCACCTCCCAGGCGCGATGCTGTTGCCAGTGCGCCAGCGAGGCTTCCATGTCGGGAATCGACACGGGCGCTGGCCTGGGTTCGACGGGCGATGGGGCGACTGAATCGGGATGCCGCTTTCGATCATGCCCATTCCCTCGCCTTTGTTTCGGACTGATGAGTCCGTGGCGGATGTTGATACTTTCCTGAAAGGCGTCCAGGTATGGAATCTGGCTCCAGACATAGCCAAGAGGTCGCAGCGATTGCCCCGTCTGCAGGTTTTTCAGCCAGATCGCCACATGCAGATGCGGATGTCTCGTGTGCATGACGCCCGTCTCATCATCGACCCTGGACTTGAGTCGTGGCAGGTGGGCTTCAACGTACCAGAGATACTCGTCCGGTTCATACGCGCGGAACAAGAATTCCTCCAGACTCTGAACAATCGCGTCCAGTGTTTGCGGTGGAACATGGTCCTCCGCAAACGACAGCACGATGTGCTGCACCACGGGGGCATGGCACAGCGCACGTTCCAGCAAGGTGAGATGGCCACGCAAGATCATGCGTCGGTCCTTCTCGTCGCGTATCCCGTCGTTGTCCAGACGACTGCCCAACCTCAGATACCTGGGCAGGCTGTCCGAATCGTCCATCAGCCGGATGATCATGATATGCCGCCCTTCATCGCCATTTTTTCCAGGTGACCGAGTTGATCGATCAAGCGCTGGACCATCTCGTCATCCAGTTTTCCCTGCCGGGCAGCGTGCGTCACGGTACGTGCCATGGATTCGCAGGCTTGCACCACCGCATGCAATGGTGGGAGCAGAGACCGCACCTGCTGGGCCTTGGAACTGTCCCGAGCCCTGGACGGCATCAGTTGTTTGTGCAGCAATGTCCGGAACCCTTCGGACGGTACCAATTGGTTCACCTGGCAGTAGTGTTGCAGTGCGGCGTGCAACTCGTCATCGACCCGGCAACTGATCGTGCAGGCGCGCTTGGTCTTGGTCTTGTTGGTCGTGGATCTGGTCATCGCGAAACGGCTCCTTTCGTCGTGTCAGCAAGGCTGGCTTGTATGTCACTTCAAGCAACGACGATAGAGCAAGATCCGGGCGACATCGATTTATTATGTAGACTTTATTCTTCGTTCAAAACGCCATCTCAGCGTAGTATCAGATGCGGCCTTAGGGATCATGTAAACAGCTTTCCAGCACGATGTAAACGCAGCCCAAGCCGGGCTGCGTCACCGTGGAGAACACACCGCGCGCAGCCCGTGGCGGGCTGACGGACTGACGAACGGGAGATCAGGACATCACGGCCCGGAAATCGTCCGAATCGGCCAGAACGGACACGATGCGGGAAGCCTCCATGCGAGCAGATGCGATCAGCACTGGCGTCTCGATGCCTGGCAATCGAACCGGATGGATCACCATTTGCAGATGGGCATCGACCGATGCGCCCAAGTCCAGTGGACCGGACAACAGATCCTGCACCAGATCTGGCCATTGCAGCGCCAACTCCGACAGTCGGGCGCACTCCTGCTGCTGCCGCACCTGCCGACCATGCCGGGCCTCGATCCGGTCCAGCAAGAATGCCTTGACATCCTGCTGCAAGCCTGTTTTCAGGCGCTCCAGATGCAGCAAGCCACTGCGACACACATCGTCCCAGTTTTGAACGTTCCTCAAGGTGGCGGCCCCGGGAATGGCGTAGTGAAGCCGCAAGGTCAGGCAGATACCGGATTGGCGGTGTGCCAATCGATGGAACCAGGTTTTTCCGTCACGGTGCGCCCGGTGCCCCCAGGTCCCCCAGAAGACACCCTGGCGGGGTTTCAGGGCATCGACCGGCAACAGATGGTCGACATAACGAATCATTCTTGGATGATCCACCCTGGACAAGGCGTTCGGCGCAGCCCCTTGCAATGCATAGGTACACAGTTCGGTGCATTCGGGGATGGAAGACAGACACAGGTGTCGTGCTGAAGAAAACATGATGCAACTCCTTGCGATCAGAAGCTCAGCCCATTTGCAAACGACCGGCAGGTCTTTGCCCGTCGCCCCGGCCGGTTGACGCCCACCACCTCCGGCGTCGGCAGCGGAGCTTCACTGTCCAGAGACTGCTCACGCAGACGATAGATGCCCTCCACCACCGATTCGATTTCTTCACGCGTCAGCTGCATGTCGTGGATCTTGCCGAAGATCATTTCTGTGGTTTTTCCTACACCCTGGTTCGACGTGATCCAGATATAGGCCCTGGATCGGCTCTTGCCCATCAGGCATCCAAATCGACGGAACAGCATCACACGCGCACCGTTCTGCTGCTGTCCCGCAGGAAACTGTTTCAGCATGCGGCCATACAGGTAATCGAAAACTTCGGCCGCCGAGTGCTTGTGCCAAGAAACCGGCATTTTATTCCTCATGTAGAGCCGCAACAGAATTTCCTGCTCGACGGACAGCATGGCAGAGGACCGGATCAGGGCTCCATACCTGGAGGGCAGCACGGCCATCGCCACCGACATTTCCCGGCAATCCAGCCGTGTCATGGCCTGCAGGTGGTCAACGTCATACCCGCACAACGGACGCTGATCGGATTGGACGGTAATGTCCACCCTTGGTACCTCCGTGTTTTTGTGCATGGTCCCGTCAATGGCACGGACGGCTTCATTCCTGCCTTGGGCAGGCATCATTTCATTCATCGACATGTTTGAATTCCTTCAGTCAGGCGCCGCAGGGGCGATGTCAGGCACGGCTGGTTCTGCGGCAGCCAGGGTTTCTTCGGGAAAATCTGATCAATCGGTGCGACCGGTCAGATCGGCATGTTCAGCAGGGATCGGGCTCCTGAGCGGAGCCGGCGCGACACGGATCAGCGCCCGTGCAGGCTGAGGTGTTCGATCAGGTCGGCATCGAGGAATTGCTCGATCTCGGTGATGCGAGGCGGCGCGAGTGGATCGGCCACACGGGCCCCGAGTTCGCAGCGCCAGGCACTGGTCGCCAGGGCCCCGTCGAGCAGGGTCCGCATGCCGTCTTCCGGGCCCTCGCAGTGGCGGATCAGGTCCCGCAGGTTGCGCAGGTCAAGTCCGATCTGGCCGAACAGCATGGACAGGCCAGACAGCAGCGCCGCGCCGGACGGGTGCGCATTGCAGTCGTTGGAGATGTTCGTCGACGGCACCAGAGCTGCCTCGGACGAAGGGGAAGAAGCGAAAGTCTCAGCCATGTGATGGCTCCAAGTTTTACGGTCATCCAACCTGCCGCCCTTCACGCCAAATGAGGGCGGCAGACCATGCAAGGTTGGCGTGCCGGACTTGGAACCGGTGAGCCTTGCGGCTCCCCTGCATGGCCCACCATGGATGAGGCCATACACCGGTGTACCCTTTTGTCAAAAGAGTACCCGTCTCTCGAAGTGTCCGAGAGTTTCCACAGTCCGAGACGCCAATCTCGGATCGCTGTGTTGTGCAGCGATGAGCACATGGTGCCGATCTACGCTTGCGTGTCAACTCGAAATTCTGCCTCAATCCGCCGCGGCGGCGGCGCGGCGTAACGACTTCACGCCGCGCCACCCAGCGCGAACATGGCAGGCGGCTGTTGGCAATTGCGCCCAGTTTGTGACTTAAAGAAGGCTGACTTAAAAGCAGGGTTCCTCAAGACTGCTCCGGTGTCTGCCACCGAATCCCCCTCCCCTTCCGCCCACGCCACGGCTTCTGCCACGGCCCCCGGCGTCGCCCGGCGCCTGCTGGCCCTCAACCTCGTGCGCCTGCGCGCCCAGCGCGGCTGGTCGCAGGAAGCCCTGGCACACGAGTCCGGGCTGCACCGCACCTTCATCGCCCACGTCGAGCGCCAGGTGCGCAACGCCTCCATCGACAACGTCGAGCGCCTGGCCAATGCGCTGGGCGTGTCGGTGGCGGTGATGTTCCAGCCGCCGCCGGATCCACCTGCGGGCTGAGGGAGCGTTCACGCGCCGGCTGGCGGGCGGGTGGCCTGGGTGGGATGCGCAGGCGTTTTGCGTGGATTCGTTGGACGCCTTGCTTGATGCTTTTACGTCACAATATTGCCAAGCCTGTCGTCCCCGATGGGTACCCTGCTGCATTGTTGACGCCCCATGCACCCCCTGCCCGCTGAACCTGCCTGCCTCCTCCAGTCCCCGGTATTGATCATGCTGGCCAGCGCCGATGGCCTGACTGGCGCAGCGCTGTCCGCCGCCGAGGCGCTGCGCCCGGCGCTCGACGAGCGACTCGCTCGCCTCGACCGGCTGGACGCGCTGGACCGCTGCCTGGACTGGCTGCCAGTGGTGATGCCCGAGCCCCGGGCGCTGGAGCATCTGAGCCACGAACTCCTGCGTGCGGTCGCGCCCGCACTGCAAGGGCCCCGACACCGCGAATTGCAGCTCAGGTCGTCTGCTGTTCAGATCGGTATCGCGTGGAGCCACTTGCGCACCGGAGCCTGGGATACCGGCCACCCCGCCGGGCTGACCGAGCGGCTGGGTGTCCAGCAGGCCGACTGGCTTCGCAACGAGATGGCGTCGGTCATGCACCTGTGCTGGCGCGAGCCGCTCGACGAGCAGTTGCACGACACCGAGGAAGCGGCGGCACTGATCCGGCTGCTGCGCCTGTACGTGCTGCTGAACCTGGACACGTCGCTGGGTCGCTCGGCACAGCCAATGCTCAATGCGTGTGCGCGGGCGCTGGGTTTGTGGGCCGAGGTCGAGCAGCGGCTGCCACAGTTGCCAACCCGCCCTGGGAGATCGACGGGACATCCAGTGGGGCTGTACGCGGTGCACGGGGACACCAACCAGGACGAGGCATCTGGCGCGGCGCAACCCCAGGATCCAGACACAGCGCACCAGGCCCTGCTGCAGGACAGCCGGCAAGCGCGTCAGCAGGCCACCCGCCAGGTGGCCGGTCACACCGACATCATCGCCGCGGTACAGCCTGCGTCGACGCCTTCCTCTCCGGGCTCGTTCCCGGCGGTGCCGAGGTCACTGGCGGGGGAAGTCGCGCTCACGGCGGCGCGGGAGGCGTCGGTCGCCGCGTCGAAGAGCGCCCTGGCCGCACACGAGGCCGTGCTGGCCGAGCGGTTTACACCGGCGGCGCTGGAGGCGCTGCGCCCGCACAGCCGGTGGCAGGTGATCCGCGAGCCGATCCCGGAGATGCGCGACAAGGACGACCGGCTGACGCTGGCGTCGTACGAGGGGCTGCGGGTACCGCTGCCGCTGGTGTTGCTGCCGGAGGTGGCCGAGCTGCAGGCGCGCATCACGCAGCTGCACGGAGAGTTTCCGTGGGCGACCCGGGCGATCGAGGTCGCGGCCGGCGAGATGCTGGCACGGCGTCGGCTGGGGGCTGTGAGTTTTGCGTGGGCGCCGATCCTGCTGGTGGGTCCGCCCGGCACGGGCAAGACCCGGCTGGCGCGGCGACTGGCCGAGGTCATGGGGCTGGTGTTCCTGCCGCTCGGGGTGGGAGGCAGCAGCGACAGCCGGCTGCTGACGGGCACGAGCCGGGGCTGGGCCAGTGGCGAACCCTCCCCGATCGTGCGCGCGCTGCGTGACCGGCGTCTGGCGCAGATCCTGGTGCTGCTGGACGAGGTGGACAAGTGCAGCACGCACGGCAGCACCCGCACCGTGAATGCGGCGCCGATGCAGGCCGCCCTGCTCGGGCTGCTGGAGCCGGAGTCGAGCCGGAACTGGATCGACGGCTACCTGCAGGTGCCGTGTGACCTGAGCAAGCTGCTGTTCGTCGCGACCGCCAACCGGCTGGGCACGATCGAGGCGGCGCTGCTGTCACGGCTGCAGCCGGTGCTGGTGCCGACACCCGAGCGGCAGCACTACCCGGTGATCGTGCAGCAGGTGGTGCGGGACGTGGCGAGCGACTGGGGGTTGCCGGTCGAGGTGATGCCGGCGCTGGATGTGTCGGGCCTGGCGCGGGCGGCGGGCTCGGTGCGGGAACTCGTGCGGCTGGTCCGGCGGGAGATCGTGCGCGAGGTGTCGGTGTCGGGCGCGCCGCATTGAACAGGCGAAGGGGCCGCGATGAAACTGCTGATCCTGTCGGACCTGCACCTGGAGTTCCAGGCGAGGGCGTCGTCACCTGGCAATGTCGCAGTCAACGTCGCGGCCCATGTCGCGGATGGTTTCGATGCGGTGGTGCTGGCCGGTGACATCCAGGCGCCGGGTCACCGGGGCGTGGCCTGGGCGGTGGCGGAGCCTGCGTTCGCAGGCAAGCCGGTGTTCTATGTGCCGGGCAACCACGAGTATTACGGACAGGTCTGGGCCAAGGAGCTGGCGGCGATGCGCGCCGCGGCCCAGGGCACGAACGTGCAGGTGCTGGACCGGGACGTGGTGACGCTCGTGTCTGGCGTGGAGTCAGACGCAGGGCAGGAGCCGGTGCGGGTGCTCGGGACGACGCTGTGGACGGATTTCAGGCTGAAGGTGCTGGGTGCGGACGGTCAGTGGCGGCGGGACGCGCGGCTGGCGGCGGCCGAGGCCGGGGTGGGGTTGAATGATTTCAGCGTCATCCGGGTGCAGCGTTCGGCGCCGGAGTCGGGCGTGCGGCGGCTGCGGCCACTGGACACGGTGCAGTGGCACCACGCCGCGCGGCAGTGGCTGCTCGCCCGGCTGGCCGAGCCGTGGGCCGGGCGGACCGTGGTGGTCACGCACCATGCGCCGCATCCAGGTTCGCTGGCGGGGTGTTTCGAGCGCAGCGGGTTGAGCCCGGCGTTCGTGAACGATCTGCCCGCGGCGTGTTTCCAGGGCGTCGACCTGTGGGTGCATGGGCACACGCATGACAGCTTCGACTATGCAGTAGACCGGCCGGACGGCGGGACGTGCAGGGTGGTGTGCAATCCGCGCGGTTACGTGCGCTGGGACGGGACACTGGAGAACCGGGCGTTCAAGCCCGGGTGGGTGGTGACGGTGTGAAGGAGCGGGCATGAAGGCACCACGCGAGGCGGAAGGGCCATCGGGAGAACCAGCCGGCGCCGGCACGGCTGGTCTGGCTGCAGCGCCGGGGGCGATCTGGCTGTGCGGGGATGTGCATGGTCGCTTCGAGCACCTGATCGATGCGGTGCTGCAGCCACCCCCAGGACAACGGCCGGCGGCGATCGTGCTGCTGGGGGATGTGCAGGCGTCTCGGCCGCTGGAGCTTGAACTCGCCGCCATCCTCCTGCATACCGAGGTGTGGTTCATCCACGGCAATCACGACACCGACTCAGACGCGGACCACGACCACCTGTTCGGCTCGGCACTGGCGGGGCGCAACCTGCATGGGCGGGTGGTCGAGGTCGCCGGGGTACGCATCGCCGGGCTGGGCGGGGTATTCAGGGGTCAGGTCTGGAGCCCGCCAAGTCCTTGGCAGTTCGAGACCGCCAGGGCATACACGGCATGGGCAGGGCGGGGCAACCGCTGGCGCGGGGGCTTGCCCCGGCGGCACCGCAGCACGATCTTCCCGGCGGAGGTGCAGACGCTGGGTCGGCAGCGGGCCGAGGTGCTCGTCACGCACGAGGCGCCAAGTGTGCATCCACACGGATTTGCGGTGATCGACGAGTTGGCCCGGGACCTGGGGGTGCGGCGGGCGTTCCATGGGCACCAGCACGATCGGCGGGACTACCGGGCCGAGTGGCCGCGGCTGGGGTTCGAGGCGCACGGGGTGGGACTGCGCGGCATCACGGCGCTCGATGGGCGGGTGATCCGGGCGGGGGATCTGGACAGGCCTTGGACGACAGACAGCTCACACAACCCAGGCTGAGGTGACGACGATCACCTCAGTGGTGATCGCCGACCGGTCTCGCAGGCGATCTACCTGGCGCTGGCGGTGCTGCTCAACAGCACGTGCGGCGTGGGCGACATCCTGATCGCCGTCACCGACGGTCCGAGGGCATCGGTGAAGCGCTGGAGGCACCTTGGCAATGGGCACTCAGAGACATCGACGGGACTGCTGATCGTTTGCTGGTGTTCAGGTCTGACGCAACATCGCAAAATTGAGCAGGTCGGAGTCCGTCACCTCTCCAGGCCACAGCACCCCTGCCAACCAGCGATTGAAGGTGCTACCCGCAATGCGGCTATCAATGCCGTCACGACGCCACGCCTTCGCGATAGGGCTAGCCACCTCTGGCAGGCGCTCCGTCTCGAACCTGGCGAGGCAGGCGTTGCGCTCCGTCTGGTCCATGGCCATGAATTGCGCACGCGCCTGCATGGCCTTGTGGTGGGCCCATTCTTCGCGCAAGCGCTGCAACTTCTCTTGAAGGCTGGGGACTGGCTGGGACAGGGGCCCGGCCGGCTTGGCATCGCCCTCGGCGACACCCGCGTACTGCTTCTTCAGGGCATCACGCAGATAGGCTTTGGGAGACTTCAATGGCGGCAGGGTGTCGTTCCTGTTGCGTTGCTCGACGTGTTCAACAGCCGCTCGCAATACCAGTTCCTCCGTTGATACGTAGAACTCCTCCGCATCCTGCCGCTTGATGCCGACACCGACGATTCGATCGACCAGCTCAAGGTCAAAGACAGCGGCGGCAGCCTGGGATGCCGCACCGTCTTGAGCCAATTTCGGCTTGGTAATGACACGGAACTGCAACTCCTCGACCTTGCGCCCACGCTTGTGCTCGACAACCTCCATGCGAAAGTCCTCGCTGAGCGTGTCCAGCTCTGCGAGGGCCTTCTTGATCGTGTCTCGATGAAAGATGCGGTAGTCCACCTTCACAAGATCGCTCCGCCCTGTGAGCACCGAGGCCCACCAGAGCACATCCTCGCGCATCGTCAGCTGTGCTGGGGAAGTCAGATAACGGGCCCCCAGTTCGTAAAGCACGGATGCGGCATAGCTGCGCATCTGGGAACTGATTTCCAGCAAGATCCGCGTGTAGTGCGCAGGACGAACCAAGTGCTCCCGTACGGCGTCTGGATAGCTCCAGGTGATGGTGCACGCCTTGCCTCGTCCTGGTTCGTCGATCATGACCGTCCCCAGCAACTGGGTGGATGTCCACCTCTTGCCTCCGCCACTGCTGGTATGCCACTCGATGGTGGTCGCCTGCATGTCACGGATGTGGGACTTCAACAGCTCGGTGTTGTTCGACGTGAATCGAGCGTCACTGATGAGTTCGGCCAGTGGCAATGCGTACGTCGGTTGGTCAACGCCTTGCCGTTGTGCGTGGTACAGGAACACGTTGTAGATCCGACGGGACAGCAAGGTCAGCTTGCCTCTCTTCGGTCGAATCGCAATGGCCTCATTGGCTTTTGAAACAGCCTGCTCACTGCTTGGCATCTGTCCACGTGACGATTTCTGTGGCTGCAGAGTGGTCGCTTCCAGCGCTTTGGGTGTGTGCGAGGTGTCTTGACGCATGGCCGAGGTAGTTTGCGAGGTCGCATTCCGCTTTCTGAACGAATTGTGAGTGTATCAATTCACAGAAGATCTCCGCACTGCAATTTTGCAGCGCCTTGAACTATTGAAAAACAATACTTGAATACTTGAAGAGTTGGTTCTAGAAAAAAGTCTTTTACAACAAAGACTTAGGTTCGTTTCGCGGAGTGGATATGGGATTCTTCCGGAGAACTTTTGGGGAAGTTGTGGAGTGGATATGGGGATCTTCGCACCCAAAGCAGAGAACTTTTGGGGAGGTTGTGGAGTGGATATGGGGATCTAGGGGTCTGGAGTGGCCTCCATGACAGGCGATCGGTCCTGTTCCCTTCCTGTCATGCCCGCAGGACACGGTGGTGGCCAGGGCCGGCCCTCGCGTTCGCGAGGAGGATGCACGAGAGGGGCACGATGGATCGTTGACGGGTCACCAAGAGGGCTTCCATGGATTGGTTAGAAGGGTGTTCCCCAAAAAATCTCACCGTCAATAATTAACGATGTTTCGCCAGTTCCACAAAACTTCTCACTCTCAGCAAGGCGCCGCAAAACTGAATTGCTGTCATTAGATGATTTTTGATAGACTTACCAAAAATCATCTAGATAGGAAATTATGAGCACTTCCTCAGACCCGCGCACGCCTGTTGTCGGGACTGGCAACCAGGTTGCCAACAACGCGTACTCCCAGGCATTTGCCCCGCGCAGTGCGATCAACATGCAGCGCATCCAGGCGCTGGCCACACGTGCTGCGAGCATGGTCGAGCAGATCAGAGGCCGGCTACTGGCACCAGAGTCGCGCAAGATCGCGCCGACCTACTCGACTGCGCAACTTGCTGTGCTGTGTGGGGTCGACAAAGCGCACGTGAACTACCGAGTCACCAAGGGGGACTTGCCTTCCGGCAAGTTGACACCTTCTGGCGGCAAGCGAGAGTTCACGCTGGCGGAGGCGCGCGTCTGGGCTCAGGCCTACCGCCAGGACAAGATGCGGCCCAACGGCCAGCGAGCCATCTGCATGGCAATTGCCAACTTCAAGGGGGGGGTCTCCAAGACGACGAGTGCCATGGTGCTGGCCCAGGGCTTGAGCCTGCGCGGGCACCGGGTGCTGGCCATCGACATTGATCCGCAAGGGTCGCTGACCACGCTCCACGGGGTCCTGCCTGAGACTGAAGTCACCGAGGAGATGACGATTTCTTCGCTGTGTCACGGGACCAGCAACGACATCACGCCTGCCATTCGTTCCACGTACTGGGATGGCATCGACCTGGTGGCCGCTGCCCCCTTTCTGTTCTCTGCCGAGTTCGCTTTGCCGGCGCGGCAGATGAGTGATTCCAGTGTCCGGTTCTGGGATGTGCTGAACCAAGGACTGGAGCCCGTGCGCGATCTGTACGACCTGATCATCATCGACACGCCGCCCTCCCTGTCTTACGTCACGATCAATGGCCTCTGGGCTGCGGATGGGGTGGTGGTGCCCGTACCGCCGTCCGGGCTTGATTTTGCGAGCTCTGCACAGTTCTGGTCCTTGCTCGCGGACCTGGGTGCCAATCTGGACCAGCAGGATCCGGAAGGGGCACAAAAGACCTTCGATTTCCTGCACATCCTGCTCAGCCGGGTTGACCACACCGATGCTGCCTCCCCGGCCGTTCGGCAGTGGATTCAAGCGACTTATGGCGAGTTCGTGCTGCCGGTCGAAATCCCCAAGACATCAGTCACCAGCAACAAGGCCGCCGAGTTCGCAACGGTCTACGACATCCAGAAGTACGACGGATCAGCCAAGACCTACAAGCGCGCCGCAGATGCCTACGATCGGTTTGTTGATCTTGTTGAGGAGTCCGTGGTGGAGGCATGGCGTGGACGCGCTGCCGGAGCTTGATGCCCCGACATGGTGTGGCAACCAGGTTGCCAGTCGTAGGACAGATCGTCTGGCAACCTGGTTGCCAGCATCGCAGGAACATTTGAAATGAGTACCAAATCGAAGCTGCTGGCCATGACGGAAAATCTCCACTTTCCGGACGAGGCTGCTACTGCACCAGCACCCACCGCGGTCGCAGCCGCTGCAGGCGCAACGGCCCATGGACCCGCAGAGTCACCGCAATTTCCGCCTGTCGTTGTCAATGGAACCAGGACGGCTCCGCGTACCGGACCCGGGCAGATGCTGCAGTTTCGCGGGCAGATGCTTGCGACGGAAAACGAACTGGGCAAGCTGAAGGAGCAGGTGAAGTCGTTCGAGGGGGCAGCCCCCACAAGGAAACTGGATCCCCATGTCATCGAACCCAGCCGATGGGCGAACCGGCATCCCGATTCGTTCAGCAACATCGCTTTCCTGCGACTGAAGCAGGACATCGAGCAAGCTGGTGGCAATGTCCAGCCGATCCTGGTGCGCCCGAGAACGGATCAGCCAGAGCGGTATGAAATCGTCTTTGGACATCGACGGCACCGCGCCTGTTCGGAGCTGGGGCTTCCCGTCCTGGCCATGATCGACACGACCTCGATCTCTGACCAGGAACTGTTCTCGGTGATGGACAGAGAGAATCGGGAGCGTGCCGACCTGTCTCCCTATGAACAGGGATCGATGTACCGCCGCGCCCTTGACCAGGGTTTGTATGTCTCTAACAGGCGCCTCGCAGAGGCCCTGGGGGTATCGCATACCTGGGTGGCCAACGTGCTGATGGTGGCTGATCTTCCGCTGGTCGTCCTGGAGTGCTTCAGCTCGCCGCTCGTGGTGCAGCACCGCCACGCCAAGGTTCTGCATGCTGCCCTGGAGCAGGACCGCAAGGGTGTACTGCGCCGAGCCGAGAAGCTGCGCCAACAAGTCCGCAAGCCATCACCGGCCGCGGTGATCGATGCTCTGCTGGCGGCTGCTGACAGCGAGGGGCTCGCGTCCCCTCCGCAGTCGATCACCGTGGATGGAAAGATCGTCGGGAAGTGGAGCAAGGACAAGGCTGGGCGTCTGAGCATCCTGATCGAATCCGGCATGCTCCGCGACGACCAGTCCGGAGACCTTGTCGCGCAGGCGATCGCCAAGGCATTGCAAGCCTGATTCACCTGAACCCCTGCGCGCAAGGCCAGTGGCAACCTGGTTGCCACTGGCCTTTGTGCAGAAAGCTCGGATGGCCTGGTTCGGCCGTTGAGCGCAAGAAAATTGTCGTTGTTCAACGCGGCGGCAGCCCACAGCGCTGCATGACCCCACAGAACCTCTGCGTCCTCATCTGATCGGTCGCCGACCAAGGCGGCGGTGCTGAACGAGTACCGTCTGAAGGTGGCCGAGGAGGTGCCCTATGGCCCTTCCCTGAACCGAAAGACGGGCCTGGGCCACAACACTTCCGCGCTCGACTTTCGCAGTTCATGGACGATCAGGACCACCTGCGCGGTAGCCTCGACAGCTACGCGCAGGGCTTCTCGGTCGATGTGCGTGCCACCTTCGAGCGCTTCGACTTAGCGGCGGCCGTCGAGCGGCTGCAGAAGGCGCGGCTGCTCTACCTCGTGACCGCTGATGCGGACCTGAATCGCTCGGCCGATCGCATCAGGGCAATGATTGAACGCATGTCGGGCTGAGCCGCACGCACGCATCACAGGGGCGCGCTGATGACTCAACTCAACACAACCAGCACTGCCGACGAGGACCGCTTCGCCGAAATCGTCCAGATCATCGAATTGACCCGACTGCAAACCGTACTGGGGGTCAACAGCGCCCTGGTCAAGCACTACTTTCAGCTTGGGGCGATCATCAGCCGCAGGGTCGCTGCCGCTGAATGGGGCGATGGCGTGATGACACAACTCGCCGCGTACATCGCCCGTACGCAGCGGGTTCTGCGTGGATTCACGCGGGCTAATCCATTCCGCATGCGGCAGTTCTACGAAGCGTATGCCCATGACCAAAAAGTCTCGGCACTGCCGAGACAATTGCCGTGGACCCACAATCTGATCATCCTTAGCCAGAACAAGTAGCCGGAAGAGCGCGAGTTCTACCTGCGCATGGCGATTCAGGAACGAAGGAGCAGCCGGACACTGTAGCGGCAGTTCAAGGCGGCCTTGTTCGAGCGTGTCGTGATGAACCCAGCCAGGGTGTCGTCCGTGGTGTTCCAACCGCATCCTGCGGCGCTGGACGTTTTCCGTGATGCGTACATGGTCGAGTTTCTCGGTCTTCCGGGTGATCACAGTGAAGCCGATCTGCACCGCTGATTGCTGGGCCAGTTGCGCAAGTTCCTCACCGAGTTGGGGTGGGACTTCTGCTTCGCCGGCTCGGAGTTCCCGCTGCAAGTGGGCGAGCGGGATTTCGCGGTCGACCTGCTGTTCTTCCACCGTGGGCCGGACTGTCCGGTGGCGATCGAACTGAAGGTGGGGCGGCTTCGAGCCGGAGCACCTGGGCAAGCTGTCGTTCTACCTGGAGACGCTGGACCAGGACGTGCGCGAGCCGCACAAGAACCCGACCATCAGCGTGCTGCTGTGCGCGAGCAAGGACGACGAGGTGGGGGAGTATGCGCTCAGCCGCAGCCTGTCACCGCGCTGATCGCCGAGTACCAGATGCAACGGCCCGACAAGCGGCTGTTGCAGCAGCAGAAACTGCATGAGTTCTATCAGCTCAATCTGAGCGATGCCGGAGGCGAGGCAGGCGTGAGTTTTCCGCGATCTGCGCATGACAAGGATTCCGGAGTTGATCTGGATTCCCACGAAAGATACTAACGTTGAAAGCTAGTCTGTCAATATTTTCGATCCGCGAGCTGCCGAATCACTCCCTCGCAAATGTTAGTGTCTTTTCCCTTCAGGGGATGTTTGTCGTTCGGCTGGGGATCCGGTCTTCTCAACCGCTATGGCACAGTACCGGTTGTCCAGCATCAAGCAGGCAAGGGCAAGAAGGTCGATCCGTCCTGTCGCGTCATCCGACTCGATCCACTTCTATCCTCAGGAACTCTTCTGCACGACTGTCGAGCCGGGTCTTGATTTGCTTCCAGTCCGGCATGTGGCGGCTGAGTGACGCGTAAAAGGCTCGGCTGTGGTTGTGGTGCCGTAGATGACACATCTCGTGCAGCAGCACATAGTCGATGGCTTCCCGTGGCGCTCTGACCAACCACGGGTTCAGCGTGATGCGCCCGGACGGTGAACAGCTCCCCCACTGAAGTTTCATGAATTGCAGCCGGATCGACGGCAACTCACGAACCCAGCGCAAGGGTTCGGCGACCACAGGGAGGCGCTGCGAAAAGACTTCGCGTGCTCGCTGGCGATACCAGGACATCAGGGCCGCGGCCACCATCGCCGGATCGCGCTCGGGAAGCGTCACTTCGATGAACGCACCATGCATGCGTGCCACCGGCTTGGCTGTCGGGTCGATCTGCACCTTCAGTCGGTAGCGGCGTCCGAGATACAGCATCGACTCACCGCTGACGTATTCATGGGGTGAAGCGTGGGCACGTTGGATGCGGAAGCCTTCGAGCTGCTGACTGATCCAGCGTGCGCGCCGCTTCACGCTGTCCAGCAGTCGCCCCACTTCGACCCCAAGTGGGGCATCCACCAGCACGCGGCCGTCCGGTTCGACGTGAATCGACAGCCGTTCTTGGCTGCGACCGGGCTGTTGGCGAACCTCTACCGAGATCACCTCGTCCCCATACCGGATGCGTAGAACCTGTGGTTCAGATGCGTCGAGTCCGGTACTCATGGGCGCCCCAGCCCGACGCGGGTGATTTGCACCACCTGCTCGACCACCTGCTTCGCTCGGTCCAGCCCGAATGCAGCGAACAGCAGCGGTAACAGCCCCTTGCGTATCGCTGCCTCAATGTTCTGTGGATTCAAGGAGTTCTCTGCCACCGCGTCGCGAACGATTGTGTCCATCTGGCGAGCCTTTGCCACTAGGCTCGTGCGTGCAGCTTCGTCCAGCGAGCCGAAAACCTCCTCACCCAGCACCAGGCGCATGGCGCCAAAGTAGGCCTGCGCGTGTGGCTGCTCGGCGAGTTCGTTCGGCACGCCCGGCGTTTCACGCGCTGCCACTTCGTCCTCGAACGCCCTGAACAGCGCGTACTGCTTCAAGGGGTGGTCGAACATCGCCTCGGCTTCTTCGATGGCCTTGCGCAGCAACTCGCCGAACACCTTCTGGGCATAGGGGTCGTCGGCCAGTTCCTGCTCAATGGTCTTGCGCAGCCGCGTGCGGATCATGTCCGTCTCGTTGCGGGTCTTGTCGTCCGACCACTGCGATGCGTCCTCGGGCCGGCCCAGCTGGTGCACCAGGTAGACGCCCTGGGGCTCACGTACCTCTTCACCGATGACCTGCTTGTCGACCAGGCGCCGGATCTGCTCCTCGTAGGCGCTGTAGTCCACCGTCTCCATCGCATCGCGCCGCGCGGTCTGTCGCAAGTCGGCGAAGAACTTCAGGTCGCGCTTGTACTGGGCGATCGAGGCTTCGCTGAAGCTCTTGTCCTCGAAGAAGCTGCGTGAGGACAAGGCCGTCTGCAGGCACAGACCGAACTCGGTCAAGGCTTCGGAGAAGTCGTCGCGCAGCTTCTGCCGCTCGTCGTATTCTTGGCCATCCGTGTCCGTGACAAACCGCGGCGCCAGCACGTGCCGATACTGTTCGGGGTCGAGCTTGTTCACCACGTCCTTGAAGAACGACCACAGCCCGTCGTGCAGTGCCGGCAGGCGCTTGTACTCGGTGCTGAGCTGCTGATAGAGCCCGTCGATGTCGGCCACATCGAAGCCGCCCTGGGTGCGCGATTCCAGGTCCTGGTAGGCCCGAATCGAGGTGTCGAGTTCTTCCAGGACGCCGCGGTAGTCCACCAGCACGCCATAGCGCTTGGCGTCGTGCAGGCGGTTCACGCGCGCCACCGCCTGAATCAGGCTGTGGCCCTTCAGCGGCTTGTCGATGTAGAGCACGGTGTTGCGGGGCTCATCGAAACCGGTGAGCAGCTTGTCGACCACGATCAGGAGGTCCGGACCGTCGTCGGTGCCGAACTCCGCCACCACCTGTTTCTCGTAGGCTTCCGCGTCCAGGCCCTCCCTTTGCAGAGTTGCGAGCACGGTCTGCTTCCACCACTTCTGCACCTCCGGCAGCGAGTCTTCGTCGACGTCGGCGTTGCCCTCGCGGGTATCGGGCGGCGACATGACGATGGCACTGGACACCAGGCCCGTCTGGTCCAGGGCCTGCTTGTAGCGGATCGCGTCGAGCTTGCTGTTGGTGGCCACCTGGCCCTTGAGCCCCTGGTTCAGACTCTTGATGTTGTTGCTGAAGTGGGTGGCGATGTCCCAGGCGATCAATTCCAGCCGACCCGCAGCGCCATGGATGGCGCCCTTCTTGGCGAACTTGCGCTTCAGGTCTGCCCGTTGGGCATCGCTCAGGCCGGCGGTGATCTTGTCGAACCAACGGTTCACCGCCTGCTCGTTGATCGTCAGCTCGGGCACGCGCTCCTCGTAGAGCAGCGGGGCCACCGTCTCGTCTTCCACCGCGCGCTGCATCGTGTAGGCGTGGACGATGGGACCGAACTTGTTGGTGGTCTTCTCGTCCTTCAACAGTGGCGTGCCGGTGAAGGCGATGTAGGCCGCCCGGGGCAGTGCCTTCTTCATCCGTTCATGGATTTCGCCGCCATGGCTGCGGTGACCCTCGTCCACCAACACCAGCAGGTCGGGTGAGTCGTTGCGGCACTCGGGCAGCTTGGACGCGGTGTTGAACTTCTGCACCAGGCTGAAGGTGATGCGCTCCGTGCCGCTACCGATGCGGCGCGCCAGGTCGCGGCCCGTGGCGGCCTTGCTCTTCTCGCCGTCCTTCTGCGACGCGATGGCTGAACCGAACGCGCCACCACTGACGAAGTTGCGCGAGAGCTGGCTTTCCAGGTCGACCCGGTCGGTCACCACCACCACACGGCACTCGGCCAGGCACGCGTCCAGCACCAAGGCCTTGGTGAGAAAGACCATGGTGAAACTTTTGCCCGAGCCGGTGGTGTGCCACACCACGCCCCCCTGGCGCGCACCGTCGGGGCGGAAGGTCACCAGCCGCGCCATCAGGGCACGGATGCCAAAGAACTGCTGGTAGCGCGCCACCAGCTTGCCCACCTTGCGATCGAAGAGCACGAAGCTCCGCAGGAATTCCAGCAGACGTTGTGGTGTCAGCAGGCCCGCCATCAGGCGGTCCTGCTCGGTGAGTTGCATGGGCTGCGACCAGAGCGCCGCGAAGTAGTCGACCAGGTGCTGCGGCTTGCCGGCGAACAGAGCGGCCTGCACGTTGGCGGGCAAAGGCTGATTCTTGACCGCCGCCAGGTGCGCGTCGCCCCACTCCTCCTCGCGCCACTTGGCCCAGAACTTCTTGGGCGTGCCGGTGGTGCCGTAGCGTGCTTCAGTCTGGCTCACGGCCAGCAGCAGTTGCGCCACGGCGAACAGGTGGGGCACCTCGTCGGCCCGCTGGTTGCGCAGTTGCTGGCTGATGCCCTCGGCAACCATGGGCTCGCGCGTGTGGCCGCCCTCGGGCCGCTTGGCCTCGATCACGACCAGCGGCAGGCCGTTGACGAAGCACACCACGTCGGGCGTGCGGTGGTGCGTTCCCTGAGCGGACAGCACCTCCAGTTCCTCGGTCACGTCCCACAGGTTGGCGGCAGGGTCGGCCCAGTCGATCACCGCGATGGTGGGCTGATGCTTCTTGCCGTCGGGCATGAATTCGGTGACGGTGATGCCCAGTGCCAGCTTGCCGTACAGCCGCTCGTTGGCAGGCATCAGCCCCTCGGCCAGGTTGAGTCCCGACAACTCGCGCAGCACCTGCTCAATGCCACTGCTCGACAGCGGGTACCACTGGCCCTTGTACTCGTAGCGCCGGGTCTGCAGCACCTCGACCAGCCGCGGGCGCAGCAGGACATCGCGTGTGCCGCCACGCAGTGCCAGCGCCTGTGCCGTGCTCAGGAAGTTCCAGCCGAGATTGCACAGCAGGTGCAGTGCGGGCAGGTGGGCGCTGTACTGTTCGCGCGTATCGGGGGCTGCCTGCATCGTGTCAGCTCCGCTGCAGACGGGCAGCGTCGTCCAGGGCCACGCGTTCGCGCTCGATTTCGGCCCGCAGTTCGTCCTCACTGGGCAGGATCAGCCGGTACTTGCTGGCAAACAGTTGTTCGCTGCCGTTCAGCACCGAATAGCGCACCACCGAATGGTCCTTCTCTTCGCACAGCAGGATGCCGACCGTGGGGTTGTCACCCTCGTTGCGCCTGAGGTCGTCGTACATGCGCACGTACATGTCCATCTGGCCAATGTCCTGGTGGCTGAGCCGGCCGGTCTTCAGGTCGATCAGCACGAAGCAGCGCAGCAGGTAGTTGTAGAAGACCAGGTCGATGTAGAAATCCTGCGACTCGGTGCTGATGCGCTGTTGTCGGGCGACGAAGGCGAAGCCCTTGCCCAGTTCCAGCAGGAAGGCCTGCAGCTTGTCCATCAGCGCCTGTTCGAGGTTGGACTCCAGCAGGCGGCCAGCGCCGGGCAGGCCCAGGAATTCCAGCATCACGGGGTCACGCACGAAGTCACGTGGCGCGGCAGGCAGCGCTGCGATATTGGCGGCGGCCTCGGCCGCCACGGCTGGTTTGTCGGCGCTGAGCAGCAGCCGTTCGTAGTACAAGGTGCTGATCTGGCGGTCCAGCGCGCGGGCACTCCAGTTCTGGGTGGCGGCCTCGCGCACGTACCACTGGCGCGCGGGCTCGCTGGTGACCCGTAGCAGGCTGCGGTAGTGGGTCCAGCTCAATTCGGTACGCACTGCGTTCCAGATCGGGAAGGCCTGGAAGAACGCGCGCATGTGGCGCAGGTTGCGTTCGTCGAAGCCCTTGCCAAACTCCCGTGCCAGCGTTTCCGCCAGCCTGGGCACCAGCCGTTTGCCGTAGGCTGCACGGGCCTCGCCGCCCTGCTCGAACTCCACGATGTGGCGGCCGATCTCCCAGCAGGTCTGCACCTGCACCATGTCCACCGCGCGCAACGCGCGCTGACGTCCTTGGTGGATGAGGGTGCGCAGGGTATCCAGTAAACCGGCGGGCGGTGCCGCTTCGGCGACTACCGGCGATTGGGGTGGCGATGCCACGATTTTGACGGGCGCAGTATTCTTCTTCATGGCGTCGATACCGCTTCGGCGTTCAGCTTGACGCGGCGCTTGCCGGTGAGCAGGTCGGCCATCAGTGCCGCCTTCTCCTGCTTCAGTCGCTCGATCTGCGCGGCGATGAGTTCGACCTCACGCCGTGCCGTGTCCAGTACCTCGACGATGCGCTGCTGGACAGGCAACGGCGGAATGTTGAACGGCCACTTCAGCCAGCGCTCGGTCTTGAAGATCATCTTCTCGACATGTACGCCGATGCTCGAATGGAAGCAGGTCTGCTGGAAGTAGCGCGACTCGGAAAGGTAGCGCAAGAAACGCAGGTCGATCTGTCCGTCGCTGTTGAGCACCGCGTACTCGTTGGACACCACGGCGCCGTCCAGTTCAGCCGGCACGATGCCGCATGCACCGTGGACGATCTGGCGCTTGGAGATCAGGAAGTCGCCGGTGCGGACGTAGAACTGCGATGGCGTCTTAATCTCGCGTCCGGTCAAGGTTTCGCGCAGCTCAACGCCGCCGCGTGAGCGCTTGACGGTGACCAATCGGTACTCGTCGTCCGCGCGCAGTGATGCGGGTCGGCGCACTTCCGTCAGGTGCTCTCCTAGGGTGATGCGCCGCCAGCCCTCAGGTGCTCTTGGGAGATTCGGAATGCCTGGTTGGACGGATGCCGGATAACCCCCGTTGTCGGCCTCGCTCTTGAGTCCTGGGATGGCTGGCGGCAGATGAAGCACAATCGCCAGCAATGCCTTCAGTTGAGCTTGTCTATTGCCAAACAGTGCTTCAGTGCATCGAATCGATTCGTTCCAAACGTCAAGCGTCCGCGAGATCCGCTTTTGCTCATCAAGGGGCGGCCATAAAAGGCGGAGGCTTGCAAATCTCGATACGCCCAAGTGCGCTATTGAGGTCGTCTTCTTCGCAATTGATTGAAACGTACCGTCATAGAGGCATTGCTGAAATAGCTTCAAAGCGAAGGATGGATCAACGCGGCTCGATGGTCTAAATCGGATAAGCGTATTCTGAAAGCAACATTCTCTCGGTTCACCCTCGTAAAGCGCAGGACGCCCAACCAGTTCAAAGCTTTGACCTTCATTCAGAAGGATGTCGCCGGATTTCAGCTGGTATCTCTCAAACTCCTTATCGGTGAACCGCATCTTGTTCACATCAGACGTGTCAATGCGTCCATCAAACACGTTGGCTACACGCAGATACGGGCGCAGGGAACCATCAACAAAGTCTGGGCTTCGCTGGCGGCCTGCCTGAACGAGACCGAGTTCCTCGACGGCTCGGACTTCCCAATCACTAGGTTGCATCGCTCCGCCCCTTCTTTTTCGCGAGCTTCTTGGCCACCTGCCCAAGCACCGTCACGCCCTGCTCGTCGCCCGAGGGCGCCTGCTGCATCCGCGCTGCGTAGGCCTTGCCATCGGCATCCACCGTGGCCCGCCGCTGCATGGCGTAGCTCTCGAACAGGACGGCAGCCAGGGTGTAGTGGCCGATCTGCCGGCTGACCTGACGCTCACCCTCCTGGCGAACCATTCGGAATTTCCGAATGGGTACCTCAGGCTGGATCCGGCTCGGTGAGAGTGTGGCTGGCTGGGCTCGCTCACTCATACCCCAGCTCCTTCAGGTACGCATCCATCTGCACCTCCAGCCGCGCCAACTCGGCCTTGAGCTGCTCGCGCTCGCGGCGCACGGCCATCAGGTCGATCTCGGCCTCTTCCTCGAAGGTGTCGACGTAGCGAGGGATGTTGAGGTTGAAGTCGTTCTCGGCGATCTCCGCCGGGGTGGCCAGGTGGGCGTAGCGGGCCACGCTCTGGCGGGCGGCAGCGATGTCGAGGATGCGCTGCAGGTCAGCCTCGCGCAGCACGTTCTGGTTCTTGCCGGCCTCGAAATCGCGGCTGGCATCGATGAACAGTACCCGGTCGTCGGCCTTGCGCTTGCGCAGCACCAGCACCGCAGCGGGAATGCCGGTACCGTAGAACAGCTTCTCGGGCAGGCCGATCACCACGTCGAGCAGGTTCTCCTCAATCAGCTTCTGGCGGATGCGCCCCTCGGCTGCGCCGCGGAACAACACGCCGTGCGGCACCACCACGGCCATGCGGCCGCTGCCAGGCTTCATGGTCTCGACCATGTGCAGGATGAAGGCGTAGTCACCCTTGGTGCGGGGCGGCAGGCCACGGCGGAAGCGGCTGAACCTGTCGGCCTCTGCGCCCTCGAAGCCCCATTTTTCTAGGCTGAAGGGCGGGTTGGCCACCACGATGTCGAAGTGCTTGAGGCTGGCGGCGCCCTCCAGCAGCTTGGGGTTGCGGATGGTGTCGCCCCACTCGATGCGGTGGTTGTCCTCGCCGTGCAGGAACATGTTCATCTTGGCCAGCGCCCAGGTGCTGCCGATCGCCTCCTGCCCGTACAGCGCGTACTTGCGGCTGCTCGCACGCTCGCGCACCAGGCGCCCGCACTTCAGCAGCAACGAGCCGGACCCACAGGTGGGGTCGCAGATCTCGTCGCCTTCCTTCGGGTCGACCAGGCGCGCCATCAGGCTGGACACCTCGGGCGGCGTGTAGAACTCGCCGGCCTTCTTGCCGCTGGTGGAGGCGAAGTTCTTGATCAGGAACTCGTAGGCGTTGCCGATGACGTCCAGCGTGCCCACGCGGCTTTCGCGCAGGTTCAGCTCGGGCTTGGCGAAGTCTTCCAGCAGGTGCCGCAGGATGTCGTTCTTCTGCTGCTCGTCGCCCAGCTTGTTGCTGTTGAAGCTGATGTCCTGGAACACGTCCTTCAGCTTGCCGAGGTTGGCCTCTTCGATCGCATGCAGCGCCTTGTCGATGCGTTCGCCGTTGCCGGGCGTGTGACGCAGGCCGTGCAGCGCGTAGAAGCTGGCGCTCGGCGGTAAAACGAAGCGCTCGTTCTTCAGCATCTCGACGATCAGCTCGGGGTAGTCGCCGTATTGCTGCTTGTAGTGGTCGTAGTGGTCCTGCCAGACGTCAGAAACGTATTTCAGGAACAGCATGGTCAGGACGTAGTCCTTGTAGATGCTGGGGTCCACCGTGCCGCGGAAGGTGTCGCAGGCCGACCAGACCGCGGCGTTGATGCTGTCCTGGCTGATGGGTGTGGCGCTCTTTGATGGGATGCTCATGGGGTATCGAGGCCGGCCGACTCGGCCAGCTGGGCAGCCAGTGCTGCGAGTTGTTGTTCGCGGTTACGGACCAGTTGCGCTAGGCAGCGGCGTTCGCGCTGCGCGGCGTCGGACAGTCCGACGATGCGCGCCTGCTGTGCCAGCCCAGGCACGGCGATTTGAAGGGCGGTGATCTCTGCGACGCGGATGCTCAGCTGGCTGCTGCCTTCGGCGGCGGCATGCAGGCGCTTCTGCAGGGGAGGCTGATTGAGCTGCCAAGCCAGGAAGGCCGGATCCAGGCCACTTCCTGGCCGCACGCGCAGGTGCAGCAAGTGCGGACCACACACGGCAGGTTCGGGTGGCGTCGTGATGCAGGTTGCAAAGAAGCGGTCACCCCGCGCCACGAACAGCAGGTCGCCGCCCTGCAACCAGTCAGGCGCCTTGCGCCCGCGCAGCTCGGTTCGCGTCAAGCCCGACCAGCACACACCGTCGCTGGCGTCGACGTCCTTCATCTGGGCGACGAGCACGCCACCTGCCTCGACTTCTTCGATGGCCCCGCGAAAGGGGTAGCCCGACCGGACGTCGGTCGTCAGACCTAGCTCAAGTGAAATAGCATCAATTGACATGATGCAATGAATTCTGCTTGACGACGCGATTTCACACAAGCAAAATCGCTGAAAGTTCGCATCAAGTCAAATGATGCACTTAAATTTTAACCAGGGGTTCATATGCCAGAGAAGCATCAAATCGTCTTTTACCCGGTGGGCAACGGCGACACGTCGCAGCTCGTGCTCAGCCAAGGGCGCCGCGTCCTGTTCGACTTCTGCCATCGCCCAAACGCCGAGAGCGCGGACACACCCGAGATCGATCTCAAGAAGCGGCTCAAGGATGAGTTGGAGGCAG
The DNA here is from genome assembly GCF_013426975.1 of Sphaerotilus sulfidivorans. Lineage (GTDB taxonomy): Bacteria > Pseudomonadota > Gammaproteobacteria > Burkholderiales > Burkholderiaceae_C > Sphaerotilus > Sphaerotilus sulfidivorans. The sequence goes on from NZ_JACCPY010000030.1 coordinate 31,711, forward strand.
CCGGGCGCGACTACTTCGACGTCGTGGCCTTCACGCACGCCGACGCCGACCACATCATGGGCAGCACCCAGTTCTTCGAACTGCAACACGCCGCGAAGTACCAGGGCAAGGACCGCATCAAGATCCGCCAACTCTGGGTTCCGGCCGCGATGGTGCTGGAGAGCGCAACCAACGATCAGCAGAGCGCTGAATTCGTCATCTTGCGGCAGGAGGCCCGTCACCGCTTGCTGGAGAGTAAGGACATCCTGGTCTTCTCGAAGCCTCCTGAACTGATGGAATGGCTCGTGCCGAAGCTCAAGGAGCGTGGCGAGCCGGCAACCGCTCGCGACCATCTGTTCGTCGATGCGGGTACGTTGGTGCCGGGATTCACGTTGACGGCGGACGGCGCTGAGTTCTTCTGTCACTCACCTTTCATCAAGCACTGCGAGGGCGGCGACGTGATCCGGAACACCGCCGCCCTGGTGTTCAACGTCAGGCTGCTCGCAGGTAACAACAAGTTCGACTATCTGGAGATTGGCGACGCTTGCTGGGAAGACCTGGAGGACATCGTGCGCATCACGAAGTTCCACAAGAACGATGACCGTCTGGCCTGGGACCTGATCAACATTCCCCACCACTGCAGTTACAAATCGCTCAGCGACGAAAAGGGCAAGGAGGAAACCCAGCCCAAGCCTTTGGTGAAGGAACTGCTGCTCGCGGGCAAGCAGGACTCCTACATCGTCAGCTGCAGCAAGCCGGTCGTGGACGTGAAGGAGTCCTACGACCAGATCCAGCCGCCTCACATCCAGGCACGCAAGGCCTACGATCGCTACCGAAAGGAGGTGAAGGGCCGTAAATTCCTGGTGACCATGGAGGAGCCCAACGCCACGAAGCCCGAACCCTTGGTTTTCGATGTGACCGCAGGTGGCGTGTCGTGGACCAAGATGGCACTGATCGGTGCCCCCGCCATCGTGGCCAGCCGTCCGTCGCGGGCTGGATGATGGCTAGGGAATTCCATGACCTCGCCGGCTTCTGCAAGCTGGCTGACGCTGAACTGCTGAGCTTGCCCCGCGCACGAGCTCTGATGGCGGCGGTAGGCGATGCAGGCGACTTCACGCTCGTGCAACTTCTGTCCCATAGGGTGCCGAGCGTGCCACCCATCGAAGTCTTGGTTGTCGATGTCGAGTGCGACGGGGTGCCTTCCAGAAACCCTGCAGGCATTCAATACTGTGAGCGGCTGGCCTTATGCGTACCCGAGGATCCGGGGGCGCTGGTCGAGGTGCTCGCGCTCCGTAAGTCGTTCCCAGTTCTGATGCACCAGAACCACGGCACACATGATGGGGTGGCTAGCCTGTGCCTCTACTTTGAGCCGACGCGGACCGTGATGCGCACCTGGACGCCGCAACGCTTCCTGCGCCGCATTCAGTGGTGGCTGGAGCAGAGCGCCAGGGGCGAGTTGCATCCTGCCGACCAGCCTGTGGAGCATCTCTTCTTCGCCTCGAAGTACGAGCTTGTGCTCCCTTGGAACCTGGATGCCCTCCGCGCCACACCTGGCATGAAGATGGCGGTCACACGCAGCAAACCCAGGCCAGATGGGGGCGGGACCTTCTTCCTGCGGCCTCTTGGCGATGGTAGCAACGAGCCAGCAGGTTTGGCATCGCACATCGACTTGACGCTTCCTTCCGTGCTCCAGGGGTTCGTCGAGCGTGATCCTGTGACTCTGGGTGGTCTCGCCGACATGCTGTCGCGCAGAGGGGTGGATCTGTTGCCGCCGCTGATCGCGGCACTGAGCGATGGTGTCGGAAGTGCCGGCGTGCCTGCAGGTACGGCTGAATCTTTCGTAGTCATCGTCGTTCACATCCCAATTGTTCGGGAAGCTGGCGGCGCGGTGCAGCAAATCTCTCGCCGGGCCTTCCTGGTTCTTGGCGATGCGCGCCAGCTGGGCGTCAAGACAGGGGCGCTGTATTTGCACGACAAGCGGTACTATGCAGAGATTCAGGGATCTGTCCTGGCGCGTGACCCGGCGACCGAGTGGAAGAGTGAACCTATCTTCCCGATGAGCGTGCTGCAGTTCCCGGACAGCGCGGTGGCGCGCAAGCAGTCCAGTGTCCTCGTCGAAGGGCCGCGTGGTACGTTGGTGGGGGCCGGCTCGCTCGGCAGCGCAATGCTGAACTTGTGGACCCGAGCCGGCTGGGGCCAGTGGTCGGTCATTGACAAGGACCATGTGAAGCCTCACAACCTAGTCAGGCACGTAGCCTTCTCGCAGCATGTTGGCGAGCTGAAGTGCGACGTTGTGTCCGAGCTGTGCGGGGCGGCCACCGAGGGTGCGGCTGTGGTTGCAGCGGTCCGCGGTGACGCTTGTGACGCTAGTGTCTCGGCGGTGAAGGATGCGCTCACGACGGGCACATTGGTCGTGGACGCGTCTGCTGCGCTGGAGTACCCACGTCAGGCCAGCTTTCAGGATGAGCTGCCACGCCATGTCACGGTCTTCGTCTCCCCCACCGGCAACGGGTCCGTCCTGATGTTCGAGGACAAGGCGCGGTCCATGCGCCTGCGCACTCTGGAAGCTCAGTACTACCGCGCCGTGATCCGCCAAGCGTGGGGCGAGCTACATCTTGAAGGCAATCTGGGCACCTACTGGAGCGGCGCGAGTTGCCGGGATATCTCCGTGGCTATGCCGTATTCGCGGATTGTTGCGCACGCCAGCACCCTGGCGGAACAGGTCATGTTCCGGGCGCAGTCCGATGAGGCCTGCATCCGGGTTTGGGAGCGCGATCCCGACACCGGCGGCGTTTCTGTCCATAACGTCGTTCCGACCACAGAGCGGCGTCTTGACCTGGGTGACTTGACCGCCTTTTACGACGATGGTCTGGCTACACATCTGAGAGCGCTCCGACTCGCTGCCTTGCCGAACGAAACTGGGGGGATCTTGCTTGGCTATCACGACTTCAACGTCGGAGCCATCGTGCTGGTCGATGCGTTGCCGGCACCTTCGGACAGCTGCGCAAGTCTAGGTTCGTTCGAGCGCGGCACATCTGGTCTCACAAAAGCCGTCCAGGATGCATCGGCACGGACCGCAGGTATTGTTGGCTATGTTGGTGAGTGGCACAGCCACCCTCGCGGGCACTCGGCCAGACCGAGCCCTGACGATCTGGTCCAACTGGCAGAGATCAGCTTGGGTATGCACGACGATGGACTTCCTGCGCTCCAACTCATCGTGGGCGAGAGCGACATTCAAGTCCTGCAAGGCAAAGTGCTGCCATGACGGCACCTCGCAAGCCCATTGCACTTGCGCTGTCCGGCGGTGGCATCCGAGCCATGGTGTTTCACCTTGGCGTGATGAGGCATCTGGCAGAGCGCGGTCACCTGGAATCAGTAGAGAAGATCTCCACGGTTTCCGGAGGCAGCCTGCTTGTCGGGTTGCTGCTTCAGCAAAATGAGATGCGCTGGCCTACCTCCGAGCAATTCCTGTCGAATTCGCTCCCGGCGTTGCGTGAATCACTCTGTGCGCGAAGCCTGCAATGGGGCGCAGCGCGGCAGTTGCTGAATCCGCTGAACTGGCGCTTCTTCCTGTCGCGAGCCAACCTCCTTGCGCTGGCACTGCGGCACGAGTGGAACGTCCGAGAGGCTCTGTCGGAGCTTCCGGAGACACCAGAATGGTCGATTAATGGGACCACCGCCGAGAGCGGAAAGCGCTTTCGCTTCAAACGCAGGGACATCGGCGACTACACACTAGGTTACGCACAGGCCGACCGTTTTCCACTGGCCAGCGCGTTGGCGGTGTCGGCGGCCTTTCCAGGTGGATTTGGCCCACTGACATTGGATGCTCGTCGTTTTGAATGGCGCAAGCGCCCTTGGGACGCGCCACCAGATGCCGCCCAGACTGTCCAAGCCGTCTTCCCGCGCCTTCATCTCTATGACGGCGGGGTGTACGACAACATGGGAATCGAGCCGTTCTTTGATGCTGGCAAGCAACGACCGAAGCAGGAGGGCTTCCACATCATCTGCTCCGACGCCGGAGCATTGTTGGCGCCTGGCTTTGAGAAGGGTCCACTGAATGTTTTTCGACTGACGCGCGTGGCCGACGTCATGTCGGACCAGTCCCGATCCCTGCGCGTTCGTACTTTTTCGCACTTTCTCCAACAATCACCTTCAGCTGGTGCGTACCTGTGCATCAACACGGCGGTCTCGTCATCGGAGAGTTGTCCGTCAGCACAGTTCGCCGCGTCTTTTCCGACGACCTTGCGTCGCCTACGCTCCGAAGAGTTTGATCGACTTGCCTCGCACGGAGCTGCGGTTGCCGAACGGGGCCTAGGAGAGTTCGAACTCGTGTGAGGACATCTCCAGTTATGCGCAGGTTGATGTTATGCGGTGCCATGGACTGGATGGACGTGAGCGGCCAGCGGTCCCCCGTCAGGCGAGCCTGATCAGTCCGGGATTTGCAGAGGCTGCCAGCGATGAGGCAGCAAGTCGTCGATGCGGCTGTTGAGGTGGGTGGGTAGCCGATCGAGCACGTCGCGCAGATAGGCCCAGGGTTCGAGCCCGTTGAGCCTGGCCGACTGCACCAGGCTCATGACGATGGCTGCACGCTGGCCGGCGAGTTCGCTGCCACAGAACAACCAGGCCTTCCTGCCCATGGCCCAGGGCTTGATCTGGCGCTCCAGATAGTTGTTGTCCACGGGCACGGCCCCGTCGAGCAGGTGGCGCGTCAGCGCTGGCCAGTGGTTGAGGCTGTAGTCGATGGCGTTGGCCGTGGCGCCGCCATCGGCGACACGACCGCGTTCGAGCTTGAGCCAGGTGTGCAGCTCCTGCCACAGTGGCGCGGCGATGCGTTGGCGGGCCTGCGTGCGGGTCTGGTCGTCCATGCCGGCGAACGATTTCTCGGCATGGTAGATCGCCGCGAAGCGCACGATCGCCTGGGTGGCCAGGGTGCTCTTGCCGGACTTGGCGAGTTCGTCGAACTTGCGTCGGGCGTGTGCGGCACAGGCCGCCGAGACGCGCTGCGGGAAGATCCTGGGGTCGAGCACCGCGTCATAGCCGCCATAGAGATCGCACACGAGCGTGCCGCTCCAGGGCGGGTCCCGGTTCTCGGCGGGCGGGTCGGTCTGGCTGCCGGGTGGATTGGGCAGCCCGCCCAGGAAGGCCAGCGGGTACTTGCTGCCCCGGCCCAGGCAGAAGTCGTAGACCACGCCGGGGTGGGGGTCGAACTCCCCGCGGGCATAGGCCCAGACATACGCTTTCCTGGTCTTGCCTGCACCTGGGTCCAGCATGGCCACCGTCGTCTCGTCGGCCTGCACGACCGCGCTGCCCAGCACGAAGCGCTGGAGCGCCTCGTACAGCGGGTGCAGTGCCGAGCCCGCCTGACCGGCCCACGCGGCCAGCGTCGAGCGCGGGGTGTGCACGCCCGAGCGGGCATTGATCGCCTCCTGCCGGTAGTACGGCACGTGGTCGGCGAACCGGCTGATGAGCGTGTAGGCCACCAGCCCGCTCGCCGGGATGCCCCGCACGATGATCTGCACCTCGGCCGGCTCCTGCACCAGGCGCTCCACGCCCTGGCGCTGGCAGCACCGGCAGACCCACTTGCCGCGGATGTGCCGATGCACGAAGAACTCCGCCGGCACGACGTCCAGCCGCTCGCTGACGTCCTCGCCCACCCGGGTCATCGGCTCGCCGCAGCCCGCCGCCGGGCAGTGGGTGTCGGCCGGCTCGTGGTGATGCTCCACCCGGCGCAGGTGCTCGGGCAGCGCCTGGCGGCGCGGCGGCTGGGGCAGTCGCGCCTGCAACTCGGCGAGCTGTGCCTGCAGGTCCGCCTCGTCCTCGACCAGCGTCTCCAGGAACAGCTGCCGCTGCTGCGCATCCATCGCCTCGGTGCGCGCGCCGAACTTCCAGCGCTTGAGCCGCGCCAGCTCGAACGTGATCTTCTCGATCTTCGCGTCCCGCCACACGATCTCGCCATCGCGCCGGGCAATCTCGCGCGCCTGCTGCTGGACATGCACCAGCAGGCGCTGCGCCAGGGCCTGAAGGGCCTGTGGCGTCAGGCCCCTCAGGTCCTGGCTCTGGAGCGCGTCCATCTCATGCATGCGCCCATGCTGCCCGCCGGGGACGTTCCCCGCCATCGGCAACTTCAGCAATTGCGCCCCCGGCATCCGCTCACACCCGCGTGATCACCCGCCGCTCGTGCAGCCGCTGCCACGCCAGCCCCACGATCAGCGCATCGAACTGCTCCTGCGTCAGGGCCAGCGGGGTGCTCGACTCCAGCCCCCGCGGCCACACGAAGTGCCCCGCGTTGAGTCGCCGGGCCGCGCACCACACCCCCCAGCCGTCATGGACGATCAGCTTCACGCGCGTGGCCCGCGCATTCGCGAACAGGTAGCCGTGGTGGGCCTGCGCCGCCCCCAGCGTCTGCACCACGCACGCCAGCAGCCGGTCCGCCCCGGCGCGCATGTCCACCGGCGCCGTGCACGCCCACAGCGCGTCGATCCGGATCACTTCGTCACCCCAGCGGCCAGCTCCCGCAGCCATGCCGCACACGACTCGGCCTGCGCCGCCGGCCAGCTCACCTTCAGCCGGCGCTCGCCCCGGCTCAGCTCGATCTGGATCCCCTGCGGGCCGGCATTGGGCATTTGCAGTCCCACGAACGGCCCCTGCGGTGCTCGACCGGCGACTGGCTCACCGATCGCTGCCGTCCTCATGACCAACCCCGGCTGCACCAACTCGGGCGACTCAAGGTTCGGGCGACCCAGCCCTCTCCCCACCAGCCACTTGCGCACCAGATTGGCGTTCAGACCGTGGGCCAATGCCACCGCCGCGATCGACGCCCCCGGTTCCCGGCACTCGCTCAGCACCCGCGCCTTCAACTCGGCGCTGTGCTTTCTTCGGATCGGGCTTTGCTCGTTCATGGTGTCCACCAGTCAGTTCAGGTGGACACCATCGTCTCGGACCAAACAGGCTCATTCAAGGGGGAATGGCTGGTCGCTCACGGATGGACTGTTGGCTCCAGACCAAATCTGGGTCTTCCGCATTTTGTGTTGCGTCACCCCCGGCAGAGCACGCGAATGCGCAGGAGATCCAAGCCCGCACGCCCGTACATTTGGTGCCTGAGGTACTTCAGCCGGTTGATGGACCGTGCTGATTGCTCTTCAACAGCACATCAAGGCCCTGGCATTTGATCTAGATGGCGCAGCCCATTTCCTGGGGGCAAGTCTCGACCATGCGGCTGCTCTGCTGGGCGGCTGGGTCAGCCGCTTTCGGCTTCGCGACCTGCTGAGCAGCCATGACCGCTGGCATGGCTGATGAGCATGTGCGACTTGACTTGTCGGGATACAAGCCGGTCACTTCGCCCATAGTCGATGGCGTGAGTTCAGATCGATCGGCCTGTGGTGCGCCTCTGGTACACACCACCGTGCGTATCGGTGAGCTCATGGCGTACATGAGTATTTGAGCCGTTGCTGTCAACGATGGATGCAGGTCGACTTGCCAAGCGGGCCGCGTTGGCATGGCTGTGCAGCAAGTCACCTGATCAAGACAATGCCCGCATGACGGCCTGGGGTTCCCGCTCGATCAGGTTCAGCAGCACCAGCGCCGCACCCTGTGGCCGGCGATCGCCGCGCTCCCAATGACGTAGGGTCGCCACTGAAAACCCGAACCGGGCCGCGAACTGGTTCTGGGTCAATCCCAGCCGCGCCCGCACGGCGGCCACGTCTACGGTGGTCGGCTCATAGACCTTGACGCCTGCGGTCTCGCCTTGGGCGTGGGCCGCCGCTTCCTTCAGCTCTTGGCGGATGCTCTCGAATGCTTTTCCCATGAGGAGACTATCCCTCAGCGCTTGCGAGGCAGCGCCCGCATGCCCCGCACGAGGTCAGCCGCCTGCGCCTTCACGTACACGGAGGTCACCCGCAGGTCCGAGTGCCCCAGCAGGCTCTGCAGGACTTGCGGCGGCATCTGCTTGATCGCCTCGTTGGCGAAGGTGTGGCGCAGCCAGTGCGTCGAGGCCCGCGTGAACTCGGCCGCCGGTGGCGCCCCTTCTCGCGTGGCCGCTTCGTTCGCGACGTACCTGAAGAAACGCCGCAGCAGCCCGTAGATCGCCGAGCGCTCCAGCGCGCCGTACCGATCGGCCTGCGCGGGGCGCTCCCGGTCCACGAACGGCACGCCGCGCGCGTCCAAGTCCCGCCTCGGCGGCGGCCGCCTCAGGATCCCGATCAGGGGCCGCCAGGCCTGCAGGTGTTCTGTGCGCAGGGCATCCTGGAGCGCGTTGCTCGTGGGTTCCAATGCGTCTGCCCCCGGGCCAACCGCTGCCATGCGCTCGCCCGCAGCCGTGGTCGGCAGGCTGTTGGGCACCTGCACCCGCTTGACGGCATCCTCGAACCCCACCCCCGCGGCGTCCATGTCCGCGTGGTGTCGCTCCATCAGCATCTTGATGTCATCGAACACCATCACCGTGCGCAGCTTGCCGCCCTTGCCGATCACGTCCAGCAGCCACGCGGACTCCCCGTCCACCAGTTCCTGCCGCAAACCCTTCATCCGGGTCGTCGCCAGCTCCGACAGCCGCAGCCCCGTCGTGCTCGCGAGTTCGAGCAGCAACTGCAGCCGCCGCCGCGCCGGCGTGTCCGGCCGCTCCCGCAGCACCGCCATCGCGAACGACCACTGCGCCTCGTTCAGCGACCGGCGCACGTCGATGCTGGGTTTCACCAGCCCCAGCGTGCGGCCCAGGCCGGACATCGCGTTGGCGCGCAGGTAGCCCTTGTCGTGCATCGCCGCGAACAGCCCGCCGAGCACCGCGAACTCGTGGCGCTGGCTGTTGCGCCCCAGCGGCCCCCGGAACGGTCGCCATGCGGCGTCTTCTCGGCGCACCTTGCGCGGCTGCACCCAGTCCGGCGGCGGTGCCGTGACAAACGCCTGGTAGGCCTGCAGGTCCGGCTCCTGCAGCGACGACAGCGCCTTGCGCCGCACCTGCAGGCACCAGCGGTAGAACCGCTCGGCGATGCGGGCGTAGTCGCGCCGGGTCTGGCCCTGGTAGCGGCTCAGCCACTGCTGGATGGCCTGCACGTCGGTCTGGGCGCCCCAGACGTTGGTGTCAGGCGAGCGGAACAGGCCCTCGCGTCCGGAGAGCGCATCCGGGAGGGCCACGTCCATGGCCGGGACCGCGACCGGCATCAGCGGATCCGTGCCGCCGACCGGGTCTGTCACCGGCGCACCTGCCAGGTCACGCTGGCGCAGCCGTGCGAGGTCGCTCTCGGGCCGCAGCGCCGAGTCCCGAATTGCCTGGTCCCCCTGCTGCGCGATCGGCACGAGCCACGCCACGAGCCGCGCGGCGCGCACCGCGCCCAGCCTTGACACCGTGCGGTGCCAGCGAAACCCCTGCAGGTTGATGTAGCGCACCAGGTCGCCCAGCGACTGCACCCCCACCCTGGCCAGTTCGCGCGGCAGGCCCGCGCCCAGCCAGAACCCGGTCTCGTCGTCCAGCCGCGCTTCGCGGGCCAGCACACGCTCCAGGGTGGCCAGCGCGTCGATCACGGCGCGGCGCTGTGCCGGGTTCAGGCGCGGATTCACCTCGGAGTGAGCGGTCTCGGCCAAGCTGGCATGTACCGTGGCCGAGAGGACGGGGGCGGGCTCAGAGGAGATGGCGGGCATTGATCCCGACGTCGACGCTGGCGGTGCGTGGCCGAACGCCTCCTTATAGAGGTCGATCCACTCGGCCTGCGTATAAAAGTCTTCCTCGATGCCCGAGGCGCCGCAATGCGCGAACCGCCAGTCGTCCAGGGAGGGCGCGGCGGCAGTGGAGGCAGTGGCTGTTGGCGGCAAGGTGTACCGCCGTGCACCCCGGGCCGGCACGAAGTCCGGCAGCGCGCGCAGCGCCGGCAGCGCCACCGCCAGCTCGGCCGCGCACGCCTGCCGTGCCCCCGCGTGTTCGATCGCCTCGACCACCTGGCGCAGGCGGCTGACAAAGTGCCGCCGGTCGCTCTGGCCTCCCGAGAACGCCAGGTAGCGCGTCCAGGCCTGCTCCAGTTCGACGCCGTCGAGCAGCGCGCGCAGGAACGCGAAGTGGTGGCGCCCGAGGTGGCCCGCGTGTTCGTGCAGCAGCCGGGTCTGCGTGCCGCGTGGACGGCCGCGTGGGCGGTCTGGCGTCACGGTCACCCGGCGAGGGTCTCGACCTCGAAACCCACGATGTTGCGGTCGACTCGGCTGAACTCCACGCCGATCAGGTGAACGGGCTCACCCCGGCCGCGGTACTTGTCCGCATAGCCCCGGTCGCGGATCTGCGCGAGGGCCTTGCCCTGGGGCACGAGTTCCACCACCTTGAACTCGAACACCCACACCGCCCCGGCCGCCAGCACCGTCATGTCGATGCGGCCCTTGTTCGTCGAGTCCTCGACCCGGATATCGAGCCCGAGCGCGGCGAAGTGGCTGTAGAACACGCTGGCCCAGTAGCCTTCGAACTGGGCAATCGGACTGTTGCGGTACCAGTCGCTCGGGATGCTGGCGAAGAAGGCGTGGAACAGCTCGCGCAAGGCCGCCACGTCACCGGCCTGCAGCACGCGCCACAATCGGCTGATCTGCGCCTCGGAGGCGGCGGCGTCGCCCATGTAGCGCTTGAGCAGGCTGTCGTTGAGGCTGGCCTCCACCTCCAGGTTCGGGTACTTGAGCGTGAACTCCATGCGCCCCGGAATGGCACGCACCTGGCCGATGGTCAGGTAGCCGGCCTGGAACAGCAGCGCCTCGGGCTGCATCGTGTCCACGTCGAAGGTGGACAGCAAGGCCTCGCTGGCCACGATGCGACCCAGGTCCGGGGTGAAGATCCGGCGCTCGGCCAGCAGGTTGACCAGGAAGGTGGGCGTGCCCGTCTCGAACCAGTAGGGGTGGAACTCACGCCGGTCGAACAGCCGCAGCACATCGAAGGGGTTGTAGACACTGGTGCCGCGCCAGTTGTAGCCGTTGTACCAGCGCCGGATCTCCTCGCGGTCCAGCCCTGGCAGTTCTGGCGCGAAGACGGTGTCGATGTCCTCATCGGTGTAGCCGCACAGCGCGCTCCAGCGCGGGTCCAGCGTGATGTCGACCAGTTGGTTCAGACCCGAGAAGAGGCTGACCTTGCTGAACTTGGACACCCCCGTCAGGAAGACGAACTTCAGGTGCGGATCGGCCCCCTTGAGCACCGAGTACAGGTTGCGCAGCCCGTCGCGCATCTCAGCCGCCCTGGCCGGATCGGTGAGGTTGTCCAGAATGGGCTTGTCGTACTCGTCGACCAGCACCACCGCCGGCGCACCCTGCGTCAGGTGGGCCTGCTCGATCAGGTCAGCCAGGTCATCGGCCGTGTCGTCAGGGTCGATATCGGTCGGTCGGGGCAGGCCCAGGGCGGCGCGATTGCGGCGCAGGTTGCTCTGGATGCGCCGGTCCAGCTCAGCCCGGCTCTTGAGCATGCCATCGGCGAAGCTGATGCGGATGACCGGATGGCGCCGGGACCAGTCCCAGCGGGTCTCGGCGGCCAGCCCCTCGAACAGCGCGCCGTTGCCCTCGAACAGTTCCTTGAACGTGTCCACCAGCAGGCTCTTGCCGAAGCGGCGGGGACGGCTCAGGAAGAAGTACGAACCCGACTCGATCAGGTCGATGGCCAAGCCCGACTTGTCCACGTAGTAGCAGTCCTGGTCGCGCAACTTGGCCAGGGTCTGTATGCCGACGGGCAGCTTCTTGCGGGGCAGTGCGGGGGCGGCGGGGGGCATGGGGCAAGTGTAGTAGGGCAGGCCGCTGGCGAGACACCGCCCAAGCCGGGAAGTCGCGCCAAGCGTACTTACGGCCGGCCACGTCTGCCTGTTGGGGCCGTGCCGCCTCTGTGAGGCTCTAAAAGCACCTCTGTCAATCCGGCAGGTGCGCGATGAACCCATTTTTCTGACACCCTGAGAAGGGGGATTATCAGGGCGTTATTTGGTCAAGAAAAATGCGGCTGTGCCGGCCGATCGCTCACACAAGAGAAGTTGTGTTTAAGTTTCAAGCGAAGTTGTGTCCTATGCGTTCGGGTACCGACCGAACCACCGTGAGCGGCCAGCGGTCCCCCGTCAGGCGCCCCTGATCAGTCCGGGATTTGCAGAGGCTGCCAGCGATGGGGTAACAAGTCGTCGATGCGGCTGTTGAGGTGGGTGGGCAGCCGAGCGAGCACATCGCGCAGGTAGGCCCAGGGTTCGAGCCCGTTGAGCTTGGCCGACTGCACCAGGCTCATGACCACGGCTGCACGCTGGCCGGCGAGTTCGCTGCCACAGAACAATGAGGTGTCCTGTCAACAGTGGACAGTCGAAGTTAATGCGCAGAGCGCCGTGGTTGATAGAACTGCCGAGCGAAGACGGCAGGAGGGAGGTAGCCGATGGCGCTGTGGCGACGCTGGCGGTTGTAGAAGACCTCGATCCACTCGGTGATCTCGGTAATGGCCTGAGCGCGGGTGGCGAAGCGCCGATGGTGGACGAGTTCGTTCTTCAGACTGCCCCAGAAGCTCTCCATCGGGGCGTTGTCGTAGCAGTTGCCGCGACGTGACATTGACGCCCGCATGCCCAGTGCATCGAGCGCGTGACGGTAGTCGCGAGCGCAATACTGGCTGCCCCGGTCGGAGTGGTGGATCAGCCCGGGCGGGGGTCTGCGCCGGGCATGGGCGTGGCCGAGCGCGCGCAAGCAGAGTTGCTGAGTCATGCGCTCGTCCATCGCGTAGCCGACGATCTCGCGGGTACACATGTCCTTGAGCCCGGCCAGATAGAGCCAGCCCTCGTCGGTGCGGATATAGGTGAGATCGGTGAGCCAGACTTGGTCGGGTGCGCTGGCGGCGAAGTGCTGCTGCAGGAGGTTGTCGGCCACGGGCAGCGTGTGCTCGGAGTCCGTGGTGACGCGAAAGCAGCGCTTTTGCCGGCAACGCAGCGCCATCGTGCGGCGTAATCGATCCACCCGGTCGCGCCCGGCCTCGAAGCCCTGCGCCCGCAGCTCCACCAGCACCCGGCGCGTGCCATAGGTCTGGCGACTGGCCGCATGCACCCCTCGGATGGCCACCTTCAGCCGCTCGTCGTCGCGCCGACGGGCCGAGGCCGGCCGCTCGCACCAGGCGTAGTACCCACTGCGCGAGACCCCCAGCGCCGAGCACAGCACCGCCACCGGATAGTCGTGTCGAGCCTGCAGCTCCTTCATGACCGCGTACCTTGCAGCGACTCCTTCGCAAAGTACGCGGCCGCTTTTTTTACGATTTCGCGCTCCATCTCCACCCGCGCCAGTTCCCTGCGCAGCCGGCTGACCTCGGCCTTCAGCTCCGCCACCGACGGCTCGGCCGCCTTCAGCGCCTGCTGACCTCGACGCTGGCTGCTCGCCACCCAGTTGCTCAGCGAGCCCTTCGGTACGCCCACTCTCTGAGCCGCTTCCTGGTGTGACAGCTTCTGTTCCAGCACCAGCTTTACCGCTTCCGCCTTGAACTCTGCTGTGTAGCTTTGGTTCTTCTTCATCTTCTTTTCCGTCGTGTCACTGGGTCAAGTGAGTGTCCACGGAAGTCAGGCTACCTCAGCGACGGCTCGACTTCGTCATCGGACGGGCAGCGCTTCCGCGCCGGCGGCCAGGCCGAGCGCACCGGCCACGTCAACCTGAAGTACGGCACCGAGCCGGGTCGGATGTTCTACACCCACCTCTCCGA
>NZ_JACCPY010000031.1 GCF_013426975.1 Sphaerotilus sulfidivorans
AACGAGGGTGGTGACCGAACCCTTGTCCGGATCCGCCGCAATCGCCTCGAAGCCGCCGCCGGTGATCTCGCCGACCGAGATGGTGATGCTTTCCGAGCCCTCGGCCAGTGCGTCGTCGATCGTGCTCTGGTCGAAGTCGACCGAACTCTGCCCGGCCGGAATGGTGACCGAGGTGACGGCGGTGTAGTCCGAACCGTCCGTGGCGGTGCCGGAGTAGGTGAGCTTGATGGTGACGTCAGTCGCGGCCGGCTGGCTCAGCGAGACGGTGAACTTGGCCGTCTCACCCTCGGTGACCGAGCCGGAAGCCGGGCCGGTGATCGAGACCAGACAGGTGTCCTCGGCGCCCGGCGTGCCGCCGCCCGGGCCGCCGACATCATCGGTAACGAGGGTGGTGACCGAACCCTTGTCCGGATCCGCCGCAATCGCCTCGAAGCCGCCGCCGGTGATCTCGCCGACCGAGATGGTGATGCTTTCCGAGCCCTCGGCCAGTGCGTCGTCGATCGTGCTCAGGTCGAAGTCGACCGAACTCTGTCCGGCCGGAATGGTGACCGAGGTGACGGCGGTGTAGTCCGAGCCGTCGGTGGCGGTGCCGGAGTAGGTGAGCTTGATGGTGACGTCGGTGGCTGCCGGCTGGCTCAGCGAGACGGTGAACTTGGCTGTCTCGCCCTCAGTGACCGAGCCGGAAGCCGGGCCGGTGATCGAGACCAGACAGGTGTCCTCAGCTCCAGGCGTGCCGCCGTCCTTGCCTCCGACATCATCGGTAACGAGGGTGATGACCGAACCCTTGGCCGGATCCGCCGCAATCGCCTCGAAGCCACCGCCGGTGATCTCGCCGACCGAGATGGTGATGCTTTCCGAGCCTTCGGCCAGCGCGTCGTCGATCGTGCTCAGATCAAATTCGACCGAACTCTGCCCGGCCGGAATGGTGACCGAGGTGACGGCGGTGTAGTCCGAGCCGTCGGTGGCGGTGCCGGAGTAGGTGAGCTTGACGGTGACGTCGGTGGCGGCAGGCTGGCTCAGCGAGACGGTGAACTTTGCGGTCTCGCCCTCGGTGATCGCGCCGGAAGCCGGGCCCACCAAGCCGACGAAAACCGTGCTGCTGGCCACGGGGTCATCTGCCGGCGTGTCCGTTTCAAGATCAGGCTCGTCCGAGGCGCTGGCGATGCTGATCTCTGTGTTCTCGATCTCGCCGAGGGTGCCGGCTTGCTCGTAGGCGAACTGGTATTCCTGCGGCGTGACCACCTCGATGATGCGGTCGACCACCACGCCGGGTTGCAGGCTGCCCTCGCTGCCGCCCAGGCCGGCGCCGGGGGCGATGTCGATCTCGCCGTTGTCCAGGCTGGCGATCAGCTGGTCGAGTCCGTCGCCCTTCCCGGGACGGGCATTGGTGGCCACGGCCGTGCCGCCGAGACTGATCTCGACGACGCCGTTCTGTGCCGTCAGCAGCACGTCGCCTTTCGTGACCACGTCGCCGAGCTGCAGCGTGCGGGCGCCGCCGTCGTCCTGGCGCATGACCGCATCGCCCCACAGCCCGACGACGATGCCGGCCGGCAGCCGGCTCGGCACGTAATGGATGTTCAGCTGCGGCATGTCGCGGACGGCGCTCGACGGGGCGGCAGAGCTGGACGGGGGCTGGGAGGCGGGCATGGGGAGCCTTTCGACGGTCGCGACATCACGGAGGCGCACGTGGAGTGCGCCTCGCCGATATCGGAGGCGTCAGACAGGCTCTTGAGTCGTCGTGCCGGCGCGCGAAAAGCCGGCCGGCAGGCGAGGCGGGCCGCGCTTCAGTCGGCTGGCACGAAGCGGTCGACCTCGTCGCTGATCAGGCCGTCGATGCCCAGCTCGATCAGCTCGCCGGCGCGGCCGGGGTCGTTGACGGTGTAGGCCAGCACGCGCAGGCCGTCGCGGTGCAGGCGTCCGATCAGCTCCGGCGTGATCGCCGATTGTTCGAGCACCATCGCGCTGCAGCCCAGGCGCTCGGCGATGTCGATGCAGTCGGGCCACAGCGTCTCGACCAGCAGTGCGCGCGGCAGCTCCGGCGCGGCCTCGCGCGCTGCGGCCAGCGCCTCGGGTCGGAAGGAACTCAGCAGCGGCCACACGGCCTGCTCGTCATGGACCGCCTCGCCCCACAGGCGTCGCACCGCCTGCGCGACCAGCCGGCCGGTGCGCTCCTCGTCACCCGGCGCGGGCTTGAGCTCGATGTTCAGCGCATGGCCGTTGCGCAGGATGAAGGCGGCGATGCCGTCGAGGCTCGGCAGCGGCTCGCCGGCGAAGATGCGTCCGTGCCAGCCGCCGGCATCCAGCAGCGACAGCTCGGCCCAGTCCAGCTCGAGGGCGGCGCCGGCCGCGTCGGTGGTGCGCTCGAGCGTGTCGTCGTGCAGCAGGAAGGGCAGGCCGTCGGCGCTGAGGCGCACGTCGCACTCGAAGGCACGCCAGCCCAGGCTGGCGCCCAGGCGCATCGCGGCCAGCGTGTTCTCCGGGGCGTGCCGGCCCGCACCCCGGTGCGCGAACCACAGCGGATAGGGCCAGGGTCGGGCCGGCGTGGCGGGCTCGGCTTCGTCGTCGGGCGTCAGGTCGTGATGCAGGCTGCTCATCGTGCTCCCCTCGTGCGTGCCTACCTGTGGACGGGCGGATGCCCCCTCCAAGATTGCGCCGCGGCGATGTCGGGGTCAAGACAGCTTTTCGTGGCAGGCCGGCCACGGGGCCTGCGGACGGGAAAGGACGTGCCGCGGCGGGCAAAACAGCTGCTGCGGTAGGATTGCCGGTCCTGCGCGCGCCTCGCGCTGCTGCCTTCGCGGCCCCATGAACGCACCGCTCCCTCCCAATCCGCTGCTCCAGTCCGTCGGCCAGGACCTCGATCCTGCCCATGCCGAACCTCGCCTGCGCGAGATTCCGTACAACTACACCTCCTTCTCGGACCGGGAAATCATCATCCGCCTGCTGGGCCCGCGCGCCTGGGAGCTGGCCGACCAGCTGCGTGGCGAGCGTCGCACCGGCCGCTCCGCGCGCATGCTCTACGAGGTGCTGGGCGACATCTGGGTGGTGCAGCGCAACCCCTATCTCGAAGACGATCTGATCGACAACCCGAAGCGGCGCGAGAACCTCATCGAGGCCTTGCACCACCGCCTCGCCGAGGTCGAGAAGCGCCGCACGCCGGGCGTCGACCCAGGCCGCGACGCGCTGGTCGGCGAGCTGATGGCGATGGCGCGCGGCGCGGTCGAGCGTTTCGCCGAGCGTTTCCGCCAGGTGTACGACCTGCGCCAGCGCACGAAGAAGGTGCTGGGCCGCCACACCCGCGCCGACAACCTGAAGTTCGACGGCCTGAGCCGCGTGGCCCATGTCACCGACGCCACCGACTGGCGCGTCGAGTACCCCTTCGTCGTGCTGACGCCCGACACCGAGGCCGAGATGGCCGCGCTGGTGGCCGGCTGCGTCGAGCTGGGCCTGACCATCATCCCGCGCGGAGGCGGCACCGGCTACACCGGCGGCGCCGTGCCGCTGACCTGGAAGAGCGCGGTGATCAACACCGAGAAGCTCGAGCAGATGACCGAGGTCGAGTTCGTCGACCTGCCGGGCCTGTCGCACAAGGTGCCGACGATCTGGACCGGCGCCGGCGTGGTCACGCAGCGCGTGGCCGATGCGGCCGAGCGCGGCGGCCATGTCTTCGCGGTCGATCCGACCTCGGCCGAGGCCTCGTGCATCGGCGGTAACATCGCGATGAACGCCGGCGGCAAGAAGGCGGTGCTGTGGGGCACGGCGCTGGACAACCTGGCCAGCTGGCGCATGGTCACGCCCGAGGCCAAGTGGCTGGAGGTCACCCGCCTGAACCACAACCTCGGCAAGATCCACGATGTCGAGGTGGCCAGCTTCGAGCTGAAGTACTTCGATGCCTCGGGCCGCACGCTCGAGCGCACCGAGCGGCTCGACATCCCGGGCCGCATCTTCCGCAAGGAAGGCCTGGGCAAGGATGTCACCGACAAGTTCCTCGCCGGCCTGCCCGGCATCCAGAAGGAAGGCTGCGACGGCCTGATCACCTCGGCGCGCTGGGTGGTGCACCGCATGCCGGCGCACACCCGCACCGTCTGCCTGGAGTTCTTCGGCAACCCGAAGGACTGCGTGCCCTCGATCGTCGAGATCAAGGACTTCATGTTCGGCGAGATGAAGAAGCCGGGCGGCGCGATCCTGGCCGGCCTTGAGCATCTCGACGACCGCTACCTGAAGGCGGTCGGCTACGCGACCAAGAGCAAGCGCGGCGGCACGCCGAAGATGGTGCTGATCGGCGACATCGTCGGCGACGACGAGGACGCGGTCGCGCGCGCCACCAGCGAGGTGGTGCGCCTGGCCAACGGCCGCTCGGGCGAGGGCTTCATCGCCATCTCGGCCGATGCGCGCAAGAAGTTCTGGCTCGACCGCAAGCGCACCGCCGCCATCTCGAAGCACACCAACGCGTTCAAGGTCAACGAGGACGTGGTGATTCCGCTCGAGCGCATGGGCGAGTACACGCTGGGCATCGAGCGCATCAACATCGAGCTGTCGCTGCGCAACAAGATCGCGCTGCTCGACCGGCTGGAGCAGTTCTTCCTGGCCGGCAACCTGCCGCTGGGCAAGACCGACGATGCCAGCGAGATCCCCAGCGCCGAGCTGCTGGGCGACCGGGTGCAGCGCGCACTGGCGCTGCTGCGCGAGCTGCGCGCGCAGTGGCAGCAGTGGCGGGACGGCCTCGATGTGGTGCAGCCCGATACCGGCCGCAGCTTCTTCGAGCAGATCCAGGACAACACGCTGCGCGCGTCGTGGAAGACGCAGATCCTGAAGGTCTTCCAGCAGCAGCTCTTCGCCGGCGCGGCCTTCGCGCCGCTGATTGAGGCCTGCAGGAAGATCCACAAGGAGGTGCTGCGCGGGCGCGTCTGGGTGGCGCTGCACATGCACGCCGGCGACGGCAATGTGCACACCAACATCCCGGTCAACTCCGACAACTACGAGATGCTGCAGACGGCGCACGAGGCGGTCGCACGCATCATGGTGCTGGCGCGCAGCCTCGACGGCGTGATCTCCGGCGAGCACGGCATCGGCATCACCAAGCTGGAGTTCCTGACCGACGCCGAGCTGGCCAACTTCGCCGCCTACAAGGCGAAGGTCGATCCGGAGGGCCGCTTCAACAAGGGCAAGCTGCTGCGCTCGCAGGACCGGGTCACCGACCTGGGCGCCGACACCCGCGCCGCCGACCTCAGCGAGGCCTACACGCCCAGCTTCGGCCTGATGACGCATGAGTCGCTGATCATGCAGCAGAGCGACATCGGCGACATCGCCGCGTCGGTCAAGGACTGCCTGCGCTGCGGCAAGTGCAAGCCGGTGTGCGCCACGCATGTGCCGCGCGCCAACCTGCTCTACAGCCCGCGCAACAAGATCCTGGGCACCTCGCTGCTGATCGAGGCCTTCCTGTACGAGGAGCAGACCCGCCGCGGCGTCAGCCTCAAGCACTGGGAGGAATTCGAGGACGTCGCCGACCACTGCACCGTCTGCCACAAGTGCTTCACGCCGTGCCCGGTCAAGATCGACTTCGGCGACGTGACGATGAACATGCGCAACCTGCTGCGCAAGATGGGCAAGAAGAGCTTCCGGCCGGGCAACGCCGCCGCGATGCTGATGCTCAACGCCACGAACCCGGAAACCATCAAGATCGCCCGCTCGGCGATGGTGGGCGTCGGCATGAAGGCGCAGCGCCTGGCGCATGACGTGCTCAAGCTGGCCTCGAAGAAGCAGACCAGCGCGCCGCCGGCGACGGTGGGTGCCGCTCCGATCAAGGAGCAGATCATCCACTTCGTCAACAAGAAGATGCCCGGCGGCCTGCCGAAGAAGACCGCACGCGCGCTGCTCGACATCGAGGATCGCGACTACGTGCCGATCATCCGCGACCCGAAGGCGACCACTGCCGAGACCGAGGCGGTGTTCTATTTCCCGGGATGCGGCTCGGAGCGGCTGTTCAGCCAGGTCGGCCTGGCCACGCAGGCGATGCTCTGGCATGCCGGCGTGCAGACGGTGCTGCCGCCGGGCTATCTGTGCTGCGGCTACCCGCAGCGCGGCTCCGGCCAGTTCGACAAGGCCGAGCAGATGATCACCGACAACCGGGTGCTGTTCCACCGGGTGGCCAACACGCTGAACTACCTCGACATCAAGACGGTGGTGGTCTCGTGCGGCACCTGCTACGACCAGTTGCAGGGCTACCAGTTCGACAAGATCTTCCCCGGCTGCCGCATCATCGACATCCACGAGTACCTGTTGGAAAAAGGCATCACGCTGCAGGGTAAAGGTAACTTCATGTACCACGATCCCTGCCACACGCCGATGAAGCTGCAGGATCCGATGAAGACGGTCAAGGCGCTGGTGGGCGACGGCGTGGTCAAGTCCGAGCGCTGCTGCGGCGAGTCGGGCACGCTGGGCGTGACCCGGCCCGACATCTCGACGCAGATCCGCTTCCGCAAGGAAGAAGAGATCCGCAAGGCGGAGTCGACGCTGCGTGCCCAGGGCACCCAGGGCGATCTGAAGATCCTGACCTCCTGCCCGAGCTGCCTGCAGGGCCTGTCGCGCTATGGCGACGATCTGCAGAACGGTCTGCTCGAGGCCGACTACATCGTCGTCGAGATGGCGCGCCAGATCCTGGGCGAGAACTGGATGCCGGACTATGTGGCGCGGGCCAACGCCGGCGGCATCGAGCGGGTGCTTGTCTGAGGCCTCGCTGATCCTTGTCATGGGACAAGGTGAGCGGCGTGGCTGCGCTGGCACGCCAGTGGGCCGGACAGGCCCGTCGTCGCGGATAATCGCCCGGATCCGCCGCCTTCTCCGCGGCTTCTTCCGGACGAATCCCCGATGACCCACCCGACCGCCGCCCCCCAGCCCACCGCCCTGACGCTGCACCAGCAGTCGCGCGTGCTGGAGATCGGCTTCGATGACGGCCAGCTCTTCCGTCTGCCCTTCGAGCTGCTGCGCGTCTATTCGCCCTCTGCCGAGGTGCGTGGCCATGGCCCCGGCCAGGAGGTGCTGCAGACCGGCAAGCGCGAGGTCGGCATCGTCGACCTGCAGCTGGTCGGCCACTACGCCATCCAGCCGGTCTTCAGCGACGGCCATGACAGCGGTCTCTACACCTGGGAGATGCTGCACGATCTGGGCATGCGCCAGCAGGCGCTGTGGCAGGACTATCTCGATCGCCTGGATGCGGCCGGCGTCGACCGCGATGCACCGATGCAGAGCGCCGCGCCCGCGGGTGGTGCCTGCGCCTCCCATGGCCACTGAGTTTCCGGTGCGTTCGGCCGGGCACGCAAGCTGCTCCATTTCCGCCCCGACATTTTCCTGCCCATGAGCGATACCCACTTCGGCTTCAAGACCGTCGACGAGCAGAACAAGGCACGCATGGTGCGCGGCGTGTTCGACTCGGTCGCGGCCCGCTACGACCTGATGAACGACCTGATGTCGGGCGGCATGCACCGGCTCTGGAAGGCCTACACCCTGGCGGTGTCGGGCGTCCGCGAAGGCCACCAGGTGCTCGACATCGCCGGAGGCACCGGTGACCTGAGCCGCGCCTTTGCGCGCAAGGTCGGCCGCAGCGGCTGCGTGGTGCACACCGACATCAACGAGGCGATGCTGAGCCGTGGCCGCGACCGCCTGGTCGACGAGGGCCTGTCCCTGCCGACGGTGCTGTGCGATGCCGAGAAGCTGCCCTTTCCCGAGGCGCGCTTCGACATCGTCTCGGTCGCCTTCGGCCTGCGCAACATGACGCACAAGGATGCGGCGCTGGCCGAGATGTGCCGGGTGCTCAAGCCGGGCGGCAAGCTGATGGTGCTGGAGTTCTCCAAGGTGGCCGCGCCGCTCGAGAAGGTCTATGACTGGTACTCCTTCAGCGTGCTGCCTAGGCTGGGCCGGATGGTGGCCGGCGACGCCGAGAGCTACCGCTATCTGGCCGAGTCGATCCGCATGCATCCCGGCCAGGCCGAGCTGAAGGCGATGATGAAGACCGCCGGCTTCGGCCATGTCGATGTGCACAACCTGACCGGCGGGGTGGTGGCCCTGCATGTCGGGCTGAAGTGCTGACCTCCGGCCGAGGGGGTGCCTGAAGTGCGCAAATCACATCTTTGCGTGACGGTATGTATCGGGCGCGGCTTGCGGAATTACTTCTTTTGCCATATCGGGG
The DNA here is from genome assembly GCF_013426975.1 of Sphaerotilus sulfidivorans. Classification (GTDB taxonomy): domain Bacteria; phylum Pseudomonadota; class Gammaproteobacteria; order Burkholderiales; family Burkholderiaceae_C; genus Sphaerotilus; species Sphaerotilus sulfidivorans. The sequence continues at coordinate 8,183 of NZ_JACCPY010000031.1, forward strand.
CATTCCTGCAAACTGAAGACACATGCTGATTTGTACGCATCTGTTGACGCAGTTGGTACAAGTCTTCACTCTCACGTCAATACGTCACACAATCGTGCTCCAGTCTCCCCTGCATGGGGGAATGAGGGCGCCTGTGCATCAGGTGTCAGGGAGCCAGGGTCGAAAATCAGGGGGTCAGCAATGATGGCTCCAGTCCTGCGCAAGTGACGCGAGACGCATTGCCAGTGTTTTGCCAAGGGGGCTGTCAGAATGTTTCGAGTTTTCCAGCACCGATCGTCGGGAACGCACTTCGTCGAGCTGTTCGCTGACGGTCTGCTGTGCTTCATCGCTGCGCTGCTGTCGGCGGCCACGCTGGCCAGTCCGCTGCCCGGCGTCAGTCCGCTGACCCAGATCATCACGCCGACCATCCTGCTGGTCGCCTTTTCCTTTGCGCTGGTGATGGCGCTGCTCTATTCCTTCGTCGGACTCTATCGGCACCGCAATCTCGGTCTGGTTCCGATGGTCCTGCGCATCGGTTTTGCGTTTCTCGTCGGGGGTTACATCACTTACCTGACGCTGAAATACATCAGCTATGACGGTTACGCCGGCAGCCTGGTCGGATATTCGCTGGTGTATCTGCTGGTCGGCCTGATGCTCTACCGGGGCGTGGCGTGGGTGGTCCGCCAGGCCGTGGGCACCCGCCGCGTGCTGATCGTCGGCACCGGCCCGGATGCCCGTCAGGTGTGCACCGACCTGCGCGCCGGCGGCCAGTGGGCCGGCTACGACGTGGTCGGCTTTTACCCGACCACCGAACAGACCGACCGCGCCGCGCTGCGTGGTGCCGCCCATGTGTTCGACGCCCGCCAGAAGCTGGTCGATCTGGTGCGCGAGCACCGCATCAACGAGATCATCGTGGCGGTGCGCGAGCAGCGCGGCGGCGGCGTGCCGATGAACGATCTGCTCGAGTGCCGCATCGGCGGCGTGCCGATCATGGATCTGGCCTACTTCTACGAGCGCACCAAGGCCGAGGTGCCGGTCGACAGCCTGAAGGCCAGCTGGCTGGTCTATGGCGACGGCTTCGTCCAGGGCCATGCCCGCGAGCTGACCAAGCGCCTGTTCGACATCGTCAGCTCCTCGGTGCTGCTGATCCTGGGCGCGCCGGTCATGCTGATGACCGCGCTGATGATCAAGCTCGACAGTCCTGGCCCGATCCTCTACATGCAGGAGCGTGTCGGCCTGGGCGGCAAGGGCTTCATGTGCATCAAGTTCCGCAGCATGCGCACCGACGCCGAGAAGGATGGCGTCGCTCGCTGGGCCTCCAAGAACGATTCGCGCATCACCCGCGTCGGCGCCTTCATCCGCAAGACCCGCATCGACGAGCTGCCTCAGCTCTTCAGCGTGCTGCGCGGCGAGATGAGCATGGTGGGCCCGCGTCCGGAGCGCCCGTCCTTCGTCGCCCAGCTGCGCGAGCAGATTCCCTACTACGACCTGCGCCACACGGTGAAGCCGGGCCTGACCGGCTGGGCCCAGGTCCGCTATGCCTACGGCGCCTCGCTCGAGGACGCCCGCAAGAAGCATCAGTTCGACCTGTACTACGTCAAGAACAACTCGCTGCTGCTGGATCTGCAGGTGCTGATCGAGACGGTGAGCGTGGTGCTGTTCCGCGAGGGGGCGCACTGAGCACATCGAACATGTCGTGCACGCCACAGTCGCCGGGCCTGGCCTGAGGGCCTGCGGGACGACAGAAGCTCCAGACCAGAGGACAGCGCACGGAATGCTTTCGTGCGCTGTTCGTGCTTCAAGGCGTGTTCATTTTTATCATTTTCATGATCTGCCCGATGCGCGTGAATGCGCGGGTCATGAATGCTGTTCATGATGATGAACTTGTAAGGAATTCTTGCGCTGCAGCGGTACGATCGGGTTGCGTGCCGCGCGGAGACCGCAGGGTGCTGGAATGATCAAGAGAGGATTTCGCATGAGGATCGAAACGAGCCGTCTGTCGCGTGCGGCCGCCTTGCTGCTGGCGTCGGTGATGGCGGTCGGCACCCTGTCGGGCTGCGGCAGCATCGGTCGCCATCCGCCGGCGCCGAAGTCGGCGGAGACGCCGGATCACCGCTACAAGATCGGTCCGCTGGACACGCTCAACATCGTCGTCTGGCGCAACCCCGAGCTGTCGGCGACCGTCACGGTGCGCCCGGATGGCCGCATCTCGACGCCGCTGGTCGAGGATCTGCAGGCCTCGGGCAAGAACCCGTACGACCTGTCGCGCGAGATCGAGAAGGAGCTGAGCAAGGTCATCCGCGACCCGGTGGTCACGGTGGTGGTCGGCTCCTTCCAGGGCGTCTACAGCGAGCAGATCCGCATCGTCGGCGAGGCCGCGCGTCCGCAGAGCGTCGCCTTCCGCCAGAACATGAGCCTGCTCGACGTGATGATCCAGTCCGGCGGACTGACCGACTTCGCCGACGGCAATGCCGCGGTGCTGGTGCGTGGCGCCGAGGGGGGCAAGCAGTACAGCATCCGCCTGAAGGATCTGCTCAAGCGCGGCGACATCTCGGCCAACGTCGATGTGAAGCCCGGCGACATCATCATCGTGCCGCAGAGCTGGTTCTGAGCACGCCTGCCAAGCACGTGGCCGTGTCCGTCGCGCCGCCCGCCTGCTGCGGGGGCCCGGACCGGTCAGAACTGACGATTACAGGTAGACAGCCGGTATGAACGATTTCACCCGACAGGCTGCGATCCTGGCCGCGAGCGTCTGGCGACACCGCTGGACCGCCGTGGCCGTGGCATGGCTGGTGGCCATCCTGGGCGCGCTGGTGGTCATGGTGGTGCCCGAGCGCCGCGAGGCCCGCGCCAGCATCTATGTCGACACCCAGACGGTGCTGCGGCCGATGATGGTCGGTCTGGCCTTCCAGCCCGACATCGACCAGCAGGTCCGCATGCTGGGCCGCACGCTGATCTCGCGCCCGAACGTCGAGCGTCTGGTCAACAACCCCACGATCGGTCTCGAGAAGGTCGATCCCTCGCAGGTCGACTCGCAGATCGAGACCCTGATGAAGACCATCAAGGTGGTCCAGACCGGGGGCAACAACCTCTACGCGATCAGCTACCGCGATGTCGATGGCGAGCGTGCCCGGCGTCTGGTCGAGGGGCTGGTGGCGCTGTTCATGGAGAGTGGCGTCGACTCCAAGCGCAAGGACTCCGCCGAGGCCAGCCGCTTCATCGACGAGCAGATCACCGCCTACGAATCCAAGCTGACCGAGGCCGAGAACCGGCTGAAGGAATTCAAGCTGAAGAACATGAACGTCGCCTCGACGCAGACGCAGGACTTCTTCGGCCGCATCCAGTCGATGACCGACGAGGTCAACCGCCTGAAGGTGCAGCTCAGCGCCGCCGAGCGCTCTCGCGACGCGATCCGGCGCGATCTTGAGTCCGAGGAGCCGCAGCTGCCGATGGGCGCCGCCTCGGCGGTCTCGCTGACGCCGGATCTCGACGAGCGCATTCGCACCCTGAAGCGCCAGCTCGACGACATGGAGCGTCGCTTCACCGACAACCATCCGGATGTGCGAACCACCCGCCGCATGATCGGCGAGCTCGAGCAGAGCCGCCGCGACGAGCTGGCCCGCCTGCAGGCCGAGAATCCGAAGCGCCGTGCCGCCGCGACCAACCCGGTCTACCAGCGCCTGCGCAACAACCTGTCGGATGCCGAGGCCAGCGTGGCGTCGCTGCGCGGCCAGCTCGAGGCCCAGGTCGCCCGCCTCGAGGAGATCCGCTCGCAGGCCAACCAGGTGCCGCAGGCCGAGGCCGAGCTGGCCCAGCTCAACCGCGACTACGAGATCATGCGTCGCAACTACGATCAGCTGGTGCAGCGCCGCGAGGCCGCCTCGCTGGGCGTGAAGATCGACCAGACCTCGTCGATGGCCGACTTCCGCCTGATCGAGCCGCCGCGCATCCTGCCCTCGCCGGTCTTCCCCGGCAAGCTGCAGATGGCCGCCGGCGTGATGCTGCTGGCCCTGCTGGCCGGCGGGGCGGTGGCCTATGCGATGACGCTGCTCAATCCGACCTTCTCGAGCGAGCGCGAGCTGCGCGAGTTCACCAAGCGTCCGGTGCTCGGCAGCCTGACCAAGATCGAGGATCCGCGCGATCGTGACCTGCAGCGCCAGGACCGCATGAAGCTGGCCGGCGTGATGGGCCTGTTCCTGCTGGCCAATGTCGGCTGGATGGCCTGGATCTCGACACGCACCGCGAGCTGAGGAGTCCCCAGATGAACACGATCGAGCAGGCCGCCAAGCGGCTCGCTGAACTCAAGCGTGCCGGCTACGACGTGCCGGTGCCCGATGTCCCGGGCACGGCGGCGGCGCAGCCGGCGCCTGCCGCGGCTGCGGTGCCGCCGGCAGCTCCGGTCGCACCGGCTGTGGTGGCTCCGGTCCCCGCGCCTGCCTCTGCACCTGCACCGGTGTCGGCCGCCACGCTGCCGACGGTGCGCAGTGCCCAGGTCGAGATGCTGCCCACCGCCGGCCGGCGCTCCCGCGAGGTCCGCCTGGATCTGGAGCGGCTCGAGCGCGAAGGCTACCTGGTGCCCTCGCAGGCCCGCTCGCAGCTGGCCGAGCAGATGCGCATCATCAAGCGCCCGCTGCTGGCCAACGCCCGCGGCGAGTCGGCGCAGCAGATCTCGCGCGCCAACCTGATCCAGGTGGTCAGCGCGATGCCGGGCGAAGGCAAGACCTTCTTCGCGGTCAACCTCGCGATGAGCATCGCGATGGAGGTCGACCTGTCGGTGCTGCTGGTCGATGCCGACGTGCTGCGCCCTTCGGTGCTGGCGCGCTGCGGCGTCGAGCCTTCGCGCGGCCTGATGGACGTGCTGAAGACGCCCTCGCTCGATCTGGCCGACGTGATGCTGCGCACCAATGTGCCCAAGCTGACCCTGCTGCCGGCCGGCACCGCCAACTCCCAGTCGACCGAGCTGCTGGCCAGCACGGCGATGGAGCGGCTGCTCGACGAGCTGGCCTCGCGCTTCCCGGATCGCATCATCGTCTTCGATGCGCCGCCGCTGATCCCGACCACCGAGTCGCGCGTGCTGGCCTCGCGGGTCGGCCAGGTGGTGATGGTGGTCGAGGCCGGCAAGACCACCCATGCGCAGGTGACCCAGGCCTATGCCGCGGTCGAGCAATGCCCGGTGGTGCTTTCGGTGCTGAACCGCGCCAGCGGCAACTCGGGCGAGGCTTATGGCTATTACTACGCCTCGTGAGCGGCTGAAGCTCCTTCGACCGGCGCCGGTCGCGCTGCTGGCGACCGCGCTGCTGGGCGTGGCCCTGCCGCTGCAGGCCCAGCCGGTCGATGCGGCGGCAGCCGCTGCCGCCGGGGGCGCTGGGGCGGTTCCTGCCTCGCGGGCCACCCAGATCACCACACCCGATCCGCTGCAGGGCCTGGCCGGGCCGGGCGCGGCGCCGATGCCGGCGGCCGCCTCCGCACCGGCGCGCGGCTGGCGCGTCGCGCCGGCGGTCAAGGCGGTGGTCAACGCGACCAACAATGTCGGGCTGCAGTCGAGCGACCGCGCCTACGGCATCGTCACGACGGTCACGCCGCAGCTGCAGCTGCTGGGCACCGGTCCGGACTACCGCCTGAACGGCAACCTCGCGGCCGATCTGGTCACCTATCTCGGCCGGATCGGCACCGACCGCATCTTTCCCCGCGGTCAGATCACGCTCAACACCCGGCTGGTCGACCGGCTGTTCTTCGTCGATGCCGAGCTGGGGGCCGACACCACCTCGTCGACCCCCTTCGACCTGATCGGCGATGGCACGACCGTCTACACCGGCAGCAATACCGTCACCCGCCAGCGCCTGAGTCCCTACATCGACCGGGAGCTGTCGCCGACCTCGCGGCTGGTCGCGCGCAGCGACAACACCTGGTCGCAGGGCAACGGCACCGGCACGGCGGCCGCGCAAGGGGCGGACGCCGATGCGCATGTGCGCACCGACACGGTCCGCTTCGACGAGCGCCCGCTTCCGGCGGGCATGCGGGCCGAATACAACCGCCAGGCCACCCGCTACCGCGACGGCGGCAGCGGTCTGGTGCTGGCGACCGGCCGGCTGTCGCTGCTGTATGCACCCGATCCGGTGCTGACGCTCGGCCTGACCGGCGGCACGGATTCGGCCAACTACGGCACCAACCAGGTCAGCGAGACGCTGCGTGGCGTGGCGCTGCGCTGGGCACCCTCGGAGCGCACCGTGTTCGACTCGCTGGTCGAGAAGCGCTTCTTCGGCACCGGCTGGAATGCCGCGCTGACCCACCGTTCGCCCTTCATGGCGCTGTCGGTGGCGGCGACGCGCCAGGCCTCGACCTTCGCGTCGCGGCTGGGCACGCTGCAGGCCGGCGGCGATGTCGCCTCGATGATCGATGCGATGCTGCAGACCCGCATTCTCGACGAGGCCACCCGCCAGGCGGCGGTGCAGGACCTGATCGCCAAGCGCGGCCTGAGCAGCTCGCTGGGCGGACCGGTCGACCTGTACTCGCGCACGGTGCAGATCCAGCAGGGCCTGAACGTGACGCTCGCGCTGGTGGGCGTGCGCCACACCGTGACGATGCGGATCTACCAGACGAAGCTCGAGGACTACCGCGGCGCCACCGAGGATGCCAACAGCGTGCTCGGCCTGGCCAGCGACTCCATCCAGCGCGGCATGACGATCAGCCTGGGGCGGCGTCTCGATCCGGACACCACCGCCACGGTCACGCTGACCCGTGCACGCGCCGAGGGCATCGGCGCGAACGCCTCGCTGGGCACCCGCAGCGGAACCATCCTCCGGCTCGGTCTCTCTCATGCCCTGTCACCCCGCACGACGGTCACCGGCGCACTGAGACACCAGAACGGCTCGACCTCCCTCGTCGGCAACGACGCCAGCGAGACCGGCCTGTCGGCCGGCGTGCTGCACCGCTTCTGACGGCCGGACGACGGCCAGCTCCACGATGTACGAATCCCACTTCGGTTTCAGCGGCCCGCCCTTCCAGCTCAACCCGGATCCGGCGTTCTACTTCAACAGCCGCGGCCACGGCCGCGCGCTGGCCTACCTGCAGTACGGCGTCGCGCAGGCCGAGGGCTTCGTCGTCATCACCGGCGAGATCGGCGCGGGCAAGACCACGCTGGTGCGCATGCTGCTCGACGGGCTGGACCGCCAGAAGGTGCTGCCGGCGCAGATCGTCAGCACCCAGCTGGAGTCGGGCGAGCTGCTGCAGTCGATCATCACCGCCTTCGGCATTCCGTCGCAGGCCAGCAGCTCCAAGGCGCACCTGATCGCGACGCTGGAGGCCTTCCTGACCGCGCTGGCGGCGCAGGGGCGCCATGCGCTGCTGATCGTCGACGAGGCGCAGAACCTCGACCCGCGCGCGGTCGAGGAACTGCGCATGCTGTCGAACTTCCAGCTCGGCAACCATGCGCTGCTGCAGAGCTTCCTGGTCGGCCAGCCGGAGCTGCGCCGCCTGCTCGAGTCGCCGACGATGGAGCAGCTGCGCCAGCGCGTGACCGCGTCCTGCCACCTCGGGCCGCTGACGCTCGCGGAGGCGCGCGACTATGTCGAGCACCGGCTGCGCCATGTCGGCTGGGACGGCCGCCGTCCGGCCTTCGCCGACTCCGCCTTCGACAGCCTGTTCCGCTGGTCCGGCGGCGTGCCGCGGCGCCTGAACCGCCTGGCCAACCGCTCGCTGCTGGCGGCCTTCCTCGACGGCGTCGACACCCTCGATGCCGATCTGGTCGAGCGCACCGCCGCCGAGCTGCGCAGCGAGATCGGCGAGGGCGACCTGACGCCGGTCGAACCGCTGGCGGCTCCGTCGGCGGGGGCCGTGCCTGCGCCGGCCCCCATTCCGGTCGCCGAACCGGTGGCGCCCCCGTCGGCACCGGTGCTGCAGTTCATCGCGCCGCCGGCTCCGGTTCCAGTGCCGAGCCCGACGCCGATGCCCGAGCCTGCACCGACAGCTGAGGCGCCCGCATCCGCCGCGATCGAGCTGGACGCGCGTGCACGTGACTCGCTCGAGCGCGAGCCGCTGCCCCGCATGGCGCTGCCGGCGGCCCGTCTGCAGGCGCTCACCTCCGCGATCCGCGCCGCACGCAGCCATGCCGACGGCCTGCTGGCGCGCCGCGCCAGCCGCGACGTCATGCTCTGCCTGGCCGACAGCACCAGCGCCGCGCTGAAGTTCGCCGCGCTGGCCGAGGCGATGGCCGAGATCGGACGTGCGCCGCGCATGGTGCTGGTCAGCCTGGGGCCGCTGCCGCTGGTCTGGCCGTGGCATGGCATGGGCCGGGTGCTGCCCGCGCTCGAGGTCGGCCTGGATCTCGAATGGGTGCCGGGCGACATCGAGCAGAGCCTGTCGCGCATGGTCGAGGGCCTGGGCCAGTTCATCGAGGAATTCGAGCCGATGGCGGTTCTGAGCCTGGGCTCGAGCGACGCGATGACCGCCTGCTGCCTGGCCGCGCACCAGCGTGGCCTGCCGCTGCTGCGGCTGGAGGCGGGCATTCGCGCCACCGGCCCGCAGGCCTGGAACGCGACGATGATCGAGCAGGCGTCCGACGTGCTGTTCGTGCCGGGCGAGGCCGCCCCGATGGGCCAGCTGCGCCGTCAGGGCCTGCAGCCGGACCGGCTGTTCTGCGTGCCCGACCGACTCGAGGCCGATGCGCTGGCGCGGCTGTGGCCGGAGGTGCCGGCGCCGTCCGGAGCCTGTCTGCGCAACGGCCTGCCGATGTATTTCGGGCCGACCTGGTCGGTCAACGGCGTCGAAGGCGAGTCCTTCATGCTGGTGGTGGTCTCGCTGCTGGGTCATCCGGCCGAGGCGGCGCGCCGTCTGGTCGATGCGCTGCTGGGCGCGGGCGGCTCGATGCGCCAGCTGTGGCTGATCGACGCGCCGACCCGCGAGGCCCTCCAGACGCTGCTGGCGCAGGACGCCACGCTCGACGGTCCGGTGCTGCTGATGCCCTCCAGCGGACCGCGCCCGGCCGGCCTGCGCGAGCGCATCGATGCGGCGCGGCTGCTGTGCTGCGAGATCGGCTCGCTGACCGAGCAGCTCGGCCTGCTGTGCGGTGCCAGTGCCACGCTGGTCGAGGAGGGCCATGTGCTGGCCGATGCGGCCGCGCAGCTGGGCATCTCGCTGGCCGGGGTCGATCTGTCGCGCGGCGTGCTGCTGGGGGCGATGCCGGACGGCCCCGCATCCGAGTCGCCGCTGGAGGCCGCCGCCTTGTCGGCCCTGCTGGGGCTGGATGGCCGCATCATGCAGCCGGCCGGACCGGTCGAGCCGGTGAGCGCCTCGGGTGCCTCGGTCGAGATCGCCAGCCATCTGCAGGCCTGGATCGACCGGCTGATGTCGGACCGCGACGGACCGCTGCAGCCGGCCGCCTGAGGCGGCCGGGCCTGCCGGCTCAGCTCAGCAGCGCCTGCGCGAACTCGCGGGCGCTGAAGGTCTGCAGATCCTCCAGCTTCTCTCCGACGCCGATGAAGTAGACCGGCACCGCCGGCTTGCCCTGCGCGACGCGCTCGCGCACCCACAGCGCGATGGCCGCCAGCACGCCGCCCTTGGCGGTGCCGTCGAGCTTGGTGACGATCAGGCCGGTCAGGCCGATCGCCTCGTCGAAGGCCTTGACCTGGGTGAAGGCGTTCTGGCCGGTGTTGCCGTCGACCACCAGCAGCACCTCGTGCGGCGCGCCCTCCATCGCGCGGCCCAGCGTGCGGCGGATCTTGCGCAGCTCGTCCATCAGGTGCAGCTGCGTGGCCAGCCGGCCGGCGGTGTCGGCGATGACCACGTCGCAGCCGCGCGCCTTGCCGGCCGAGACCGCGTCGAAGCAGACGGCGGCCGGATCGCCGCCTTCCTGGCTGACGATCTCGACGCGGTTGCGGTCCGCCCAGACCGCCAGCTGCTCGCGCGCGGCGGCGCGGAAGGTGTCGGCCGCCGCCAGCAGCACCTTGCCGTCCTGCTCGGCCAGATGGCGGGTGAGCTTGCCGATGCTGGTGGTCTTGCCCGCGCCGTTGACGCCGGCGACCATCATCACGGTAGGCTGGGTCGCGCCGATCTGCAGTGAGCCTTCCAGCGGCGCGAGCAGCTCGGCCAGCACCTCGGCCAGCAGCGCCTTCACGCCGGCCGGATCGGTGCAGCGTGTGTCCTTGACGCGCTTCTTCAGCTCCTCGAGCAGGTATTCGGTGGCGCCCACGCCGGCGTCGGCCATCAGCAGCGCGGCCTCGAGTTCCTCGTAGAGCGCGTCGTCGATCTTCGTGCCGGTGAAGACCTGGGCGATGCTGGAGCCGGTGCGCTGCAGCCCGGCCTTGAGCTTCTGCAGCCAGGAGCTGCGTGCGGCCGGGGCCGGTGCGGGCTCGGGCGCGGCGACAGGTGCCGGCAGGCTGGCCGATGCCGGTGCAGGTGAGGGCAGGGCAGCGGGCGACTCGGCGGTCGGGCTGTCCTGCGCAAGCTCCGGTGCGGGTTCCGGAGCCGGAGACGACGAGAAGAGCTTGCGACGGAGGAAACTGAACATGCGGGCGGAGGCCGGTTGAGGGGCCGGCAGGGAGTCGGGCGGGGCCGGTGCCGGCGCCGCGCGAGGCGGGCAGCAGACGGCCGCAGGATGATGGTCCGATTGTAGGCAGCCCGCCTGACTAGAATGCCGCCCGTGTCCAGAAATCATCCCGACCGCCGTGCGCCGGCCTCGCCGCACGCCCCCCGCGCTTCCCGTGCCGACAGTGGCGCGCCTGGCGAGATCCGTCTGATCGGCGGCCGCTGGAAGCGCACCCGGCTGCCGGTGCTGGCCGAGCCCGGTCTGCGCCCGACGCCCGACCGGGTGCGCGAGACGCTGTTCAACTGGCTCGGCCAGGATCTCTCGGGCTGGCGGGTGCTCGATGCCTTCGCCGGCACCGGCGCGCTCGGCTTCGAGGCGGCCTCGCGCGGCGCGGTCGAGGTGGTGCTGCTGGAGCAGGCGCCGCGTGCGGCCGCGCAGCTGCAGCAGGCCGCCGTGCGGCTCGGCGCGACGATGGTCGAGGTGCGGCGCACCGACGCGCTGGCCTGGATGGCGGGGGCGTCCGCCGGGCATTTCGATCTGGTGCTGCTCGATCCGCCCTTCGGCGCCGACCTGTTCGATCGCGCGCTGCAGGCCGCGCTGCGGCTGCTGGGCGAGGGCGGCTGGATCTATCTGGAGGCCGATCGGCCCTTCGACGAGTCCGCCTGCGCGGCCCTGGGGCTGACGCTGCACCGTCATGGCCGCGCCGGCATGGTGCATTATCATCTTCTGAAACTGCACCCCTGAAGCGTCCGCTCCGGAGCCCGTCTTGACCCCCGCGATCCAGCAACTCACCGCGATCTATCCCGGCACCTTCGACCCGATGACCCTGGGTCACCAGGACCTGATGCGTCGCGCCAGCCGGCTGTTCAGCCGGCTGATCGTGGCGGTCGCCGCCGGCCACCACAAGCGCACGATGTTCACGCTCGAGGAGCGCCTGGAGATCGCCCAGGAGCTGGCCCAGCCCTACGGCAATGTCGAGGTGGTCGCCTTCCGCGGCCTGCTGCGCAACTTCGTCGTCGAGAACGGCGGCAAGGTGGTGGTGCGCGGCCTGCGCGCGGTCAGCGACTTCGAGTACGAGTTCCAGATGGCGGGCATGAACCGCCAGCTCATGCCCGAGGTCGAGACGCTGTTCCTGACGCCGAGCGACCAGTACCAGTTCGTCAGCGGCACCTTCGTGCGCGAGATCGCGATGCTCGGCGGCGATGTGTCGAAGTTCGTCGCGCCGTCGGTGCTGGCGCGCCTGCAGCAGCGGGTCGCGGCCGGCCCGCGCGACTGAACCGACGGCAGGAGAGGCGACCATGGCGCTGACCATCACCAGCGAGTGCATCAACTGCGACGTCTGCGAGCCCGAGTGCCCCAACCAGGCCATCTCGATGGGCGAGGAGTTCTACGTCATCGACCCGGCACGCTGCACCGAGTGCGTCGGCCACTTCGGCGAGCCGCAATGCGTGCAGGTCTGCCCGGTCGAGTGCATTCCGGTCGATCCGGATCACACCGAGACGCGTGAACAGCTGCAGGCCAAGTACGAGCGCCTGCAGCTGCAGGCGCTGCCCCGCACCCCGATCAGCTGAAGTCCGCCGAAGTCGGCGGAATCCGCTGAGCACTTTGCAGTGCAGGGCGGTTCAGCCGCCTTCGGCCGGCGCCGCTGGCGGCCTGGGCGGGCGCGGTGGCTTCGGGCGCTGCGGCCCGGCATGCAGCAGCGCGGTGGCCTTGGGCATGTCGCCGGCAAGCAACAGGTCGAGCGCCTCCATCGAGCGGTCGATGCAGCCCTCGATCAGCTCGCGCTCCGACGCCGGCGGCTTGCGCAGCACATAGCCCGCGACCTCGGCGCGGTCGCCCGGATGTCCGATCCCGAGGCGCAGCCGCCAGAAGGCCGGCGAGCCGAGCTGGGCCTGGATGTCCTTCAGGCCGTTGTGGCCGGCGGCGCTGCCGCCCTGCTTGAGCTTCATCTGGCCGGGCAGCACGTCGAGCTCGTCGTGCACCACCAGGATTTCCTCCGGCGCGATGCGGAAGAAGCGCGCGAGCGGTGCCACCGACTTGCCCGACAGGTTCATGTAGGTCTGCGGCTCGATCAGCCAGATCGGGCCGGTCGGACGGTTCACCCGCGCGACCAGACCGTGATAGGCCTTGTCGGCGCTCAGATGCGCGCCCAGGCGCCGTGCCACGGTGTCGATCCACCAGAAGCCCGCGTTGTGGCGGGTCGCCTCGTATTCGGGGCCCGGATTGCCCAGGCCGACCAGCAGTCGGATCATGATGTTCTTCTTCCCACGCAAAAAAGCCCCGCAGGGCGGGGCTTCGTGTCGGAGCAACAGCAGGTTGCCGGGCAGGAATTACTTCTTGCCCTTGCCCTTCTTGCCCTTGTCGGCGGCCGGAGCGGCAGCGACGACGATGACTTCCTCGACGATCTCCACCGGGGTGGCGATGACCGGGTTCTTGCGGCCGTGCGTGCGGACCTTGATGCTCGGGTCGAGCACCAGATCGTCGACATGCAGCGACTTGCCCTTGGTCATGCCCTTCAGGTCGACCGTCAGGAATTCCGGCAGCTGCTCGGCCAGGCACTCGATGTCCAGCTCGGCCACGACGTGGTTGATCGTGCACTTCTCGAGCTTGACGGCCGGCGACTCGGCCTCGTTGATGAAGTGCAGCGGCACGCGCTTGTGGATGCGAGTGGTCGAGTCGACGCGCTGGAAGTCGACATGCAGCACCAGCGGCTTGTACGGGTGCATCTGCAGGTCACGCAGCACGACCTTGGTGGTCTCGCCGCCCAGTTCCATCTCGAGGACGGACGAGTGGAAGGCTTCCTTCTTCAGCGCGTGGTACAGCGCGTTGTGGTCCAGCTCGATCTGGGCCGGCTCCTTGACGCCGTAGACGATGCCCGGAACCTTGCCGGCATTACGCAGGCGGCGGCTCGCTCCGGTCCCCTGCACTTCGCGCGAGAATGCGACGAATTTCATGTGATTTCTCCAGAAAAAGGAAGGGTGCCCGCGACCAGGTCACCCGGGTGAGACGGATCAGAAGTTGTTGTTCTGTTCCGCGAAAAGATCGGTCACCGAGGCGCCGTCCGAGATGCGGCGGATCGTCTCGGCAAACAGGAAGGCCACCGACAGCTGGCGGATCTTCTTGCACTCGCGTGCCGGACCCTGCAGCGGAATGGTGTTGGTGATCACCACTTCATCCAGCTTGGAGCCGGCGATGCGCTCGACCGCCGGACCCGACAGGATCGGGTGCGTGCAGTAGGCGTAGACGCTGCGGGCGCCGCGGTCCTTCAGGACCTCGGCCGCCTTCACCAGCGTGCCGGCGGTGTCGATCATGTCGTCCATGATCACGCAGTTGCGCTTGTCGATGTCGCCGATGACATGCATCACTTCGGAGACATTCGCCTTCGGGCGGCGCTTGTCGATGATGGCCAGATCGCAGCCGAGCTGCTTGGCCAGGGCCCGCGCGCGCACCACGCCACCGACGTCGGGCGAGACGACCACGAGGTTCTCGTAGTCCTTGCCCTTCAGGTCGCTCAGCAGCATCGGCGAGGCGTAGATGTTGTCGACCGGGATGTCGAAGAAGCCCTGGATCTGGTCGGCGTGCAGATCCATCGTCAGCACGCGGTTGACGCCGGCGGCTTCCAGCATGTTGGCGACAACCTTGGCGCTGATCGGCACGCGGGTCGAGCGCGGACGGCGATCCTGGCGGGCATAGCCGTAGTAGGGAATGACCGCGGTGATGCGACGGGCCGAAGCGCGCTTGAGCGCATCGACCATCAGCAGCAGCTCCATCAGATGCTCGTTGGTCGGCGCGCAGGTCGGCTGGACGATGAAGACGTCGCGGGCGCGGACGTTCTGCTGGATCTCGACGGTGACTTCGCCGTCGGAGAAGTGGCCGACGGCGGCCTTGCCGAGTTCGAGGCCCAGATCGGCGGCGATCTCGCGGGCCAGGGCCGGGTTGGCGTTGCCAGTGAAGAGAAGGGTGTCGGAGAGCATGTGCGTGCTGCCCGCAGGGCGCGGACTTTTCAGGCCATCAAGAAACAAGCGCCTCGCCGTGTGACCGGCAGGCGCTTGATGTGGATGGTTTGGCAGGGGAGGAAGGACTCGAACCCTCGCATGTCGGAATCAAAATCCGATGCCTTGACCAACTTGGCGACTCCCCTACACTGGACTCGTCTGTCGACGCGCCCGAAAACTCTGTGCTTTTCAGTCTTTCACCCAATGCTGCATCGGATGCATTTCCAGACTTCTGCACGTTCTTGCTATCCAGGATTCATTCGGTGTCGCCAAACTCCGAAGAATCTTTTCTGTCAGCTCGCCGTGCTTCGCACTGCATTCTCTCAGGACTTCCGGATACTGCGCAAACACTGCGCTTCCTGATCCGCTCATCCTGCTGAGCCCTAAATTATGCTTCAGAATTTCTAGTCCGTCAACTACTTGCTTGCTGTACGCTTCGGCGCCGGCTTGCAGATCGTTTTTCCCGAACTCGGGCTCTGCGAGAAAGACTGCCATTGTGGCGGGTTTCGTGTCCCTGCGCAAGAGGGGGCTCGAAAAAATCACGGCGGTGGGAATCGCCACCGGGGGTTTGAGGACCAGATAGCTGGCTGGCGGCAGCTCGATCGGCGTCAGGATCTCGCCGATGCCCTCGACCCAGGCGTCGCGCCCGCCGATGAAGAAGGGCACGTCGGCCCCCAGTTTCACGCCCAGCTCCAGCAGCGCGCGGCGGTCCAGTCCCAGATTCCACAGCCGGTTCAGGCCGAGCAGCACGGTGGCCGCATCGGAGCTGCCGCCGCCCAGGCCGGCTCCCCAGGGCACCTGCTTGTCGATCGCGATGTGCACGCCCTCGCGGGTGCCGGTGGCCTGCTGCAGCAGGCGCGCCGCTCGTGTGCACAGATCGTCCTCGGGCAGGGCCGGGCCGAGATCCTCGCGGCTGACGACGCCATCCGAGCGCCGCTCCAGATGCAGGGTGTCGCACCAGTCGATCAGTCGGAACACCGACTGCAGCAGGTGATAGCCGTCGGCGCGTCGACCGATGACATGCAGGAAGAGATTGAGCTTGGCCGGGGCCGGCAGGTCGTACAGGGCGGACAGGGACATGCGCGCGAGGAGGCAGGAGAGAAGGTGCAGGCAGAGAGGAGCGGTGATGCCCGGTCAGGACGGCGTGTCGAGGCGGATCCGCACGGTCAGCGCGGGCTCGGGCAGGCGTCGCTCGGCCACCAGCAGGCCGTCGGCCAGCCGGCCGGTGCTCACCTTCCAGCCGAGCTGTCGAAAGCCCGGGCCATCCACCTCGGCCAGCGGCCGGCTGGCTTCGTCCGGCCAGGGGCGGCCTTCGAGCCAGTCGAACAGCGCGGCCAGCGGCAGGGCTTCACCGACCAGCGCCTCCATCATCGTGTCGAGATGGTCGAAGCGCTGGGTCTGTGCGCCGCTGTCGAGCTGCACCTCGCCCGGGCGCCACTGAGCCCGGCCCAGCGGCAGGCCGATCGGGCTGAACAGCGTCAGCTGGCCCTGCGCGGCCGAGCCCTCGAGCTCGAAGCCGGCGCTGAACGAGCGCGCGCTGTCGCCAGCCACCTGGACGGCGAGCCGGCCGACCCGTGCTCGACCGGCCTCGTCGGGCAGGGGCGCGGGCGGCTGCGTGGTCGCGCAGCCGCCGAGCAGTCCGGCGCCGGCCAGCATCAGCAGCGCGGCGGCATGACGACGCTTCACGGCCGCACCTTCAGCCGGCGCAGCGTTTCCTGCAGCACCTCGTTGTCGGCGTCGCGGGCCAGCGATTCGCGCCAGATGCGGCGAGCTTCCTCCTGGTGCCCCAGCGCCCAGAGCACTTCGCCCAGATGGGCGCCGATCTCGGTGTCGGGGCGGCGCTGGTAGGCCTCGCGCAGCAGGCGTTCGGCTTCCTCCCGGCGACCCAGGCGGAATTCGACCCAGCCGAGGCTGTCGGTGATGTAGGGATCGCCCGGCGCCATCTCCAGGGCCCGGCCGATCAGCTCGCGGGCCTCTGCCAGGCGCAGGTTGCGCTCGGCCAGGCTGTAGCCCAGTGCGTTGAAGGCATGCTGCTGGTCCGGCTTGAGCACCATGACCCGGCGCAGCAGCTGCTCCATCTCCTCATGACGACCGAGCTTCTCGGCCAGCATGGCCTGCTCGTAGAGCAGTTCGGTGTCCTCGGGAAAGCGCTGGCTGGCCTCGGCCAGCAGCTGGTGGGCGGCCGGCCACTGGCGCGCGTCGCGCAGCAGCTGCGCCTCGGTCAGCACCCGGGTGCGCTGCTCCTCGGCGCTGCCCTGCGGCAGGCGCTGCAGCAGCGCGCGGGCCTCGGCGATGCGGCCCTGGCGCATCAGCAGCGAGGCGCGTCGCGTCAGCACGGTGACCGAGTCCTGATCGGCCAGGCGCTCCAGCCAGGCCTGGGCGCCGGCATAGTCGCGCAGCTGCTCGCTGGCCTGGGCGAGCATCAGATGGGCCTGGGCACGCTCCTGGACGCGGTTGCGCCGGGCCGCCTGGGCGATCGGGTCGGGCAGATCCTCGTCGCTGTCTTCGGCCGCATCGGCCTGGCTGGCCGCATTGCCCGGAGCCGCGGCTTCGGTGAGCTGCAGATGGCGCAGCAGCGCGTCGCGCGCGGCACGCGGCTCGCCGCTCTCGAGCTCGAGCGCGCCCTGCAGCAGCCAGGCGCCGGCGTCGTCGGGCGTCTCGCGGGTCAGTCGGCGGGATTCGCTCAGGGCCTCGCCGTAGCGCTGGTCGGTCGACAGGCGCCGCACATAGGCGGCGCGCACGCCGGCGGCGGGTGCGGCCGAGGCCAGATGCGCGCGCACCAGCGCCTCGGCCTGAGGCTGGTCCTTCATCAGCTCGACGGCCAGCAGCGCGGCGCCCGGATCGGCCGGATCACGCTGCACCGCCTTCGTGACGAACTCGAGACTGCGGCTGCGGTCGCCGGCGGTCAGCCAGCCGGCGGCGGTGGCATTCAGCGCGCTGGCCGCGGTGGCGGCGCGCTGGCGCCACGGTGCCAGCGTCTCCTCGAGCATGCGGGCGGTGGCCTGCGGCTGCTCGCCGCCGAGCACCAGCCGGGGCAGGCTGCTGATCGCCGCCGGCCGCGCCGGCTCGGGCGTCAGCTCGATGAAGGCCTCGAGCGCGCGGCGCGCCTCGGTCTGGCGACCCAGCGCGACCAGCATCTGCGTCTCGATCTCTGCCGCCTGGCGCGACTGCGGCAGGGTCTGGCGCCATTGCTTGAGCGCAGCGGCTGCCTGTTCGCCGGCGCGTGCGCCCAGCGCGATGTCGACCGCGCGGCGGAACAGCGCCTCGTCGCGGCTGCGCCGGGCCGCCTCCATCATGACCTGGTAGGCCAGCGGGGCGTTGCCGTCGCGCAGTTCCAGCTCGCTGACCAGCAGCTGGTAGAAGAGCACGCCGTCCATCGCGGATCGCACCGGGGCCGGTGCGGCGGGGGCTGCCGCTGCGGGTGCCGCAGCGTCCTGAGCGAGGGCCGGCAAGCTCAGTCCGGTCAGGCCGAGCGTGCCCAGCAGCAGTGCCGCCGCCGACGCACGCAGGCGATGGCCCGCGCGGCTGGCGGGCGCCGGAGTCGGCGGAAGGACGAGGGGCGGCGCAGGCAGCAGGGGCATCGAGGCGGACTCCATGTTCAGGGCCATTCTAGGCCGCGGCGTTTGCCGGCCCGGCGACGCTTCGATAATTCCGCGCATGCCTGAACTGCCTGAAGTCGAAGTCACCCGTCTCGGTCTGGTCGATCGCCTCGAGGGCGCGTGGGTGCGCGAGGTCCGTCTGGGCAAGCCCCTGCGCTGGCCGCTGGGCATCGATCCGCTGGCGCTGGCGGGCGCGACGGTCGGCACGATGCAGCGGCGCGGCAAGTACCTGTGGCTGCCGCTGGGCGCCTGTGGCGGACTGCTGCTGCATCTGGGCATGTCGGGCTCGCTGCGCTTCGGTGCCGCGTCCGCGCTGCCGCCGGCCGGGCCGCATGATCATTTCGAGATGGAGACCGACCGCGGCCTGCTGCGCCTGACCGATCCGCGCCGCTTCGGCGCGGTGGTGTGGTCGAGTGCGCTCGACGCGGCGCCGGCGGCCACGCTGCTGGCGCGGCTCGGCGTCGAGCCGCTGCTGCCCGCCTTCAGCGCCAGCGTGCTGCAGCAGGGCCTGCGCGGGCGGCGCGTGCCGATCAAGCAGGCGCTGCTGGCCGGCGACATCGTCGTCGGCGTGGGCAACATCTACTGCTCGGAGGCGCTGTTCGCCGCCGGCATCGATCCGCGCCAGAGCGCCGGCACGCTCGACCGTGCGGCCTGCGAGCGGCTGGTCGGCACCATCCGCGAGGTGCTGCAGCGCGCGCTGGCCGCCGGCGGCTCGACGCTGCGCGACTTCCGCGACGTGCACGGCATGGGCGGCGCCTTCCAGCTGCAGGCGCAGGTCTACGGCCGCGAGGGCCAGCCCTGCCGGGTCTGCGCCACGCCGGTGCAGCGCATCGTGCAGGGCCAGCGCGCGACCTATCTGTGTCCGCACTGCCAGCGCCTGACGCCGTGAGGCCGTGACGCCCTTGGCGTTCCGGGCGCCGGATCCGCGAATTCCCTGAGCTACCATGACTGACTGTCCGCGCCCCGCGCGGTACCCCTTGTTCCAGTCCGTCCAGGCGCACCGCAATGAGCGAACATGACCGCGGCATGACCGCCTCCCCTTTGTCCGACGAACCGGTGCACGAAGCGGTGCATGAAGCGGTGCACGAGCCCTTCGTGCGCAGCCTCGATGCGCTGGGCCAGTGGCGCGCGACGCTGGAGGAGCGGGTGCGCGATCTGGCGCGCTTCCTGGGCGAGCAGGGCCTGCTCGACGAGAACGCCGGGGCGCTGCTGGACTCGCTGCGCCAGCGCCTGGCCGGCGAGAAGCTGGTGGTGGCCTTCGTCGCCGAGTTCTCGCGCGGCAAGTCCGAGCTGATCAACGCGATCTTCTTCGCCGATGCCGGCCGGCGCATCATGCCGGCCTCGCCGGGGCGCACCACGATGTGCCCGGTCGAGCTGGGCTGGGATCCGGAGGATGCGCCGGGGCTGGCGCTGCTGCCGATCGAGACCCGGCTGGAAGGCGCCTCGCTGACCGAGCTGCGGGCGCAGCCGCAGCTCTGGCGCCGCGTGCCGATCGATGCCGGTGATCCGGCCGCGCTGGCGCAGGCGCTCGACGCGGTGCGCGGCGTGCGTGCGGCCAGCCTCGACGAGGCCCGCCAGCTCGGCTTCTGGGACGACGAGCAGCCGGCCGACAACCCGCCGCTGCGGCCCGATGGCCAGGTCGAGATCCCGCTGTGGCGCCATGCGCTGATCAATGTGCCGCATCCGCTGCTCAAGCGCGGTCTGGTGGTGCTCGACACGCCGGGTCTGAACGCGATCGGCGCCGAGCCCGAGCTCACCGTCGGGCTGCTGCCCAATGCGCATGTGGTGGTCTTCGTGCTGGGGGCGGACACCGGCGTGACCCGCTCCGACCTCGAGATCTGGCGCGACCATCTGGCCTCGCAGGCGCTGACCCGCTATGTGGTGCTGAACAAGATCGATGCGCTGATCGATCCGCTGTCGCCGCCCGAGCACAGCCAGGCGCAGATCGCCCTGCAGTGCGAGCAGGTGGCGCGCACGCTGGAGATCGCGCCGGAGCGGGTCTTTCCGCTGTCGGCGCGCCAGGCGCTGGCCGGCCGGGTCTCGGGCGATGCGCAGGCGCTGGCCGACAGCCGGCTGCCGGCGCTGGAGCAGGCGCTGGCGCAGCAGCTGCTGCCCGAGCGCCGCACGGTGCTCGAGCGCATGACGCTCGAGGCGCTCGACGCGATCCGCGAGCAGATCCTGCGCGGTCTGCTCGACCTGCGCCGCCAGCTCGCCGAGCAGATCCAGGAGCTCGACGGCCTGCGGGGCAAGAACAGCGGCAAGGTCCGGCTGATGCTGCAGCGGGTGACGGCCGAGACGAACGAGTTCGAGCAGTGCACCGCCCAGATCCAGGCGCTGCGGCTGGTGCATGCCCGCGCGCTCAAGGCCGCGATGGCGCCGCTGGCCGGCGACGCGCTGCGCCGCCAGGTCGACGCGATGATCGGCTCGATCCGCGACTCCTTCCTGAAGCTGGGCGCGCGGCGCTCCTACACCCAGCTGTTCGCCGCGCTGCGCGGGGTGCTCGATTCGGCGCAGCAGCAGGGCAGCGATCTGCGCGATCTGCTGTCGGCCTCCTGCAACCGGCTCAACACCGAGTTCGGCTTCAGCCTGATGCTGCCGCCGGCGCCGGAGCTGGCGCGCTTCCGCGACGATCTGGCGCTGATCGAGCGCAACTACATCCAGTACCTTGGCCTGACGCAGGCGGTGCGGCTGGCGCAGCCGCGTTTCCTCGAGCAGTTCCGCCGCATGCTGATGTCGCGCCTGCGTGCGGTCTTCGAGGGGGCGGCCGGCGAGATCGAGCTGTGGAGCCGCACGGTGTCGGGCCAGATCGACGCGCAGCTGCGCGAGCGGCGCAAGTCCTTCAAGCGCCGACGCGAGTCGCTCGAGCGCATCCGCCTGGCGGCCGACCAGCTCGACACCCGGCTGGCCGAGCTGTCGGCGCAGGACCAGCGCCTGGCCACCACCGAGGTGCGGCTGCAGGCGCTCGACGACCGGGTGCGCCGCGCCGCCACCCGCCACGAGCTGGCGCTGCCCAGCGACTTCTCCCCGCTGTCGCGGCCGATGCCGCTGGCCCCGGCTGCGGCGCCCGTGCCTGCCGTGGTGACCGGCGATGCCTGAGCGGCTGTCCTCCCTGCTGGTGGACTGGCAGCGCAGCCACGGCCGCCATGCGCTGCCGTGGCAGAACACCCGCGATCCCTACCGCGTCTGGCTGTCGGAAATCATGCTGCAGCAGACCCAGGTCAGCACGGTGCTGGGCTACTACGAGCGTTTTCTGGCGCGGTTTCCCGATGTGCGCGCGCTGGCCGCGGCGCCGCAGGACGATGTGCTGGCGCTGTGGAGCGGGCTGGGCTACTACAGCCGCGCGCGCAACCTGCACCGCTGCGCGCAGCAGGTGGTCGAGCGCCACGGCGGCGACTTCCCGCGCAGCGCCGCCGCGCTGGCCGAGCTGCCGGGCATCGGCCGCTCGACCGCGGCGGCGGTCGCGTCCTTCTGCTTCGGCGAGCGGGTGGCGATTCTCGACGGCAATGTGCGCCGGGTGCTGTCGCGCGTGCTGGCCTTCGAGGGCGATCTGGCGCAGGCGGCGCAGGAGCGCGCGCTGTGGGACCGCGCCACCGCGCTGCTGCCCGAGGATGCGGCCGACATGCCCGCCTACACCCAGGGCCTGATGGATCTGGGCGCGACGCTGTGCATGCCGCGCCGCGCCGACTGCCTGCTGTGCCCGTGGCAGGCCCCGTGCCGGGCGCGCGCGCAGGGCCGGGAGCTGGACTTCCCGGTGCGCACCCGCAAGCTCAAGCGCGGCCGGCGCGAGAGCTGGTGCCTGTGGCTGCGCACGCCGCAGGCGGTGTGGCTGCAGCAGCGGCCCGACAGCGGCATCTGGGCCGGACTGTGGACGCCGCCGATGTTCGACGACGCGGCCGCGCTCGAGGCGGCGGTCGGTCGGCTCGGCGCGGGGCCGGCGCAGGCGCTGCCGTCCTTCGTGCATGTGCTGACGCATCTGGACTGGACGCTGCATCCGTGCCGGGTCGAGCTGGGCGCTGCGCTGCAGGCCTGCGAGCCGGGGCAGGAGCTGCCGCCGGCACCGCTGCCGGAGCTGGCGCCCGGACGCTGGTGGCGCCATGACGAGCTGGCGACGATCGGACTGCCCGCGCCGCTGCGCCGGCTGATTCAGCCACCGACTCAGCCGCCGACGATGCCGTGACGGCGCAGGAAGCCGTCGACCAGGCGCAGCCGCGCCAGCGGGTCGGGCAGCATCATCAGCTTGTGGCGGGTCGCCAGCGGGATCGGCAGGATCTCGCTCCAGCGGTTGGCCAGCCAGCCGGCGTCGTCGAGCCGGTGCGGCATGAAGAAGGGATGCTGGCCGCGCTGCGCCAGCGTCGCGATCGCGCGGCCGAGCGCGGTGGCGCAGGGCTGCAGCTCAGGGGGCAGTGGCGCCGGCGCGTCCTCGTCCTGCAGCACCGCATCGGCGCGCCACAGGCCGTCGCTGCCCTGGTGGGCCTGGCCGGCCAGCATGAAGCGGCGCGTGCCACGGCAGCGCACCTGCAGGATGCCGGTCTGCTCGCTGTCGCAGTCGACCACCTCGGCCAGGCAGCCCTCGGGCTCGAAGCGCACCGTCTCGCCGTCGCGGCGCACCTCGCCGCCCTGGATCAGCGCGACCACGCCGAAGGGCTCGCCGCTGCGCAGGCAGGCGGAGATCAGGTCGAGGTAGCGCACCTCGAACACCCGCAGCGGCAGCAGTCCGCCCGGAAACAGCACGGTGTCGAGCGGAAACAGCGGCAGCTGCGGCTGCAGGTCCGCGAACAGGCCCGGCGCTGACGGCGCCGGATCGGTGTCCTCCGACAGGAGGGGGTGTCCGGGGCGGGCGCCGCTGCTCATGATGGGCCTTTCTTGCTGCGTCAGTGCTGGGCGGCTTCTTTCGCCTCGAGCTCGCGATGTCGCACCAGCGTCGGGATGCGGTCGCGAAAGCGTGCCGCGAGCTGCTCGACCGAATAGACCGAGCGGTGCTGTCCGCCGGTGCAGCCGATCGCCACCGTCAGGTAGCTGCGCTGGTCCTGCTCGTAGGCCGGCAGCCAGCGGGCCAGGAAGCCCTCGATCTGCGCCAGCATCTCGGCCACCTCGGGCTGGGCCTGCAGGAACTCGATGACGCCGGCATCGCGGCCGTTGAGCGCCCGCAGCTCGCGCACGTAGTGGGGATTGGGCAGCACGCGCAGGTCGAACACCAGGTCGGCATCGCGCGGCACGCCGTGCTTGAACGCGAAGGACTCGAACACCAGCGTCAGCGACGAGTGCGCCGCGCCGACGAGCTGGCGGATCCACGAGCGCAGCTGCGTCGGGCGCAGGTCGCTGGTGTCGATCACGGTGCTGGCCTCGCGCAGGGGGCTGAGCATCTCGCGCTCGCGCTCGATCGCCTCGCCCAGCGCCGAGCGGGACTGGCCGCCCTGGCCGTCGTCCTCGCTGGAGAGCGGATGGCGCCGGCGCGTCTCGGAGAAGCGCCGCACCAGCGTCTCGGTGCGCGAGTCCAGGAAGATCATCAGCACCGGCGTGCCTTCGCGGCGCAGCGTGTCGATCATCGGCAGCAGCTTGGGCAGCGAGCTGGCGGTGCGCACGTCGGCGGCAATCGCCAGGCGGCGATGCGGGTTGCGGCCCTCCAGCCGGATCAGCTCGGGCAGCAGCTCCGGGGGCAGGTTGTCGACGCAGAAGTAGCCGGCGTCCTCCAGCGCATTGATCGCCACCGACTTGCCCGAGCCCGAGATGCCCGAGATGAGCACCACCGGTTGCGGTGTCGTGCCGGTGGTGGCGGCGGGCGCGGCGGGCGTGCCGTGCGGATCGGGATCGGGATCGAGTGCGGCTGCGGTCATGTCTCTGGCCTGTGGCTCTGGGCTGGGGTTGTCAGGGAACAGTGTCTTTTGCGGCCGGCAGCAAGGCCGCGGCCAGCATGTCCTGGGCGTGCGCCAGTCCGGCGCCGGAGCCGGACTGGCCGCCGATCATCCGGGCGATCTCGCCGACGCGCTGCGCGCCGGCCACCGGATGGATCTCGCTGCGGGTGCGGCCGTCCGCGCCGACCGCCTTGCTGACCACCAGATGGGTGTCGGCGCAGGCGGCGACCTGGGCCAGATGGGTCACCGCCAGCACCTGGCAGTCCTGTCCGAGCTGGCGCATCAGCCGCCCGACGGTGTCGCCGACCGCGCCGCCGACGCCGGAGTCGATCTCGTCGAAGATCAGCGTGCCTGCGCCCAGGCCGCGTGCCTGCCGGCTGCGGCCGGTGGTGACGGCGATGGCCAGCGCCAGCCGCGAGAGTTCGCCGCCGGAGGCGACCTTGGCCAGCGGCCGCGGCGTGCTGCCGGCGTGGCCGGCGACCAGGAACTCGATCGACTCCAGGCCATGCGCCTGCGGCTCGGCCAGCGTCTCCAGCGCGATCGCGAAGCGTCCGCCGGCCATGCCGAGCTGCTGCATCGCGGCGGTCACCGCCTCGGCCAGGCCGGGCGCGGCCGCCTGCCGGCGCGCCGAGACCTGGCGCGCCTGCGCGATGAAGGCCGCCCGCGCGGCCTCGGCCTGGCGCTGCAGCGTCTCGAGATCGGTGGCGGCATCCAGCTCGGCCAGCTCGGCCTGCCACTGCGCCAGCTGCGCGGCCAGATCCGGCGGCGGGCAGCGGAAGCGCCGCGCCAGCCCGATCCAGGCCGACAGGCGCGCATCCAGCTCGGCCAGGCGCTCGGGCTCGAGTTCGGTGCGGCGCAGCAGCGCCTGCAGGCTGCGCGCGGCATCGGCCAGCTGCGCCTGCGCGCCGGCCAGCACCTCGATGACCTCGGCCAGCGCCGGCTCGTAGCCGGCCACCGTCTCCAGCGCCTCGAGCGCGCGTGCGGCCTGGCTGCTGGCCGCCGCTTCGCCCTCATGGACTGCGTCGACCGACAGCTGCACCGCGTCCAGGATGGCCTGCGCATGGGCCAGGCGCTGGTGCTCTGCGTTGAGTTCGGGCCATTCGTCCGCGCCCGGCGCCAGACGCTCGACCTCGCCGATCTGCCAGACCAGGCGCTCGCGCTCGCGTTCGCGCTCGGCGCCCAGGCGCTCGGCGGCCTCCAGCCGTGCGAGCTGCTCGCGCCAGCGCTGCCAGGCCAGCAGCATCGGGCCGGTGTCGACCTCGGCATGGTCGTCGAGCCACTGGCGCACCGCCGCCGGCCGGGTCAGGCTCTGCCAGGCGTGCTGGCCGTGGATGTCGACCAGATGCTCGGCCGTCTCGCGCAGCTGCGCGACGGTGGCGGCGCTGCCGTTGATCCACGCGCGGCTCTTGCCCTGCGCGTCGATCGTGCGGCGCAGCAGCAGCGTCGCCGCACCGGCCTCGTCGGCCGCGGCCAGTCCGGCCTCGTCGAGCCAGGCGGCCAGCGCCGGCGGCACCGGCTCGAACTCGGCGGCGATCTCGGCGCGGCTCTCGCCCTCGCGGACCACGCCGGCGTCGCCCCGGCCGCCCAGCACGATCTGCAGCGCGTCGATCAGGATGGACTTGCCTGCGCCCGTCTCTCCGGTCAGCACCGCGAAGCCGGGGCCGAAGTCGACGTCGAGACGGCTGACGATGACGAAGTTGCTCAGGGACAGCCGGCGCAGCATCACTGGCCTCCGTCGCCGGGCAGTGCGCCCTCGTTCCAGTGCAGCTTGCGACGCAGCGTCGCGTAGTAGTTCCATCCGCGCGGATGAAGGAAGCGCACGCGGTGGTCGGAGCGCCGCACGGTGATGCGGTCGCCGATGAGCAGGCTGGCCAGCGATTGCATGTCGAAATTGACGGAAGGCTCGCGTGCCGAGACGATCTCGACGCTGATGCGCCCGTTGTCGGGCACGACGATGGGGCGGTTGGAGAGCATGTGCGGCGCGATCGGCACGATCAGCCAGCCGGCCACGCCCGGGTGCAGGATCGGGCCGCCGGCCGACAGCGCATAGGCGGTCGATCCGGTCGGCGAGGAGATGATCAGGCCGTCGGCGCGGAAGTTGGCGACGAACTGGTCGTCGACCTCCACGCGCAGCTCGACCATCGAGGTGGTGCCGCTGCGCAGCACCACGTCGTTCATCGCCACCGCCTCGTAGATCGACTCGCCGTCGCGCAGCACGCCGCCTTCGAGCATCGCGCGGTGCTCTTCCTCGTAGTCGCCGGCGACGATGGCCTTGAGCGCGTGCAGCACCTGCGCCACCGGAATGTCGGTGATGAAGCCCAGCCGGCCCTGGTTGACGCCGACCATCGGCACGCCGTAGCGCGCCAGCGTGCGCGCGATGCCCAGCATGGTGCCGTCGCCGCCGACGACGATGGCGATGTCGCAGGTCTGGCCGAGTTCGTCGGGCGTCAGCGCCGGATAGCCGGCCAGGCCGGTGTTGTGCGCGGTCTCGATCTCGACCGAGACCTCCAGGCCGCGCCGGGTCAGCAGGTGGGCGATCTCCTCGAGCAGCGGCCGCATGCCCCGGGCCTGGTACTTGCCGATGAGCGCGGCATGACGGAATCGGCTGATCATGGGCACAAATTACACCACAGCACTTTGACAGTCCGCGCCGCGCCCCCATCGTCATGAACGTCGGCGTTCCCTGCGCGCCTCCACCCTACAATCGGTTTCACCATGATGGATGACCGTTCGAAGCTGCTGCTGAAGACGCTGGTCGAGCGCTACATCGCCGACGGCCAGCCGGTGGGGTCGCGCACGCTGTCGAAGACCTCCGGGCTGGAGCTGTCGCCGGCGACGATCCGCAATGTCATGGCCGACCTGGAGGAGCTGGGCCTGATCGCCAGCCCGCACACCTCGGCCGGGCGCATCCCGACCGCGCGCGGCTACCGCGTCTTCGTCGACACCATGCTGACGGTGCGACCGGCGCAGCTCTCCTTCGAGGATTCCGCGATCGCGCCGCTGCAGCCCGACCAGCCCCAGCGCGTCATCGCCAGCGCGGCGCATCTGCTGTCCAACCTGTCGCACTTCGTCGGCGTGGTGACCGCGCCGCGCAAGGCCGGCGTGTTCCGCCACATCGAGTTCCTGCGTCTGGCCGAGCGCCGGGTGCTGCTGATCCTGGTCGCCGCCGACGGCGACGTGCAGAACCGGGTGCTGTTCACCGCGCAGGACTACAGCCCGTCGCAGCTGCTCGAGGCCTCCAACTACCTCAACGCGCACTACGCCGGCCTGACGATCGACGAGGTGCGTGAGCGGCTGCAGGGCGAGGTCGACCGCCTGCGCGTGGAGATCGCCACGCTGATGCAGGCCGCGGTGCAGGCCGGCAGCGAGGCCGCCAGCGACGAGGCCGCGCAGGTGGTGGTCTCCGGCGAGCGCAACCTGCTCGAGGTCAGCGACTTCGGCAACGATCTGGGCTCGCTGCGCAAGATGTTCGACCTGTTCGAGCAAAAGACGCAGCTCATGCGCCTGCTCGACGGCTCCAGCCGCGCCGAGGGCGTGCGCATCTACATCGGCGGCGAGAGCGGCGTGGTCCCGATCGAGGACCTGTCGGTGGTCTCGGCGCCCTACGAGGTCGACGGCCAGGTGGTGGGCACGCTGGGCGTCATCGGCCCGACCCGCATGGCCTACGACCGCATGATCCAGATCGTCGACATCACCGCGCGCATGGTCGGGCAGGCGCTGAGCCAGAAGTAATGCACACCGCCTGAAACCGCAAAGCGCTGCCGCAACCACTACAATCGCGCTCCCACGGGCCTCTAGCTCATGCCTGGTTAGAGCAGCGGACTCATAATCCGTTGGTGCCGAGTTCGACTCTCGGGGGGCCTACCAATCAAATCAAGGGGTTAGCGCGGTGTCGTGCTGACCCCTTGGTGTTTTTGGAGGATCTGCAGGCGTCCTGCCGGCACGAAGGAGCCAGCGCGCCGGCGCGCTGATTCACCAGTGACCGAATGAACCAAGACCTCAAGAAAACCCTCTGGGCGGCGGCCGACAAGCTGCGCTCGTCGATGGATGCGGCCGAGTACAAGCACATCGTGCTCGGCCTGATCTTCCTGAAGTACATCAGCGACGCCTTCGACGAGCGCCGCGACGAGCTGGCGCTTGCGTTCGCCGACGAATCCCACGACCTCTATCTGCCGGACGCCGATGACCGGGCGTATGCCGCCGAGGAGCGCGACTACTACACGATGGTCAACTGCTTCTGGGTGCCGGGGCCGGCACGCTGGGAGACGATCCGCGCCAACGCCAAGCAGTTCGACATTGGCACCCGCATCGACATGGCGCTGGATGCCATCGAGGCCGACAACCCGCGCCTGAAGGGCATCCTGGACAAGCGCTTCGGCCGCGCCCAGCTGGAGCCCGGCAAGCTGGGCGAGCTGATCGATCTGATCTCGACCATCGGCTTTGGCGCCGGGCAGCATGCCCGCGATGTGCTGGGCGAGGTCTACGAGTACTTCCTGGGCAAGTTCGCCCTGGCGGAAGGCAAGGGGGCCGGGCAGTACTACACGCCGGCCTCGATCGTGAAGGTGCTGGTCGAGGTGCTGGCGCCGCACAAGGGCAAGGTCTACGACCCGTGCTGCGGCTCGGGCGGCATGTTCGTGCAGAGCGAGAAGTTCATCGAGAGCCACGGCGGCCAGTTCGGCGACCTCTCCATCTACGGGCAGGAGGCCAACCCGACCACCTGGCGGCTGGTGGCGATGAACCTGGCCATCCGCGGCATGGACTGCAACCTGGGCAAGGAGCCGGCCGACACCTTCCACCGCGACCAGCACCCGGACCTGAAGGCCGACTACGTGCTGGCCAACCCGCCCTTCAACATCAGCGACTGGGGCGGCGAGCGGCTGCTTGACGACAAGCGCTGGGTGCACGGCACGCCGCCGGCGGGCAACGCCAACTACGGCTGGCTGCAGCACATCCTGCACCACCTGGGCCCGCGCGGTCAGGCCGGCGTGGTGCTGGCCAACGGCAGCATGTCGTCCAACCAGAACAGCGAGGGCGAGATCCGCCGCGCGATGGTCGAGGCCGACGTGGTCGAAGTGATGGTGGCGCTGCCGCCGCAGCTCTTCTTCAACACGCAGATTCCGGCCTGCCTGTGGTTCCTGGCCAAGGACAAGCGCCAGGGCGGTCGCGACCGGCGCGGCGAGGTGCTGTTCATCGACGCCCGCAAGCTCGGCCGCATGGATACGCGCGTGAACCGCGTGTTCGACGACGAGGACGTGCAGCGCATCGCCGCCACCGTGCACCGCTGGCGGGAAATCCCCCCCAACCCCCCTTTTGCAAAGGGGGGGGCCACGCCCGACGCTATTCCCCCCTTTGAAAAAGGGGGGTCAGGGGGGATTTCTGCCTACGCAGACATCCCCGGCTTCTGCCGCGCCGTGACGCTGGCCGAGATTGCCGAGCACGGCCATGTGCTGACCCCGGGCCGCTTTGTGGGCGCCGAGGCCACGGACGACGACGACGATGCGTTCAACGACAAGATGGAGCGGCTGACGGCGCAACTGGCCGAGCAGATGGCCAAGGGGGCGGAGCTGGATGCGGTGATTCTGGAGAAGCTCGGAGGGCTGGGATATGCAGTCTGAATGGGCAAAGCCTGAGGCTATCTCGGAGTTGTTAGCGCGGCATGGCGGGTCAATCAAGACCGGCCCATTCGGAACAACGCTAAAGGCCAGCGAGTACGCAAGCGTCGGCGTACCTCTCATTTCCGTACGGGAGATTGGACATGGCTCCTTTCACGTCGATGCCAAGACACCTCGGGTAGATGCCGCGACCTTGGCTCGGCTTCCCGAGTACATCCTTGAAGAGGGTGATATCGTTTTCGCCCGCAAAGGCGGTATCGAGCGATGTGCTTTGGTACGGAAGCAGCAGGCTGGGTGGTTTCTTGGCTCCGATGGGATTCGACTGCGGCCACCGAAAGTCTGTGATGCACGCTTCCTCGCCTACTCATTGCAGACGCAGGCAGTGAAGGACTGGCTGGTCCAGCATTCGACAGGTTCCACGATGGCCTCGTTGAATCAATCTACGATTGGGCGTCTTCCAGTTGCATTTCCGTCCGTTTCGACGCAGCGGGCGGTTGCTGACACGCTGGAATTTTTCGACGACCGCATCGACCTCCTGCGCCAAACCAACGCCACCCTCGAATCCATCGCTCAAGCCCTGTTCAAGAGCTGGTTCATCGACTTCGACCCGGTGCGCGCCAAGGCCGAAGGCCGCGAGCCCTTGGGGCTGGATGCGGCCACGGCGGCGCTGTTTCCGGCGGAGTTCGAGGAGTCGGCGCTGGGAGTGATTCCGAAGGGGTGGACGGTTCAGCCCATCGGCGACTTGGTCGAGACGGTTGGGGGCTCAACACCAGACACAAAGAACGAGGCCTTCTGGGAGCCTGCGGCCCACCACTGGACTTCACCCAAGGATCTATCGGGAGCTACCGCACCCGTATTGCTCGGTACGGAGCGGAAGGTCAGTGCTGCGGGTCTTGCCAAGATTTCATCGGGCTTGCTTCCTGTGGGAACGCTGCTCATGTCGTCGCGCGCGCCGATTGGTTATCTCAGCTTGACTCAGGTGCCGGTGGCCATCAACCAAGGCTACATCGCGATGCCTCCGGGTGGACGCCTGCCGCCGGAGTACATGTACTTCTGGTGCCAGCACAACATGGATGCCATCAAGGGCCGTGCCAATGGCTCGACGTTCATGGAAATCAGCAAGAAGGCCTTCAGACCAATTCCGTCGTTGCTGCCTGCACTCGAGGTGATCGCGCGGTTCACTGATTTCGCTGCAATGACGTTCGAACGTATCACCATGAATGAGCGCCAAGCATTGGCGCTGGTCGAGCTTCGCAACACGCTCTTGCCCCGCCTCATCTCCGGCAAGCTGCGCCTGCCGGAGGCGCAGGAACAACTGGCGGACGTCCTCGCATGAAAGCCGCGCTCGGCAAGCTGGAGCGCATCCCGCTGCGCAAGGCATGGGCGCAACTTCAAGTCGCTGTTCAAGGCGTTGTGTTGATGGTTTGAAATGATTAATCAGGGGGCGACATTGAATTTCGATATAGAACAATATCTCTTGCCTAGGCCGAATCATCACGGCTGGGATCCGAGCGGGCTCATTGAGCTGCTTCCGCTTTTCAGGCGAGCGTATCCTGGATGCATCGCGGATGATCTGATGTCGTTTCAATTGTCCCGCGATTCCTGGCCTGGGAGTGTTGATTACGGTATCAGGGCTGTCCGACCTGATGGTGATCAGGTGGGCTCCGCATTGGCAGAGTTTGATCGTGGCATCTACGGTCACTTTGAATTCTCGCCGAATCATTACCCGATCGACTTGATATATCGCCTTCTTGAGCCTGAGTATATTCATCATCTTCAAGAAGCTGTTGGTCTGTTCTCTCCGGCGGCATATGAGATGCTTTGCCGCTTTGTTCGTGAGCAAAGCACATGGCAACAAACTGAATCTGCGGCCAAAGGAAATCAGGAGCGTGCCGACTTCTTCCGTGAAGTCGCCATTGAACTGGCGGAGCATCTGGCCAGTCCGGTCGACTTGGTGGAGCCCACGATCCGGGAGATCAAGTCTCAGGAATCCTTCGGCTTGAGAGCAGAGCAGGGGACATCGCGGTGGCGTGAGCTCGGAGCGGAGGCTTTCGAGCCCTCCCTGTTGCACGAGATTGCCAAGAGCGATGTGGAGTCGGAGATCTGGCAGCAGTTCTATGAGCTTCCGGAACCTGTGCAGCTGGCCGTATGGTTTTCGACGGTGGTGGAGAAAGAGCTGCCGGGCGGAGACTGTTTGACGCAGTGGGATGCACCCTCGGAACCGCGCAAAGAGTGGAAGTTCTGGGGGCTGGATGACTTGTTCGACAACGTCTGCCGGCAAGTGATGGGGCAGGCCAGCGAGGATTATTTCTCCGCCAGAGAACGCGCCGCCACGATCGACCAAGACGAGGACGACTGAAATGGGTGCATTTCTTGAAGAGCACGGCGAACAGGCCACGCTCGAATGGCTGGCGGCTCAGGTCATGGCGGTTGGGGTGGCAGCATGACGGCGCAGCAACCGCCCCGGCTGGTGGTGGTCGGCGGCCCCAACGGGGCAGGCAAGACCACGCTTGCATGCGCCTATGCTGACGCGCACGGCCTGCGTTATCTCGGCGCTGATGACATCGCGGCGCAGTTGTCGCCGCAGGATCCGGCGGCAGCTCGCGTGGCGGCGGCACGGGGATTTTCGCGAGCGCTGCGGCAGGCCGTCGCGGCAGGCGAGTCGCTGGTGGTCGAGTCCACACTCAGCGGCGGCAGTCTGGGTGCGCACCTGGCGGCAGCGCGCCAGGCGGGCTATGCGCTGACCCTGGTGATGGTCTACCTCGATTCGGTGGAACTGTGCCTGCGCCGCGTCGCCCAGCGCGTGGCCGCCGGCGGGCATGACGTGCCCGAGGCCGATGTGCGCCGCCGCTATGGCCGCAGCCTGCAACAATTCCTGGCGCGCTACCGCCTGCTGGCCGACGACTGGCTGGTGGTGTTCAACGGCGAGGCCGGCTACGTGACGGTGGCCGAGGGCTCAGGCGGACAGATGGCGTCGGTGCTGGATGAAGCCCGCTGGGCGCAACTGATCGAACAGTCCGTCGCCGGAGTGGCGCCGGACACGGAGGAAAAGCATGACTGAAGCGACTCCTGTGCCGTCCCCCTCGGCGGCCGACACGCCAATCCCGCAGGACGTGCAGGCCCGCCGCGCCGACATCCTGCGCATCGGCAATCGCGCCGCGGCTGCGGTGCAGGAAGCCAACCGCCAGCGCGGCATCGCCAACTGGTACTCGCTGCGCGGACGCATGGTCAACGACGCTGTGTCCGCCGCATCAGGGAAGTGATGACAGCATCGACACGTCCTGGGCATGTGTCGATTTTTGAGCAAGAAATAAACATGTCCCGTCTTCATGTCGAAGGCGTGAACATGAGGGGAGTCTCTGGACATGACGGAAGCCGACGTTGAACACGCCACGCTCGAATGGCTGGCGGCGCTGGGCTGGGAGGTCGGGCATGGGTCTGACGGGTCGCCGCCGGATACCAGGACGCCCGGCACCGAGCGCGACACCTACCGCGAGACGGCGCTGAAGCACCGCTTGCGCGACGCCATCCGGAGCCTGAACCCGCACATCCCCGCCAGCGCGCAGGACGAGGCGTGCCGGCAGGTGCTCAACCCCAACCTGCCCGGCCTGGTGCAGGCCAACCGCCAGATGCACCGCTGGATGGTGGAGGGCGTGCCGGTCGAGTACCAGAAGGACGGCGAGACCCGCGGCGACCGGGTGCGGCTGGTGGACTGGTCCGACGTGGCGCGCAACGACTGGCTGGCGCTCAACCAGTTCAGCATCCAGGGGCCGAAGCGGACCCGCCGCCCGGACGTGGTGCTCTTCCTCAACGGCCTGCCGGTGGTGGTGGTCGAGCTCAAGAACCCCGGCGACGAAAACGCCGACCTGTGGTCCGCCTTCAACCAGCTGCAGACCTACAAGGACGACATTCCCGACCTGTTCCTGAGCAATGCGCTGCTGGTCATCAGCGATGGCCTCGAGGCCCGCGTCGGCTCGCTGACGGCCGACCGGGAGCGCTTCATGGCCTGGCGCACCATCGACGGCGAGACGGTCGATCCGCTGGGCGCCATGCGCGAGCTGGAGACGCTGGTGCATGGCCTGTTCCAGCGCGAGCTGCTGCTGGACTACCTGCGGCACTTCATCCTGTTCGAGGACGAGGGCCGGCTGGTCAAGAAGGTGGCCGGCTATCACCAGTTCCACGCGGTGCGCGCGGTGGTCGAGAGCGTGCTGGTGGCCTCCAGCCCCCAGGCCGAGGCCGCCCAGCGCGGCAAGGGCGGCGTGGTGTGGCACACGCAGGGCGCCGGCAAGAGCATCGAGATGACCTGCCTGGGGGGAAAGCTGATGCAGCACCCGGCCATGGGCAACCCGACCCTGGTGGTGGTGACCGACCGCAACGACCTGGACAACCAGCTGTTCGGCGTGTTCGCGGGCGCGGCCGAGCTGCTGCGCGAGACGCCGGTGCAGGCCGACACCCGGCCCCGCCTGCGCGAGCTGCTGAGCAACCGGCCCTCGGGCGGCATCATCTTCACGACCATCCAGAAGTTCACGCCGGGCGAGGACGAAGACAGCTTCCCGGTACTCTCCGAGCGGCACAACATCGTCGTCATCTGCGACGAGGCCCACCGCAGCCAGTACGGCTTCAAGGCCAGCCTGCCCAAGCTGCAGAAGCAGATGAAGGCAGCGCGCAAGACCTCGGCGGCGAACGAGCCGATGGTGCTGCAGGCCGCCGAGCCGGTCGCGGACTACGGCCGGCTGCGCGACGTGCGCTACGGCTACGCCCAGCACCTGCGCGACGGTCTGCCGGGCGCCACCTTCGTCGCGTTCACTGGCACGCCGGTGTCCCTGGAGGACCGCGACACCCGGGCCGTGTTCGGCGACTACGTGCACATCTACGACGTGGAGCAGGCGGTGAAGGATGGCGCCACGGTGCCCATCTACTACGAGAGCCGGCTGGCCCGCCTGGAGCTGAAGGAGGCCGAGACCACGCTGCTCGACGACGAGGTGGACGAACTCGCCGAGGACGAGGAAGACGACACCGCCAAGGCGGCGCAGCTGCGCCGCTGGGCTGCGCTGGAGAAGCTGGTGGGGGCGCCGCCGCGCCTGCAGAAGGTGGCCGCCGACCTGGTGGAGCACTTCGAGAACCGCCTGGCCAGCCTGGACGGCAAGGCCATGGTGGTGGCGATGAGCCGCGAGATCTGCGTGCACCTGTACGACGCCATCGTCGCGCTGCGCCCGGGCTGGCACGACCCGGACCCCGAGAAGGGCGTGGTCAAGATCATCATGACCGGCTCGGCCTCGGACAAGGCGCTGCTCAAGCCGCACATCCACGGCCGGGACATCAAGAAGCGCCTGGAGCGCCGCTACAAGGATCCGGCCGACCCCTTCAAGCTGGTCATCGTGCGCGACATGTGGCTGACCGGCTTCGATGCGCCGTGCATGCACACGATGTACGTCGACAAGCCGATGAAGGGCCACAACCTGATGCAGGCCATCGCCCGGGTGAACCGGGTGTTCAAGGACAAGCCCGGCGGTCTGGTGGTCGACTACATCGGCATCGCCAACGAGCTGAAGGCCGCGCTGAAGGACTACACCCAGGCCAAGGGCAAGGGCCGACCGACCATCGCCGCCGAGGATGCCCTGGCGGTGCTGCTGGAGAAGATGGACGTGCTGCACGGCATGCTGCACGGCTTCGACTACACCGCCTTCCGCACCCGGGCCTGGCAGCTGCTGCCCGGCGTGGCGAATCACGTCCTCGGCCTGGAGGATGGCAAGAAGCGCTTCGCCGATACCGTGCTGGCCGCCAGCAAGGCCTTCGCGCTGTGCTGCACCCTGGACGAGGCGCTGGCGCACCGGGATGAGCTGGCCTTCCTGCAGGCGGTGAAGGCCGCGCTGACCAAGTTCGGCAGCTCGGGCAGGAAGCTCAGCGACGAGCAGAAGGAGCACGCCCTCCGGCAGATCATGAGCAAGGCGGTGGTGAGCGCCGAGGTCATCGACATCTTCAAGGCGGTCGGCCTGAACCGGCCGGACATCGGCGTCCTGTCCGAGGAGTTTCTCGAAGACGTGCGCCACATGAAGGAGCGCAACCTGGCCGTCGAACTGCTGGACCGGCTGCTGAGGGACGACATCAAGGCGCGCTTCAAGACCAATGTGGTGCAGCAGGCCAGGTTCTCGGAGCTGCTGCAGCTCAGCCTGCAGCGCTACCGCAACCGTGCCATCGAGACCGCCCAGGTCATCGAGGAACTCATCGAGATGGCGAAGAAGTTCCACGAGGCTGCGCTGCAGGGCGACCGCCTGGGACTGACGCCCGACGAGCTGGCCTTCTACCATGCGCTGGCCACCAACGAGGCCGCGGTGCGGGAACTGGGCGACGCCACGCTCAAGAAGATCGCCGTGGAGCTGACGCTGAAGCTGAGGGCTTCGGTCACCGTGGACTGGTCGGTGCGCGAGACGGTGCGGGCCAGGCTCCGGGTGATGGTGAAGACCTTGCTCCGGCGCTACAAGTACCCGCCTGACAAGCAGGACGAGGCCACGGAGACGGTGCTCAAGCAGGCGGAGGCGCTGGCGGAGTCGCTGGTGTGAGCTCAGTTTCGGCTGCGACAACCTGTTGACTGCATCGCGGGCAATCACTGCTGTGCATCCGTGATGCACTGTTGATCATCCGTGAATCACGGTTATTTTTCACCCTAAGTGATTGATTTGATTGGGGTGGGTGAGGCCCTGTCGATGTGTTCGACCCTTCCCTGGACCTTACTGGGCGCCAGTGGACGACGGACTACCGCACGGCCGGCGAAGAGTGTCGGTCGGTGATTCGGAGCTGGCTGCTCAGTGCTTCGATTGAGTTGATCGTGTCGCTTGAGCGTGTTCAGTGTGTGCGCATGTGCTGATCATGTGTGCATGGAAAGATAAGTGGAGTGCGTTGGGTGTGCGATGGTGTGCTGTGTGAGCTCACCATCGTGCTGGCGCTGTGTCAGTGCAGTCTGCCGGCCACCGTGCGGCACATGTCCAGCCCGACCGCTTCGTACGTATTCACCACCCCCTCCTTGACCCCCCCAGCCTCACGCATCCCGGCAAGTTCACTTGCCAGGACACCACGCACAGAAGGTCAGGAAGGTGAGCGCCGCCGCCGCGCTCAGCCGCTCGGCAGCAGCGACGGCACCGGGCCGGAGCCCAGCCAGGCGCGCAGCGCCTGCTCCATCCAATCGCGCAGGTCGCGGCCCTGGCGGCGGCAGCTCTCCATCGCGGAGAGGCCCCGGGCGACGAACTGCTGGCCGCGCGTCGAGCGCGTCGGGCCGCTGATCTTGCGCTTGAGCACCACCGCGCGCAGCGCCTGCTCGGCGGCGTTGTTGGTGGGCTCGACGCCGGGGTGGCGCACGAAGGTCCACAGCGAGACCTCCTGCGCGAGCAGGTTGGCGCAGGTCTGCGCGGTGCGCCGGCAGCCTGAGCGC
>NZ_JACCPY010000032.1 GCF_013426975.1 Sphaerotilus sulfidivorans
GGCCGACGGCCGGGCGCGCCAGCAGCGCACAGCCGCCGGCCAGCAGTGCGGCCGCGCCGGCGCCCGCCGCCTGCTGCAGCCACTCGCGTCGGGTGCTCATCGGGCTCTCCCGCGTGCTGCGCCTCAGGCGCGCACCACCTTGACGGCGCACTTCTTGTAGTCGGTCTCCTTCGAGATCGGGCAGGTCGCGTCCAGCGTCAGCTTGTTGACCAGCCGGCCCTCGTCGAAGAAGGGAACGAAGACCAGGCCGCGCGGCACCTTGTTGCGGCCCTTGGTCTCGACCGAGAGCGTGATCTCGCCGCGGCGCGAGGCGACCTTGACCTTCATGCCGCGCTGCAGGCCGCGGGACTGGGCGTCGTCCGGATGCATGAAGACGACCGCCTCGGGCACCGCGCGGTGCAGCTCGGGCACGCGGCGGGTCATCGTGCCGGTGTGCCAGTGCTCCAGCACCCGGCCGGTGCACAGCCACAGGTCGAAGTCCTTGTCCGGGCTTTCGGCCGCGGGCTGGTAGGGCAGCGCGAAGATGTTGGCGCGGCCGTCCTTCTGGCCGTAGAAGCGCAGGCCCTCGCCCTTCTTCACGTAGGGGTCGTAGCCTTCGCGGAAGCGCCACAGCGTCTCCTTGCCGTCGACCACCGGCCAGCGCAGGCCGCGCACCTCGTGGTAGACGTCGAAGGGCGCCAGGTCATGGCCGTGGCCGCGGCCGAACTCGGCGTACTCCTCGAACAGGCCCTTCTGCACGTAGAAGCCGAAGGCCTTGGACTCGTCGTTGCGGTAGTCCTTGATGTACTTGCTGTTGACCTTCGTCAGGTCGGCCAGCGGATAGCGGTTGACCTTGCCGTTGCCGAACAGGATGTCGAACAGCGTCTTGCCCTTGAACTCGGGCTTCTTCGCGATCAGCTCGGCCGGCCAGACCTCCTCGACCTTGAAGCGCTTGGAGAACTCCATCATCTGCCACAGGTCGGAGCGGGCCTCGCCCGGGGCCTGGACCTGCTGGCGCCAGAACTGGGTGCGGCGCTCGGCGTTGCCGAAGGCCCCTTCCTTCTCGACCCACATCGCGCTGGGCAGGATCAGGTCGGCGGCCATTGCGCTGGCGTTGGGGTAGACATCGCTGACGACGATGAAGGTGGCCGGATTGCGCCAGCCCGGCAGCAGCTCGCCGTTGATGTTCGGCCCGGCCTGCATGTTGTTGTTGGTGGTGTTCCAGTAGCAGCGGATCTTGCCGTCCTTCAGCGCCCGGGCCATCGCCACCGCGTGCAGGCCGATCTTGTCGGGAATCGTGCCCTCGGGCAGGCCCCAGATCTCCTCGGTGTGATGGCGGTGCTCGGGGTTGGTCACCACCATGTCGGCCGGCAGGCGGTGCGCAAAGGTGCCGACCTCGCGTGCGGTGCCGCAGGCGCTCGGCTGGCCGGTCAGCGAGAACGGGCTGTTGCCCGGCTGGCTGATCTTGCCGGTCAGCAGGTGGATGTTGTAGACCATGTTGTTGGCCCAGGTGCCGCGGGTGTGCTGGTTGAAGCCCATCGTCCACAGCGACATCACCTTGACCTTCGGGTCGGCGTAGAGCTTGGCCAGTTCTTCCAGCTGGCGCACCGGCACACCGGAAATCTCCGAGGTCTTCTCCGCGGTGTACTCGGCGACGAACTTCGCGTACTCCTCGAAGCTGATCGGGCTGGCGTCGTTCGGGCTGCCCTTGGGCTTGCCGTCGGCGCCGGGGTAGCCGTTGCTGGTGGCGTCCTTCTCCAGCGCATGCACCGGGCGCAGGCCGTAGCCGATGTCGGTGGCGCCCTTCTTGAAGTTGACGTTCTTCTTGACGAAGTCCTGGTTCACCTTCTTGTTGGTGATGATGTAGTTGGCGATGTAGTTGAGGATCGCCAGATCGGTCTGCGGCTTGAAGATCAGCCCGGCGTCGGCCAGGTCGAAGCTGCGGTGCTCGTAGGTCGACAGCACCGCGACCTTGACATGCGGATGCGACAGGCGCCGGTCGGTGATGCGGCTCCACAGGATCGGGTGCATCTCGGCCATGTTCGAGCCCCACAGCACGAAGGCGTCGGCCTGCTCGATGTCGTCATAGCAGCCCATCGGCTCGTCGATGCCGAAGGTGCGCATGAAGCCGGCCACGGCTGATGCCATGCAGTGGCGCGCGTTCGGGTCGAGGTTGTTGGTGCGGAAGCCCGCCTTGTAGAGCTTGGATGCCGCATAGCCCTCCCAGACCGTCCACTGTCCGGATCCGAACATCGCCAGCGAGTTCACGCCGGAGGTCTTGATCGCTTCCTTCCACTTCGCGGCCATGATATCGAAGGCCTCGTTCCAGCTGACCGGCACGAAGTCGCCGTCCTTGGCGTACTGGCCGTTCTTCTTGCGCAGCAGCGGCGTGGTCAGCCGGTCGCGGCCGTACATGATCTTGGACAGGAAGTAGCCCTTGATGCAGTTCAGGCCGCGGTTGACGGGCGCTTCCGGGTCGCCCTGGGTGGCGACGACGCGGCCGTCCTGCACGCCCACCATCACCGCGCAGCCGGTGCCGCAGAAGCGGCACGGTGCCTTGTCCCAGCGCACTGCGCCGCCCGCCACCGGCGCCGACGCGCCTTCGGCGGCTTCGACGACGATCGGAATGCCGGCTGCAGCGGCGGTGGCGCTCAGGGCCTGGGCCTTCAGAAAGTCGCGACGATTCGATTCCATGCTTCCTCCAACAGTGCGGCCGGATGCTCGCCGTTCACGGGAGGAAAGTCCTTGAACTGGTTCAAGACGGCCGGCACGGATGGGGCCCTCAGGAGGGCTCAGGTGCGGTCGTGCCGCAGGTCCACGCCGGCGGCCAGTTCATGCAGGCCGGCGCGCCAGGAGGTGGCGTTCATGCCGGCGCTCTCGACCGGGTCATCGCCGCCATGCTCGTAGACCAGCGAGACATCGACGACCCCGGGCAGCAGCGCAATCGCAGCCAGCGTGGCCGAGGCGGCGATGCCCGCGCTGTCCTCGATGACGAGAATCAGCCGGCCATCACCCGGATCGAGCGCGACATCGACGCCAGGCTGTTGGGCGAGCTGGCGCGACAGCTCCGCGACGCGATCACGGGAAGTGCGCACGATGGCGCCGAGAATGCTCATGGGATCTCCTGGGTACACCCTGTCTGGGTGCGGGCTGCAATGTGACCTTGCATGCCATCCGCCAGGCTGATGCAGGTCAAGGTCGGGTGTCCGCCGCACATGCCCAGGCGCCTGCTGCCGCTGCGGCCCACAGCAGCACGATCACCGCCGCACCGACCTTGCTGACGGGCTTGCGACCCTGTTCGGTCATCCAGGCCTCGGCTCGGAGGCGGCTGTCTTCGAGCACGGCCGGCGGCAGCAGCCTGACTGCCAGCCAGATCATCCCAGGCAGCAGCAGCACATCGTCAAGGTATCCGAGCACCGGGATGAAGTCCGGAATCAGATCGATGGGGCTGAGTGCGTAGGCCACCACGAAGAGGCACAGCAGCTTCACGGCTCGGGGCGTTTTCGCATTCCTGCAGGCGAACCA
Source organism: Sphaerotilus sulfidivorans (assembly GCF_013426975.1). Classification (GTDB taxonomy): domain Bacteria; phylum Pseudomonadota; class Gammaproteobacteria; order Burkholderiales; family Burkholderiaceae_C; genus Sphaerotilus; species Sphaerotilus sulfidivorans. The sequence goes on from NZ_JACCPY010000032.1 coordinate 3,505, forward strand.
CAGGGTGACCGCATCGCGCTTGATGCGCCGCGCCCAGTGGCGAAGACGGTCTGCCAAGTGCCTGACCTGGCTGGATCTTTCAGGAGTGCGCATGGCAGAAAGCTGAGTTTTATGAAAAAAACATTAACCATGATAATGAAACTTATCATGGTTAAGTGATTGACTTTTTGTCTGCAGCAAGCGTGCACCGACGGTCACGCGGAGCCTGTTCTGTCGTGACTTCAGTCACGAACGTTCAGCGGTGCCGTGGACGGCAAAAATGGCAATCGGTAAGCTGACTTTTTTCACAATAACAGCATCAACAGCGATGATTGCCGTTAAATCCGTTCTCTTGTCGGCAGTTCTTGCCGCAACGATGGTGGCTGCCGCTCAGACCAAGTCGCCGCAGCCTCCGTCGCAGGCAAAGCCGCCAGCCTACCTCGAGCTTTTTGGCGTGCAGTTGAAATCCGCCACGCGAGAGCAGCTTCGCGAGGTTTTCGAGGCGGGCGGGTTGCAGCCGGTGCGTGTCGAAGACAAGTATTGGGTCGACACCTACAGCGCGGCAGGCGTTCTGGACGGCGCGTCGGGCTTCATCGCCGGCTATGTGGGCAGGACCGGAACTTTCGCGTTTGCGCAGTACGAGTTCGAAGGCTTCATGGACACCGGTCTGGTGACCCAGGTGGCCACGATGGTGACGCACAAGTACGGGCGCGCCAGCACCCGATCAGGCAATGAGGGCCTGGGGCCGGTCACCTACACCTGGAAATTTCCGCAAGGCATGACGGTCAGCGTTTCGCGGGGCTGGCCGGATACCACGACGTACCTGACCTTCACCGATCCGGTTGCCCACGCGGAAATGAGAGCGGAGCAGGAAGCCGACAAGCGTGCGGCCGAAAGAGAGAGGGCAAAGGCCCAGACCCGGGCGTTCTAGCCTGGCTCTCCAGCCGCACGCCGTCGGAGTCAAAGCCCCTTGGCCTTCAGCGCCGCATCCATGCGCGGGAAGACGCGGCGGGCATTGCCCTCGAACACCGCGTAGCGCTCCTCGTCCGTCAGGTTCTCGGTGGCGTTGACGTAGCGCTTGGTGTCGTCGTAGTAGTAGCCGGTCTGCGGGTCGATGCCGCGCACCGCGCCGATCATCTCGGAGGCGAACAGGATGTTCTTCACCGGGATCACCTTGGTCAGCAGGTCGATGCCTGGCTGGTGATAGACGCAGGTGTCGAAGAAGATGTTGTTCAGCAGATGCTCGTCGAGCAGCGGCTTCTTCATCTCCTGCGCCAGACCGCGGAAACGGCCCCAGTGGTAGGGCACCGCGCCGCCGCCGTGCGGGATCAGGAACTTCAGCGTGGGGAAGTCCTTGAACAGGTCGCCCTGCAGGCACTGCATGAAGGCGGTGGTGTCGGCGTTCAGGTAATGGCTGCCGGTGGTGTGGAAGCAGCTGTTGCAGCTGGTCGAGACATGGATCATCGCCGGGATGTCGTACTCGACCATCTTCTCGTAGATGGGGTACCAGTGGCGGTCGGTCAGCGGCGGGCTGTTCCAGTGGCCGCCCGACGGATCCGGGTTCAGGTTGATGCCGACGAAGCCGTAGTCCTTGACGCAGCGCTCCAGCTCGGCAATGCAGGTCTTCGGGTCCACGCCCGGCGACTGCGGCAGCATCGCCGCGCCGATGAAGTTGTCCGGGAACAGCTGGCTGACGCGGTAGCACAGCTCGTTGCAGATCGCCGCCCAGGTGCTCGAGGTCTCGAAGTCGCCGATGTGGTGCGCCATGAAGCTGGCGCGCGGGCTGAAGATGGTCAGGTCCGAGCCGCGTTCCTTCATCAGGCGCAGCTGGTTCTTCTCGATCGACTCGCGCAGCTCGTCATCGCTGATCTTCAGCGCCTTCGGGTCGGGCTTCTGGCTGGGGTCCTTCAGCGCGGCGATCTGCAGGTCGCGCCAGGCGCCGAGCGCAGCGGGCGCGGTGGTGTAGTGGCCGTGGACGTCGATGATCAGGGGTTGGGCTTGGCTCATGGGGCGCTCGGTGAAAAGACGGGAAAAGAGGCGGACAAGGCGAACGAGGCGGCCGTGCTCAGGCCGGTTCCATGCCCTGGCGGCGCTTCGCGGCGGCGGCCTCGGGCGACTTCATGAAGTCGAGCATCGCGCGCACCGCATCCGGCTGCGTGCAGGTGGCGGCGACGCCGGCCGAGAAGATCGTGGTGATCTGGATCGCGTCGGGCAGCGGGCCCACGATGTCGATGCCCTCGACATGGATCAGCTCGCTGAGCTGCTGGAAGCCCAGCTCGACCTCGCCCGCGGCGACCAGCGAGCCCACCGGCGTGCCCGGCGGCGGCGTGACCAGGCGCTCGGCCACGTCGGCGGCGATGCCCCAGCGCTCGAACAGTTTCGCCAGTGCGACACCGCTCGGGCCGGTCGAGCAGCTGACGCTGCGCGCGGCCAGCACGGCGGCCTTGACGCTTTCTTCGCTGGAGAGGTCGGGATGTGTGGCGCCGGCGCGCACGGCCACCGCCACGCCCGAGCGCACCAGATCCACCCGGCTGCCCGGCTGCACATGGCCGCCAGCGATCAGCTTGTCGATCGCGTCCGAGCCCAGGATCACCACGTCGAAGGCCTCGCAGGCGGCGACGCGCCGGGCGGCATCGACGCCGCCCACCGAGGCGATCTCGGCCGAGTGGCCGCTGCGGGCCTGCCAGTCGGCGACCAGCTCGGCCAGCAGCTGGCGGGTGGCCATCGAGGAGATGCCCTTGACGGGCGGCGGCAGCGCGCGGGAGTCGGAGGTCATGCGAAATCCTGAGGGAGACTTCGCGCATTCTCGGCAGCCACCGCCATGCCGGCCAGAGTCGGCGGGCACTAGCAGCTATCTTCCCTCGGCATCGCTGATCCGGGTTGCCCCGGATGCCGCTCAGCCCGTCACGGTGCTGCGCAGGCGCTCCATGCGCTCCTCGGTGCGCTCCCGGGTGCCGGTCGGCACCTTGCCGGTGATCGCCACCGCGGCCGGCGCGGCCAGCATGCGCCGGGTGCAGTCGCGCACCGCATCGGCGTCCACCGCCTCCAGCGCCGCCAGCCATTCGGCACCGCTGCGCACCCGCCCGAGCGCGAACAGGTCGAGCGCGGCCGTCTCCAGCCGGTGCTGCGCGCCCTCGCGCTGGCGCACCGCGCGCACCGCGATCTGGTTGCGCGCGCGCAGCAGGTCGGTCTCGCTGACCCGCTCGGCCTGCGCCTGCAGCAGCGCGACGATCTCGTCCTGGCAGGCCTCGAGGTGCTCGGCCGTGGTCGAGGCCTCCAGCACGAACTGCCCGGCCAGATCCGACTGGTCGGTCGAGCAGCCGGCGTAGTAGACCAGTCCCAGGCGCTCGCGCACCCGGTCGAGCAGCGGCGAGCTCATGCCCTCGCCCAGCACCGCCGCGGCCATCACGCCGGTGGCCGCCAGCGGATCGAGCCGGTCGGGCAGCGGGAATCCCGTCACCAGATGCGTCTGGCTGGAGCCCGGCTGGCGCCGGCTCTTCACCCCGCCGACCCAGGTCGGCGGCGCCACGAGATTGGGCGTGCCGGCGGGCATGTCACCGAAGACGGCCTCGACCTCGCGCGCCAGCGCCTGCAGCTCGACCGGGCCGGACACCGCCACGATCAGGTTGCTGCCGGTGTACTGGCGCGCGACATAGCCGGTCAGCTCGTCGCGGCTGAAGCGCTCGATGTTGCGCCGCCGCCCGATCACCGGCTGCGCCAGCGCATGCCTGCCGAAGGAGGCCTCGTCGAAGAGCTTGAAGGCGGTGGACAGCGCATCGTCCTCGTCCTCGAGGAACTCCTGCAGGATCACCTGGCGCTCGCGCTCCAGCTCGGCCTCGGGGAAGCTGCCGTGGCGCACGATGTCGCCCAGCATGCGCACGAAGGTCAGTGCGTCGCGCGCCAGACCGCGCATGTGGTAGGCGGTATGGTCCTTGTCGGTGTGCGCGTTGACCTCGGCGCCGAGCAGCTCGGCCTCGAGATTGATCTGCTGGCAGTCGCGCGTCGCGGTGCCCTTGAAGGCCATGTGCTCGACGACATGGCTGATGCCGTTGAGCCGTGCGCTCTCATGGCGGCTGCCGGTGCGCACATAGATGCTGACATTCGTGCTGGCCAGATGCGAGGGCCGCACCGCCAGGATGCGCACGCCGTTGGGCAGGACCAGGACCTCGGTGTCGTCGTCGGCGCAGGCCGGGCGGGGGAGGGAATGGGTCATGCCGGCATTGTGCCGGCAGGCGCGGGCGGTGCACCGCCGCTCAGCGGCGGATGAAGCGCACGAAGGCGTCGAGCTGGCGGCGGATGTGCTCGCGCGCGTCGCCGTCGATCAGCCGGCCGGCGTCGGCATCGACCTTGTTCTGCACCTGACCGATCATCACCTCGGGCAGGTTCATCACCCGCGCATCCAGCGCGACCAGCACCTGGCGCAGGTGGTACTGCGCCCGCACGCCGCCGAGCATGCCCATCGACGCACTCTGCAGCGCCACCGGTCGGGAGCCCATCGGCTTGCCCGGCAGGCGCGAGAGCCAGTCCAGCGCGTTCTTCAGCGCGCCCGGCACCGAGTAGTTGTATTCCGGCGTCACGATCACCACGCCATCGGCCGCGAACACCGCCTCGGCCAGCCGCGCCACGCCGTCGGGCAGGCCGGCGTCGAAGGTGTCCTGGTCATAGAGCGGAATGTCGCCCAGCGTCGCATGCAGCGCGATCTCGACATCGACCGCCACCAGCTCCGGCAGCGTCTGCGCGACCATGCGGTTGAACGAGGCGCGGCGCAGGCTGCCGGTGATGACGAGGAGGCGGGTGCGGGAATCAGACATGGGGAACTCCGTGTTCGGCGCCGGGGCACGGAAGGGTGCGAAGCCGGCATGTCCTCATGGTGCGCCGCAGCGTGCCCCGGCGCTGTCGGCCGGACCTGCGCGGACGTGTCGGACGGGTCCGACGCTCAGTGCCGGTCGCCGGACGGCTCGGCACCTGCGGATTCCACCTCCAGCGTGCAGTCGCAGCCGATGCCCGCGGCGATCAGGCGGCGGGCGCTGCGGCGCAGCAGCGGGGCGGCCGGACGCAGCCAGACGGGCAGCGGCGCGTGCTGGCCGGTCAGCAGGCCGCAGACATAGCGCGCGGCGCCCTCGTCCCATTCGAGCATGCGGCAGGCGCCGTCGCGGCGCTGGCTGGCGAGCATGCCGACCGGGCAGGGTTCGGTCAGGCAGCACAGGCCGCAGCCGTTGCAGGCCTGGCCGGGCGCGGGCTTGCGCGGCGCGTCGGCGTGGATCTGGATGACGCGGCGGTCGGTGGCGGCAGGAGGGGCATCCATCGCGCCAGTGCAGCATGGCGCGCCGAGGACGGATGCGCCGAAAAGCGCACCCTCCCCCGTCGCTTCAGTCGTGGGCGTCGTCGTCCGCGCAGGTGCCCGGGCCCTGGTGGAAGACCAGATCGGCGACCGGCTCGCCGCCGACCAGGTGCGAGGCGATGATGCGGTCCATGTTCTGCGGCGTGACGTCGTGGTACCAGGTGCCGTCGGGCTGCACGCACATCACCGGGCCGCCCTTGCAGGCGGCAAAGCAGCTGACGCGGCTGCGCTTGACCCGCAGCTCGCCGTCGTTCAGGCCCGCGGCCTTGAACTTCTCGCCCAGGCTGTCGAACAGCGCCTGGGCCTGGCCGTCCTGGGTGCAGCGCGGACCGGTGCAGACCAGCAGGTGGCGGCGGTAGGCGCCGATCTTCGGCTTGACGGCGGTCTCGCTCATGCTTCGCTCTCCTCGGGCAGATCGGCGGCGGCGGCCTCCAGCGGCTCGTCCAGCGTGGCGCGGATGTAGTCGACCGGCAGGCGGTGGCGCGCGGCGAGCTGCTCGACGCTCTCGCCGGCGGCGTGGTCGGCCTGCAGCGTGTCCAGCCAGCCGAGCAGGCCGGTGGAGAGCGAGCGGCCGGCCTTCTCGCCGTCGCGGGTCTCGAAGCCCTGTTCGGCGTCGTACTTGTTGGCGTAGCCACGCGGCGTGACCATCAGCCCGTCGCGCACGAAGGTGCTGCTGTTGCCGATCAGCACGGTGCTGAGCATGCCGATGTCCTGCTCGGCCATCTGCGCCAGCGTCGTGAAGACGATGTTCTGACGGCGGCGGTAGGCGCTCTTGACGATGGCCACCGGCGTGTCGGCGCGGCGGTGGCGCAGGAACAGACGCTGCGCCTCGACGATCTGGCGGGTGCGGCGGCCGCTCTTGGGGTTGTAGAGCGCGACGACGAAGTCGGCCATCGCCACCGCATCGAGCCGGCGGGCGATCACCGGCCAGGGCGTGAGCAGGTCCGAGAGCGAGATGGCGCAGAAGTCGTGCGTCAGCGGCGCGCCGACCAGCGCGGCGCAGCTGTTGAGCGCCGAGGCGCCCGGCACGATCTCGACCGCGACGTCGCCCTCTGGCGTCCAGCCGGCCTGGAACAGCACCTCGTAGGTCGGCCCGGCCATGCCGTAGACGCCGGCGTCGCCGCTGGAGACCAGCGCCACCTTCCTGCCGGCGCGGGCGGCGTCGAGCGCGCTGACCGCGCGGTCAAGCTCCTCGGTCATGCCCTTGCGCACGACCTCCTTGCCCTCCAGCAGGTCGGCGACCAGCTTGATGTAGGTGACGTAGCCGACCACCACATCGGCCTCGGCGATGGCGCTGCGGGCGCGCGCGGTCATGTGCTCGACGCTGCCGGGGCCGATGCCGACGAGCATGATCTTGCCGGCGGGTGGGGGGGAGGCGTCGAACTCGGCGAGTGCGGCGGGAAGGATGGGATCGTTCACGGGATCTCCGGTTCGGGGGATTCAGGGGATGGAGCCGGGCTGCGCATCCGCGCCACCGACACGGTGGCATGGCGCCCGTCCGGCCCGCGCAGGCGGTGCTTCTCAACGACCAGCGCGCGCATCTCGTCGGCACGGCCGGCGGCCAGCAGCGCGGCGGCCTCGCTGACCGAGGGCGTGCCGGTGTGGCGGCGCACCGTCTCGGACGGGTTGGGCACCGCGACCCGGGCCAGGACGTCCGGCGCATGGAAGACCGGCGTCCAGCCCTCGGTGCGGCAGAGCGCCAGCAGGCCGGTCTCGTCGGCCTTCAGCGTGATGCTGGCCACCGCCGCCACATCGGCCCGGACCGCACCGGCCTGGGTCAGCGCCTGATCGACGGCCTGGCGCAGCGTGGCCTCGGGCGTGCCGCGGTCGCAGCCCAGGCCGAGCGCGAGGCGCGGCTTCATGCGGCCGGCTCCTCGTGCGGCGGGCGGTAGACCACCAAGCGCTCGGCCCAGCGCGTCCAGACCTCGGGCGCGATCTCGGCGTGCGTGACCCACAGCACCGCGCGGTGGCGGGCCGGATCGACCTGGTCGAAGCGCGTCAGGCGCTCGATGCTGGCCGGCAGCGGCGTGGGCCGCGTCCACCAGTCGGGCCGGCCGGCCTCCTGCACGAAGGCGATCGGCTCGCCGTTGACCACATGCGCCGAGACGCGGGTGATGTTGATCTTCGGCGCCTCGACGCGCCAGCCCAGCTCGCGGCCGAGAATGTCGACCGGGATGGTGCGGCCCACGTCCGACGCGGTGGTCACCACCGGCGTGGCGCCGATCAGTCCGGCCACCTGCTCGGCCATCGCGTTGGCGCCGCCGACATGGCCCGAGAGCACCGGGATGACGAACTGGCCGGCATCGTCGATCACCGTCACGCCGGGATCGACGTCCTTGTTCCTCAGGTGCGGCGCGATCAGTCGCACCACGGCACCGAGCGAGACGAAGAAGACCAGCTGGTCGAAGCCCTCGAACAGCGGCGCGATCTCGTCGCGCAGCGCGCCCTCGTAGGCGCGCACCGGATTGGCCACGGCGGCGAAGGCGCCGGCGAACCTGGCCGAGGTGCAGATCGACGCCTGCGGCAGCCGGCGCGCCAGTGCCGCGGCCTGCGCGGCGCCGTGCTTCGTGATGGCGACGATGCAGACGCGCGCATCGACAGCGGAAACGGACGGGACAGCGTTCATGCGGCGACTCCGGGCGAGGTCTTCTTCAGGCAGCCGCGGATGCGCTCGCCGCGCACCCGGTGCGGGCTGCGCACGATCATCAGCGAGAGGTAGCTGACCTTGCGCTCGCGCAGCGCACGCAGGGCCTTGGGCGTGTCGGCCACCTGTTCGTCGGGTGCGCCGCAGCGCTCGACGAAGCTGGCGTGGCCGAGCAGCTCGCGCCGCTCCAGCCAGTCGAGCAGCTCGCCGATCAGCGGCTTGACCTTCAGCAGCACCAGGGTGTCGAAGTCGGCCAGCAGCCGGTCGATCGCCGAGACGCCGTAGGCCGCGGGCACCAGCGCCACGGTGTCGTCCTGCTCGCACAGCGGCAGCCCTTGCGTGGCGCAGGCCGCGGTGAAGGCGTTGACGCCGGCCACCACCTCGATCGGCAGCTCGGCGCCCTCTTCCTCGGCCAGCGCGCGCAGCGTGCGCGCCAGGTGGCCGAAGGTGGCGTAGGTGCTGGCGTCGCCCTCGACCAGGAACAGCACATCCTGTCCGGCGCGCAGCTTCGGCCAGACGACTTCGGCCGCGCGCAGCCAGGCGCGGGCGAGCTTGTCGCCGTCGTGCGTCATCGGGAACAGCAGGCTCTGGTGGTCGGTCGGCGGCACCAGGCCCGCGCGCGCGACGATGTCGAAGGCGTAGCTCGGCGTCTTCGTGCTGCGCGCCGGGTAGACCCAGGCGGTGTCGGTGCGCTCCAGCAGCGCCCAGGCGCGCCGCGTGATCAGGCCCGGGTCGCCGGGGCCGAGGCTGACGCCGTGCAGCGTGCCCATCTTCTTCAGGCCCGGATTCATGCGGCCTCCTTGCGGGCGCAGACGATCCACACCGGGTTTTCCGCAGCCATGCGGTGCATGTCGAGAATCGGGCGGCTGCGCGCGGCCTGCAGCTGCAGCACGTCCCAGTCGATCGCATCGGTCGCCGCCATCGCCTTGAGCGCCTGCGTGGCCACGGCCAGGTTCTCCAGCGTCACGAAGTTCATCACCAGATGACCGCCCGGGCGCAGCCGGCGCAGGCCCAGCGCGATCAAGCTGGAGAGCTCGCCGCCGGAGCCGCCGATGAAGACGGCGTCCGGATCGGGCCAGGCCTCGAGCCCCTCGGGTGCGCGGCCGTGCACCAGCGTGTGGTTGGAGACGCCGAAGGCATCGCGGTTGGCGCGCGCGATGGTGATGTCGGCCTCGTTCTTCTCGATCGCCCAGACGTGGCCCTGCGGGCACAGCCGCGCCGCCTCCAGCCCGACCGAGCCGGAGCCGGCGCCGATGTCCCACACCCTGCTGTCGGCGCGCAGCTGCAGCCGCGCCAGCGACACCGCACGCACCTCCTGCCTGGTGATCAGGCCCTTGTCGGGCTGCCGCTGCCGATAGTCGCGGTCGGCCAGGCCGAAGCGCACCGGGTTCGGCCGCGGGCACACCCGCCACAGCAGCACCACGTTCGGATCGGCGAAGGCCTGCGGCGGCGCCTCGGCCACCTCGGCCGGCGCCAGCTCGGCGCGCACCCGCTCGTCCGGCTGCAGCAGCCGCTCGGCCACCGCCATGCGGAAGTCCTCGCCCTGCCCCTCGGCGAGCAGCAGCCGGGCGATGCGTGCGGGCGTGTTGTCGGGGCTGGTCAGCACCAGCAGGCGGTCATGTGCGCGCAGCGCCTGCGCCAGCGCGTGCAGGCCATGCGTGGGCGGCGCGCCGACCTGCCATTCGCCGGCGTCCCGGGCGTGGATCGACACGATGCGCGCGTCCTGCCAGACCAGCTTGAGGCGCGCGCAGGCCAGCTGCAGCGTCGAGACATTGGGCAGCACCTCGATCGCCTGCACGCACAGCCGCGCGGCCAGGAAGCCGGCGATGCCGTGGCAGAGCGGGTCGCCGGTGGCCAGCACCACCACCTTGCGGCCGGCCTCGCGCGCCTCGCTCACCCAGCCGGGCACGGCGCTCAATTTGCCGGTCAGGTCGAGCCGCTCGGCGTCGGGGCGGATCTCGGCTTCCAGCAGCGCGAGCGTGCGCGCGCCGCCGATCACGCGGTCGGCCGCGCGCAGCTGCGCCCGCGCGGTCGCGCTCAGGCTGGCCGCGCCGTCGTCGAGCACGCCCAGCACCCGGCAGGGGTTGGGATCCGGAAAGACATCGGTGTTCATCAGCAGTCCTCGTCAGCGGGCCGAACTCGCCTCGGCGATCTTGCGGCCCTCGAAATCGCAGACCAGCACCTGCAGGTGGAAGCGCTGGCCGTAGCGCTCGGGCGTGGTCAGCGTGGACACCACCTTCTGCGCCAGCGCGGCGTGGAATTCGTTCAGCAGCCCGAGCGCCTCCATGCGCTCGGCGGCGAAGCGGGCCGTCTCGGCGGCGGCGATGGCGGCGCATTCCTCGGGCGGCGCGCCGATGCCGGCGGCCAGCCCGGCCAGCAGGCCGGTGTCGACCTCGGCGCGGTTGGCGTGGGTGATGGTCTCGCCCTGGGCGATCTTGGTCAGCTTGCCGACCATGCCGCCGATCACCACCTCGCGCAGCCCCTGCGCCACCGCCTCGTCCAGCGCGTAGCGCAGGAAGTCGCCCATCTGCACGAAGCAGGCGGCGGGCAGCGCGGGGCGCTCCTTCATCGCGAACTGCTCGGTGCGCCCGCCGGTGGTCAGCACGACGACGCCGTGGCCAAGCGTGGCCGCCACCTGCACGCCCTGCACCACGCTGGCGCGGTAGGCGGCGGTCGAATAGGGCTTGACGATGCCGGTGGTGCCCAGGATCGAGATGCCGCCCAGGATGCCCAGGCGGGCGTTGAGCGTCTTCTTCGCCATCTCGACGCCCTGCGGCACCGAGATCGTCACCACCAGCCCGACCTCGTCGAGCAGGCCGGCGGCCACCTCGCGCAGGTTGTCCTCGATGTTGCGTCGCGGCACCGGGTTGATGGCCGGCCCGCCGACCTCCAGCCCCAGCCCGGCCATCGTCACGGTGCCGACGCCGAAGCCGCCGTGCAGCGTGACCACGCCGGGCCGGTCGGGATCGATCCGCACCTCGGCGGTCAGGTGCGCGCCATCGGTGCAGTCGGGGTCGTCGCCGGCGAACTTCACCACCATCGCGTGGGCGGCGCGCCCGGTGCCCTCGCCCTCGCAGCGGCCGTCGTGCACGGCGAAGCGCACCCGGTCGCCGTTGGGCAGCAGGCTCTCGACCTCGGCCGGCACCGCGCCCTCGACCAGTCCGAGCGCGGCGGCGCGGGCGGCCGCGGCCGCGCAGGCGCCGGTGGTGAAGCCGGTGCGCGTGCCGCGCTTGACGGTCTTGTCCATCATGGAAGCGGCCTCTCCAGCGTCAGGCCGCGGCGGCCTTCTGCCGCGCCTCGGCCAGCGACAGCAGCGCGTGCACGGCGGCCACCACCAGCGTCGATCCGCCCTTGCGGCCGCGGATGACGATCCAGGGCACATCGGCGATCTCGGCCATCAGGTCCTTCGACTCGGCCGCCGAGACGAATCCCACCGGCATGCCGACCACCAGCGCCGGGCGCACGCCCGCCTCGCGGATCAGCCGCACCAGCTCGATCAGCGCGGTTGGCGCATTGCCGATGCCCACAATCGCGCCCTCCAGCCGCCCGAGCCGGTGCGCCTTGCGCATCGCCTGCACCGCGCGGGTGGTGTCCTCGGCCCGGGCCTGCGCGATCACGTCGGCATCGCTGATGAACTGGTGCGTCGTCATGCCGAAGTGCGCCAGGCGCGGCCGCGACAGGCCGGAGCAGATCATCTCGACATCGGCCACCACCGGCGCGCTGCCCTGCAGCATCGCCCGGATGCCGGCCTCGACCGCCTCCGGGTGGAAGTCGGTCAGGCCGTTGAACTCGAAGTCGGCGTTGGCGTGGATCATGCGGCGCACGATCGGCCACTGCTCGGGCGTGTAGCGGTGCGGGCCGGCCTCGGCGTCGATGATCGCGAAGCTGTCATGCTCGATCGCCTGGCCGGCGCGGGTGAGCTGCTCGGTGACGGTGTTGACGGTGCTCATGCCGGTGCGTGCTGGTGCGCGTGCTGATGCGTGTGCTCGTGCGAATGGCCGTGGCCGAGGTCGTGCGCGATCTCGCGGTAGCTGCAGCCGTCGCAGGGCAGGCGGCTGTCGGGGGTGCCGGCCTGCAGGTCGGCGACGCGCTGCTCCAGCAGCGCGAAGATTTCATCCTCGAAGCCGAAGTGCGTCGAGGCGGCGAAGCGGATCTGCGGGTACTGCGCGCGCAGGTGCTCGACCTGGCGATGGATGCGCTGCATCAGCGTGCCGGTGTAGAGGTAGTAGGGCAGCACCACGATCTGGCGCATGCCGATCAGCGCCTGGCGCTGCACCACCCGCTCCAGCCGCGGGAAGGTGATGCCGGTGAAGGCCAGGTCGACCAGCTCGTGGTCGCCCGCCTCCTGCAGCCAGCGCGCCATCTTGGCCATGTCGCCGTTGGCGGCGCGGTCGGAGGAGCCGCGCCCCAGCAGGATCACGCCGGTGGTCGTCGGGTCCGGCATGTCGAGCGCATTCATGGCCCTGCGCAGCCGGCGCTTGAGGATCGCCAGGATCGGATCGCAGGCGGTGAGGTGCGGGCCGTAGAGGAATTCGGTACCGGGGCAGTGCGCGCGGGCGTGCTCGATCGCCTCCGGGATCTCCATCTTCACATGGCCGGCGGCGTTGAGGATCAGCGGCAGCACCAGCACGCGGCGCGCGCCCTGCGCCGCGGCGATCAGGCCGTCGTGCAGCGAGGGCGGCGCGAACTCGATGAAGCAGACCTCGATGCGCCAGCGCGGCTGGCGCGCGCGCCATTGCGCGACGAACTCGCGGATCTCGACATTGCCGGATTCCTCGCGCGAGCCGTGGCCGACGAGCAGGATGCAGTCTGGGTGGTAATTCATGCGCAAGCCTTGCGGAAGCGGTGGGTGAAGCCCGGGTCGTAGAGCTTCGACTTGACGAGGTCCGGCCAGTGGCGCGCGCCCAGCGTGGGGCTGGCGAGGACCATGGCCTGACTGACGATGCCGGCGTCGCGGCAGCGCTGCTTGATGTCGGAAAGCGTGCCGCGCACGATGCGCTCCTCGCCCGGCCAGCTGGCCTTGTGGACGACGACGATCGGCGCGTCCTCCGGCCAGCCCGCCGCGCGCAGCCCGGCCTCGACCTTGTGCAGCAGCGTGATCGACAGGAAGATGCACAGCGTGGTGCGGTGCGCCGCCAGCGCGGCCAGGTCCTCGCCCGGCGGCATCGGCGTGCGGCCCTCGACGCGGGTGAAGATGACGCTCTGCGTGACCTCCGGCAGCGTGAAGCTCTCGACCGCCGCCGCCGCCGAGGCCATCGCCGACGACACGCCGGGCACCACGCGCACCGGCACGCCGGCGGCGTCGAGCGGCTGCACCAGCTCGATCAGCGCGCCGTAGAGCGCCGGGTCGCCCGTCTGCAGCCGCACCACCGTCTCGTGCGCGTCGGCCTGCTCGATCAGCCAGGCGGCCATCTGCGGCAGCGTCATCTCCTTGCTGTCGGCGATGACGCAGCCCGGCGGCGCCCAGCGGGTCGCGGCCTCGTTCACCAGGGAGCCGGCGAACAGGATCGCGCCGGCGCGCTCGATCAGCGCGCGGCCCTTGACGGTCAGCAGCTCCGGGTCTCCGGGGCCGGCGCCGACGAACCAGACGGTGCCGCGCATTCAGGCCGCCCCGGCCAGCGTCAGGCGCTCGTCCAGACAGACCCGCGCCCAGCGCTGCGAGCGCAGTGCCGCGGCGCCACGCACCAGCGCGATGGTGACCAGCGGCTCCAGCGCCACCACACCCAGATAGGACGCCGCGAAGCGGCCCCACTCGGCCAGCGAGACCGCCTGTTCGCCGTTGGCGAGCCAGAAGCCGACCATCAGCGTGACACCGGCGTAGTAGGCGCCGTCGAGCTTGAGCAGCGCGGCCAGACCCGGCGTGCCTTCGCCCAGGCGACGGCCCAGCGTGTGGTGCACCGCCAGCAGCGGCACGATCAGCGACAGCGCATTGACCGCCAGATGCACCAGATCCTGCGGCTCGAACAGCAGGCCCTGCATCAGCAGGCCCAGCGCGAAGCCGAAGAGGGTCGGCAGCAGGCCGAACAGCACATAGACGGGCATCGCGCCGATGAAATGCAGCTCGGACGGTCCCACCGGCAGGTGGAAGCTCTGCATGAAGACCGAGAAGAAGACCGCCGCCAGCAGCGTGCGCAGCCACAGGGCAGGCCGGCGCCACAGCGCCGGTGCATGCGCGGCCAGCAGGCCGACGGCGGCCACATTGGCGGCCATGATCTTGGCATCGGACAGGAAGCCGGGTTCGATATGCATCGTGAAATCTCCGTGGACAAGGGACAGGGAAGAAGGGGGCAGGCGCGAGCCGGCCCGGCACGGGGCCGCCAGGGCTCCGCGCGCATCAGGTCAGGCGTGTCGGGAAGGACGGGCGCTCAGCCGCCGGGCGGCGGCGTGGCCGGATCGAACAGCGCCGCGATCGCGCTCGGGTTCGACGGGAAGTAGAGGTGCAGGAAGGAGGCGTGCAGCCGGCCGAGGCGCCAGACGGATTCCGGCCGGCCGTGGTCACGCTCGGCCCGGGTCCGGCCGGCAGCGGGCAGCGGGCTCTCGAACTGGCCGTGGTGGAAGGTGTGGCCGCGCACCGTGCCCTCAGGCAGGTCGGCGGTGTGCATGCCGAGGTTGACCAGGCACGGCTGCATGCGGCCCTCGCCCGGCAGCAGGCCCCACATCGCGGCGCGTCGACCGGCCAGATCGCTCAGGCCATCCCCCAGCGCGAGCAGGCCGCCGCACTCGGCGACGATCGGCCGGCCGGCGGCGTGAAAGGCGCGGATCGTGTCGCGGGTGCGGCACGCCTCCTCCAGCCGCTCCAGATGCAGCTCCGGATAGCCGCCGGGCAGGTAGAGCGCATCGGCCTCGGCCGGCACCGGCTCGTCGGCCAGCGGCGAGAAGAAGACGACGCGTGCGCCGAGCTGCGCCAGCAGGTCGACATTGGCGGGGTACAGGAAGGCGAAGGCGTCGTCGCGGGCGATGGCCACCGTGCGGCCGGCCAGGCGCCGCGGCGGGGCGTCGACCTCGGCCGGCGCGATGAAGCGCACCGGTGCGGGCAGCGGCGGTGCGGCGCGCGCGACCACATCGGCTGCGCCTTCCAGCCGGCGCTCCAGGTCCGGCAGTTCGGCCGCCTGAACCAGGCCCAGGTGGCGCGAGGGCCACTCCAGCGCCTCGCAGCGCGGCAGCGCGCCGAATGCGGCCATGCCCGGCGGCAGGCTCTCGATGACCATGCGCGCATGGCCCTCGCTGCCGACGCGGTTGGCGATCACGCCGGCAAAGTCCAGCCCCGGCCGGTACAGCTTCAGCCCGAGCGCGATCGCGCCGAAGGTCTGCGCCATCGCGCTGGCGTCGATCACCGCCAGCACTGGCAGCCCGAGCCGCTCGGCCAGCGCCGCGCTCGAGGCGCTGCCGTCGTGCAGGCCCATCACACCCTCGACCAGGATCAGGTCGGCCTCGCCGGCGGCCTGCCAGAGCAGCTCGCGGCAGTGATCCTCGCCGCCCATCCACAGGTCGAGCTGCCGGCACGGCGCGCCGCTGGCGTGCTCGTGCACCATCGGATCGATGAAGTCGGGGCCGGTCTTGAACACCCGCACCCGCAGGCCCTGGCGGCGCCAGTGGCGGGCCAGCGCGGCCGTCACCGTGGTCTTGCCCTGGCCGGAGGCCGGTGCGCTGACCAGCAGCGCGGGGCAGAGGCGGTCGGGCCGCCCGGAAGGAGTCTGTGTCGTCATGCCTGTCGGCCGCACGCCCCGTGCGGCTGTCGCGAGAGAATCGCTGGCGGCATCGGGCGGGGTCGGACGCAACAGGACCGGGGCCGGTCCTGCACGGGGCTGCGGCGCAGTCCCGTGTCGTCCGGTCGCCGCCCTCCGCGGTGCCAGTGCGCATGCTTCAGGCCGGTCTCCGGGCTCGCGAGCGCGGGAATCGCCCTGTCGGGCGGTCCTGCCGATCGGGTCGCCTTCCCGGAACCGCGGCTCCAGTGGCATCGTGACCTGATCTTCTCTCGCTGACCGTTGCGGGGGCAGCGCCGGCTTTTCACCGGCTTCCCGTTTAAATCCGGCCGTTCTTCACGAACCGGATCACCTGCAGCGGCGTGCAGTCTATCAGCTTCGGCGCGCCCCGCGCCAGTCCTGCAAGGTGCCGAGACGGACACCGCAAAAGAACGGAAAAGCCCGGCAAATCCCTTCATGGCGTCGGGAATCCGCGTGATCGAATCACTGCGCCCTGCACACGACCTGCCGCCGTCGATGACCGGACGGAGTCGCTGTCCCCTCAGTCCAGAACATTCGGAGCCCGTCCATGGCGCTGGTGACCAAGCATCGAGAGACCGTTCATGAACCCGTGGCCGCCCCGGTCGTCGCACGCGGCGTGACCCGTACGATGGCCCGCGACGCCGAGGCCGGCCGCAAGCGCGCACGCACGCTGGCCAAGCAGCAGCAGGTTGCCGAGCGGGTGGCCAGCGCATCGAGCCAGCTGTCGGCCGGCATCAACGAGGCGGCCTCCGCTTCCGAAGAGCTCAAGCGCGCGGCCGACCAGATCGCCAGCGGCGCCGAGGAAGCCTCGGGCGCAGCCCAGGAATCGCTCGCAGCGATCACCCAGGTCAGCGCTTCGATCGCCCGCCAGCTGTCCGCGGTCAACAATTCGCGAGCCAAGGCCGACAGCATGCAGGCCACCACCAGCCGCATCGATTCCGAGGTGCGCGCCACGGTGGCCAATGTCACGCTGGCGGCGCGCCGCCAGGCCGAGTCGGTGCAGCGGGTGGCCGAGCTCGAGCGCCAGGCGGCCAACATCGGCGACATCGTCAAGGCGGTGGCGCGCATCGCCGACCAGACCAATCTGCTGGCCCTGAATGCCGCGATCGAAGCCGCGCGGGCCGGTCAGCACGGCAAGGGCTTTGCGGTGGTCGCCGACGAAGTGCGCACGCTGGCCGAGACCAGCGAGAAGAGCGCCAAGCAGATCCAGGATCTGGTCGGTCAGATCCAGGGCGAGGTCAAGGCCATCGCGGCCGGCATCAACCAGTCGTCCGAGACGATCGCCGGCGAGGTCGAGAAGAGCGAACAGATCCTGCGCCAGCTCGACCGGGTGCGCCATGACGCGGCCGACATCGTGGCCGGGGCCAGCGAGATCTCCGCCGCGGCCCAGCAGGCCAGCGTGGCCTCGCAGCAGGCGCTCAAGGGCGCCGAGCAGATCGCCGCGGCGGCCGCGCAGCAGTCCTCCGCCTGCGAGGAGGCGGCCAAGACGGTCGACGAGCAGAGCGCGGCGCTGTCCGAGTGCGAGCAGACCTCGCAGAACCTGTCGGAGATCGCCGACGAGCTGAAGAACTCCTCGGACATCGGCAAGAGCGCCGAAGAAGTCGCCAGCGCCGCCGAGCAGCTCGCCGGTGCGGTGCAGGAGATCAACCGCTCGGCCGCGCAGATCATGGTGGCGCTCGACGAGATCCGCAAGGGCGCGCAGACCCAGGCCTCGGCCACCGCCGAGTCCGCCGCGGCGATCACGCAGATCGAACGCGGCGCGCAGATCGCCTCCGAGCGGGCGCAGAACGCGCGTGAGCGCTCCAGCGCGATCCGCGCCCTGATGATCGACAACAAGCAGATGATCGAGGGGCTGGTGAGCAGCATCTCGGACAGCGTGGCCTCCACCCGCACCAGCCTGCAGCAGATCAAGGAGCTGGAGCTGGTCAGCCGCAAGATCGACAAGATCGTCGATGCCATCACCCAGGTCTCGATCCAGACCAACATGCTGGCGGTCAACGGCTCGATCGAGGCGGCGCGTGCCGGCGAGTACGGCAAGGGCTTCGTGGTGGTGGCCACCGACATCCGCAATCTCGCGCATGACTCGGCCGAGAATGCCGACCGCATCAAAGATCTGGTCAAAGGCATCCAGGACCAGATCGCCACCGTCGGCCGCGACCTGGGCGAGATCGCCACGGCCGCGCTGGCCGAGGTCGACAAGACCCGCTCGATCACCGCCAACCTGTCGGCGATGGAAGGCGATGTCGTCGAGGTCGAGAAGGGCAATGTCGAGGCGGCCGAGTCGGCCCAGGAGATCGTCTCGGCCCTGTCGCAGGTGCGCGTGGCGGTCGACCAGGTCTCCGCGGCGGCCCAGGAGTCCGAGAAGGCCGCCGAGCAGGCTTCGGCCGCGGCGCGCCAGCAGTCTCAGGGTGCCGAGGAGCTCTCCGCCGCGATCGAGGAGATCGCCTCGCTGGCCGACGAGCTGCAGAGCAACTGAGATGGAGGCGCTCCACACGGTCGCCGACGGCGACGAGACGCGGGCGGCCGGGCAGACGCAGCAGTTCGTCACCTTCAGCGTCGCCGGCGAGATGTTCGCGGTGCCGATGGCGCCGGTGCAGGAGATCATCCGCGTGCCCGATGTCGCGCGCATGCCGCTGACGCCGCCGGCCCTCGAGGGGCTGGCCAATCTGCGCGGCCGGGTGCTGCCGATCATCAGCCTGCGCCGGCTGTTCGGCACGCCGGAGCGCGACAACGATGACGCCACCCGTGCGCTGGTGATCCACATCGGCCAGTCGCTGGGCTTCGTCGTCGACCGGGTGGCCAGCGTCATCAGCGTCGATGCCAGCGAGATCGAGCCGGCGCAGGTGGTTCAGTCTGTGGTGCAGACCGATTGCCTGACCGGGGTGATCCGCCGCGAGGTGTCCGATGGTCATGGCGGCCATCGCGACCTGCTGCTGATCATCGACTTTGCCCGGCTGGTCCAGCAGCACCTCACCCGCATGATTCCGTCGCGCGAAAGCGGCGCGGTCAGCGGCTCGCGCGCGGCCGATGGCGGCGAGTCCGCCGACCGGGCCGAGCCCGGCGAGGGCAGCGGCGAGCTGCGGCTGGTGAGCTTCACGGTGGCGGCGCAGGAATATGCGCTCGACATCGCCGACGTGCAGGAGATCGTCCAGGTGCCGGAGACGATCACCGCGGTGCCCGGGGCGCCGGGCCATGTGCTCGGGCTGATCTCGCTGCGCCGCCGGCTGCTGCCGCTGGTGAGCCTGCGCTCGCTGTTCGCGCTGGCGGATGCGGAGCTGGACGAGCATCACCGCATCGTCGTCGTGGCGCTGCCCGGCGGCGGCCAGATCGGTCTGGTCACCGACACCGTCAAGGAAGTGCTCAGCGTGCCGCGCAGCCAGGCCGACACCATGCCCGGCATCCTGACGCGCGACGCCGATCTGCAGGAGTTCTCGGCGATCTGCAGGCTCGACGGCGGCCGCCGGCTGGTCTCGATCATCGCCACCGACCGGCTGCTCGGCATGGACAGCGTGAGAGAGGCCCTGCAGCTGGGCGCCCCGGGGGTTTCCGGGTCTTCAGACCGATCCGGATCGGCCGATTCACTCTCCAGCCCGGACGCATCGATGAACAGATCGACCCACAGCATGATTTCCCCTCCCGACGACGAGGACGCCCAGGTCGTCATCTTCCGCCTCGGCGCGGAGGAGTTCGGCGTGCCGATCATGAGCGTGCAGGAGATCGTGCGCCTGCCCGAGACGCTCACCCGCGTGCCGCGCACGCCCGAATTCGTCGAGGGCGTGATCAATCTGCGCGGCACGGTGCTGCCGGTCATCGACCAGCGTCGCCGCCTGGGCATGGACGCGATCGAGCGCAACGATCGCCAGCGCATCATGGTGTTCACGCTCGGCGGCCTGCGCACCGGCTTCATCGTCGACTCGGTGGCCGAGGTGCTGCGCATTCCGCGCCAGAACATCGCGCCGGCGCCGCAGCTCTCCGACGAGCAGATCCGCCTGATCGGCCGGGTCGCGCGGCTCGATGGCGACCGCCGCCTGGTGCTGCTGATCGATCCGACCCAGCTGCTGGCCGCGCGCGAGGTGCGTGCCATCGAGTCGCTCGAGCCTGCGGGCGAGTCCCGCACCGCCCCATCGATGGCTCGTGCCGCCTGATGCACAAGGAGATTGCCCGACCATGCCCGGCAAGGTTCTCGTCGTCGATGATTCGGCGCTGATGCGCCGGCTGCTCTCGGCCGTGCTGACGCAGGCCGGCTGGACGGTCGCCGCCGCCCGCAACGGGCGTGAAGGCGTGGAGCAGCTGCTCGAGTGGCAGCCCGATGTCGTCACGCTCGACATCAACATGCCCGAGATGGACGGACTGACCGCGCTGTCGCTGATGATGCAGGCGCGGCCCACTCCGATCGTCATGGTCTCGTCGCTGACCGAGAAGGGCGCGCAGGCCACGATGGAGGCGCTGGCGCTCGGTGCGGTCGACTTCATCGCCAAGCCGGGCGGCACCATCTCGCTGAGCATCGACGACATCCAGGCGCTGCTGCTGGAGAAGGTGCGCACCGCCTCGCGCATCCGGCTGCGGCCGGGCCGACCGGCGGCCGCGATGCCCGCGCCGGTGCAGCGTGCTCCGCGCCCCGCTCTGGCACGACCCGCTCCGGCGAGTCCTCGCACGACCACGAGCGCACCGGCATCTGCATCGCCCGCTCCGCCGCGCGGTGGCATGGGCCGCTGTCCGGGCCTGGTGCTGATCGGCATTTCCACCGGCGGGCCGCGCACGCTCGAGGATGTGCTGCCGCAGCTGCCGGCCGACTTTCCCTGGCCGGTGCTGGTGGCCCAGCACATGCCGCCGAACTTCACGCTGGCCTTCGCGCAGCGCATGGACCGCATGTGCGCGCTGGAGGTGGTCGAGGTCGGCGAGCCGATGCCGCTGGAGCCCGGGCGCATCCACATCGGCCGCGGCGGCACCGATCTGGTCGTGGTCGAGCGGCTCGGGCGTCTGGTCGCACAGCCGCGGCCGGAGTCTCCCGCCCATCCCTGGCATCCGTCAGCCGACGTGATGGTCGAGAGCGCGATGCGGGTTCTTCCGGCCTCGCAGCTGGTGGGCGTGCTGATGACCGGCATGGGCTTCGACGGCGCCCGGGCGATGGCCGAGCTGAAGGCGCGCGGCGGCCGAACGATCGCCGAGGCCGAATCGAGCTGCGTCGTCTTCGGCATGCCGTCCGAGCTGATCCAGCGCGGGGGCGCCAGCGTGGTGCTGCCCAGCCAGGACGTGGCCCGGCAACTGCGCACCTGGGTGCAGCGCCTGGGCTGAGAACCGATTCATCACTGCCAACGACACGGGCCACAGGGGACACCGCATGGGACTGAGAAAGAGCAACACGCCGGATCCGCTGCGCGAGGTCGTCGACCGCGGCTTTCCGCGCCATGTCGACGGACTGGTCGCCCAGCTGCGCGGGGGCGATGCCGAGCAGCGCCGCTGGGCGGTGCGCGACCTGACCGGCCATCCGCAGGCTGCCGCGGCACTCGGCGCCCAGCTGCTGGTCGAGCGCGATGCGGCGGTGCGCGAGGCCATCTTCCTCGCGCTGGGCACGATGGCCAGCGACGAGGCGGTCAGCGCGCTGCTGCCGCTGCTGCGCAGCGAGGACGCCCGGCTGCGCAATGGCGCCATCGAGGTGCTGTCGGGCCTGCCCAAGGTGGTGGGGCCGCGCATCTCGGCGCTGCTGCTCGACGCCGATGTGGATGTGCGCATCTTCACCGTCAACCTGCTCGGCGAGCTGCGCCATGAGCAGGTGACGCAGTGGCTGCAGCAGGTGCTGCTGTCCGACCGGGAGGTCAATGTCGTGGCCGCCGCCATCGAGGTCATGGCCGAGACCGGCCAGCCCGAGCACATCGACGCGCTGCGCGAGACCCGCCGGCGCTTCGCCGACGATCCCTTCATCGGCTTCGCCGCCGATGTGGCGATCGAGCGCATCCGGGCCTCATGACGATGCCCGCCCCCGCGAAGGACAGGCCGATGAAAGCCGCCACCGCCCCCGCGATCGTCCCGCCGACGATCAGCGATGCGGACTTCCTGAAGTTCCGCGAATTCTTCTATCGCAAGACCGGCATCCATTTCGAGGAAAGCAAGCGCTACTTCGTCGACAAGCGCCTGATCGAGCGCATCGAGGCCACCGGGAGCGACAGCTTCCGGGCCTATTTCATCGCGCTGCGCTTCGAGGCCGACGGCCGCGAGCTGCAGCAGCTGGTCAATCTGATGACGGTCAACGAGACCTATTTCTTCCGCGAGAGCTACCAGTTCGACTGCCTGGTCAACGACATGCTCGACGAGGTGGCGCGGCGCAAGCGCAAGGGCGGCCGAATCCGGATCTGGTCGATTCCCTCGTCGACCGGCGAGGAGCCCTACTCGATCGCGATCTACCTGCTCGAGCGCTGGCGCCACATCGACGACTACGAGGTCGAGATCCTGTCCTCCGACATCGACACCACGGTGCTGGCGGCGGCCGAGCGCGGCGTCTACTCGGCCCGATCGGTGGCCAATCTGCCCAAGCACTACCTGGACAAGTATTTCCGGCGCCTGTCCGACAACGAATACCAGATCTCGCGCGATCTGGTCGCTGCGGTCGACTTCAGCCGCGTCAATCTCAGCGATGCGGCCGACACCCGGCGCTTTCGCGACATCGACGTGATCTTCTGCCGCAACCTGCTGATCTATTTCGACGACCTGTCGCGCCGTCTCGCCGCCGAGGCGATGTACGACGCGCTCAATCCCGGCGGATTCGTCTGCCTGGGGCACTCGGAGTCGATGAGCCGGATTTCCTCGCTCTATGCCGTGCGCCGTTTTCCGGACGCGATGGTCTACCAGAAACCCCTTCCCGGAGAGCGCCCATGAAGCACATTCTCGTGGTCGACGATGCCGCGACCGTGCGCATGTATCACCGCAAGATGCTCGGCGATGCCGGCTGGAGCGTCGACGAGGCCGTCAACGGACTGGAAGCCCTCGAGCGGGTGATGGCCCGTCCGGGCGGGCCGGCCTACGACCTGTATGTCGTGGATGTCAACATGCCCAAGATGGACGGCTACACGCTGGTGCGCGAGCTGCGCCGCCTGCCGCAGCTCGCCCAGGCTCCGGTGCTGATGGTCTCGACCGAGGCCCAGATGCATGATGCCGCCGCTGCCGAGGAGGCGGGCGCCAACGGCTATCTGATCAAGCCGGCGCGCCCGCGCGATCTGGTGCTGACCGCCGCGCTGCTGATGGGCGATGGCGTCACCGCCCGGCGCATCGCCGCCGGTCGCATGCAGGGAGTCAGCGCATGAACTCGACCGAACTCCTGGAGCAGTTCATCCTGGAGGCACGCGAGTGCCTCGAGTGCATCGGCCAGCGTCTGCTCGATGTCGAGAAGTCCCCTGACGACACCGAACTGCTCAACGACCTGTTCCGCCAGGTCCACACCCTCAAGGGCAACTGCGGCCTGTTCGAGTTCAAGGCGCTGGAGCGGGTGGTGCATGCCGGTGAGGATCTGCTGGACCGGGTGCGCAACGGGGCCCTGGCCTACGGGCCGGAGATTGCAGACACGCTGCTGGAGGCGATGGACTTCACCGCCGAGCTGATCGATGCGATCGAGACCCGGGGCGCGCTGCCGGAGCAGGCCGACGAGCGGGCCAGCCCGATCGCGCAGCGTCTGCGCCAGCATCTCAGTGCGCCTGCGGAGCCTGCTGCGCCTGCCGCAGCGACCACATCCGTGCCGGCACCGCCTCCTGAGCCCGCGCCACTCCCGGCCTGGGCCGAGCGCATTCCCGAGGCGGCTCGCCAGGCGGGGCGCATCGCGGTGCGCTACCAGCCCGAGCCCGACTGCTTCTTCAAGGGCGAGGATCCCTGGCACCACGCCCGGCTGACCCCGGGCCTGCGCCATCTCTCGGTCGCGGCCCGTCAGCCCTGGCCGGTAGCGGACGACTTCGACTGCTATGCCTGCAATCTCGATCTGGTGATCGTCAGCGACGCACCGCAGTCCGAGGTCGCGGCGCATTTCCGCTATGTGCCCGAGCAGATCGAGCTGGTGGAGATGCCGGCCCCTGTGGCCGCCGCTCCGGTGGTGCTCGATCTGTCGGCGGTGCGCAACGAGCAGGAGGGATCGCGCGGCGTCGCAGCATCGATCGATCCGGCCGACGAGCATGAGGCGCTGATGCTCAGGCGCCTGCAGCAGATCTGGGACGACCAGTGTCGGCTGCTGGGCCGCGCCGGCGTGGCGGCGGGCACGGTGGCCGCCACCCGCGCGACGCTGCAGAACCTGCTGAGCTGCATCGACGACGAGGCGGCGCGCAGTGCGCACGCCTCGCTGGCCCAGCTGCCGCCGGGGCCGGCGCCGCTGCTGCAGTGGGCACGCCAGCATCGGCCTGGCCGTCCGGCGGCCGCACAGGCCGATCCGCAGCCGCTCACGGCGGCGGGTAGCGCATCGGACCCGGTCGCCGGCAGCCCGGCCGCCCCGATTCCTCAGCGTGGGTCGACCGGCCAGGGTGCTCAGGCTGGTGACGAACCCGGCTCGCCCGAACGCGGCCAGAAGGTGCTGAAGGTCTCGCAGGACAAGATCGACCGGCTGATGGAGCTGATCGGCGAGATGGTGGTGGCCAAGAACGCCCTGCCCTATCTGGCCACCCGCGCCGAGACGGTGTTCCAGCAGCGCGAGCTGGCCCGCGAGATCAAGGCCCAGTATTCGGTGATCAACCGCATCGCCGAGGACATGCAGCACGCGATCATGCAGGTGCGCATGCTGCCGGTCGGGATCATCTTCCAGCGTTTCGGCCGCCTGGTGCGCGACATCGGCAAGAAGCTCGGCAAGGATGTCTCGCTGGTGGTCGAGGGCGAGGAGACCGAGGCCGACAAGAACGTCATCGAGTCGCTGGCCGATCCGCTGATCCACATCCTGCGCAACAGCCTGGACCACGGGCTGGAGACGCCCGACGTGCGCGTGGCCAGCGGCAAGCCGCCGCAGGGCGTGCTGCGTGTCGCGGCGCGCCAGGAAGGCGACCGCGTCGTGCTGACGATCAGCGACGACGGCGCCGGCATCGACACCGAGCGGGTGCGGGCCAAGGCGGTCGAGCGCGGGCTGATCCCGGCCGACCGCGCCTCCTCGCTCAGCGACGTGGAAGCGGTGCAGCTGGTCTTCCTGCCGGGATTCTCCACGGCCGAGTCGATCTCCGACCTGTCGGGACGTGGCGTCGGCATGGACGTGGTGCGCACCGCGGTCGAGCGCATCAACGGCCAGGTCGAGCTCGAGAGCGAGCGCGGCCGCGGCACCACGGTGCGGCTGACGCTGCCGCTGTCGATGGCGGTGACCAACGTGATGATGATCGAGGCCGGCGGTCGCCACTTCGGCGTGCCGATGGATCTGATCGTCGAGACGGTGCGGGTGCCGGCCGAGGACATCCACCATTTCAAGCGTTCGCAGACCACGGTGCTGCGCGGGCGCATCGTGCCGCTGCGCGCGCTCTCCGACATGCTGGGCATGGACCTGCCGCCTCAGCCCAACAGCGACGGCGAGCTGGCGGTGCTGGTGGTGCGGCTCGGCAGCGAGAGCATCGGCCTGCTGGTCGACAACTTCCACGGCACCTCCGACATCATCCTCAAGCCGCTCGAGGGCGTGCTGGCGGGCATCACCGGCTTCGCCGGCACCGCGCTGATGGGCGATGGCAGCGTGCTGATGATCCTCAACCCGAAGGAGCTGGTCTGATGGGCATCCGATACCTGAAGAAATCCGTCACGCTGCAGGGCCGGATCAGCGCCGAGGAAGCGGAAGAGCTGCAGCAGTGGCTCAAGTCGCAGCCCCGGGCGGCCGTCAATGTGGGCAAGTGCGAGCACATGCACGCCGCGGTGCTGCAGGTGCTGCTTGCCCTGCGACCTCGTGTGACAGGCATGCCGGCCGATCCCTGGCTCCAGGCGGCCCTGGCGCCGCAGGCTTCGTCATGAAGCGGCGGCCACCCCAGCCGCTGCCGTGCCAGCCCGACTTTCTCCATGAACTGCAGGGGGCTCCCCGATGAAACACGTCTTTCTGGTCGACGACTCCGCGACGATGCTGATGAGCCTGAAGGGCACGCTGGAGATGAGCGGCTTCAAGGTCGACACCGCCGGAGACGGCCAGGCGGCGCTGGACCGGCTCAAGACCGGTCTGAAGCCCGACCTGATCATCACCGACATCAACATGCCGCGCATGGACGGCATCCAGCTGATCCGCGAGGCGCGCAAGCTGCTGCGCTTCACCCCGATCCTGGCACTGACCACCGAGAGCCAGCAGGGCAAGCGCGACGAGGCCAAGAAGAACGGCGCCACCGGCTGGCTGGTCAAGCCGGTCGGCGGCTCCGATCTGGTCAAGGTCATCAAGCAGGTGCTGCCCGGAGCCTGATCCTGAGCATTCTCCCTCGCCTTTTCCCATGCCGCATCAGGCAGGCAGCGGCAGCACGCACGAGCACATCATGAACCAGAGAACGGACACGACCTCGCATGTCGCCGCATCGCCGGCATGGCGCCGCCTGAACGCTCGCCATGCGGTGCTGGGCAGCCTGGGGCTGCTGACCGTCGCGGTGCATCTGGCCTGGCCCGAGCTGGTCGGCACCGGCACCGCGGGCGCGCTGATCGGCGGCCTGGGCGCCGGCCATGCCCTGGGCCGCTGGCAGGGGCCCAGCGGTCGGGTCCGCCAGGACCGTGCTGCCGACGTGATCGCGCAGGACATCGGAACGCTGCGCCAGGCCTTCGGCATTCTCGAGGCCCAGGTCAAGGCGACCATCAAGACCTCGGAAGATGCGGTCATGTCGATGATGGAGCGCATGCAGCGGGTGCATGCCACGGTCATCCAGCTGCATGAGCGGGTCGACCAGGCGGTAGGCCGATCGCACAGCCTCTCGGCGGAGACCCTGTCGCGGGCGGGCCAGCACACCGCTGCGGTCAGTTCGCTGGCCGAGCACCAGAAGGCCTTCGAGCAGGGGCGCGACGAGAGCGTGCTGCGTGTGCGGGCGGTGGCCGATCAGGTCCGTGCGCTCACGCCGCTGGCCGAGCTGATCTCCAACATCTCGCGCCAGACCAATCTGCTGGCGATCAATGCGTCGATCGAGGCCGCGCGTGCCGGTCAGGAAGGCGCCGGCTTCAAGGTGGTGGCGGCCGAGGTGCGCAATCTCTCCACCCAGACCGCCGAGGCGGCGCAGAAGATCACCGAGGGCATCGCGCATGCGGCCGAGCAGATCGATCTGCAGTCGTCCGCACGCTCTGCCGGCAGCGACCGAGGAGCGTCGTCCAGCACGGCCGAGCAGCTCGACGAGATCGCCAGCCACATCGAGACGATGAGCCGCACCCTCGGCGATGTCGTGCCCTACCTGGGCGATCTCTCCTCCAGCATGGACAGCACCATTCGTGCGATGACCCAGGACGTGATCGACACGCTGGGCGACATGCAGTTCCAGGACATCAACCGCCAGATGCTCGAGCAGGTCAACATGGCGCTGGTGGGCATGTCGGAGCATTTCTCCCAGCTCTACGAGCTGCTCGACGGCGATGCGCCGCCGCCGCCCGTTCAGCTCGAGCACCTGATCACCCGCTGGAGCGAGAACTACGTGATGCACAGCCAGCGCAAGGCCCACGCCCAGGCCACGGGCGGTGCCGGTTCGACCGGCTCATCAGGCTCGGCACCGGTCCGGCCACAGCCCGAGCTGGCTGCGGTCAGCGAGCCGGCCGGACCCAAGATCGAGCTGTTCTGATCCTGAATCCTGAAGTCCGAAGTCTGGAGGAGACGATGCAAACCATCCTGGTGGTGGAGGATTCGGCGACGATGCGCCAGAGTCTCCAGAACACGCTCGAGATCAGCGGCTACGCGGTCGTGCTGGCGCCGGAGGGGCAGACGGCACTGGCGCGGCTGCAGTCCGGGCTGCGCCCGGACCTGATCATCACCGACATCAACATGCCGTGCATGGACGGCATTTCCTTCATCGCCGAGGCGCGCAAGCTGCTGCGCTTCACGCCGATCCTGGCGCTGACGACACGCGACCAGCAGGCCAAGCGCGATCAGGCCAAGAACATCGGTGCCACCGGCTGGCTGATCAAGCCGGTCGGGGGCAGCGAGCTGATCCGGCTGATCAAGCCCTTGCTGCCCCCGCAGAATCCGTCCGGCCGGCCCTGATCAGCCGCGGCGGTTGCGCTGGCGATACTGGTCAGCCACCACCGCCGCGACGATGATCGCGCCCTTGACCATCTCCTGGTAGTAGGCGTCGATGCGGATGAAGGTGAAGCCGGAGGTCATCACGCCCAGGATCAGCACGCCGATCACGGTGCCGGTGATGCGGCCCAGGCCGCCGGCCAGCGAGGTGCCGCCGATCACGACCGCGGCGATCGCGTCGAGCTCGTACATCACGCCCATGCCGGACTGGCCGGAGACGGCGCGTGCGGCGGTCACCGTGCCGGCGATGCCGGCCAGCAGACCGGCGATCGAGTAGACCCAGATCAGGTGGCGGTTGACATTGATGCCCGAGACCCGTGCCGCCTGGCGGTTGGCGCCGATCGCGTAGGTGAACTTGCCGAAACGGGTGTAGCGCAGCACCACATGGAAGATGGCGGCCAGCACCAGGAAGATGATGACCGGGTTGGCGCCTGCGCCGATCCAGGCGAAGTCGTCGGTCAGCATCGACACCGGCATGCCGTTGGTGAACCACTTGGCGAAGCCGCGTGCGGCCACCATCGTGCCCAGCGTGGCGATGAAGGCCGGGATCGCGGTGTAGGCGATCAGCGAGCCGTTGATCAGCCCGACGATCAGCCCGACCAGTGCACCGGCCAGGACCGGCCAGATGATCGGCAGGTCGGTCAGATGCGGAAAGATCGCGCGGGGGAAGTCCGACACCTGCGCCAGGCTGGCCGAGACGACCGCCGCCGCCGCCACCACCGAGCCCGAGGACAGGTCGATGCCGCTGGTGATGATCACCAGGTTGACGCCGATGGCGATGATGCCGATGACCGCCATCTGCAGGATGATGATCTGCAGGCGGTCGACATTCATCAGGAAGCTCTGGCCGTTGACCCACCAGCCCAGGCCCTCGAACAGCAGACAGATGCCGACCAGCACCAGGAAGATGCTGGTCTCGGGCGGCCACTTGCGCTTGGCCGGCTTGAAGGTCATCGACTGGGCGCCGACAGTCGCGTTGGTGCTTGCCATGAAGGTCTCCGCTTCGGTGAGTTCGTTGATCTCGTGGATCTTGTTGATGTGCGTGTGCCGGGAATTCAGCGCGAGGCCAGGTCCATGATGGTCACCTGATCGGCCTGGGCCCGGTCGACGATGCCGGTCATGCGGCCCTCGTGCATGACCATGACCCGGTCGCTCATGCCGAGCACCTCGGGCATTTCCGAGGAAATCATCAGCACCGCGACGCCCTCGCCGGCGAGCCTGCTCACCAGGCGGTGGATCTCGGCCTTGGCGCCGACGTCGATGCCTCGGGTCGGCTCGTCGAGGATCAGGATCTTCGGACGGGTCAGCAGCCAGCGGCCGATCAGCACCTTCTGCTGGTTGCCGCCGGAGAGGTTCTGGATGACCTCCTGCAGGTCCGGTGTCTTGACGCGCAGCGTGCGGCTCATCTCCTCGCAGTCGCGCCTGAGCTGCGCCTCCTGCACGAAGCCGAACCTGACATGGCGGTCCTGCAGCACCGCCGTCTCCATGTTGGAGAGGATGTCCAGGATCAGGAAGCAGCCGGTGTCCTTGCGGTCTTCGGTCAGGAAGGCCATGCCGTGCTTCATCGCGGCGGCGGGCGAGTCGATCTTCACCGTCCGGCCACGGATCGCGATCGTGCCGCCGGTGGCAGGCACCACGCCGAACAGCGCCTCGGCCACGTTGGAGCGCCCCGAGCCGACCAGGCCCGCCAGGCCCAGGATCTCGCCGGCGCGCAGGTCGAAGCTCACGCCCTCGAAGAGACCGTCGACCTTCAGGTCCTTGACCGACAGCACCACATCGCCGATCGGCACCTCTTCCTTGGGGAACATCTGCGTGATCTCGCGCCCGACCATCATGCGGATGATGTCGTCGCGGGTCACGTCCTTCGAGGCGTGCGTGCCGATGTACTTGCCGTCGCGGAACACCGAGAACTCGTCGGCGATCTCGAACAGCTCGTTCATCTTGTGGGTGATGTAGACGATGCCCTTGCCCTGGCTGCGCAGCTGCCGAATGATGCGGAACAGGTGGGCGACCTCCTTGTCGGTCAGCGCCGAGGTCGGCTCGTCCATGATGAGGACGTCCGAGTCGAAGGACACCGCCTTGGCGATCTCCACCATCTGGCGGCTGGCGATCGACAGGCTCTGGATCTCGGTCTCGGGATCGAGATCGATGGCCAGGCGGTCGAACAGCGCCTGGGTGCGCCGGCGCATCTCGGCGTGGTCGACCAGGCCGAGGCGGCTCTTCGGCTCGCGGCGGATCCAGATGTTCTCCGCGATCGTCATGAAGGGCATCAGGTTGAGTTCCTGATGGATCATCGCGATGCCGCGGTCGAGCGCATCGAGCGGGCCGCTCAGCGCGACCGGCTGGCCCTTGATGCGGATCTCGCCCTGATCGGGCATGTAGACGCCGGCGATGATCTTCATCAGCGTCGACTTGCCCGCGCCGTTCTCGCCCATCAGCGCGTGAACCGTGCCGGCACGCAGGCTGAACTGCACATTGTCGAGCGCGACCACGCCCGGAAAGGCCTTGCGGATGCCCTGGATCGCCAGCAGCGGCGGCGCGGCGGAGGAGGCGGCCGCATCGGGCCGCTCGACGGTGGCGGTGTCGGACATCGGGGGTCTCGCGGGGTTCGGGTCGGTGGGGAGGAGAAAGCTCGGCGGGCGGCACGCCGGCCGCCCGTGATCAGCGCACCGGCGCGATCAGTTCTTGCCGGCGTACTTGCTCAGGTTTTCCGGCGTGACCAGCTCGAAGGGCACGTTGACGAAGCGGTCGACCGGCTGCTTCCTGATCAGCTTGAGCGCGGCATCGACCGAGCCCGCGCCCTGGCCGGCGGCGTTCTGGAACACCGTGACCTTCAGCTCGCCCGCCTTCATCGAGGCCAGCGCGTCCGGGGTGGCATCGATGCCGCCGACGATGCTCTGCGGCGTCCACTTCTTCGAGGCCTTCAGCGCGTTGATCGCGCCCAGCGCCATCTCGTCGTTGTTGGCGATGATGGCGTCGAACTTCATGCCCGACGACAGCCAGTTGGTGGTGATGTCCTGGGCGGCGGTGCGGCTCCACTTGCCTTCGCGCTTGTCGGCGATCTTCAGGCCCGAGCACTCCTTGGTCTTGACGACATCCTCGATGTCCTGGGTACGGGTGCGCGCGGCCTCGTTGGAGAGCTCGCCCATCAGCACCAGCACCGTGCCCTTGCCGTTCAGCAGCTTGCAGATGTGCTGGGTCTGCAGCGTGCCCGAGACCTTCTCGTCGGAGGCGACGAAGGCCACGCCGGCGGGCAGCTTGGCGAAGTCGGCCGGCTTGCGGTTGACATAGACCAGCGGGATCTTGGCGTCGGTCACCATCTTGGTGATCTTCGGCGTCACGTCGGTGTCGACCGGGTTGACGATGATCGCGTCGAACTTCTGCGCGATCATGTTCTGGATCTGGCTGAGCTGCTTGCCCACGTCGTTGCCGGCGTCCTCGAGCTGCGCCGAGGCGCCCGCCTTCTTGGCGGAATCGTTGATGCCGTTGCGCAGGATGGTCAGGAAGGTGTCGTCGAAGGCCGCCATCGTCACGCCGATCTTCTGGGCGTGGGCCATCGGGGTGGCCAGCGTGCCTGCCACTGCAACGGCCATCAGCATCTTCTTCATCTCTGTCTCCTCTTCGAAGTCGGCGCCCCGGGCGCCATCCGGTTGGGTGGGTGAGCCAGTGTCCGGTGGAGCGGGCGCGTTGGCCTGTCGGTCCGGCACGGTGGCAACTGTAGCTTCAGGCACGCAAATTTTGGAAAAACATTTCTAAGTGAATACACTAAGGAATTGTTTTTCCGTATCTCCTAGACTGGGCGCCAACTTCCGCACAAGCCTGCGCATCGGCGCATCAATCAGCGCATCAATCAGCGCATCAGCGTTTGCACTTGCCTTCACAGCCTCCGGGCTGCCTCCATCACGGGCCGGACATTTCCATGAGCATCCTGAACTTTCCCGCCGGGCGCCGCATCGACCTGGCCTGCCTGGGTCGCGTCGCGGTCGACCTGTACGCGCAGCAATTCGGCAGCCGTCTCGAGGACGCTCGCAGCTTCCAGATGTACCTGGGCGGCTCCTCGGGCAATGTCGCGTTCGGCGTGGCGCGCCTGGGCCTGAAGACCGCGATGGTCTCGCGCGTCGGCAACGACCAGATGGGCAACTTCCTGCGCGAGACGCTCGAGCGCGAGGGCTGCGACACGTCGGCGCTGCAGACCGATCCCGAGCGCCTGACCGCGCTGGTGCTGCTGGGCCTGAAGGACCGCGACACCTTCCCGCTGCTGTTCGTGCGCGAGAACTGCGCCGACATGGCGGTGCGCGCCGACGAGATCCGCGAGGACTTCATCGCCGAATGCCGCGCGCTGGCCCTGACCGGCACCCACCTCTCCACCCCGACCACCCGCGAGGCGGCGCTGACCGCGCTGGACTACGCCAAGAAGCACGGCACGGTGCGCATTCTCGACATCGACTACCGCCCGGTGCTGTGGGGCCTGACCTCGCGCGGTGCCGGCGAGAACCGCTATGTGCCGGACGCGCGCGTCACGCAGCAGCTCCAGCAGGTGCTGGGTGAGTTCGACCTGCTGGTCGGCACCGAGGAAGAGTTCCTGATCGCCGGCGGCGTGCCGGGAGACCTGATGGCCTGCCTGCGCGCGGTGCGTGCGGCATCCGGCGCGGTGCTGGTGGTCAAGCGCGGCGCGCTGGGCTGCTGCGTCATCGAGGGCGACGTCCCGGCCGAGATCGACCATGCGCCGACCTTCCGCGGCGAGCGCGTCGAAGTGCTCAATGTGCTGGGCGCCGGCGATGCCTTCCTGTCGGGCCTGCTGGCGAGCCTGCTGCGCGGCCAGGACTGGCGGGAAGCCACCCGCACCGCCAATGCCTGCGGCGCCATCGTCGTCTCGCGCCATGCCTGCTCGGCGGCGATGCCCACGCCGGCGGAGCTGGCGCACTGGTTCTCCGGCAGCCGCAACCCGAAGGTCGATGCCGACCAGGATCTGGCGCATCTGCACCGGGTCACGCCGGCGCGCGCGGTCTGGGACGAGCTGTGCGTGATGGCCTTCGACCACCGCAGCCAGTTCTATGATCTGGCGCGCGAGGCCGGCGCCGACGAATCGCGGATCCCGGCGCTGAAGAAGTTGCTGGTCAAGGCGGCCGAGCAGGTGGAAGTCAGCCATCAGCTGCAGGGCCACACCGGTGTGCTGATCGACGGCGGCGATTACGGTCAGGACGCACTGGCCGCCGCCACCGGCCGCGGCTGGTGGGTGGGCCGTCCGGTCGAGCTGCCGGGCTCGCGCCCCTTGCGCTTCGACGGCACCCGCTCGGTCGGCTCGGCGCTGGTCCACTGGCCGACCGAGCAGGTCGTCAAGTGCCTGGTGCACTACCACCCGGACGACGCGGTCGACCTGCGCCTGGAGCAGGAGCAGCGCGTGCTCGAACTGTGGGAGGCCACCCGCGAAAGCGGCAACGAGCTGCTGCTGGAGATCATTCCCCCGAAGGCGATGACGGCCGCCGGCACCGAGGACGAGGCGGTGCTGCGCGCGGTCAAGCGCTTCTACAACCTGGGTGTCCGGCCGGAATGGTGGAAGCTCGCGCCGATGAGCCCCGAGGGCTGGACCCGCTTGGCCGCGCTGGTGGCCGAGCGCGACCCGCACTGCCGCGGCGCCGTCATCCTGGGCCTGAACCAGCCGCTGCAGTACCTGGCCGACAGCTTCGCGCTGGCGACCAACCCGATCGTCAAGGGATTCATGGTCGGGCGCACGCTGTGGGTCGAGGCCTCGCTGAAGTGGTTCGCCGGCCAGATCGACGACGCGGCCTTCATTGACGAGGTGGCGCGCAACTTCGCCACGCTGGTCGAGGCCTGGAAGCGCCGCCACGACGGCCGCAGCGCAGCCGCCGCCTGAGTCCTGCAACACGCCACCGTTGCCTGCTGATCCCCCGAATTTTCTACCGAGATCCATGATGGACAGGAAGACCGTGAGACTGACCGTGGCCCAGGCGCTGGTGCGCTACCTGGCCGCGCTGAAGGCGGAAGTCACCCAGCCCGACGGCCGCACCGAGGTGCTGCCCTACTGCGGGGGCGTGTTCTCGATCTTCGGCCACGGCAACGTGGCCGGCCTGGGCGAGGCGCTGCAGGCCGAGAAGGCGGTGCTGCCGACCTTCCGCGCCCACAACGAGCAGGGCATGGCCAACGCGGCCATCGCCTACGCCAAGACGAACTTCCGCCAGCGCATCATGGCGGTGACCTCCAGCATCGGTCCCGGCGCCACCAACATGGTGACGTCGGCCGCGCTGGCGCATGTGGCCCGCCTGCCGGTGCTGCTGCTGCCCGGCGACGTCTTCGTCAGCCGCCTGCCCGACCCGGTGCTGCAGCAGGTCGAGAGCTTCGAGCAGGGCGACCTCAGCGCCAACGACTGCTTCCGCCCGGTCACCCGCTACTTCGACCGCATCACCACGCCCGAGCAGCTGCTGGTGGCGCTGCCGAGGGCCATCCAGGTGATGACCGACCCGGCCCAGTGCGGCCCGGTCTGCCTGGCGCTGCCGCAGGACGTGCAGACCTTCGCGCACGACTGGCCGGAAGACTTCTTCCAGCCCGAGGTGATCCGCTTCCGCCGCCCGCCGGCCGAAGCGCGCGAACTGGCCGCGGCCGCCGAGCTGCTGAAGTCGGCGAAGAAGCCGCTGATCGTCGCCGGCGGCGGCGTGCTCTACAGCCAGGCCTGGGCCGAGCTGGCCGCCTTCGCCGAGGCGCACGGCATCCCGGTGGCCGAGTCGCAGGCCGGCAAGGGCAGCCTGGGCTGGAACCATCCGCTCAACCTGGGCTCGATCGGCGTGACCGGCTCGCCGGCGGCCAACCGCCTGGCCGAGGACTGCGACGTGGTCTTCGCGGTCGGCACCCGGCTGCAGGATTTCACCACCGGCTCGCACGCGCTCTATGCCCACGCGAAGCTGCTGAGCCTGAACGTGCAGCCCTTCGATGCCGGCAAGAAGCGCGGCCGCATGCTGGTGGCCGATGCCCGCGACGGTCTGGCCCAGCTCGGCGCCGCGCTGGGCGACTGGAAGGCCGACGCCGCCTGGACCGCGCAGGCCCGCGATCTGGCCGCCGGCTGGTTGGCCCGCGTGACCGAGCTGACGCTGGACACGCCCGCCGCCGGCACGCTGCCCTATGACGCCGAGGTGATCGGCGCGGTGCGCGAGTCCGCGGCCGACATCGGGCTGGACTCGGCCGCCAGCGACATCGTCGTCTGCGCCGCCGGCACCCTGCCCGCCGAGCTGCACAAGCTCTGGCGCTCGGGCGTGCCCGGCAACTACCACATGGACTATGCCTATTCGTGCATGGGCTACGAGGTGGCGGGCGGCCTGGGCGCCAAGATGGCCCGCCCCGAGCGCGAGGTGATCGTCATGGTGGGCGACGGCTCCTACATGATGCTCAACAACGAGCTGGCCACCTCGGTCATGCTGGGCCGCAAGATCATCGTCGTGCTGCTGGACAACCGCGGCTACGGCTGCATCGAGCGGCTGCAGCTCAAGTCCGGGGGAGCCAGCTTCAACAACATGCTCGACGACTGCATTCCCGAGGGCGGCGTGCCCTCGGCGATCGACTTCGCGATGAACGGGCGCTCGCTCGGCGCCGAAGCGGTCCATGTCAAGGACGTGGCCGAGCTGCGCCGCGAGATGGCCCGCGCGCGCCGCGCCACCCGCAGCCAGGTGCTGGTGATCGACACCACGCACCACCGCACCACCGGTGACGGCGGCGCCTGGTGGGAGGTCGCCATCCCGCAGGTCTCGCAGCGCCCCGAGGTCGAGGCCGCGCACGCCCGCTACCTCGACGCCAAGAAGAAGCAGTTCAACTGAGCTGCCGGCCCGAACCCCTGAACATTTCCCTCTTCTTTCTCAGGAACCCCACCATGACCTGGAACGTCCGCATCGGCATCAATCCCCTGTCCTGGATGAACGACGACCTGCCCTCGCTGGGCGGCGAGACCCCGCTGGAGACGGCGCTCTCCGAAGGCCGCGAGATCGGCTACGCCGGCTTCGAGCTGGGCAACAAGTTCCCGAAGGACGGTCCCGGCCTGAAGGCCAAGCTCGACGAGTTCGGCCTGGTCTGCGTCTCGGGCTGGTATTCCGGCTTCCTGGCCGAAGTGCCCGTCGGCCAGACCGACGCCCAGGCGGTCGCCGCCGAGATCGAGCGCGCCCAGGCCCACCTGCGCAAGCTGCAGTACAACGGCGTCAAGGTGGTCGTGTACGGCGAGTGTGCCGGCACCATCCAGGGCCAGATCGACACCCCGGTGGCCAAGCGTCCGAAGTTCAAGGACGACGCGGCCTGGGCCGCCTACGCCGAGCGCCTGAACGCCTTCGGCCAGCACCTGATCGAGACCTACGGCATCAAGCTGGCCTACCACCACCACATGGGTGCCTATGTCGAGAGCCCGGCCGACGTCGACAAGCTGATGGCCCTGACCGATCCGGCCAAGGTCTTCCTGCTGTTCGACACCGGCCACGCCTACTTCGGCGGCGCCGCCGACCCGGTCGCGGTGCTGAAGAAGCATGTCGGCCGCGTGGTGCATGTGCACTGCAAGGACGTGCGCGCCCAGGTCATTGCCCGGGCCCGCAACGACGGCTGGAGCTTCCTGCACGGCGTCATCAACGGTACCTTCACCGTGCCCGGCGACGGCGTGATCGACTACGACGCGGTGCTCTCGACGCTGCACGACGCCGGCTATGAGGGCTGGCTGGTGGTCGAGGCCGAACAGGATCCGGCCGTGGCCCCGAGCTACGAGTACGCCAAGAAGGGCTACGACACGCTGCGCGCCATCGTCGACCGCATCGACGCCAGCGCGGTCTGACCGCTCAACCGCCAGGAGCCGACATGCCCCAGTCCCCCCTGCTGGTCAAGGCCGCCGCCGGCCGCCAGATCTGCGACATCACGCCCGAGAGCGCCGGCTGGAGGCACGTCGGCTTCCGGGCCCTGCGCCTGGAGGCCGGCGAGAGCGAATCGCTCGAGACCGGCACGCGCGAGCTCTGCCTGGTCGTGCTGACCGGCACGGTCGACGTGCAGGTCGGCGGCACGACGCACGCCGGCCTGGGCTCGCGCGAGAGCGTCTTCGAGGAGAAGTCGCCCGACGCGCTCTATGTGCCCGGCGGCGAGACGGTGGTCATCACCGCGCGCGGCGCGGCGGAAGTGGCGCTGTGCACCGCCCCGTACGATGGCGGCAAGTCGGTGCGGCGCATCGACGGCAGCTCCATGCGCCGCAGCGTGCGCGGCCAGGGCAGCAACACCCGCTATGTCTGCGACGTGCTGATGGCCGACGACCCGACCGCCGATCACCTGCTGGTGACCGAGGTCATCACGCCGGGCGGCCACTCGAGCAGCTATCCGCCGCACAAGCATGACCGCGACATGCCGCCCGAGGAGACGCTGCTCGAGGAGACCTACTACCACCGGCTCAACCCGCCGCAGGGCTTCGCCTTCCAGCGGGTCTACACCGACGACCGCAGCCTCGACGAGGCCTGCGTGGTCGAGGACCACGACGTGGTGATGGTGCCGCGCGGCTACCACCCCTGCGTGGCACCGCACGGCTATGACCTGTACTACCTCAACGTGATGGCCGGTCCCGGCCGCGCCTGGCATTTCAGGAACGACCCGGCGCACGAGTGGATGCTGCAGACTCCGCCCAAGCCCTGATCCGGGCGGCCTCAGGCCGCCTGGGCCTGGAGCCTGAAGTCGCCGACCAGCTCGCCGAGCCGGTCGGCCTGTTCGGTCAGCGCGCTGACCGCGGCGGCGGTCTGTTCGGCCATCGCCGCGTTCTGCTGCGCCACCGAGTCGAGCTGCTGCAGCGCGCCGCGGGTCTGCTCCAGACCGCCCATCTGGCCGCTGGCCTGCTGCGAGATGGTGCTGATCAGGCCGAAGACCTGCTCGATCGAGCACATCAGCGCCTGCGTGCTGTCGCCGGCCAGGCGCACCTGCTGCGAACCGGCGGCCACCTTGTCGAGCGAGTCGCCGATCAGCGACTTGATCTCGCGCGCGGCCTGGGTGCTGCGCTGTGCCAGGCTGCGCACCTCGCCGGCGACCACCGCGAAGCCGCGGCCCTGCTCGCCGGCCCGGGCGGCCTCCACCGCCGCATTCAGCGCCAGGATGTTGGTCTGGAAGGCGATGCCGTCGATGATGCCGATGATGTCGGAGATCTTGCGCGCGGCGGCCTCGACCTCGCCCATCGTCGACACCGCCTGCGAGACGGTGCGTCCGCCATGGGTGGCGACCTCGCTGGCCGAGCGCGCCAGCTCGTCGGCCTGGCGGGCCGATCCGCCCGTCTCGGTGACCGAGCCGCTCAGCGTGTCGAGCGTGCCCAGCGTCACCTGCAGCGTGGCGGCGGCCTGCTCGGCGCGCTGGCTCAGGTCCTGACTGCCGCTGGCGAGCTCGCCGCCGGCCAGGCTGATCGAGGCCGCGGCCTCGTGCACGCCGCTGACCATCCGGTTCATCTGCTGGCGCAGATTCTCGAGCGCCAGCAGCACCTCGCCGATCTCGTCGGCGCGGCCCGGCGGGATCGGCCGCGACAGGTCGTGCGAGGCCATCTGCGCCGCCGCGTCGACCGCCTGGCGCAGGCCGCGGCTGATGTCGCGCGTCAGCCAGGTGCCCAGTCCGGCCGCCACCAGCAGCGCAAGCACCGCACCGCCGAGCAGCACCTGGCCGGCCTGCGCGGCCACCGGTGCGGCTGCCTCTGCCACCTGGCGCTGCGTGGCATCGTCCCAGTCGCTGAGCGCACGCAGTGCCTGCGTCCAGGCGACCAGCCTGGCCTCATTTTTTTCCTGGTCGGTGCTCATCGCCACCCGGATGCCGAAGGCCACAGCGGCTTCTCCCCGGCTGGCGTATTCCTGGCGGGCCTGCGAGATGATCTCGACTGCAGTGCGTTCGGCTGCTGCTGCCTGGTCGAGCAGCTTCCGGCCGGCCTCGTCCGTCACCAGCTCGCGGGCCTGGACAAAGCCGGCCGCGCAGGATTTCGCCTGCCCGTCCAGATCCTTGTAGAGCGCCTCGATCGACGAGGGATCTGCTGCAGCGAAGCTGCGCAGCGTCGCGCCATAAGAGCGGCTAACAAAACACAGTCGTCGCCATCGCTGTCTGAATCGTTGAAGGCCGATGAGAGACAAGGAAGTCAGCGCTGCCCTGTGGGAGAAGTTGGAAGGGTTGCTGCCTGAGGCACCGCGGCGCTCGGCCCAGGGAGGCCGGCCGCGGGTGGACGACAGGCGGGCCTTGAACGGCATCCTGTTCGTGCTGCGCACCGGGATTGGGTGGGAACACCTGCCGCAGGAGCTGGGCTACGGCAGCGGCATGACGTGCTGGCGGCGGCTGAGAGCCTGGCCAGGGCAATTGCATGAAGCCCGATCCCCTACTTCGGGCTGATGCCGAGCACGGTCTCCAGATACTTCGGGCTCCAGGCGGCCTTCTGGCGCTTGATGTTGAGACTGGTCTTCCTGGATTTTTCCTG
>NZ_JACCPY010000033.1 GCF_013426975.1 Sphaerotilus sulfidivorans
ACCCGACTGCACTCGACGCTGGCCTACGTCAGCCCGATGCAGTTCGAAGAAAACTGGCTCGCCGGCCAAGCTCGGCAAGCCAGCGCGTAGTCTGGCTATGGGATACGGAATACAGGGGCAAGGTCAGCGTTCGCACGCCTGGCGTGCGGCGCAGACGGCCGAAAAGCCAAGCCAGCGTTGCATGGTCCGCCCACCTGGACCGTACGGTCCACGGTCCCTCGCCGGGTCAGGGGCCGGTTTTGGTGTGGCTTTAGGGTGGCTACGGGGCGCAAAAACAGCCCGGCGGTGACACCCAGGGCAGTCCATTCGAGGGGCGCTGAAAAGAAAAAACCCCAAGTGCGACAAGCACTTGGGGCTGATTCTGGCGGAGAAGGAGGGATTCGAACCCTCGATACGGGGGTACCGTATACCGGATTTCGAGTCCGGCGCATTCGACCACTCTGCCACCTCTCCTGGTAGCTTGCTGCTGAACCGTGGTCTGTTCAGCGAAGAATTCGATTATAGACGATCAGACAGCCAGCTTGTCAAGGCCTCCGAGGTAGGGGCGAAGCACTTCGGGCACGGTGATGCTGCCGTCGGCGTTCTGGAAGTTCTCCAGCACCGCCACCAGCGTGCGGCCGACCGCCAGGCCCGAGCCGTTGAGCGTGTGCACGAACTCGTTCTTGCCTTGGGCGTTCTTGAAGCGCGCCTGCATGCGCCGGGCCTGGAAGGCCTCGCAGTTCGAGCAGGAGCTGATCTCGCGGTAGGTGCCCTGCGCCGGCACCCAGACTTCCAGGTCGTAGGTCTTGGTCGAGCCGAAGCCCATGTCGCCGGTGCACAGCAGCATGACGCGGTAGGGCAGGCCGAGCTTCTGCAGGATCGCCTCGGCGTGGCCGGTCATTTCCTCCAGCGCGGCGTTGCTGTGATCCGGGTGGGTGATCTGCACCATCTCGACCTTGTCGAACTGGTGCTGGCGGATCAGGCCACGGGTGTCACGGCCGGCCGAGCCGGCTTCCGAGCGGAAGCAGGGGCTGTGTGCGGTGAGCTTGAGCGGCAGCGCGTCGACCGGCACGATCGTGTCGGCCGCGACGTTGGTCAGCGTCACCTCCGAGGTCGGGATCAGGTACCACTTGCTGCCGGCGGCCTCGCCGTCGCCCGAGGTGACGTGGAAGAGGTCCTGCTCGAACTTGGGCAGCTGGCCGGTGCCGCGCAGCGCGTCGCCCTGCACCAGGTAGGGCGTGTAGCACTCGGTGTAGCCGTGCTCCTGGGTCTGCACGTCGAGCATGAACTGGGCGAGCGCACGGTGCAGCCGGGCGATCTGGCCCTTCATGAAGGTGAAGCGCGAGCCCGAGAGCTTGGCGCCGGTCTCGAAGTCCAGGCCCAGCGGCGCGCCCAGGTCCACATGGTCCTTGACCGCGAAGTCGAAGGCGCGCGGCGTGCCCCAGCGGCGCACCTCGACGTTGCCGTGCTCGTCCGTGCCGACCGGCACGTCGGCCTGCGGCAGGTTGGGCACCGACAGCACCAGCGCCTCGAGCTGGGTCTGGATCTGGCCCAGGCGATCGGCGCAGCGCTTGAGCTCGTCGCCGATGCCGGCGACCTCGGCCATCAGCGCGCTGGTGTCCTCGCCCTTGCCGCGCAGCGCGCCGATCTGCTTCGAGAGGCGGTTGCGGGTGGCCTGCAGCTCCTCGGTGCGGGTCTGGACGGTCTTGCGCTCGGCCTCCAGCGCGCGGAAGGCGTCGGCGTCGAGGAAGGGCTGCGGGTTCTTGCGGGTCTGCAGGCGCGCGAGCACCGCGTCGAGATCGCGGCGCAGCAGGGTGATGTCAAGCATGGGGATGAAAAGACTGGAGCTGTGAAGCGTGAAGGTTCAATTCTGGCGCTGGGCCGCGGCCTCGGCCATCGACTTGTCGCCCAGGCCCTTCGGCAGCGGGAATTCGATGTGTTCCTCCACGCCGGGCATCTTGCGCACCGCCAGCGCGCCGAGCTCGCGCAGCCGCGCGATGACCTGATCGACCAGCAGCTCAGGCGCGGAGGCGCCGGCGGTCAGGCCCACGCGCGGGCGGCCCTCGAACCACTCGGGGCGCAGCTCGGCGGCGCTGTCGATCATGAAGCCGGGCGTGCCCAGGCGCTCGGCCAGCTCGCGCAGGCGGTTGCTGTTCGAACTGGTCGGGCTGCCGACGACGATGACGATGTCGACCTCGGCCGAGAGCACCTTCACCGCGTCCTGGCGGTTCTGCGTGGCGTAGCAGATGTCCTGCTGCTTGGGCTCGCGCACCTGCGGGAAGCGGCGCTTGACGGCGGCCAGGATCTCGGCCGCGTCGTCCACGCTCAGCGTGGTCTGCGTGACCACCGCCAGCCGGCTCTCGTCGGGCACGACGACCCGGTCCACATCCTCGACATCCTCGACCAGATGGATGCCGCTGTCGAGCTGGCCCATCGTGCCCTCGACCTCCGGGTGGCCCTTGTGGCCGATCATGATGAAGTCGTAGCCCTCGCGGCGCAGCTTGGCGACCTCGACGTGGACCTTGGTGACGAGCGGGCAGGTTGCGTCGAAGACCTCGAAGCCGCGCTCGGCGGCCTCGCGGCGCACCGCCTGGCTCACGCCGTGGGCGCTGAAGATCAGCGTGGCGCCCGCGGGCACCTCGGCGAGGTCCTCGATGAAGATCGCGCCCTTGGCCTTCAGGTCGTTGACGACATAGGTGTTGTGCACGATCTCGTGGCGGACATAGATCGGCGCGCCGAACCGGGTGATCGCGCGCTCGACGATCTCGATGGCGCGGTCGACGCCGGCGCAGAAGCCGCGCGGCTGGGCCAGCACCACCTCCTGCACCGGCAGGGGGGGTGTCGTGTCGTTCGTCGTCGTCATCACAGCACTCCGATCAGCTGCACCTCGAAGCTCACCGGCTGGCCGGCGAGCGGGTGGTTGAAGTCGAACAGCGCCCAGTCGCGGCCGGTGGGGCCGAGCTCGCGCAGGATGCCGGCAAAGGCGCCGCGGCCGTCGGGCGTGGGGAACTGCACCACGTCGCCGACCTGGTACTCCTCGTTCGGGTCGCCCATCTGGCGCAGCTCCGAGAAGGCGAGCTTCTGCACCATGTCCGGGTTGCGCGGACCGAAGGCCTCGCCGGCGGCCAGTTCGATCACGGTGCGCGTGCCTTCCTCCAGGCCGATCAGGCGCGCCTCGATGGCCGGGGCCAGCTCGCCGCTGCCGATCGTCAGCGTCGCGGGCTTGTCGTTGAAGGTGTTGACGATGTCGCCGCCGTCCGGGCCGGCGAGGCGATAGTGAAGCGTCAGGAATGAACCCGCTTGGACCTGTGGCACGTCAGTGATCCTGTTCTCGATAGACTGTCCGCGATTTTAGGTGTCCCCCGATGAAAGACCTGCCGCCCGAGCTGAGACCCCGCGAGAAGCTGCTGAGCCACGGCCCGGCCGCGCTGCAGGATGCCGAGCTGCTGGCGATCCTGCTGCGCACCGGCACGGCGGGCAACGGCGTGCTGCAGATGGCGCAGCAGCTGCTGGATCGCTTCCAGGGCCTGGGCGGGCTGCTGCGGGCCGATGGCACGGCGCTGGCCACGGTCAAGGGCCTGGGGCCGGCCAAGCGCGCCGAGCTGCTGGCGGTGCTGGAGCTGGCGCGGCGCACGCTGGCGGCCGAGATGGTGCGCCGGCCGGTCTTCGACTCGCCGCAGGCGGTGCGCGACTTTCTGCGGCTGGAGCTGGCCGAGCTGGGCCACGAGGTCTTCGCGGTGCTGTTCCTGGACGCGCAGCACCGGCTGATCCGCTTCGAGCCGATGTTCCGCGGCACGCTGACGCAGACCAGCGTCTACCCGCGCGAGGTGCTCAAGCGCGCGCTGGCGCTGGATGCGGCCGCGGTCATCCTGGCGCACAACCACCCTTCCGGCGTGGCCGAGC
The DNA here is from genome assembly GCF_013426975.1 of Sphaerotilus sulfidivorans. GTDB lineage: Bacteria > Pseudomonadota > Gammaproteobacteria > Burkholderiales > Burkholderiaceae_C > Sphaerotilus > Sphaerotilus sulfidivorans. The sequence continues at coordinate 3,883 of NZ_JACCPY010000033.1, forward strand.
CGTCGAAGGCGGACGAGTTCCTGACCCAGTCGCTGAAGACGGCGCTGCAGATGATCGACGTGCGGGTGCTCGACCACTTCGTCGTCGGGCGCGGGCCGGTGGTGTCCTTTGCCGAGCGGGGGCTGCTGTGACGACGACGATGAAGGTGAATTCGCTCGATGGTCTGGCCGCGGTGCAGCGGGTGCTGCGCGAGCGCCGCCGCCGCGCCGAGGAAGAGGCCGCGCGCCGTGCCGCCGAGGAGGCCGCGCGCCGGCGCGAGCATGAGCTGTTCGAGCGCAGCGTCGGCCCGGTGGTGCGGCTGCGCTCGCGCAATCTGGCCGAGATCGTCCGGCCGCGTCCCTTGCCCCACCCGCGCCAGCGCGAGCTCGACGAGGCCGAGGTGATGCGGGTCGCGCTGTCCGACGAGTTCGACCCCGAGTCGCTGATGGAGACCGACGACCAGCTCTCCTACCGCCAGTCCGGCATCGGCGACGATGTGCTGAAGAAGCTGCGCCGCGGCGTCTGGGTCACGCAGGGCCAGATCGACCTGCACGGCCTGAATCGCGACGCCGCGCGCGAGGCGCTGGCCGGCTTCCTGATCGACGCGGGCAAGCGCGGCTGGCGCTGCGTGCGGGTGGTGCACGGCAAGGGCCTGGGATCGCCGGGGCGCCAGCCGGTGCTCAAGGGCAAGGTGCGCTCGTGGCTGGTGCAGCGCCAGGAGGTGCTGGCCTTCACGCAGGCGCGCGGGCCGGACGGCGGCGCCGGCGCGCTGATCGTGCTGCTGGATTCGTCGCGCAGCCCGGACGGCCGCCTGCGCTGACGTCCCGATCGGTCGGCCGCAGGCCACTCAGCGGTTGCGCATCCAGTCGGCGGTGCGCATGAAGCTTTCGGTCAGGCGCTCGATCAGCGCCGGGTCGAGCTGCACCTCGGTCATGGCCTGGTGCATGCAGGCCACCCACTGGTCCCGCTCCAGGATGCCGATCGAGAAGGGCATGTGGCGCATGCGCAGCCGCGGATGGCCGAAGCGCTCGATGTAGAGATCGGGGCCGCCCAGCCAGCCGCTCAGGAACCAGTGGAGCTTGTCGCGGGCCTCGTCGAGCGTGCTGCCATGGGCGGCGCGCAGCTCGCGGTAGGCGGGCTCCAGGTCCATCAGATCGTAGAAGCGGTCGACCAGCGCGCGAACCCGGGCATCGCCGCCCACCCATTCGTACGGAGTGGCGGGCGTCTGGGGTGTGGTGGGGATGTCAGTCGTCATGCGGGCGCACTGTAGCCCAGCGTGTGCCTGCACGGGGTGCGCGGGATCAGTGCGGATCGTCGGTGACGGCGGCGCCGGCCAGGTCGGCCTCTGCGGGCAGAGCGGCGCAGGGAGCGGGCGCCGACGCGTCCTGCGTGGCGACCGGCTCGGGAACCGGCAGCAGCGTCACCAGGGTGCCCGCGGGCATCGGCAGGCGGCCGGCTGGCGGGTGCAGCGTGGCCAGACGCATCGCGATCGCCGACATGCCCTGGGCGGCGTCGGAGCCCGGATAGGCGAGCATCACCAGCTGGCGCCGCTGCACCGCCTGGCGCACCGAGGTGTCGCTGACGACCTCCCCGAGCGGATTCAGCCGGATCGTGCCGCCCTCGGGCAGCGTGATGAAGCGGTCGATGACCGACTGCAGCTGTGCCGCCACATGGCGACCCTCGCCATGGCGATGGGTCTGGTTGACCACCAGCATCATCGAGGTGCGGCCCTGCTGCATGCCCAGCACCTTGACGGTGGCGTAGGCGTCGGCCAGCGCGGTCGGCTCCGGCGTGGCGATGACGATCGCCTCGTCGGCCATCGAGATCGCGTAGAGCACCACGTCGGAGATGCCTGCGCCGGTGTCGATCAGCACCCGGTCGTAGTGCGGGCGCACCGTGTCGATCAGTCGCGCGAACTGCTCGCGCACCGTCGGCGTCAGCCGCGAGTACTCGATCAGGCCGGAGCCGGCCAGCAGCACCTGGAAGTCGCCGGGCGCGGTCAGAAGCGCCTGGTCGAGCGTGCCCTGCCCGGTGAAGACATCATGCAGCGTGCGCCGGGGCTGCAGGTTCAGCACCACGTCGAGGTTGGCCAGACCGAGGTCGGCATCGATCACCAGCACCCGCTCGCCCCGGCGGGCCAGCGCGGCGGCGAGATTGGCGGCCAGCATCGTCTTGCCGACGCCGCCCTTGCCGCTGGTGATCGCGAAGACACGCGGACGCTCGGTGCGGCCGGTCGCGGTCGGCTCGGAGCCGGGCGAGGTCGTCAGGGTCGTCGTGCTCATCGGGTGGAATCCAGTGTGTCGGGCATGAACGCCGACATGGTGCTGAACAGCATGTCGCGTTCCTCGTTGCTGACCTGCGAGTGGGGAGGCAGCTCCATGCAGGTGCGGTTGCGGCCGGCGGCCTTGGCGCGGTAGAGCTGCTGGTCCGCGCGCTCCATCCAGAGCCGGGCCGAGGAACGGACCCAGCGCGGGGCAAAGGCGCCGCCGACGCTGGCGGTCACGCTCAGCCGCACATGCCGGCTGACCTCGATCCGGCAGGACTCGATCGCCAGGCGGATGCGGTCGGCCACCGCCTCGCCGAAGCTGGCCGGGCAGTTCGGCAGCACGGCGGCGAACTCCTCGCCGCCGATGCGCGCCACCGTGTCCATCGGACGGACGCACTCCTGGAGCGTGCGTCCGATCGCGCGAATGACCTCGTCGCCGGCACCGTGGCCGTAGCTGTCGTTGACCCGCTTGAAGTGGTCGATGTCGATCAGCAGCAGCATCGCCGACTCGCCCGAGCGCGCGACCCGGTCGATCTCGCCCTCCAGGCTGGCCTCGAACTGGCGGCGGTTGACCAGACCGGTCATCGGATCGCGGCTCGACAGCATGCACAGACCGTCGATCAGCGCCTGCAGCCAGGCGGCCGAGCCGGGCTCGAGCCGCGACAGGCCGTCCATGCCCGAACGCTCGAGCATCTGGACCGCGAGATCGACGCGCAGCGTCGCGCCGCCGATGGTCACGGTGTTCATGCGATGGCGGACCTCGGGGGACGGGGTCATGAAGTGGTCTGGGCGAGTGGGGCGGCGATGATTTTGCAGTCTAAGGGGTCCGGCGGATTCGCCTGCGCCAAGATGGGCCCGGTTTGACGGGTTTCTTCCCGGGCTGCACGGCGGCATGCGACGGCACAGTGCACCACAGTCCGGGAACCTGTCATGACCAATACCCAGAGTGCCTCCCCCTCGTCTGCCGATGCTCGCCGGCCTGCCGGAGCCCGTGCCTCCGACGCCTCCTCTGCCGAGGCGCGTGTCGTGCCCGGCCGGATCGAGCGCATGCGTGCCGAGCGGCGTGCCTCTGGCGAGGCGTCTTTCTTCTACCGCGAGGTCGCCTTCAATGCCGATGCGGTCAAGGTGATGCCGGGCGAGTATTTCGTCCACAGCGAGGATCTGGTCATCACCACGACGCTGGGCTCGTGCATCGCCGCCTGCCTGTGGGATCGCCAGGCCGCGGTCGGCGGCATCAACCATTTCATGCTGCCCGGCGACGGGGCGTCCGACGACGGCGGCCGCTACGGCTCCTGCGCGATGGAGCTGCTGATCAACGCGCTGATCAAGCGCGGTGCGACCCGGCGCACGCTCGAGGCCAAGGTCTTTGGCGGCGCGGCGCTGATCGCCGGCAATGGCGCGCTCAATGTCGGCCAGCGCAACACCAGCTTCGTGCTCGACTATCTGCGCACCGAGGAGATTCCGCTGGTGTCGCAGGATGTGCTCGGACCCTATCCGCGCAAGGTCTGTTTCTTCCCCAAGACCGGGCGCGCGATGGTGCGCCGCCTGCCGCCGGCGCAGCGCGAGGCCGCCATCGCGCTCGACCAGGATGCACGCCGCCGCGCCTCGGCGTCCGCAGCCGGCAGCATCGACCTGTTCTGATCCTGCTTCGCCCGAGCGCCGAATCCATGCCTGTTTCCTTCCAGCCCTCGCGCCCGCCGGCTGCGCCGATTCGGATCGTTGTCGTCGACGACTCCGCGGTGATGCGCGGCCTGATGTCGGGCATCATCGCCCGCCAGACCGACATGGAGTGCGTCGGCGCCGCCTGCGACGCGCTGCAGGCGCGCGAGATGATCCGCGAGCTCGATCCCGACGTGATCACGCTCGACATGGCCATGCCGAAGATGGATGGCCTGGAATTCCTCGACCGCCTGATGCGGCTGCGCCCGACGCCGGTGGTGATGGTCACCTCGGCCGCCCAGCGTCAGCCCGACATCGTGACCCGCGCGCTGGCGCTGGGCGCGGCGGCGGTGATCGACAAGGCGGCCGTCGGCGTGTCGGGTGCCTTCGAGGCCTTCGAGCGCGAGCTGCTGGCGGCCTTGCGTCAGGCGGTGCAGAGCCGGCCCGCTGCGCCACGCCGGAGCGTGCCGGCGGCGCCCGCGACCGTGTCGTCACCGGCCCTGTCCGTCGCCTCGCCTGCGCCGCTGCAGGCACCGACTTCCGCTGCGCCGGTCCTGTCGGGCGGCCCGGCGGTCGAGGTCGGCGAGCGCCGCATCCGCCTGATCGCGATCGGTGCCTCCACCGGCGGGCCCGAGGCCACGCCGCATGTGATCCGCGCGCTGTCGGCGCAGGTGCCGCCGGTGCTGATCGTGCAGCACATTCCGGGCGGATTCTCGGCGCGCTATGCCGCCCGGCTGGACACGCTGGGTGCGCTGCGGGTCTGCGAGGCCCGCGACGAGATGGTGCTGCAGCAGGGCCACGGCTATGTGGCGCCGGGAGGACGGCACCTGTCGGTGGTCAAGGTCGGCGCCAGCCTGGTCGCGCGCGTCACCGACACCGAGCCGGTCAACCGGCATCGGCCCAGCGTCGACGTGCTGTTCCGCTCGGTCGCGCAGGTGGTGGGCGAGCGAGCGCTGGGCGTGATGCTGACCGGCATGGGCGGCGACGGCGCGGAGGGCATGCGCCGCATGCGCGACGCCGGCGCGTGGAACATCGCCCAGGACGAGGCCACCAGCGCGATCTTCGGCATGCCCAAGGAAGCGATCCGCGCCGGCGCCTGCCAGGAGGTGCTGGCGCTGCAGGCCATCGGCCCGCGGCTGATGGCGATGCTGGGCCTGGTCGGCAGCGGCGCGGCCGGTGCGCTCAGGTCAGAAACATCGACTGCAGGTCGCTGAGGAAGTCGAAGCCGCGCTCGCTCGGGCGCACGATGCCGGCGCTGCGGTCGTGTTCGAGCAGGCCGCGCCGCTCGGCCTCGGCCAGCCCGGCCGCGACGGCCGAGGGCGGCAGCCCGGTGCGCTCGCGGAACAGCGCCAGCTCGAAGCCGTCCTTCAGCCGCAGCGTGTTGAGCATGAACTCGAAGGGCAGTGCCTTGCGACTCACCTCCTCGTCGTTCGAGATCGCCCGGCCGGCCAGCGCGTGCTCCATGTACATCGCCGGATCGCGCCAGCGCACCTGGCGCACGACGCGGTTCGGGAAGCTCAGCTTGGTGTGCGCGCCCGCGCCGATGCCGAGGTAGTCGCCGAACTGCCAGTAGTTCAGGTTGTGCGCGCAGCGGTGGCCGGGCCGCGCGTAGGCCGAGACCTCGTAGCGCGCGAGTCCCGCCTCGCCGGTCAGCGCGGTGATCTGGTCGAGCATCTCGCTGGCCAGATCGTCGTCGGGCAGTGCCGCGGGCGGGCGGCTGGCGAAGACGGTGTTGGGCTCGATCGTCAGGTGGTAGACCGACAGGTGCGGCGGCGCGAGCGCCAGCGCGGTGCGCAGGTCGGCCTCGGCCTCGGCCAGCGTCTGGCCGGGCAGCGCATACATCAGGTCGAGGTTGAAGGTGTCGAAGGCCGCATGGGCCTCTTCGGCCGCGGCCAGCGCCTGCGCGCGGCTGTGCACCCGGCCGAGCGTCTGCAGCCGCGCGTCGTCGAAGGTCTGCACCCCGATCGAGAGCCGGGTCACGCCGGCAGCGCGGAAGGCGCGGAAGCGCTCGCGCTCGAAGGTGCCGGGATTGGCCTCCAGCGTGATCTCGCAGCCCGGCGTGAGCGGCAGCAGCGCGCGCACGTCGGCCAGCAGCCGCTCGATGGCCTCGGGCGAGAACAGGCTGGGCGTGCCGCCGCCGATGAAGATGGTCTGGATGTGGCGGCCCCAGACCATCGGCAGCGCCCGCTCCAGATCGGCGCGCAGCGCGTCCAGGTAGCGCGCCTCGGGGTGACCGCCGGTGGCTGCCTCGTGCGAGTTGAAGTCGCAGTACGGGCACTTGCGCAGGCACCACGGCAGGTGGATGTACAGGCCCAGCGGGGGCGGTGCGCCCAGCTGCAGCGTGCCCGGGCGCAGGTAGCGCGCCAGCAGCGCCTGGTGGTCGGACAGGTCGGCCGCGGGGGGCGCCGACACCGGCGAGAGGGAGATGCCGTCAGCCACGCTGCCAGACCTCCCGCATCAGCGCGAGCATCTGCGCGCAGGCGATCGCACGGTGGCTGAGCCGGTTCTTCGTGTCGGCCGGCATCGCCGCGGCGGTGCAGCCCTCGGACGGGATGAACATCAGCGGGTCGTAGCCGAAGCCGCCCGCACCCTCGGGCGCGGCGAGGATCTCGCCGTTCCAGCGCCCGAAGGCGATCAGCGGTTCCGGGTCGTCGGCCGAGCGCACCGCCACCAGCGCGCAGACGAAGCGCGCGCGCCGGGTCGAGGCGCCGTCGAGCGCAGCGAGCAGCTTGGCGTTGTTGGCGGCGTCCTGTCGAGCGCGCAGCGCCTCGCGGTCGGCATCAAGGGCCGGCTCCAGCGCGGCGTAGTGCGCCGAATGCACGCCCGGTGCGCCGCCGAGCGCGTCCACGCACAGGCCGGAATCGTCGGCGATCGCGGCCAGGCCGGTGGCGGCCGCGGCGTGGCGCGCCTTGGCCAGCGCGTTCTCGATGAAGGTGTGGTGCGGCTCCTCGGCCTCGGCGACGCCGAGCGCGCCTTGCGTCACCAGCTCGACGCCGGCCGGCGCCAGCAGCGCACCCAGCTCCTTGAGCTTCTTGGCGTTGTTCGACGCCAGCACCAGTCGCAGCGTGTCCATCGCGTGCTCCCGCTCCGGGCTCACTGGCCCGCCAGCGCCGCGCGCTGCAGTGCGATCAGCTCGCGGATGCCCTTGTCGGCCAGGCTGATCAGGCGGTCCATCTCCTCGCGGCTGAAGGGCACGCCCTCGGCGGTGCCCTGCACCTCGACGAAGCCGCCCGAGCCGGTCATCACCACGTTCATGTCGGTATCGCAGGCCGAGTCCTCGACATATTCGAGGTCGAGCAGCGCCGCGCCGTCGAGCAGGCCGACCGAGATCGCGGCCACATGGTCGCGGATCGGCGTCTCGGCCAGCAGGCCCTGCGCCAGCAGCTTCGACACCGCGTCATGCGCGGCGACGAAGGCGCCGGTGATCGAGGCGGTGCGGGTGCCGCCGTCGGCCTGCAGCACGTCGCAGTCGATGGTGATGGTGCGCTCGCCGAGCATCTTCAGGTCGAAGACGCTGCGCAGCGAGCGGCCGATCAGACGCTGGATCTCCTGCGTGCGGCCGGTCTGCTTGCCCTTGGCGGCCTCGCGGCTGGAGCGGGTGTGGGTGGCGCGCGGCAGCATGCCGTACTCGGCGGTGACCCAGCCTTCGCCCGAGCCCTTCTTGTGCGGCGGCACCCGCTCCTCGACCGAGGCGGTGCACAGCACGCGGGTGTCGCCGAACTCGATCAGCACCGAGCCTTCGGCGTGCCGGGTGTAGCCGCGGGTGATGCGGACGGGGCGCAGCGCATCGGGGGCGCGCTCGAGGGGGCGGGAGGTGGTCATGGGGTCAGTCCTGGACGGGGCGGGCGGTGCGTGGGTGCCCGCCTGCGCGGGCATGACGAACGCCGAGGGAATGAAAAGAAAGGGAGAGAAGGAAAACGGGGCAGGGGCTGGCCGCTAGCCACGCTTCTGCGCGGTGCGGCGGATCGCCTCGTTGATCTCGCGGATCGAGCGCTCGATCTCCTCGTCGTCGAGCAGGTCGGCGGCTTCCTGGCCGGGGCCGTGGCCGGCCTGGATGGTCGACTCGAACATGTCGTCGCCGAGCGCGGCGGTCTCGATGCCGGCCAGCGTGTCCTCGTCGTCGTTCTCGGAGGCCTCCCACTCGACGGCGATGACGGTGACGTTGTCGCTCTTGTCGCCGGCGGTGCGCAGCGCCAGCTCCACCAGCTCGGGCACCGACTCGCCGATCGGCGCGGCGGCCAGCTCCCGGGTGATGGTGGCGTCGTCGATCACGCCCCAGAGGCCGTCCGAGCACAGCAGCACCCGGTCGCCGGGCTGCAGCGACACCGGGCCGGCGATGTCGATCACCGGCTTGCCCGGACTGCCCAGGCAGGTGAACAGCACATTGCGGTTGACCTTGTCGCCCAGCGGCACGATGCCGGTGAGCGTCTCCTGCAGCTCGGAGTAGGAGTGGTCGCGGGTGCGCGCGACCAGCCGGCCGCCGCGCACCAGGTACAGGCGCGAGTCGCCGCAATGCGCCCACCAGGCCTCGCGGCCCTGCAGGAGGCAGGCCACCAGCGTGGTGCGCGGGGTGTCGAGCAGCGCGCGCTCGACCGCGTAGCGCAGCAGCTGGTGATGGCCGGCCAGGATGCCCTCGCTCAGGAAGCGCTTCGGATCCTTCAGCGTCGGCCGCGCCTCCTGCTGGAACTGGGCCGCCAGCGTCTGCAGCGACATCTGCGAGGCGACCTCGCCTTCGGGGTGGCCGCCCATGCCGTCGGCCAGCGCGAACAGGCCCGAGTCCCGCGTGTAGCAGTAGCCCATGCGGTCCTCGTTCTTCTCGCGGCCGCCGCGGCGGCTGATCTGGTAGACGGAAAAGCGCATGGACAGGGATTCCGGGCGTCGAGCGGTGTCGTGGAGGTGGGGCGGCGGGAGGGCAGGGCAGGACGGCGCCGCCGTGCTCAGGCCTTCGCGCCGGACTTGATGTTCTCGAGCTGCAGCTTGAGACGCTCGCTGAAGCTCAGCTTGGTGTAGCGCCGCTCGGTCTCGCGCGAGAGTTCCTTCTGCAGCGCGAACACGCTCTGCGGCCGCGCCAGCGGATCGAGCGACATGCACCACTCGGTCACCTCGATCAGGTTGTCCGAATAGACATTGCGCAGCCGCGACAGCGACAGGTTCAGCCGGTCCTTCTCGATGCGCTGCGGCGCGTCGTTGGGCGGATAGCCCTGCATGCAGGCGTAGATGCACGCGCCGATGGCGTAGATGTCGGTCCAGGGCCCGAGGCTGCCGTCGCGGCGGTACATCTCCGGGGCGGCGAAGCCGGGCGTGTACATCGGCCGGATGAAGTTGCCTTCCTTGCTCAGCACCTCGCGCGCGGCGCCGAAGTCCAGCATCACCGCCTTGTTGTCGTTGGTGATGAAGATGTTGGCCGGCTTGATGTCCAGGTGCAGCATCTTGTGCTGGTGCACGATGCGCAGGCCGCGCAGGATCTCGTCGAACAGGCTGCGGATGGTGCTCTCGCGGAAGACCTTGTCGCGCTTGAGGTCGCGCGCGGTGACGATGAAGTCCTGCAGCGTGTCGCCCTGCAGGTAGTTCATCACCATGTAGACCGTCTCGTTCTCGCGGAAGAAGTTCAGTACCGAGACCACGCTCGGATGGCTGATCTGGGCCAGCGAGCGGCCCTCCTCGAAGAAGCTCTTCAGGCCCAGGCGATAGAGCGGCTGCTTGTCCGGCTTGACGCGCGGGATCAGCTCGCCCGGAGCACGCTCGGCGAGGGATGACGGCAGGTACTCCTTCAGTGCCACCAGCCGACGCTCGGCGTCCTCGGCCAGATAGACCACCCCGAAACCACCCGCCGCCAGCTTTCGAATGACCTGGTAGCCTCCGACCACCGTGCCAGGGGGCAGCGGGGCGGGTTTCTGAGGCTTTGACATAATCGTGTTTTGCTTGGGCGAAGTCCGCGATGCCAGTTTACAGCATGACCGGTTATGCCAGTGCCAGCGCCGGCACCGGCCCTGACACCGGGGAAAACACCGAATCCACCATCGTCCGCGCCGGCACCGTGACGGTCGAGCTGCGCTCGGTCAACAGCCGTTTTCTCGATCTGACGCTGCGTCTGCCCGACGAACTGCGCGCGCTCGAGCCGGGCTTGCGCGAGCAGCTCACGCAGGCCTTCAAGCGCGGCAAGATCGAGCTGCGCCTGCACGGCGAGCGTGCCGACGCCGAGGTGCGCCCCCCCGCGCCCGAGCAGCTCGAGCGGCTCGGCCGGCTGCAGTCGGCGGTGCTGGCGGCGCTGCCGCAGTCCGCGCCGATGAGCGTGCAGGAGGCGCTGGCCTGGTGTCGTTCCACTGCGCCCGCGCCTGTGCTCGACGAGGCTGCGGCCGAGGCCGCGCGGCTGTGCGTGGCGCGGCTGCGCGAGGCCCGTGCCCGCGAGGGCGAGCGTCTGGTCGCCATCCTGATGGAGCGGGTCGAGGCGCTGCGTGCGCTGGCCGCGCAGGCTGCGCCGCTGGTGCCGCAGGTGGTCGAGCGCCAGCGCCAGCGCTTTCTCGAGCGCTGGAACGAGGCGCTGGCCGCCGCCGGTGCCTCGCAGGGCGTGCCGGCCGAAGCGCTGGCCGAGCGGGCGATGTCGGAGGCCGCGGCCTTCGCGATCCGCATCGACGTCGCCGAGGAGCTGGGCCGGCTGCAGTCCCACCTCGACGAGATCGCCCGGCTGCTGCGCCAGGGCGGCGAGCTGGGCAAGCGGCTCGACTTCCTGATCCAGGAACTGCACCGCGAGGCCAACACGCTGGGCTCGAAGTCCGCCGCGCTCGAGCTCACCCGCATCTCGGTCGAGATGAAGGTCGCGATCGAGCAGATGCGCGAACAGGTCCAGAACATCGAATGAGTGCCGACAACTCTCCCACCATGAATCCGTCGTCGAATCCTGCCGCCGCGCTGCCGGACTATCCTGGCAACCTGTATGTCGTCTCCGCTCCGAGCGGCGCCGGCAAGTCCAGCCTGGTCAAGGCACTGCTCGAGCTCGATGCCCGGCTGATGGTGTCGGTCTCGCACACCACGCGCGCGCCGCGCGGCCAGGAGCAGCACGGCCGCGAGTACTGGTTCGTCGGCCAGGACGAGTTCCAGGCCATGATCGACCGCGGCGACTTCTTCGAGTGGGCCCAGGTGCATGGCAACCGCTACGGCACCTCGCGCGCCGCCATCGAGCGCCGCCTGCAGGCCGGCGAGGATGTGGTGCTGGAGATCGACTTCCAGGGCGCGCTGCAGATCAAGCAGATCTTCCCGGCCGCGGTGCTGATCTTCATCCTGCCGCCGTCGTGGGAGGAGCTGCTGCAGCGCCTGCGCCGGCGCGGCGAGGACACGCCCGAGGTCATCGAGCAGCGCATGATCAACGCCCGGCATGAGGTCGCGCAGGCGCGCCACTTCGACTACATCGTCGTCAACGCGCTGTTCGACACCGCGCTGTTCGACCTCAAGACCATCGTGCACGCCCAGCGGCTAAAATACTCGACCCAGCGTCGCAGCCGTCCGGCTGTCTTCGACGCCCTCCAACTCTCCTGAACTGCGGAAGAAAAGACCCACCATGGCACGCATCACCGTCGAAGACTGTCTGCAGAAGATCCCCAACCGCTTCCAGCTGGTGCTGGCGGCCACCTACCGCGCCCGCATGCTCAGCCAGGGCCATGCGCCGAAGGTCGAGACCAAGAACAAGCCGGGCGTGACCGCGCTGCGCGAGATCGCCGCCGGCCAGGTCGGCGTCGAGATGCTGCGCAAGGTGCCGACCTGATCGCCTGTCCGGCCTCCCGCCCGCGACGCCCGACGCGGCGCGAGACACGCTAGAGTGAGTCATGGTGTCCCGTACTGCTGATGTCCTGCGTCGCATGTTCTTCCCGTCCTGGCGACGGACGGGAAGCCAGTCCGGATCGGGCGATCCGGAGCATGTCTCCGAGACGCTTCTGCCTGAGGCCGAGGCTGCGCCGATGGCCGAGCCCGTCCGGCCCGACGCTGCCGCACGCCAGAAGCCGCGCGAGCGCGCCGGCAAGCCGGTGATCGATGCGGTGCCTGGCGCCCACGGCGCCAGCGCTGCCTCCTTCGCGGTGCTGACCGCCAAGCTCGACTACCTCGACGAGGCCGACGTGCGCCGCGTGCGCGAGGCCTACCGCTTCGCCGACGAGGCGCATCTGGGCCAGTTCCGCGCCAGCGGCGAGCCCTACATCACGCACCCGATCGCGGTGGCCGGCCTGTGCGCCGACTGGAAGCTCGACGTGCAGGCCATCATGGCCGCGCTGATGCACGACACGATGGAGGACTGCGGCATCACCAAGTCGGAGATGGTCGAGCGCTTCGGCGCAGCCACCGCCGACATCGTCGACGGCCTGACCAAGCTCGACAAGCTGCAGTTCTCGACCCGCGAGGAATCGCAGGCCGAATCCTTCCGCAAGATGCTGCTGGCGATGGCGCGCGACGTGCGCGTCATCCTGATCAAGCTCGCCGACCGCATGCACAACATGCGCACGATGGAGGCGATGGCGTCGAACAAGCGTGCCCGCATCGCGCGCGAGACGCTCGAGATCTACGCGCCGATCGCGCACCGGCTCGGTCTGAACCAGTGCTATCGCGAGCTGCAGGAGACCTCGTTCCGCTTCCTGAGTCCCTGGCGCCATGCGGCGCTGTCGAAGGCGGTCGGCAAGGCCCGCGGCCACCGGCGCGACCTGGTCGAGCGGGTGCGCCAGGAGGTGGAGCTGGCGCTGACCCAGGCCGAGGTGCCCGCGCAGGTCTACGGCCGCGAGAAGACGGTCCATTCGATCTACACCAAGATGCGCGAGAAGCACCTGAGCTTCGCGCAGGTCAGCGACATCTTCGGCTTCCGGCTGGTGGTGGCGACGCTGCCCGAGTGCTATCTGGCGCTGGGCGTGCTGCACCAGCTCTACAAGCCGGTGCCGGGGCGCTTCAAGGACTACATCGCGATCCCGAAGGCCAACGGCTACCAGTCGCTGCACACCACCGTGGTCAGCCCGCTGGGCACCGCGATCGAGTTCCAGATCCGCACCGCCGCGATGCACGCGGTGGCCGAGGCCGGCATCGCCGCGCACTGGATGTACAAGACCAGCCACGGCAGCGAGGCGCCCGACACCCGGCCCGACACCAAGCATCTGGGCACGATGTGGCTGCAGTCGCTGGTCGACATCCAGAGCGAGACGCGTGATTCGGCCGAGTTCCTCGAGCACGTCAAGATCGACCTCTTTCCCGAGTCGATCTATGTCTTCACGCCGAAGTCCAAGATCCTGGCGCTGCCGCGCGGCGCCACGCCGGTGGACTTCGCCTATGCGATCCACTCGCGCGTGGGCGATCACTGCGTGGCCGCGCGCGTCAACGGCGAGCCGGTGGCGCTGCGCACCGCGCTGTCCTCGGGCGATTCGGTCGAGATCATCACCGCGCCCTCGGCCCGGCCCAATCCGGCCTGGCTGAACTTCGTGCGCACCGGCAAGGCTCGCTCGAAGATCCGCCATCACCTGAAGAACATGGAGGCCGAGGAGTCCTACGATCTCGGCCTGAAGCTGCTGGCGCAGGCGCTGCGCACCGAGGGCCTGCCGCTGCCCGGCATCGACGACAGCGACCTCAGCGAGGCCGACGCGCAGCTCTGGCAGTCGCTGGTGCGCTGGAGCGGCAACCGCAACCGCCGCGAGCTGCTGATCGACATCGGCCTGGGCCGCAAGATCGCGGTGATCGTGGCCAAGCGGCTGGCGCGCCAGATGATCGAGCAGGGACGTCGGCCCGATGCGGTCACGCTGTCGATGGGCCGCTATGCGGTCGACCACGAGGCGCCGACCCAAGGCACGATCGTCATCGACGGCAGCGAGAACGCGACGATCCAGCTCGCCACCTGCTGCCAGCCGATTCCCGGCGACCACATCGTCGGCTACCTCGGCCGCGGCGAGGGCCTGACGGTGCACACCGCCGAGTGCTCGGTCGGCAAGCGGCTCTTCGAGCGAGATCCCGAGCGCTGGCTGGGCGTGGAGTGGTCGGATCAGCCGGTGCGTGCCTTCCGCACCGCGGTCGGCGTGCTGGTGCGCAACGGCACCGGGGTGCTGGCCGAGATCGCCCAGGCGGTCAGCCAGGCCGAGGCCGACATCGCCCACATCGACATGGATCCCCACCGCGCCGGCGAGACCACCGAGCTGCGGCTGATGCTGGCGGTGCGCGACCGCCAGCATCTGGCGGATGTGCTGCGCGTGGTGCGGCGCAGCCCGTCGGTGATGCGGGTGGCTCGCATCCGTCCCTGAGCACGGCCTCAGGCCGGCTCGCCCGGGGCGGGATAGCGCACCTCGATCACCTCGAGGCGCTGCAGCCCTGCTGGCGTCATCAGCATCACCTCGTCGCCCTCGCGCGCCTTCAGCAGTGCCCGCGCGACCGGGGAGATCCAGCTGATCTCTCCGCGCAGGCTGTCGGACTCGTCGATGCCCTTGATGGTGACGGTGTGCTCCTGCCCGCCGGAGTCGGCATAGGTCACCGTCGCACCGAAGAAGACCTGGTCGCGCCCGTGGTGCGCCGACGGATCGGCCACCTCCGCGATGTCGAGCCGGCGCGTCAGGTGCCGGATGCGGCGGTCGATTTCCCTCAGCCTTTTCTTGCCGTAGAGATAGTCCCCGTTTTCCGAACGGTCGCCGTTCTTTGCGGCCCAGGAAACGGTTTCCACCACTTTCGGGCGCTCGACATCGAGCAGATTCATCAATTCGGCGCGCATCTGGCGATGGCCTTGCGGCGTCATGTAGTTTCGTGTACCCGAGGGCAGCGGGGGCAATCCTTGAAACTCCTCGTCCTCGGCTGCATCTGAAGGGGGTGTGGTCGCTGGACGGGTCATTGTTGTGGCTCCTGGTGTGATTTTTTGCGCGTGATCATTTTTTTCGATTCATTTGGTACGATGTGTACCCATGAATGAGGGGTTGTGTTGCAAATATTCCTCATACTGGATCTGCGCAATTCGTAATCGGGAGGCGAAATAAGTCACACTTTGAAACTTCCGGCGCTACAGCGGGGGAAGCCGCATGCCGATGACCCGGGCAAGCCGCAAATAGATGAGCTGGAGACTCGCGAACTCGGTCAGACGAGCTCGCCCGATCTGTGTTTTAGAGGGCCCCCTGCCATGTCCCGTCCCCATTTTGCTCAAGATCCTCTGGACCCGTTGCTGACGACCCGCGAAGCCGCGCTGCGGCTCGGCGTGTCGCTGCGCACCGTCCAGCTGTGGGTCGAGGCCGGCACGCTGCCGGCCGGTCGCACGCCAGGTGGTCATCGCCGCATCCGGCTGTCCGCGGTCGAGGCCCTGGCCCAGCGCAGCGGGCTGCGTCCTGCGGCGCCGACCTCGCTGTCGATGGCGGCGGCTGCCAATGCACCGCTCGATGTCCTGCTGATCGCCTCCAGCGTCGACCAGCTGCAGCTCTGGCAGGAGGTGCTGCAGCCTCTGGGCCCGAATGTGTCGCTGCGCGGCGCCAACAATGGCTATACCGGCCTGCTGCAGCTCGGTCGCAAGGCGCCGGACCTGTTGGTGACCGATCTGGCGATGCCTGACATCGACGGTTACGCGATGCTGCTGACGCTGTCCGGCCTGAACGAGTACGCTCCGCTCCGGGTGCTGGCGATTACCAGTCAGACGCCGCACCAGATCGCCGAGCGCGGCGGTCTGCCCGACCGGGTCCGCGTGATCCATCAGCCTGCACCTGCGATCGCGGTGCGCGCCTGGGTGGAATCGGAGATGATCCGCATGGGCCGCAGCATGCATGCCGAAGGCATGCAGTGAACCTGTCCCCGGCGGGTGAAGGTCTGTGCTGACCTGCCGGGATCCCGAGAATGCACATGATCTCCAGCCGCATCCTGATCGTCGAGGACCAGATCGACATCCGCCGCTTCATCCGGATGACGCTGGAGATGACCGAGCACGAGCTGCACGAGGCGGCCGACGGTTCCCAGGCGCTGGCGCTGGCGCATGAACTGCGGCCGGCCCTGGTGGTGCTGGATGTGATGCTGCCGGGATCGATCGACGGGCTCGAGGTGTGCCGGCGTCTGCGAGCCGATCCGTCGCAGGCGGGCGTGAAGGTGCTGCTGCTCAGCGCCCGCGGTCTGCCGGCCGATCTGCAGGCGGGCCGTCAGGCCGGCGCGGATGCCTGCCTGGTCAAGCCGTGCAGCCCGATCGATCTGCTCCAGCAGGTCGAGTCGATGCTGGGCTGAAGTTCTTTACAGCGCAGGCACGAGCGCCTGACGTCGGCGGTCGACGATACTGCATGCTCTCCGAGACTGCCCGTCCTTCCGACTCCCCCATGAGCGCCCGTGTTCTCCTGATCGACGACGATGCCCGCCTGACCGGCATGGTCAGCACCTATCTGGTCTCGGCCGGACTTCATGTCTCGGTGGCCGGCGATCTGGCGCAGGGGCGCGCGCGCCTGCAGCGCGAGCTCTTCGATGTGCTGGTGCTCGACCTGATGCTGCCCGATGGCGACGGGCTGGACCTGACGCGCGAACTGCGCGCCGACCCGCGCCTGCGCAGCCTGCCGCTGCTGATGCTGACCGCGCGCGGCGAGCCGATGGACCGCATCATCGGCCTCGAGCTGGGGGCCGACGACTACCTGCCCAAGCCCTTCGAGCCGCGCGAGCTGCTCGCGCGCATCAAGGCGCTGCTGCGCCGCGCCACGCCGCTGGGCGATGATGCGGTGCTGCGCTTCGGCCGGCTCGAGGTCGACGTGAACGCACGCCAGGTGCGGGTCGACGGCCGCATCTGCGAGCTGACCAGCTACCAGTTCGACATCCTGCAGGTGATGGCGCGCAGCCCCGGCCGGGTGCTCTCGCGTGACCAGATCATGGATGCGCTCAAGGGGCATCCGATCGAGGCCTTCGACCGCAGCATCGACGTGCATGTCTCGCGCATCCGCGCCGCGATCGAGGACGATCCGAAGAACCCGCGCCGCATCCTGACGGTGCGCGGCTCCGGCTATGTCTTCGCGCGCAAGCAGGACGCCGACGCGGCCTGAGCACGCCTTCCGGCATGCGCTGGCGTCGAAGCACCGGAGTGCGCAGCCTCTATCTGCGCATCTACCTCACCGTCGTGGTGGTGCTGCTGGTGTTCGCGCTGATCGCGGCGGTGCTGTTCCGCCGCCATGCCGCGGCCGAGGAAACGCGCTTCGAGAGCGCGGTGCTCGAGCGCACCCGGGCGATGGCGGCGCTGATCGAGCGCAGCCTGCCGCCGGCCAGCGCACCGGAGGACACCCAGCGCGAGGTGCTGCTGGACTGGTCGCGTCAGCTCAAGCTGCCGCTGGCGCTTGATGACGCCTCGGGTCGGCGCATCGCCGAGTCCGAGCCTTACCGCCGCATGCTCGAGGACCGGGCGCGGCCGGAGTCGGAGATCGCGCTGGCCTCGCGCCTGCCCGATGGCCGGGTGCTGTGGACACTGAAGATCCGCTTCAAGGGTTTCAAGGGTGGCGGGCCGCCAGGGTCTGGCCCCGGACATGAGCATGGGCCTCGCGGCGAGGGCGGGCCACCGCGCCTGCCACCGATCAACGGTCCCGGGCCGCTGGATCGCATCGGCCTGGGCGGGCCGGGCCTGCTCGACGAGGCCACCGGCGTGCTGCTGCTGCTGGCGGCGCTGTTCACCGCGATCACGCTGGGCGCCTATCCGGTGGTGCGCCGGCTGACCCGCCGGCTCGAGATCCTGCAGCGCGGTGTCGAGGTCTTCGGCAGTGGCCGGCTGTCGCACCGGGTCGATGCACGCGGCGAAGATGAGGTCGCGGCGGTGGCGCGCAGCTTCAACCAGGCGGCGCAGCGCATCGAGGACCTGGTGCGCTCGAACCGCTCGCTGCTGGCCAATGCCAGCCATGAGCTGCGCTCGCCGCTGGCACGGCTGAAGATGGCGGTGTCGATGTTCGACCATGCGGATCCGGCCCAGCACGAGGAGCTGCGCCGCGAGATCGACCGCGACATCCGCGAGCTCGACGAGCTGGTCGAGGAGGTGCTGCTGGCCAGCCGGCTTGATGCACGCTCGGACATGCAGCCCGAGCTGGTCGAGCTGCTCGGCCTGCTGGTCGAGGAGGCTGCGCGGGTCGGGGCCGAGGCCGGCGGCGAGGAGGTGCAGGTGCTCGGCGAGGAGCGGCTGCTGCGCCGCGCGCTGCGCAATCTGCTGGAGAACGCGCGCCGCTACGGCGGCGACGAGGTCTCGGCCGACGTCGGCACGCTGCCGGACGGCCGCATCGAGATCAGCATCCGCGATCGCGGCCCCGGCGTGCCGGCGGAGTTCCGCGAGCGCATCTTCGAGCCCTTCTACCGCCTGCCCGGCCATGCCGAGCGCGCGGGCGGCGTCGGCCTCGGGCTGTCGCTGGTGCGCCAGATCGCCGAGCGCCACGGCGGCAAGGTGCGCTGCGAGGGCCGCGAGGGCGGCGGCACCTGCTTCGTCATCACGCTGCCGAGTCCGATGCTGGGCGACGACGCTCCGGCGCCCGGTCGGCATAGCGGTTGAAGCGCCAGGCGCTGCCCTCGGCGATGATGCGACGCCAGATGACGCGCTTCTCGCCCGGGCTCATCGCCGGCCAGTGCCGGACCTCCTCGAAGCTGCGCCCGCAGCCCTTGCAGACCGCGTCGCCCTGGGCGGTCGAGCAGATCGCGATGCAGGGCGCGTCGGGCGTGCTGTCGTACCAGGCCAGCCAGGCCTCGCGGGCCGGCGGCGGCAGCGTGTCCTCGTCGTGCGAAGTCTCGCGGAAGTAGCTCATCCGCGCGTAGACCTCGGCCAGCGCGCGCAGCGGTGCGGCCAGCTCGATGCCGTCGGGCGAGGGGCTGCGCTGGCGCCACCAGTTGATGGCGTTCTCGATGTCGGTGATGTGGATGTCAGCCATGGCCACGCGAGCATAGCGGCCGACGCCCGCCCCCGGCATCGTCAGGGGCGGGCCGGGCTCAGCGGCGGCTCAGCGCGCGCCGCCGAGCAGGCCGCCGAGGATCTGCGGCAGCATCGCGCCCAGGTCGGCGCCTTGCTGGGGCAGGCGGCCGTCCGGCGTCATCGCGTCGACCACCTGGGGCAGGATCTGCGCCAGCGCGCCACCGGCCGCGCCGCTGTCCATGCCGGCGCTGCGCGCGAGCTGGCCCAGCACGTCCGGGCCGAGCACCTGGCCGATCTGCTCGGCCGAGACCGGCAGGTTCTGGCCGGTCGAGACCCAGGACGAGGCCACGTCGCCCAGGCCGCTGCGCTGGAACTGCTCCAGCAGTCCGCCCAGGCCGCCGGCCGGCGCGCCGGCCTGGGCCGCGCCGCCGCCACCGAGGCCGCCGTTCATCAGCATGCCGATCAGGGCCTGGATCAGGGCGGCCTGGCCACCCTGCTGCGAGCCACCGAGTGCCTGGCTCACCACCGAGCCGACCAGAGAGTCGAGCAGTCCCATCTGTGTTCTCCTGTTGGAATCGAAACGAAGAAAGAAGATCGTGAATCGCGACAAGGTTCACGCTGCGCCGGGTGCGCGGGGGCTACTGTGACCGGTTTCCATGTCCTTGTCATGCGACCAATGGCCGGGTCCTCTGCCGGGCGCCGATTACACTCCCGCACCCATGAAACGCATCGTGATCCTGATTTCCGGCCGGGGCTCCAACATGGAAGCCATCCAGAAGGCCTGCCAGACCGAGGGCTGGCCCGCCGCCGTCGTTGCCGTCATCAGCAACCGTCCGCAGGCGGGCGGGCTGGCCTGGGCGCAGGCGCAGGGCATCGCCGCGGTCGGTCTGGACCACCGCGCGCATGCCGATCGCGCCGCCTTCGACGCCGCGCTGGCCGAGGAGATCGACCGGCACCAGCCCGACCTGGTGGTGCTGGCCGGTTTCATGCGCATCCTGACGCCCGAGTTCGTCGCGCGCTACGCGGGCCGGCTGCTGAACATCCACCCGTCGCTGCTGCCGTCCTTCGGCGGGCTGCACACGCACGAGCGTGCGCTGCAGGCGGGCTGCAAGTTCGCCGGGGCCACGGTGCATTTCGTGACGCCCGAGCTGGACCACGGCCCGATCGTCGTGCAGGCGGCGGTGCCGGTGCGCCAGGGCGACACGCCCGACACGCTGGCCGAGCGCATCCTGCGCTGCGAGCATGTGATCTACCCGCGCGCGGTGCGCTGGTTCGTCGAGGACCGGCTTGCGGTCGACGAAGCGGGCGTCGTGCGCCATCTTGACGGCGTCGAGCAGTGGCTGTTCGATCCGCGCTGAGCCGTCCTTTCCTGTCCGATCTTCCGATTCCGTTCCCGAGGAGCCCTCGATGACCCCCAAGGCCCTGTTCGCCCTGTGCGACGAGCTGCTGCACGAGGTGCTGCGCTTCACCACGCCCGCCGATGCGGTGGTGTCGTCCTTCTTCCGCCAGAACCGTGCGCTGGGCGCACGCGAGCGCCAGACGCTGGCCGAGACGGTCTACGAGGTGCTGCGCCGTCGCGCGAAGTACCAGTACCTGGCGCGCTCCGGCCACGGCTCGATCGAGCGCCGGCTGATCCTGCTGGCCTGGCAGGGCTCGGAGGCCTACCTGAACGCCGCGATCACCGAGGGCGAGCGCACCTGGCTGGACAACTGCCGCCAGTTCGACCCGATGAAGGCCTCGAAGGGCCACAACGCCGCGTTGGTGCACAACCTGCCCGAGTGGCTGGTCGAGCCGCTGAAGGCGCAGGTCGGCGAGGAGTTCGACGCGCTGGCCGAGGCGCTGCTGCAGCCCGCCGGGCTGGATCTGCGCGTCAACGCCATCAAGGTCAAGCGCGAGGCCGCGCAGGAGGCGCTGGCCGCCGAGGGCATTCGCGCGCAGCCGACGCCGTTCTCGCCGCTGGGCCTGCGGGTCGACGGCAAGCCGGCGCTCAACCGCACCGAGGTCTTCAACCGCGGCGAGGTCGAGGTGCAGGACGAGGGCAGCCAGCTGCTGGCGCTGCTGACCGAGGCCAGGCGCGGGGAGATGGTGGTCGACTTCTGCGCCGGCGCCGGCGGCAAGACGCTGGCGCTGGGCGCGATGATGCGCAACACCGGCCGGCTCTACGCCTTCGATGTGTCGGCGCACCGGCTGGCGGCGCTCAAGCCGCGTCTGGCGCGCAGCGGGCTGTCGAACGTCTATCCGGCCGGCATCACCCACGAGCGCGACGACCGGGTCAAGCGCCTGGCCGGCAAGATCGA
This sequence comes from Sphaerotilus sulfidivorans, assembly GCF_013426975.1. Lineage (GTDB taxonomy): Bacteria > Pseudomonadota > Gammaproteobacteria > Burkholderiales > Burkholderiaceae_C > Sphaerotilus > Sphaerotilus sulfidivorans. Next base: position 24,908 of record NZ_JACCPY010000033.1, read on the forward strand.
CCGGGTGCTGGTCGACGCGCCGTGCTCGGGCCTGGGCACGCTGCGCCGCAATCCCGACCTGAAGTGGCGCCAGAGCGAGAAGTCGGTGGCCGAGCTGACCGCCAAGCAGGCGTCCATCCTCGACAGCGCCGCTCGCCTGGTGAAGTCCGGCGGCCAGCTGGTCTACGCGACCTGCAGCGTGCTCGAGGCCGAGAACGAGGCCATCGTGCGCGCCTTCACCGAGGCCCATCCGGACTTCGAGATGCTCGATGCCGCCGAGGTGCTCGAGCGCCAGAAGGTCGAGCAGGCCGCCTCGCTGTGCCATGACGGCATGCTGCGGCTGTGGCCGCACCGCCACGGCACCGACGGCTTCTTCGCCGCGGTCTGGCGTCGACGCTGAACCGGACTGCCGTCCGGCGCCTGCCGCCTGGCGGCGGTGCCGGGCAAATCACCGCCACTGGGGTGGCTGCTCATGTCGCCGCTTCCCTGGGCGGGGCTAAAATCGCCCGCCCGCCTGTGACTCGGACCCTCCGCCCCGTGCGCTTTCCGAAACGCCGGCGACCCTCGCCCGCCGTGCAGCCTGCCTGCTTCCTGCGTTTCTGAAAGTCTTTCCGATGTCCGACCTCTCGACGATCTGGGCAGTCCTGCTGGACTGGCTGGCTCATGGCCTGCTGCACGCCTCCTGGTGGCAGGTGCTGCTGTTCACGCTCGTGGTGACCCACATCACGATCGTCTCGATCACCGTCTTCCTGCACCGCAGCCAGGCGCATCGCTCGCTGGACCTCGGGCCGATCGCCTCGCATTTCTTCCGTTTCTGGCTATGGATGACCTCCGGCATGGTGACGAAGGAATGGGTCGCGGTCCATCGCAAGCACCACGCCAAGTGCGAGACGGTCGATGACCCGCACAGCCCGGTCGCGCATGGCCTGAAGACGGTGCTGCTGCGCGGCAGCGAGCTCTATCGCGCCGAGGCCAAGGTGCCCGAGACGCTGAAGAAGTACGGCCACAACACGCCCGACGACTGGGTCGAGCGCCATCTCTACACCGGCCGCTCGGCGCTGGGCGTGTCGCTGATGCTGATCATCGACGTGGCGCTGTTCGGCGCGCTCGGCCTGACGGTCTGGGCGGTGCAGATGCTGTGGAGTCCGATCCATGCCGCCGGCATCATCAACGGCCTGGGCCACCACTGGGGATACCGCAACTTCGAGGCGGCCGACGCCTCGACCAACATCTCGCCCTGGGGCCTCTGGATCGGCGGCGAGGAGCTGCACAACAACCACCACACCTTCCCGACCTCGGCCAAGCTGTCGGTCAAGCCCTTCGAGTTCGACATCGGCTGGGGCTACATCCGCCTGCTGGAAATGCTCGGCCAGGCCAAGGTGCGCAAGACCGCACCGCAGCTCAAGCTGGGCGAGATGAAGGCGGTGGCCGACAGCCAGACGCTGGAGGCGCTGATCGCCAACCGCTACGAGATGATGGCGCAGTACGCCACCGGCCTGCGCCGTGCCTGCAACGAGGAGCTCGAGCGCCTGAAGCAGCAGGGCGCGCAGAACACCGAGCGCTGGGCGCAGATGCGTCTGGCGCAGCGCTGGCTGCACCGCGACGAGCAGAAGATCCCGGCCGAGTTCAAGGCCAGCATCGCGCAGGCCTGCGACCAGAGCCCGGCACTGGCCAAGCTGGTGGCGATGCGCGAGGAGCTGCGCCAGCTCTGGACCCGCACCAATGTGTCAGGCGAGCAGCTGGTCGCCGACCTGCAGGCCTGGTGCCAGCGTGCCGAGGCCAGCGGCATCGTCGCGCTGCAGGATTTCGCGCGCACGCTGCGTTCGGCACGGGCCTGACGCGCGCGGGGGCGCCGGAGGTGTTCAGGCGGCCAGCACCTCGAACTCCACGACATCGAGCAACGAAGTCCGGGGCATCTGCTCTCGACGGCGCAGCAGGCCGTGCAGCGTCAGAAGTTGCTCGAAGGCGGGCAGATCGAGTTCCTCCAGTGCGGTCGGTCGCAGCAGCAGCGCGGCCAGGTGCGCCTCGGCCTGAGCCTCGTTCCAGTGCTCGCAGACCTGCTTCCAGGTGAGTTCGTGCTGCTCGAGCTGGCGCGGGCCATCCTGCGACGATGCCGCTGAGGCGGATGTCGTCGGCGGCGACATTGGCGGCACTCGCACGTTGTAGAGCGCCTCGAGCTGAGCCGCCACCCGCTCGTGGTTCCAGGGCTGGCGCAGCTGCTCGTAGAGGGCCAGCAGCCGCATCAGCAGCCAGGGGCAGCGGCCCTGGCCTTCGAGCAGGCGGCGCTCGAGCACCATGACCCAGCCGAGCTGCTGCTCGGCGTTGCCGGGTGGTGCGGCATCCAGTTCCGCCAGCAGCTCCTGGCTGCCCTCGTCGTCCAGGCGAGGATGGCCGAAGTTGCTGTCCTGCCAGCAGGAGCGATCCTCGGCAGAGGGCAGGGCCGATGCTGACGAGGATGCTGGAGCGGCGGCTGTCGAGGCCTCGTCGTCCTGCGGCTGAGGCCATTCGATCGTGATGATCCGTGCGCCTTGGGGCGAGGCGGACGATGCGTGCGCGTCGGTGCCTGCGTGATGGGTGCGGGTCTGCCCGGCGTGCGGTGCTGGGCTGCCGACGGAGGTGGCTTCATCCTCTTGTGCGCTCTGTCCTCGCCGTCGCTTCGTGCCGGAGGGCGTGCGGCGTCGACCGGCCAGACCGGATCCTGTCGGTCGATCGTGCAGCAGCCGTCCGATCATCATGCAGCTGCCCAGGCCGATCAGCGTGCCGGCCACCAGGGCTGCGTCGCGCCAGGGCGGGGCAGGGGCGTCCTGTCGGGCCAGTTGCAGCTTCAGCTCGTCCAGGGCGGCGCGGGTCTCGCGCTGCTGCTCATGCAGATGTCGCCAGGCATCGGAGGGCTCAGCCTGGGCCTGGGCGCCGGGTGCGGAGGGCGGCAGCCGCTCCGCCACCAGACGGGCGATCAGCTCGGCTGCGCCGGTCAGTGCGGCCTCGTCGGCGCGGGCCGGGCTGCTCGGGGACTGTGGGCGGGGTGCGGCCGCGGGTGTTGCCGGCGCAGCGTGGGCCTGACCGGTCGGGCGCACCTGTGCCGCCGGTCTGCGGGACAGAGGACGGCGTGGAGGATCGGCGAGCACGGTGAACTCCCGGCTGAAGGCCGCGCCGCACAGCAGGTCCACTCGTCCGATCAGCACCGGTTCCTCGACGATCGCGGGGCTTTGGATCTGGACCGTCACCTGTTCATCCTGCCCGCTGGGCACGGTGCGTATCCGGATCGGTTCGATCGCTTCGCCACTGTCGGCATGCTGCAGGCGCACCGCGACGCAGTCCGGCCCCAGCAGTGCGGGCGGGATGTCGAAGGCGCGCACCTGCAGGCTCATGTCGACAGGCTCGCCGATGGTGGCCTGGCTGCGACGGGTGTCGATGGACTGCGCGCCGGCCGGCTGCGACAGCAGAACCAGGCCCAACCACAGCAGCCCGATCCGTCCGGTCTGCCGGCATCGCCGGGGGTGGGATCCGCACAGGAGCATGGTGTCCCTCCTCGAGATTTCACCGGACTCACTGTAGGCGGGGGTGGGCTGTCGGCCTCATCCCCCTGGAGGGGGCCCCCGCAAGGGGGAGTCCGCGCCGGCCATCGATGTTGGCAGGCTGGACGCGGACATGAAGAAAACCCGCCGGGACATGACTGTCCGGGCGGGTCTGCACGGGTACGTTCCGCAGCGGCTGCCGAGGAACGTCTCGATCATCGAGATCAGCGCAGCTTCACTTCCTTGTACAGGACGTGCTTGCGTGCCTTCGGATCGAACTTCATGAATTCCAGCTTTTGCGGCGTGGTCTTCTTGTTCTTGTCCGTGGTGTAGAAGTGGCCGGTACCCGCAGTGGATTCCAGCTTGATCTTTTCGCGTCCGCCTTTGGCTGCCATGGTGTCGGTCTCCGATTACAGTTCGCCGCGAGCACGCAGGTCCGCCAGGACCACGTCGATGCCCTTCTTGTCGATCAGGCGCAGAGCCGCGTTCGAGATGCGCAGGCGAACCCAGCGGTTCTCGCTCTCGACCCAGAAACGGCGGTACTGCAGGTTGGGCAGCCAACGGCGCTTGGTTTTGTTGTTGGCGTGGGAAACATTGTTCCCGGTCATCGGGCCCTTGCCCGTGACTTGACAGACGCGTGCCATGACGCTTCTCCGATCTATGGTTACAGCAACCAGCGCAGACCCGCCCGCCCGGAACTTGCAGCACTTGTGGTGCCTGGTCTGATGGTTACCCCTCCGACAGCGCCATCCGGCACCTCGGGTCTCTTTTGGCGGCAAAACGTCGATTGTAGCCTGAAAACGGTCCTGGGCCCAGGACCGACGCCTCAACCGTAGTTCTGTTCCAGGAAACGCTGGGCATCCAGCGCGGCCATGCAGCCGGTGCCGGCGCTGGTGATGGCCTGACGGTAGACATGGTCCTGGACATCGCCGGCGGCGAAGATGCCGGGAACGCTGGTCATCGTCGCGAAGCCGTCCAGACCGGAGCGGGTGACGATGTAGCCGTCCTTCATCTCGAGCTGGCCCTGGAAGATGTCGGTGTTCGGGTGGTGGCCGATCGCGATGAAGCAGCCCTTGACCGCCAGGTCGCGGGTGCTGCCGTCCTCGGTGCTCTTCAGGCGCACGCCGGTCACGCCGCTCTGGTCACCCAGGACTTCATCCAGTTTCTGAAACAGATGTAACTCCATTTTTCCGGCGGCAACCTTCTCGTGCAGCTTGTCGACCATGATCGCCTCGGCGCGGAACTTGTCACGGCGGTGGATCAGATGGACCTTGCTGGCGATGTTCGACAGGTAGAGCGCCTCCTCGACCGCGGTGTTGCCGCCGCCGACGACGCAGACCTCGTCGCCGCGGTAGAAGAAGCCGTCGCAGGTCGCACAGCCGCTGACGCCGCGGCCCATGAAGGTCTGCTCGGAGGGCAGGCCCAGGTACTTGGCGCTGGCACCTGTGGCGATGATCAGCGTGTCGCAGGTGTAGGTGCCGCTGTCGCCCTTGAGCGTGAAGGGGCGCTGGCTGAAGTCGACCTGGTTGATGTGGTCGTAGACGAACTGGGTGTTGAAGCGCTCGGCGTGCTTCTGGAAGCGCTCCATCAGCTCGGGGCCCTGCACGCCCATCACGTCGGCCGGCCAGTTGTCCACCTCGGTGGTCGTCATCAGCTGGCCGCCCTGGGCCATGCCGGTGACCAGCATCGGCTTGAGGTTGGCGCGGGCGGCGTAGATGGCGGCGGTGTAGCCGGCCGGGCCGGAGCCGAGGATGAGGACTTGGGCGTGCTGGACAGTGCTGGTCATGGCGTTCTGTGGCGGGTTCTGGGGCAGGCGCCGGCGGGCGGCGCGCGGTTTCATTTCCGGGTCGGTTCGCTGTTCAACGACGCGACGCATCGGTTAGAGTCGCGTCGCATCGGGCGTGCGTGACGCGGTGCGATTCGAGAGCTTAGCGGTTCCCGATCGTCCCCGGTCGCCAGGGGATGCCGACTCGCGCCAGGCCTGGCCCCAACTCAACGACAGAAACCAAACAAGCACAGGAGTGACCCCCAACATGGCGATGCTCTCGAATCTCGATCTGATCCGGCGTGTGCCGCTGTTCTCGATGCTGACCGTCGAGCAGGCCCAGACGATCGCCGACGGCGTGGTCAAGCGCCGGTACCGTCGCGGCGAGATCATCGTCGAGCAGGGTCGCAAGTCGGACGCGCTGTTCATCCTGCTGAGCGGCCGTGCCCGCGTGATCACCTCGGATGCACGCGGCCGCGAGGTCATCCTGGCGGTGCTCGAGGCCGGCGACTATCTCGGCGAGATGAGCCTGATCGACAACGAGCCGCATTCGGCCACCGTGCGCGCCGAGGTCCAGACCGATGTGCTGGTGCTGGGACGCAACGAGTTCGCGGTCTGCCTGCCGGACAACTCCAGCCTGTCCTACGCGATCCTGCGCGGCCTGGTGGCGCGCCTGCGCAATGCCGACCGCCAGATCGAGTCGCTGGCGCTGCTCGATGTCTACGGCCGGGTGGCGCGTGCGCTGCTCGACATGGCCGAGGACGACGAGGGCCGCCGCGTCATCCGCTCCAAGGTCTCGCGCCAGGATCTGGCCAAGGTCGTCGGCGCCTCGCGCGAGATGGTCAGCCGGGTCATGAAGGATCTCGAGGAACGCCATCTGATCGAGACCCAGGAAAATGGCTGGGTCGTCCTGACCGAGCGTCTGGCCTCGCAATAAGCGCAGACCTCGCCCGGTTGTCGTTTCAAGACCATCCTGACGGATGGCGGACAATTCGGGCATGACTTATCCGCTCGGTTCGCTGCGCGGCACGGCCTCAGGGTCGTCTGCAGCCGCGCAAACCCGTTCCTCCCTGCCTCGTCCGGTGTCACGCTGGCGCCTGCAGCTGGCCATCACGCTTGGCGGCACGCTGCTGGTGCTGTGGATGCTGGCGATGTTCAGCCATCACCCGGGCGACGCGGCCTTCTCGACTTCCGGGGACGGTCGTCCGCTGCGCAACCAGGCCGGCGTGATCGGGGCCTGGCTGTCCGATCTGTCCTTCGTGCTGTGCGGCCTGTCGTCCTGGTGGCTGCTGCTTTTCGGCCTGCGTGGCTGGCTGTCGGCGGTGGCCCGGCTGCTGCGGGTCGATCTGGCGCCGGTGGAGACGATCGACGGCCCGGTGCACTGGCGGCCCTGGTGGCAGGCCTGGGTCGGGCTGCTGCTGCTGCTGCTGTCGAGCACCTCGCTCGAGTGGACGCGGCTCTACCAGCATGAAGGCCTGGTGGCCGGAACCCATGCCGGTGGCGTGCTGGGCGCCATGCTCGGCCCGCTGAGCATGAAGCTGCTGGGCTTCGTCGGCAGCGGCGTGCTGTGGATCGTGCTGCTGCTGCTGTCGATGGCCTGGGCCTTCCGGTTCTCCTGGCTGGGTCTGGCCGAGCGCATCGGTGCGCTGTTCGACATCTGGCGCGAGCGCCGCGACGAGCGTCTGGCCGAGGCCGAGGACAAGCGCATCGGCGAGCAGGCGCAGCGCGAGCGCGGCCTGTCCGGACAGGCGCCTGCCGATGACCTGATGGCCGCCGGCGCGGCACTCGCACCTGCCGCGACGCCTGGGCCGGCGACTGCGGCCCCGCGCCGCGCCCGCAAGGAGCGCGAGGCTGCTGCAGCGCCTGCCGTGGCGCCGGTCGAGCCGGAATTCGGCGACATCGCTGCGCTGGCTCCGGGCCGCTCGCCCGGCCACGAGCCGGATTTCGTCGACACCCTGCCGCAGATGCCGCCGGAGATGCCGCCGCAGCCCCTGCCGACGCCGGTTCCCGCGGTGGCGCCAGCGCCAGTCCGGATGCGCGAACCGGCGCCCTTGCCCGCGCCGATGCCTGCACCCGTGCCGGCTCTGGCACGGGCCTCGGTGGCGCCGTGGGATGATCCGGCCGACGACGAGGACGACCTGCCGCCGGCACCGGCCGCGCCGCCGGTCTTCGTCATGCCGCCGCCGGCGCCCCGTCCGGCCATGCCGGTGGTCTTCGCGCCGGCCGGCGAGGGCGGGCGCCCGTCGGTCGATCTGCTGGACGCCGCGCCGCCGCAGGCCGAATCCGCCACGCCGGAGGAGCTGGAGAAGACCAGCCGCATGATCGAGCGCCACCTGAAGAACTTCGGCGTCGAGGTGACGGTGATCGCTGCGATGCCGGGGCCGGTGGTGACCCGCTTCGAGATCGAGCCGGCGGTGGGTGTCAAGGGCTCGCAGATCGTCAATCTGGCCAAGGATCTGGCCCGTTCGCTCAGCCTGGTGTCGATCCGCGTGGTCGAGACGATTCCGGGCCGCAACTGCATGGCGCTGGAGCTGCCCAACCGCAAGCGCCAGGTGATCCGCCTGTCCGAGGTGCTGGGCGCGCCGGTCTACCGCGAGGCGCCCTCGCTGCTGACCATGGGCCTGGGCAAGAACATCGTCGGCGAGCCGATCGTGGCCGACCTGGGCAAGATGCCGCACTGCCTGGTGGCCGGCACCACCGGCTCGGGCAAGTCGGTGGGCATCAACGGCATGATCCTGTCGCTGCTGTACAAGGCCGAGCCGGAGGATGTGCGCCTGATCCTGATCGATCCGAAGATGCTCGAGATGAGCGTCTACGAAGGCATTCCGCACCTGCTCGCGCCGGTGGTCACCGACATGAAGCAGGCCTCGAACGCGCTGAACTGGTGCGTGGCCGAGATGGAGCGGCGCTACCGGCTGATGAGCAAGCTGGGCGTGCGCAATCTGGCCGGCTACAACGCGAAGATCCGCGAGGCCCAGGAGCGCGAGCAGCTGATCCCCAACCCCTTCAGCCTGACGCCGGAGGAGCCTGAGCCGCTCGACCGCCTGCCGCACATCGTCGTCGTCATCGACGAGCTGGCCGATCTGATGATGGTGGTCGGCAAGAAGATCGAGGAACTCATCGCCCGCCTGGCGCAGAAGGCGCGTGCCGCCGGCATCCACCTGATCCTGGCCACGCAGCGCCCGTCGGTCGACGTGATCACCGGCCTGATCAAGGCCAACATCCCGACCCGGCTGAGCTTCCAGGTCTCGAGCAAGATCGACAGCCGCACCATTCTCGACCAGATGGGCGCCGAGGCGCTGCTGGGCATGGGCGACATGCTCTACATGGCCTCCGGCACCGGACAGCCGGTGCGGGTGCACGGCGCCTTCGTCTCCGACGACGAGGTGCACCGCGTCGTCGAGTTCCTGAAGAGCCAGGGCGAGCCGAACTACATCGAGGGCATCCTGGAGGGCGGCACGCTCGAGGGCGAGGGCGGCGCCAACGACACCAACGCCGAGGGCGGTGGCGGCGACGCCGAGGCCGATCCGATGTACGACCAGGCGGTGGCCATCGTGCTGCAGAACCGCAAGGCCTCGATCTCGCTGGTGCAGCGCCATCTGCGCATCGGCTACAACCGTGCGGCGCGGCTGCTGGAACAAATGGAAAAAACCGGACTCGTATCGAGCATGTCCACCAACGGCAACCGCGACATCCTCGTCCCGGCGCGCAAGGAAGAATGAAGCTGCTCTCCCTCGAATCCCTCTCGAAGCGGCCCGGCCGTGGCCGGGTGCTGATGCTGGCGCTGGCGGCTGCCGTCGCCACCACCGCGCTGCCGGCGCGCGCCGACGCGGTCGACACGCTGCGCAGCTTCGTGCAGACGGTGCAGTCCGGCCGGGCCGCCTTCACGCAGGTCGCCACCTCGCCCGACGGCGCGAAGAAGAAGACCTCCAGCGGCGAGTTCGAGTTCCAGCGCCCGAACCGCTTCCGCTTCGACTACGCCCGGCCCTACGAGCAGCAGATCGTCGCCGACGGCCAGAAGGTCTGGCTCTTCGATGTCGACCTGAACCAGGTGACGGTGCGGCCCTTCGACCAGGCGCTGGGCGCCACGCCTGCGGCGCTGCTGGCCGGCGGCAGCCTGGAGCGCGACTTCACGCTGTCGGCCGAGCCCGACCAGGGCGGCCTGCAGTGGGCAGCCGCCCAGCCCAAGGCGAAGGAGAGCCAGATCCGCCAGCTGCGGGTGGGCTTCCGCGGCAAGGACCTGGCGGCGATCGAGCTGACCGATGCGCTTGGCCAGCGCTCGCGGCTCGACTTCTCGCGCTTCGAGGCCAATCTGAAGCTGCCGGCCGAGCGCTTCCGCTTCAGCGCGCCGGCCGGCGCCGACGTGCTGCAGCAGTGAGCCGCGGGCAGTGAACGACCTGTTCGACGATGTGCCGACCGACCCGCCGGACACCCATCCGCCAGGGACGCCGGGCGCATCGGCCGCGCCGGAGGCGCCCCTGGCCGAGCGGCTGCGCCCGCGCCACATCGACGAGGTGATCGGCCAGACCCACCTGCTGGGCGCGGGCAAGCCGCTGCGCGCGGCCTTCGTGTCGCGCCGGCCGCATTCGATGATCCTGTGGGGCCCGCCGGGCGTGGGCAAGACGACGCTGGCGCGGCTCACCGCCAAGGCCTTCGACGCCGACTTCGTGCCGATCTCCGCGGTGCTGGGCGGCGTGAAGGACATCCGCGAGGCGGTCGAGCGCGCGCAGCGCTCGCAGGCGCGGGGGCGGCGCTGCATCGTCTTCGTCGACGAGGTGCACCGCTTCAACAAGGCGCAGCAGGACGCCTTCCTGCCGCATGTCGAGTCGGGTCTGTTCACCTTCATCGGCGCGACGACCGAGAACCCGTCCTTCGAGGTCAACTCGGCGCTGCTGTCGCGCGCGACGGTGCATGTGCTCGAGCCGCTGGGCGAGGCCGAGCTGCTGGCGCTGCTGGCGCGGGCCGGCGAGGCGCTGCCCGCGCCCGCCCCGGAGCCCGCCGCGGCGCAGCGCCTGGTGGCCTATGCCGACGGCGATGCGCGCCGGCTGCTCAACACCTTCGAGAACGTGGTGCGCATGGCCGGCACCGACCGGCCGCTGGACGAGGCGGCGCTGGAGCGCTGCCTGGGCGCGCAGCTGCGCCGCTACGACAAGGGCGGCGATCAGTTCTTCGATGCGATCTCGGCGCTGCACAAGGCGGTGCGCGGCAGCAGCCCGGACGGTGCGCTGTACTGGTTCGCGCGCATGATCGACGGCGGAGCCGACCCGCGCTACATCGCCCGACGCCTGGTGCGCATGGCCAGCGAGGACATCGGCCTGGCCGATCCGCGCGCGCTGCGCATCGCGCTGGATGCCTCGGAGACCTACGAGCGGCTCGGCTCGCCCGAGGGCGAGCTGACGCTGGCGCAGGCGGTGCTCTATCTGGCCGTCGCCCCGAAGTCCAACGCCGCCTATGTCGCCTGGAAGGCCGCGCAGGCCTTCGTGAAGCAGGACGGCTCGCGTCCGGTGCCGGCGCACCTGCGCAATGCGCCGACCCGGCTGATGAAGGACCTCGGGCACGGACGGAATTACCGGTACGCGCACGACGAGCCGGACGGATATCCGTCCGGCGAGAACTATTTCCCGGACGGGCTGGCGCCGGCGCCACGTTTCTACCAGCCGGTCGACCGCGGGCTCGAGATCCGCATCGGCGAGAAGCTCGAGAGATTGCGGGAGCTGGACGCCCAGGCGAACAAGTCGCGCTGAGTGGCGGTGCTTTCCCGGATCTGATCCGGCCAGAAGGGTGAGTGTCTGGATTTTCTGCGGTTCGTGCGCTTGTGCCGCTGAAATGCGGCCGGTCCGGGCCGGTGCAATGCACTGCGACGTCGCTGGCGGGAAGGATGTCACGATCCGCCGATCCCCTGAGCGGGTCAGGGTTTCCATGGGCTGGCACGGCCCTTGCGATTTCCTGAGCAAGCCACAGGAGATCTTGGAATGGACATCTTTGTACAGCAGATCATCAACGGTCTGGTGCTCGGGAGCATGTATGCGCTCGTGGCACTGGGCTACACGATGGTCTACGGCATCATCAGCCTGATCAACTTCGCGCACGGCGAAGTGCTCATGGTCGGCGCCATGGTCAGCTGGACCGTCGCGACCTTTCTGCTGGATACCGCCTCGCCCATGCCGGGCTGGCTGATCATGCTGATCTCGGCGATCGCCGCGATCATCGTCTGCGCGGCGCTGAACTACTCCATCGAGAAGATCGCCTACCGGCCGCTGCGCAACGCGCCGCGCCTGGCGCCGCTGATCACCGCGATGGGCATGAGCCTGCTGCTGCAGACGCTGGCGATGATCATCTGGAAGCCGAATCCGAAGCCCTATCCGCAGCTGCTGCCGGTCGAGGTGTTCTTCCTGTGGGAGGACGGCCCGGTCATCACGCTGACCCAGGTGCTGATCCTGGTGATCACCGCGGTGGTGCTGACCGGTCTGCTGTGGCTGGTCAACAAGACCAAGCTCGGCCGCGCGATGCGCGCCACCGCCGAGAACCCGCGTGTCGCCGGCCTGATGGGCGTGCGCCCCGACCACATCATCAGCGCGACCTTCATCATCGGCGCGGCGCTGGCGGCCATCGCCGGCATCATGTGGGCGGCCAACTACGGCACGCTGCAGCACAGCATGGGCTTCATGCCCGGCCTGAAGGCCTTCACCGCCGCGGTGTTCGGCGGCATCGGCAACCTGACCGGCGCGATGGTCGGCGGCGTGCTGCTCGGCCTGATCGAGGCGCTGGGCGCCGGCTACCTGGGTGACCTGACCGGCGGCCTGTTCGGCAGCCACTATGTCGAGATCTTCGCCTTCCTGGTGCTGATCCTGGTCCTGACGCTGCGCCCGAGCGGCCTGATGGGCGAGCGTGTCGCCGATCGCGCCTGACGCCGTCCGAGGAGAGACTCACATGCAACACATGGACAAGACCAAGCAGATCGTCGTCTTCCTGCTGGCGGCGGTCGCGCTGCTGGCCCTGCCGCTGGTGGTGGCGCAGTTCGGCCAGGGCTGGGTGCGCATCATGGCGCTGGCGCTGCTGTACGTGATGCTGGCCCTGGGCCTGAACATCGTCGTCGGCTACGCCGGCCTGCTCGACCTGGGCTATGTCGCCTTCTATGCCGTCGGGGCCTATCTGTACGCGCTGGTGGCCTCGCCGCACCTGATGGAGAACTTCGAGTCCATCCGGGCGGCCTATCCGGACGGGATGCATTTCCCGATCTGGGCGGTGGTGCCGATCGCCGCGGCGGTCGCGGCGGTCTGCGGCATGCTGCTGGGCGCGCCGACGCTGAAGCTGCGCGGCGATTACCTGGCCATCGTCACGCTGGGCTTCGGCGAGATCATCCGGGTGTTCATGAACAACCTGGAGCATCCGGTCAACATCACCAACGGTCCGCGCGGCATCAGCCAGATCGATCCGATCAGCATCGGCGGCGTGAGCTTCGGCAAGCCGCTGGAACTGTTCGGCCACAGCTTCCCGTCGGTGACGCTGTACTACTACCTGTTCCTGACGCTGGTGATCTTCACCGTCATCATCTGCCACCGCATCGAGACCTCCCGCATCGGCCGGGCCTGGATGGCGGTGCGCGAGGACGAGATCGCCGCCAAGGCGATGGGCCTGAACACCCGCAACCTGAAGCTGCTGGCCTTCGGCATGGGCGCCACCTTCGGCGGCGTGTCGGGCTCGATGTTCGCGGCCTTCCAGGGCTTCATCTCGCCGGAGTCGTTCACGCTGGCCGAGTCGATCATGATCGTCGCGATGGTGGTGCTGGGCGGCATCGGCCACATTCCCGGCGTGATCCTGGGCGCGGTGATGCTGGCGGCGCTGCCGGAGGTGCTGCGCTATGTCGCCGGCGACATCCAGGCGATGACCGGCGGCCGTCTCGACGCCGCCATCCTGCGCCAGCTGCTGATCGCGCTGGCGATGATCTCGATCATGCTGCTGCGTCCGCGCGGCCTGTGGCCGGCGCCCGAGCATGGCAAGGCCGCCCCGGTCGCCAAGTGATCCCCAGGAGAAGCACCTCATGAGCAACAGCACGCAATCCGAGATCGTCCTCGAGGTCAAGGGCGTCTCCAAGCGCTTCGGCGGCCTGCAGGCCCTCTCCGACGTCGGCATCACCATCCGCAAGGGTCAGGTCTACGGTCTGATCGGCCCGAACGGCGCCGGCAAGACGACCTTCTTCAACGTCATCACCGGTCTGTACACGCCGGACGGCGGCACCTTCCAGCTCGGCGGCGCGCCCTACACGCCCACCGCCGTGCACGAGGTGGCCGCGGCCGGCATCGCGCGCACCTTCCAGAACATCCGGCTCTTCCCCGAGATGACCGCGCTGGAGAACGTGATGGTCGGCCGCCATGTGCGCACGAAGTCGGGTCTGATCGGCGCGATCTTCCGCACGCCCGGATTCAAGGCCGAGGAGGCCGCGATCGCGAAGCGCGCGCAGGAACTGCTCGACTATGTCGGCATCGGCAAGTACGCCGAGTTCAAGTCGCGCACCCTGAGCTACGGCGACCAGCGTCGCCTGGAGATCGCCCGTGCGCTGGCCACCGATCCGAAGCTGATCGCGCTCGACGAGCCGGCCGCCGGCATGAACGCCACCGAGAAGGTGGTGCTGCGCGAGCTGATCGACCGCATCCGCAAGGACGGCCGCACTATCCTGATCATCGAGCACGACGTGAAGCTGATGATGGGCCTGTGCGACCGGCTGACGGTGCTCGACTACGGCAAGCAGATCGCCGAAGGCACCGCGGCCGAAGTGCAGAAGAACGAGAAGGTGATCGAGGCCTACCTCGGCACCGGCCACAAGGCCCACTGAGCCCGGCTTGATCGCACAGGAAAGCAGACCATCATGTCGAGCAATGACAAGAAGAGCGGGCAGGTCCTGCTCAGCATCGAGAACGTCAAGGTCGCCTACGGCGGCATCCAGGCCGTCAAGGGCGTCAGCCTGGAAGTGCGCGAGGGCGAGCTGGTCTCGCTGATCGGCGCCAACGGCGCGGGCAAGACCACCACGCTGAAGGCGGTCACCGGCCTGCAGCCGATCGGCGACGGCGACGTGAAGTACCTCGGCCGCAGCCTGAAGGGGCAGGGCGCCTGGGATCTGGCCAAGCAGGGCCTGGTGATGATTCCGGAAGGTCGCGGCACCTTCACCCGGATGACCATCACCGAGAACCTGCAGATGGGCGCCTACACCCGCGACGACAAGGCGGCCATCCTGGAGGACATCGACAAGGTCTTCTCCATCTTCCCGCGCCTGAAGGAGCGCCGCGACCAGCTCGCCGGCACGATGTCGGGCGGCGAGCAGCAGATGCTGGCGATGGGCCGCGCGCTGATGGCCAAGCCGAAGGTGCTGCTGCTCGACGAGCCGTCGATGGGTCTGTCGCCGATCATGGTCGACAAGATCTTCGAGGTGGTGAACGACATCCACAAGCAGGGCGTGACCATGCTGCTGGTCGAGCAGAACGCCAGCCGCGCGCTGGCGGTGGCCGACCGCGGCTATGTGATGGAGTCCGGCCTGATCACCATGACCGGCGCCGGTCGCCAGCTGCTCGAGGACCCGAAGGTCCGCGCCGCCTACCTGGGCGAGTGAGTCGTCCGGCGGGGAGGGCCGGTCCTGATGAAGATCTTCCGCAACGCCCTCTACCGCCGCCATGACGCGCGCCTGGAGATGTACCGTGGCCGCCTCGTACCCTGTCACGAGACGCCCGCGCGGCTGGACCATGTGCTGGCCGAGCTGGCGCGCCGGCCGGTCGGCGCGCTGCGCGATCCGGTCCCGGATGATGCCGGGCTGGACGCGGCGCTGGCGGCGATCCATGCGCCGCGCTACCTCGACTTCCTGGCCGGTGCCTGGGACGAGTGGGTGGCGCTCGATCCGGCCAACGCCGGCACCGACATCCTGCCGGCGGTCTGGCCGGTGCGGGGCTTTCGCGCCGACGTGCTGCCCGAGAGCTTCGCCGCGCGCATCGGCCTGTTCTCCTTCGATGCCGGCAGCCCCGTCATGGCCGGCACCTGGGCGGCGGCCCGCGAGGGCGCGGCCTGCGCCCGCTCTGCCGCGCTGGCGGTGTCGGGTGGCGAGCGCGCCGCCTTCGCGCTGACCCGTCCGCCCGGCCACCACGCCGGGCCGGACTTCTTCGGCGGCTACTGCTTCCTCAACAACGCCGCGCTGGCGGCGCAGACGCTGCGCGACCACGGCGCGGCTCGGGTGGCGGTGCTCGATGTCGACTACCACCACGGCAACGGCACGCAGACCATCTTCTACGGCCGCGATGACGTGCTGACGGTGTCGCTGCACGGCGATCCGCGCACCGAATATCCCTTCTTTCTCGGTCACGCCGACGAGCGCGGCGAGGGCGCCGGCCTGGGTGCGAACCTGAACCTGCCGTTGCCGCGCGGCACCTCGGCCACGACCTGGTTCGAGGCGCTCGAGGCCGGCCTGGCCGCGGTGGCCGCCCACCGCGCCGAGGCGCTGGTGGTGGCGCTGGGCGTCGACACCTTCGAGGGCGACCCGATCTCGGGCTTCCACCTGCGCGCCGACGACTACCTGCGCCTGGGCGAGCGCCTGGCGCGTGCCGGCCTGCCGGTGGTGCTGACGATGGAGGGCGGCTACGCGGTCGCCGAGGTCGGCGTCAATGTGGTCAATGTGCTCGAAGGCTTCAGGGCGGCTGCCGGCTGAGGTGAGTGCCTGACACCGTAAGCTCCCCCGTCAAGCAGACAGCTGATTCCCAGAGTCTGCGGCGGTTGTGGTGATCAATCGGGGCATGAACTGCCTGGGTGGCTTGCCGCCCAGGGCGTCATGCGGTCGGTATTCGTTGTACTGGGTCAGCCAGTCGTCGGCGATGGCCTGGACCTGCCCGGTGGAATTGAACAGCCAGGCGTCGAGCACTTCGGTGCGGAAGGTGCGGTTGAAGCGCTCGACGTAGGCGTTCTGGTTGGGCTCGCCGGGCTCGATGTGGTTCAGCGCGATGCCTCGGCGCTGGGCCCACGCGACGAATTCGCGGCTGCTCATCTCCGGCCAGCGCCTCGCGGTTGGCCTCGTCGATCACGTTGAGGGTGCGGAACCGCCGGCCGTCGTAGAGCACGTCGTGCATGAAATCCAGCGCCCAGCCCTGGTTGACGCAGGCGTCTGCCGTACGCCGCCCGCGACAAGCCTGTGGCTCTGCAGGCTCGTGTGACCGGCAGGCGATGCTCGGTCACCATGGCCGAGACCACCTGCCGCTTCGCGGACGGCGTCAGAATTTTTTTGCCAGCACGTCCTTGATCGCCGCGTTCTCCAGCGCCAGGTCCGAGACCGTCGCGCCGGCGTATTTGCTCTTCCACGCGTAGTACGTCGGCGCGCTGATGCCGCGCTTGCGGCACACCTCGGCCACCGGCAGCCCGGCCTCTCCTTCTTTCAGGATCGCCACGATCTGGCTCTCGCTGAACTTGCTCTTCCTCATCGGCTCGCTCCTTTCGGACTGGGCCGCATTCTCTGGTTTCGGCTGTCTACTTGCAGGGGGAGCTTACGAATCGTCGCAAGTCCTTGTCGGGCAACGGTTTGTGTTGGATTGCATGGTTTTGAGGGGCTCTGTTGCACAAAGCGAGCGTCCGAGCGCTCGTAGACTGACGCGGTGAGCGAAGCCAAGAAGAAGCGGACGAAGTACCGCACGACGAACTGGAAGGCCTACAACGCGGCGCTGAAGGCGCGGG
>NZ_JACCPY010000034.1 GCF_013426975.1 Sphaerotilus sulfidivorans
CGCCTTCTCCGCCTACTTCAAGGGCGTGGAGATGCTGACCGAGAACACGCGCGAGCTGCCCGAGGACTGGCTGCGCCGCATGCTCGAGCGCGAGCTTTCCGCCGAGGAGCGCACCCGCCGGCTTGCGGCGGCCCTCGCCGGTGCCGATGCCGGCGGTGACTGAGCCGCTGGCCGCGCCGCGCCGTGCCGTCATCGGTCTGGGCGCCAACCTCGGCGACCTGGACGCGACGCTGGACGCGGCCTGCGCCGCGATCGCCGCGCTGCCGCACAGCCGCTGGCTCGGCGTGTCGGGGCGCTGGTGCAGCCGGCCGGTCGATTCGTCCGGCCCGGACTACCTGAACGCGGTCGCCGCGATCGAGACCCGGCTGGTGCCGCGCGAGCTGCTCGCCGCGCTGCAGGCGATCGAGAACGCGCATGGCCGCGAGCGCCCCTGGCGCAACGCGCCGCGCACGCTCGACCTCGATGTGCTGCTGATCGACGATCTGGCCAGCGACGATCCGGTGCTGCTGCTGCCGCATCCGCGCCTGCTCGAGCGCGCCTTCGTGCTGCTGCCGCTGCTGGAGCTGCATGCCGCGCTGGGGGGCGCGCTGCCGCTGCCGCTGCCGCTGCCGGGCCGCGCCGATCGGGCTGGGCTGCAGGCGCTTGCCGACCGGCTGGCCCGCGAACAGGGCCTGGAGCGCCGGCCCGACTGAGGCGTTTCCGGCCTGTGCCCGCCAAGCGGCTACACTCCGGCGTTTCCAATCATGACAATTCTGTGACGGGTTGCCGCCGCCTGGCGGGCATTCGGTCACCCCCTGACCGTTCCTGTCCCTCTCCCCCCTGGAGCTCAACATGCTGTTCGGCAAGCTGCTGCCGCGCGAAGGCAATTTCTTCGAACTGTTCAACAAGCACGGCGAGGCGATGGTCGCCGGATCGCGCTCCTTCCAGAGTCTGCTGCAGAACTACGGCGACACCTATCTGCGCGAGAAGTATGCCGCCGAGGTGGACGCGGCCGAGCACGCCGCCGACAAGGTGACCGCCGAGGTCAACCGCCTGCTGCACAAGACCTTCATCACGCCGATCGACCGCGAGCAGATCCACGGCCTGATCAACGCGATGGACGATGTGCTCGACCTGTTCCAGGACGTCTCCGAGACGCTGGCGCTGTACGACGTGCGCACCATCACCGAGGAGGTGCTGCGCCTGGGCGATCTGGCGGCCAAGTGCGGCGAGCGCGTCGCACATGCGGTGTCGCTGCTGGGCAAGCTCAGCGACCACAGCGTCGCCGAGGCCACCGTCAAGACCTGCGAGGAGATCGACCGCCTCGAGTCCGACGCCGACCGCGTCATGCGCTCGGCGATGTCGCGCCTGTTCCGCGAGGAGCAGGACATCCGTGAGCTGATCAAGCTCAAGGCGATCTACGAGATGCTCGAGTCGATCACCGACAAGTGCGAGGACGTGGCCAACCTGATCGAGGGCATCGTCCTCGAAAATTCCTGATCGCATCATGGACGGCATTCAGGTCAGTCTCTGGGTGGTGGTGCTGCTGGTCGCTCTGGCGCTGCTGTTCGACTTCATGAACGGCTTCCATGATGCGGCCAACTCCATCGCCACCGTCGTCTCCACCGGCGTGCTCAAGCCGCAGCAGGCGGTGCTGTTCGCGGCCTTCTTCAACTTCATCGCCATCGGCATCTTCCACCTGAAGATCGCCGCCACCGTCGGCAAGGGCATCGTCGAGCCGGGCATCGTCGACTATCACGTCGTCTTCGGCGCGCTGGTCGGGGCGATCACCTGGAACGTGGTCACCTGGTTCTACGGCATTCCGTCGAGTTCCTCGCATGCGCTGATCGGCGGCATCGTCGGCTCGGTGACCGCCAAGGCCGGGCTGGATGCGCTGATCGGCGCGGGCATCTGGAAGACGGTCGCCTTCATCCTGGTCTCGCCTACGCTGGGCTTCATCCTGGGCTCGCTGCTGATGGTGGTGGTGGCGTGGATCTTCCGGCGCAGCACGCCGATCCGGATCGACAACTGGTTCAGGCGCCTGCAGCTGGTCTCCGCCGGCCTGTACAGCCTGGGCCACGGCGGCAACGACGCGCAGAAGACCATCGGCATCATCTGGATGCTGCTGATCGCCACCGGCTACACCAGTGCCACCGACGCGATGCCGCCGGGCTGGGTCATCTGGTCGTGCTACATCGCCATCGGCCTGGGCACGATGTTCGGCGGCTGGCGCATCGTCAAGACCATGGGCCAGAAGATCACCAAGCTCAAGCCGGTGGGCGGCTTCTGCGCCGAGACCGGTGGCGCGATGACGCTGTTCCTGGCGTCCTGGCTGGGCGTGCCGGTGTCGACCACGCACACCATCACCGGCGCCATCGTCGGCGTGGGCTCGACGCAGCGCGCCTCGGCGGTGCGCTGGGGCGTGGCCGGCAACATCGTCTGGGCCTGGATCTTCACGATTCCGGCCTCGGCGGCGGTCGCGGCCGGCGCCTACTACCTGGGCACGCTGATTCTCTGAGGCGTCTGCAGGTCGGCCTCGGCCTGCGCCTCGAACCAGCGCTGCAGGCCGAAGGCGATCGACGACATCAGCACCGTCGTGCCGATCAGCAGCGCGGCGATCACCGCCAGCACCGCGCCCCAGCCGCTGGGCGGCGTGCCGCCGCTGCGCCCGGCGTTGTGCTGCGCATCCCAGCGCTCGTCGGGCGTCAGGCCGGTCAGGATGGTCGCGAGCATCGCCGCGGCGAAGGACAGCCCGCCCAGCGGCAGCATCCAGGCCGCCTGGGCATCGTCGATGCCGAAGGCGTCGAGCCGCTGCAGGCCGGCCAGCCCGGTCAGCGTGGCCAGCAGATGCAGCCATCCCCAGGCGTCACGCAGGCCGTGACGCCAGAATCGGTGCAGGCCGAAGGTGCCGCCCAGCAGCGTCAGCCAGGTGGCGCGGGTCTTGGAGCGGGGGCGGGCGCTCATCTCGCGGCTCCGGGCGGGATCAGTCGCCGGCTGGCGCCGAGGCGCTGCCGTCGCCGAGCGCGCGCTGCATGATCACCACATCCAGCCAGCGATCGAACTTCCAGCCCGAGTCGCGCATCACGCCGGTGTGCTCGAAGCCGCAGGCGCGGTGCACGCCGATCGAGCCGGCATTGGCCGAGTCGCCGATGACCGCGAACATCTGCCGCGCGCCCAGCGCGGTGCAGCGCGCGATCAGCTCGGCCAGCAGCAGCCTGCCCAGGCCCCGGCGCTGCGCCTGCGGGCCCAGATAGATCGAGTCCTCCAGCGAGAAGCGCCAGGCCGGCCGCAGCCGGAACAGGTTGGCATAGGCATAGCCGACGACCTGCGGGCCGCGGCCGTCGCCGCTGTCGACCTCGGCCACCAGCCAGGGCAGATTGCGGCCGAGCACCTCGTCGCGCCGTCGTGCCATCTCGGTCGCGTCGGGCGCTTCGGTCTCGAAGGTGCCGGTGCCGTGGAGCACATTCCAGGCATAGATCTCGGTGATGGCCGCCACGTCGGTCGGCAGGCTGGGGCGAATCAGTGTCTCGGGCATCGAAGGCAGCTTATAATCTCGGGTTTTCCGGCGACGGCTGATCGGCAGCATGCCACGCAGCACGTATCTAACGGGGCCGGGAGAAGCCTGATTGTCAATGCATTCGTCACTTCGATCTGCCGGCCTGCGTGTCTCCCGGTCCTGTGGATCACCGGTCATTCCGGGGCACCGGTACCTGCGCCCCGAACCTGACACCTTCTGATCGAGGAAACATCATGGTCGTGATTCGTCTGTCCCGCGGCGGCTCCAAGAAGCGCCCGTTCTACAACATCGTCGTCGCCCCGAAGGCCGAGCGCCGTGACGGCCGCTTCATCGAGCGCGTCGGCTTCTACAACCCGGTCGCTTCCGGCCAGGCCGAAGCCCTGCGCGTCGCCTTCGACCGCGTCGAGTACTGGACCGGTGTCGGCGCCCAGATGTCGCCGACCGTCGACCGCCTGGTCAAGCAGGCCAAGGGCGCTGCCGTCGCTCCGGCCGCTGCCGCCTGAGATCGGCCAGGCCGGTCTTCCCTGCATCTCTCGTCTGACCTGAACGGATTCCGATGAACACGCAGCCTCACGACGACGACGTGGCCTGGCCCGACGACGCCGTCGAGGTCGCGCGGGTGCAGGATGCCTGGGGCATCAAGGGCTGGCTGCGCGTGCAGCCGCATGCCGCCGATCCCCAGGCGCTTTTCTCGTCGCGCCGCTGGTTCCTGCAGCCGCCGGCCGGCAAGCCGCGTCCGAAGGACGCGCCGCCGCTGCCCCGCCTGCTGCATGTGACGCTGGTGAAGGAGCACGGCGACGGCATCGTCGCGTCGGTGCGCGAAGTCGCCGACCGCAACGGCGCCGAGGCGCTCAAGGGCGCACGCATCTTCGTGTCGCGCCAGAGCTTCCCGTCGACCGATGACGGCGAGTACTACTGGGTCGACCTGATCGGCCTGGAGGTCGTCAACCGCGAGGGCGAGCCGCTGGGCACCGTCGCCGAGATGATCGACACCGGGCCGCACTGCGTGATGCGGCTCGAGCAGGCCTCGACCGATGCCGCCGGCAAGGCGCGCACCGTCGAGCGCATGATTCCCTTCGTCGCCGCCTACATCGATGGCGTCGACCTGCCCGGACGGCGCATCACCGCCGACTGGGGCCTCGACTACTGACTTGCCGTCGCGCGGGTGCCGCGTGCCGGACCGGATGGCATGCGCTTCGATGTCCTGACCCTCTTTCCCGAGCTGTTCGACCCGTTCATGAAGGTCGGCGTGACCCGCCGCGCCTACGCGACGCGCCAGGTCGACGTGCGGCTGTGGCCGCTGCGCGACTTCGCCGACGACAACTACCGCCGGGTCGATGACCGGCCCTACGGTGGCGGCCCGGGCATGGTCATGCTGGTCGAGCCGCTGGAGCGGGCGCTGGCGGCGCTGCGCGCCGACCGCGCCGAGCCTGAAGGTGCGCAGGCGCCGGTGATCCTGTTCAGCCCGGCCGGCGCGCCGCTGACGCAGGCGCGGGTGCAGCGCCTGGCGGCCTCGCCCGGCGCGGTGCTGCTGTGCGGCCGCTACGAGGGCATCGACCAGCGCTTCGTCGACCGCCATGTCGACGAGGAGATCAGCCTGGGCGACTTCGTGCTGTCGGGCGGCGAGCTGCCGGCGCTGACGCTGCTCGATGCGGTCACGCGCCTGCAGCCCGGCGTGCTGCACGACGCGGCCTCGCATGAGCAGGACAGCTTCTCCGACGGCCTGCTCGACTGCCCGCACTACAGCCGTCCCGAACGCCTGGGCGACGATGGCGTGCCGGAGGTGCTGATGTCGGGCCACCATGCCCGCATCCAGCGCTGGCGGCGCGAGCAGCAGCTGGCCATCACTGCCCGGCGTCGGCCTGACCTGATCGAGGCGGCGCGGGCCGCCGGACGCCTCAGTCGCGCCGACGAGCAGTTCCTGGTGCAGTTCCTGTCGAAAACCGAGCTATAATCTTCGGTTTTGATCCTCTGCCTGAAGGCAACCAGGCGTCCGAGCACGGGCGCCTCCGCCGCTGCAGGCACGATCTCAGGAGCCCCTCATGGATCTGATCCGTCAGCTCGAGCAAGAAGAAATTGCTCGTCTCAACAAGACCATTCCCGAGTTCGCCCCCGGCGACACGGTGATCGTCAGCGTCAACGTCGTCGAAGGCACCCGCAAGCGCGTCCAGGCCTACGAAGGCGTCGTGATCGCCCGCCGCAACCGTGGCCTGAACAGCAACTTCATCGTCCGCAAGATCTCCAGCGGCGAAGGCGTGGAGCGCACGTTCCAGCTGTACAGCCCGCTGATCGCCTCGATCGAGGTCAAGCGCCGCGGCGACGTGCGCCGTGCGAAGCTGTACTACCTGCGCCAGCGCAGCGGCAAGTCGGCCCGCATCAAGGAAAAGCTGGCCTGATCGTCAGATCATCGGCAAAGCTGCAAGGCCGCCTTCGGGCGGCCTTGTCATTTTCGGCCTATGCTGAAAGGCATGGCCCGACCCTCGCTCATCCGTGATCCGCGCGCCGTGCCGGTGATGCGTGCCGACGATCACCTGCCCGCGCTGCCGCCGCAGCTGCTGCTGCCGCCGGTGCTGCGGCATGTCTTCGCCACCGCGCCGACCGACTGGCCGCCCGAGCTGCCCGGCGACGGCGGCGGACCCCTCGCCGAGCGCACGCCGGCTGCCGCCGCGGTGCTGGTGCCGCTGGTGCCGCGCGAGGATGGCCTGCGGGTGCTGCTGACGCGGCGCACCGACCATCTGCGCGACCATGCCGGCCAGATCAGCTTTCCCGGCGGCCGGGTCGATCCGGGCGAGACCGATCCGGTGGTGACCGCGCTGCGCGAGGCGCGCGAGGAGGTCGGCCTGGATGCACGCCATGTCGAGGTGATCGGCGCGCTGCCGGTCTACACCACCGTGACCGCCTACCGGGTCACGCCGGTGGTCGCGCTGGTGCACCCGCCCTTCGAGCTCTCGCTTGACGCCTTCGAGGTGGCCGAGGCCTTCGAGGTGCCGCTGCAGTTCCTGATGACGCCGGCCCATCACCGCATTCACCAGCTCGACGGCGATGCCGGCAGGCGCTTCCTGTCGATGCCGTGGCGCGAAGGTGAGCGCGAATATTTCATCTGGGGAGCGACCGCCGCGATGCTGCGCAACCTCTACCACTTCCTGGCGCGGGCTCAGGCGGGAGCGGCATCGGCACCGCTATCATTCATGGCATGAGTTTTCTTGCCGTCCTGCTGGCCCTGATCGTCGAGCAGCTGCGTCCGCTGCCGCAGGGCAATCCTGTCCATGAATCCCTGATCGACTGGGCGCGCTGGACGGCGCGCAACTTCGACGCCGGCCGCGAGCACCATGCCTGGGTGGTCTGGGCGGTCACGCTGAGCGTGCCCTCGCTGCTGGTGTTCGGCGTGTTCAAGCTGTTCGACCACTACAGCGTGCTGCTGGCCCTGCTGTGGAATCTGGTGGTGCTCTACCTGACGCTGGGTTTCCGCCAGTTCAGCCATCACTTCACCGACATCCGCGACGCGCTCGAGCAGGGCCAGGAAGAGCGCGCGCGCACGGTGCTGCAGCAGTGGCGCCATCTCGATGCCAGCGAGCTGCCGCGCACCGAGCTGCTGCGCCATGTCATCGAGCATGCGCTGCTGGCCGCGCATCGCCATGTCTTCGGCGTGTTCTTCTGGTTCGTGCTGGGCTCGGCGATGGGACTGGGGCCGGTCGGTGCGGTGGTCTACCGCATGGCCGAGTTCTGCTCGCGCTACTGGGCCTTCAAGACCCGCGCCGAGGTCGCTGCGGTCAACGAGGGGCTGTCGCGGCGCTCGCAGCTGGCCTTCTCGGTGCTCGACTATGTGCCGGCGCGCATGACCGCGGCCGGCTTCGCGGTGGTCGGCAACTTCGAGGAGGCGGTCGATGGCTGGCGCCAGCACGCCGGCCTCTGGAAGAACGACAACGACGGCATCCTGCTGTCGGCCGCGGCCGGGGCCTGCGGCGTGTCGCTGGGTGGCGCGGCCGCGCCGGTCATCGCACCGGCTTCGGTGTCGACCACCTTCGACGCGATGCTGCCGGTCGACGAGGATGACGGCCAGGGCAGCATGCCGGGCGCCGCCCCGACGCTGGCGCATCTGCGCTCGGTGGTCGGGCTGGTCTGGCGCTCGATGGTGCTGTGGATGCTGCTGCTGGCGCTGCTGTCGCTGGCCAATCTGCTGGGCTGAGGGCGGCGTCTGCCGGCCGCCGCCGTGCGGCTCAGGGGTGCAGCGAGCGCATCGTCAGTCCGCCGGCCAGGCCCATCATCATCAGCGCGACGCTGGCATCGAAGACCCGCCAGGTCTGCGGGCGGCGGAACAGCGGCGCCAGGCGGCCGGCCGCCCAGGCCAGCAGCGTGAACCACAGCAGGCTCGACGAAGTCGCGCCGGCCGCGAAGGCCCAGCGCCCGTCAGCACCCTGCGCATTGGCCAGCGAGCCGATCAGCACCGTGGTGTCCAGCCACGCGTGCGGATTGAGCCAGCTGAAGGCGGCCGCCTGCAGCATCACCCGCCCGCGGCCGACCGGTGCGGCATCCTCGCGGCTGGCCAGCCCGGATGCCGCCGGCTGCCAGGCCCGCCGCGCCGCCTGCCAGCCATAGACCGACAGGAACAGGATGCCGGCCACCGTGATGATCGGCACCACCATCGGCAGCCGGTCCGACACCAGGCCGATGCCGGCGGTGCCCAGCGCGATCAGCAGCAGATCCGACAGGGTGCACACCGCGACGACCGCACCCACATGCTCGCGCCGGATGCCCTGGCGCAGGATGAAGGCGTTCTGCGCGCCGATCGCGATGATCAGGCCTGCGCAGGTCGCCATGCCCAGAAAATAGGTCGAGAGGGAGAAGGTGCTGAAGCTCATGGCTGCCAGCGTAGGGTGCAGCCAGGGTGCAGGCCAGCTAAACTTCCTAAGCATGATTAAGCCGGGCTTCACTTCATGATCGATCTGGTGGCGCTGCGGGCGCTGGCGATGGTGCTGCGGCTGGGCTCCTTCGAGCGTGCGGCGCGCGAGCTGCATGTGACGCCCTCGGCGATCTCGCAGCGGGTCAGGGCGCTGGAAGATCGCCTGGGCTGCATGCTGGTGGTGCGCGCCAGTCCGGCCGAGGCCACGCCCGAAGGCGCGCGGCTGTACCGGCATTTCCTGCAGATCGAGCTGCTCGAGGCCGACCTGCGCGAGGATCTGCAGCCGCTGGCCGAGGTCGATCCGGTCGGACCCCGCAGCATCCCGATCGCGGTCAACGCCGACAGCCTGGCGACCTGGGTGGTTCCGGCGCTGTCGGACTTTCATGCCCGCACCGGCGACACGGTGGCGCTGCAGGTCGACGACCAGGATCACACCCGCGAGTGGCTGAAGAACGGCACCGTCGTCGGCGCGGTCACCGCCGCGGCCGAGCCGGTGGCCGGCTGCCGGGTCGACGCGCTGGGCTCGATGCGCTATGTCGCGGCGGTCAGCCCGGACTTCCGCGCCCGCCATTTCGACGGCCGCTCGCTGGCCGAGGGCTTCCGGCAGGCGCCGATGCTGGTCTTCAACCAGAAGGACCTGATGCAGCACCGCTTCCTGACCCAGGCCGCCGGGCAGGACTGCGTGCCGCCGCAGTGGTGGGTGCCCTCGACGCAGGGCTTTCTGGATGCGGCGCTGGCCGGCCTGGGCTGGGGCCTGCATCCGCGCCCGCTGGTGGCCGGCATGCTGGCCGACGGCCGGCTGGTCGACCTCTGCCCGGGCCACAGCCTGACGGTCACGCTCTACTGGCAGAGCTGGCGGCTGGAGTCGGCGCGGGTGAAGCTGCTGCGCGAATGCCTGTGGCGTGCCTCCAGCGCGGTGCTCGAGGCCGGTGCCTGAGCCACGGGTCTGGGCGCGCGGCTCACCAGCGGGTACGGGTCAGCTCGTCGCGCAGGTCGAGGTAGATGCGGTGGCGGATGTCGGTGATCTCGCCGCGATCGAGTGCCGCCAGCACCTGGCAGCCGGGCTCGTGGTCGTGGCTGCAGTTGGCGAAGCGGCAGGCGCCCAGATGGCGCGCGAAATCGGGCATCAGCGCGGCCAGATCGGCCACCGGCACCTGGCGCAGGCCGAATTCCTGGAAGCCGGGCGAATCGATCAGCGCCGCCTCGTGCGCCTTGTCGAGCCAGTACCAGCGGGTGTGCGTGGTGGTGTGGCGGCCGGAGTTCAGCGCGGTCGAGATCTCGCCGACCTGCGCGGCCGCGTCCGGCACCAGCAGATTGACCAGCGTGCTCTTGCCGGTGCCCGACGGCCCCAGCACCAGCGTGGCGCCGATCGAGAGCGCGGCCAGGCGCTCTCTGGCCTCGTCGGGGCGGGTCTTCAGCGCCACCTCGATGATCGGGTGACCCATCGCGGCGTAGGGTGCCAGGCGTGCGCGTGCGGCCGCAGCCGCCTCGCTCAGGTCGGTCTTGTTCAGCAGGATGTGGGCCGGAATGCCGGCGTGTGCGGCGGCGATCAGCGCGCGGGTGAGCTGGCTCTCGCTGAAGACCGGCTCGGCGGCGACCATCACCAGCAGCCGGTCGAGGTTGGCGGCGAAGGACTTGGTCTTCCACTCGTCCTGGCGGTAGAAGAGGTTGCGCCGCGGCTCGATCGCCTCGATCACGCCTTCATGGCCGCGGCTGTCGGTGACCTGCCAGCGCACCCGGTCGCCGACGACGCAGTCGCTCTTCTTGCCCCGGGTGCTGCACTGGACCTCGCGGCCCTCGGGCGTCTCGACGATGTAGTGGCGGCCGTGGCCGGCGATGACGCGGCCGATGTCGAGTTCGATGGTTTGCGGCATGAAGCGGGGGTCAGCGCCCGGCCAGCGCGGCGAGGCGTTCCGACGCGGGCGGGTGGGAATAGTGGAAGCGCACGTACACCGGGTCCGGCGTCAGCGTCGAGGCATTGTCCTGGAAGAGCTTGAGCAGCGCGGCGCGCAGGTCGGCGCCCGAGGCCTGGCGGCAGGCATAGGCATCGGCCTCGAACTCGTGGCGGCGCGAGCTGGCGGCGGTCAGCGGCGCCAGCAGGAAGCCGAACACCGGCCCGGCCAGCATCAGCAGCAGCAGTGCCAGCGCATGGTTGGGCGCGAGCATGTTGGGCTGCACGCCCAGGCCGGTGTAGAAGGCCGCCTGGCCCATCAGCCAGCCCAGCAGCGCCAGGCTGCCCAGCCACACGCCCATCAGCATCAGGATGCGCTTCGGGACATGGCGATGGTGGAAGTGGCCCAGCTCATGCGCCAGCACCGCTTCCACCTCGCCGGGCGTCAGCCGCGACAGCAGCGTGTCGAAGAACACCACCCGCTTGGAGGCGCCGAAGCCGGTGAAATAGGCGTTCGCGTGCGCCGAGCGGCGCGAGCCGTCCATCACGAACAGCCCCTGCGCGCGGAAGCCGCAGCGCTGCATCAGCGCCTCGACGCGGTCTTTCAGCGCCTCGTCGGCCAGCGGCTGGAAGCGGTTGAACATCGGCGCGATGACGGTCGGATAGACCACCTGCATCAGCAGCGTGAAGCCAGCCAGCGCCGCGAAGGCCCACAGCCACCACAGCGGGCCGGCGGCGGCCATCAGCCACAGCACCAGCGCCAGCAGCGGCACGCCGACCACCGCGCCGACCACCGCGCCCACCACCGCATCCTTCAGCCACAGTCCCGGCGTCATGCGGTTGAAGCCGAAGCGCTGCTCCAGCCGGAAGGTGCGCCACAGGTCGAAGGGCAGGTCGATCAGGCTGCCGATCACGCTGACGGCCATCACCAGCGCGATCTGGTAGGCCAGATCGCCCCAGCGCGGCAGCACCGCCTCGCGCACCGCGATGTTGAGCAGGTCCAGCCCGCCCAGCAGCGTCCAGCCCAGCAGCACCGCGCTGCCCCAGGCGGTGGTCAGCAGCTCCAGGCGCTGGCGCGCGATCGTGTAGTCGGCGGCCTTGCGGTGCGCCTCCAGGCTGACGGTGCCGGCGAAGTCGGCCGGTACCGTGTCGCGGTGGCGCGCCACATGGCGGATCTGGCGGCCGATCAGCCACAGCCGCAGCACCAGCCGCAGCACCACGGCGGCGGCGAAGACGGACATCACGACAAGCGAGTTCATGCGCGGCATTCTCGCCGATGGCGCGTGGGAAAATCCCGGCCTTCCGATGGAGTCCCCGATGTCCGACCTGACTGTTCCCGCCGCCCCCGAAGCCCCGGCGGTTCCCGAGCTTGCCCGCCATGACCAGAACCTGATCTGGGTCGACATGGAGATGACCGGGCTCGATCCGATGACCGACCGCATCATCGAGATCGCCGTCGTCGTCACCGACGCGCAGCTCAATCTGCGGGTCGAGGGTCCGGTGATCGCGGTGCACCAGTCCGACGAGGTGCTGAACCGGATGGATGCCTGGAACAAGGGCACGCACGGCAAGAGTGGCCTGATCGACCGGGTCAAGGCCTCGACGATCGACGAGGACGCCGCGCAGCTGCAGGTGATCGAGTTCCTGCGCAGGTACGTCAGCGCCAAGGCCTCGCCGATGTGCGGCAACAGCATCTGCCAGGACCGCCGCTTCATGGCCAACTACATGAAGCGCCTGGAGGCCTTCTTCCACTACCGCAACGTCGATGTCTCGACGCTGAAGGAGCTGGCGCGGCGCTGGCAGCCCGGCCTGGTCGAAGGCTTCAGGAAGCACCAGAAGCACACCGCGCTGGCCGACATCCACGAGTCGATCGACGAGCTGCAGTACTACCGCCAGCACATCCTGAAGATCTGAGCCTGGCGGTGGCCGGGGCTCGGTGCCTCGGCGCCTCAGCGCCTCAGCGCCGGCCGAGCATCAGCACCCAGTAGCTGCCGTACTGCGCGGTGCTGGAGGGCGTGCAGGCCAGCGCGACCTCCTGGAAGCCGGCATTCATCAGCGCCGAGCAGTGGCCGGTGCTGGCCAGCCAGCCCTGCAGCGCGGCCTCGGCCGAAGCGTAGCCCGCGCCGATGTTCTCTCCGACCTGATCGCTGGTGTAGCCGGCCCGCCGGGCTCGGCTGGCGGGCGTCGAGCCGTCCAGGCCGATGTGGTCGAAATAGTTGCTGCGGGCCATGTCGCTGGCATGCGCCTGCGCTGCGCTGGCCAGCGTGCTGCTCCAGCTCAGCGCGCCGGCCGCCGCGAAGCGGGTGTCGCCGCACTGGCGCGCCACCGCTCGCAGCGCATTGATCCGGGCCAGGACCGTCGCCGAGGCGCCCGCCACATCGCTGCAGCCCAGGCTGCTGGTCGTGCTGGTGCTGCCGTAGCTGCCGCCACTGCTGTCGCCGCTGGTATCGCTGGAGCCGCCGCAGCCGCCCAGCAGCAGCGCGATCAGGCTGGCTGCCGCGGCTGGCCTGATCCGGCTTCCAGTCCAGGAACCTGTCGTAACCATTGTTTCTTCCTCCCGTCGAGAAGGGCGATTCTTCCGGGTCGGAATGTTTCAATGGGTTGAGCAGGTGTGAGGGCGTGTCTTCTTGCGTGTTGACCTGTTGCGATTCAGTCCGCGGCACCGACCTGGTGCCGCGCCACCTTGTCGAGCAGCTCGATCAGCATCGCGCGCTCGGCACGGCTGAGCGCGCCGTCGAGGTCGGCCTCCATCGCCGGCGTGCGCGCCAGCGCCTGGTCGGTCAGCGCGCGGCCGGCCGAGCTCAGCAGCACATGCTGCGAGCGCCGGTCGGTCTCGCTGCGGATGCGCTCGATCAGGCCGCGCTCCTGCATGCGGTCGAGCATGATCGTCAGGTTCGGCGCCGACAGTGCCAGCGCCTGCGCGAGCTGCTTGGGCGTCAGCCGGGTGTTGGCATCGAGCAGCATCAGCAGCGAATAGTCGACCGGGCGCAGCTCGAGCGGCTGGCCGACATGGCGCAGGAACATCGCCTGCGTCGTGACCCGCGCGCGGGCGACGTGGTAGCCGACGACATCGTCGAGCACGCCCTGGCGGACCGGATTCTTCTTGGCGTGGGAGGTGTCCATGTCGCCATCTTGCCCGCACTCGGACGGCGGGCCCGCGGGCGAGCGGCTCAGAGACCTGGCCACGCCAGCTCCGGCACGCCGGATTCGATGCGTGTCCAGCGCCAGCGCGCGGCCGGCAGCAGCCAGTCGCGGCCGTGCGCGCACAGCGCCTGCAGGCGCTGGCGCCGCGCCGCGTCCAGGTCGCCCAGGCTGGCGCGCAGCAGCCGCGCCCAGGCCCAGGCCAGCAGGGTGTGGCCGAGCGCGTGCAGATAGTCGTCGGCCACCAGGAAGGGCAGGTCCGGCCGTGCAGCGCGCTCGCGCTGCAGCGTCGCGGTGGCGCGCTCCAGGGTCGTGGCCTCGTCGCGCAGCAGCGCGGCCCAGCGCGCCAGGCCGGCCGGATCGCCGTCCGCGGCCGTCCCGGCCAGCGTGTCGAGCGTGCCGGCCTCGCCGCGCAGCACCTCGAGCAGCAGCGCCAGCCGCCCCGGCCGGTCGAGCACCTTGCGCATCAGGAGATCGATGGCCTGGATCTCGTTGGTGCCCTCGTAGATCAGCGCGATGCGGCTGTCGCGCACATGCTGCTCGATGCCCCAGTCGTGCACATAGCCGTGGCCGCCGAGCACGCCCAGCGCCTCGTTGGCGCCGTGGTGGCCCAGGTGGGTCAGGAAGGCCTTGACCACCGGCGTGAGCAGGGCGACCAGATCGTGGCGCTGCGCGCGCACCGCGGCGTCCGGATGGTGTTCGGCCTCGTCGAGCAGCAGCGCGGTCCAGTAGGCGATGACCCGCGCGCCCTCGGTGCGGGCCTGCAGGTCGAGCAGGATGCGGCGCATCGCCGGATGCCAGGCGATCGGGTCGGGGCCGCGGGCAGCGGCCGCGTCGCTGCCGGCCGGGCGACTCGGCGCGCGCAGCTGCAGCCGCTCCTGCGCGTAGGCCGAGGCGATGCGGGTGGCCGCCTCCAGGTGCCCCAGGCCCTGCATGCCGACATGCAGCCGCGCCGAGTTCATCATCAGGAACATCGCCGCCAGGCCGGCGTTGGGCTCGCCCAGGATCCAGCCCTCGGCCTGCTCGAAGCGCATCTGCGCGGTGGCGCTGCCCTTGATGCCCATCTTCTTCTCGATGCCATCGCACCAGGCGCCGTTGCGCCGGCCGTCGGGCAGGATCTTGGGCACCAGCACCAGCGTCAGGCCCTTGGTGCCGTCCGGTGCGCCGGGCAGGCGCGCCAGCACCAGGTGGACGATGTTGTCCGTCATGTCCTGGTCGCCGCCGGAGATGAAGATCTTCTGGCCGGTGACCGTGACCGCCGCGCCGTTGGCGACCGGCGCGGCCGCATCCACCGGCTCGCAGCGGGTGCGGCTCAGGCCGAGGTCGCTGCCGGCCTGCGGCTCGGTCAGGTTCATCGTCGCCAGCCATTCGCCGCTGACGACCCGGGGCAGGTAGCGCTCGCGCAGCGCCGGCACCGCGTGGTGGCGGATCGCCTCGCAGGCGCCGTGCAGCAGGCCGGGATACATCGTCCAGGCGTGGTTGGCGCCCACCAGCATTTCGAAGAGCGCGGCGTTGAGCAGCTGCGGCAGGCCCTGGCCACCGTCCTCGGGCGCGCAGGGCAGGGCGGGCCAGCCGCCCTCGACGAAGGCCCGCCAGGCGGCGGGAAAGCCGTCGGGCGTCTTCACCGTGCCGCCGGACTGCCAGGTGCAGCCCTGCAGGTCGGCCGGGCCGTTCAGCGGCGCGATCACGTCCTGCGCGAAGCGGCCGGCCTGCTCCAGCACCTCGCGCGCCAGATCGGCGTCGACCTCGGCGAAGTCGGGCATCGCGCGCCAGGAGGCCGGCGCGTCGAGCACCTGCTCGATGACGAAGCGCATGCGCTCCAGCGGGGGGATGTAGCTCATGTCCGGGCTCCGGGGCGCATCACTTCTTCGCGCCCAGATAGGTCTCGATGACACGCGGATCGACCGCCAGCTCGCGCGCCGGGCCCTCCAGCGCGATCGCGCCGGTCTCCAGCACATAGCCGTAGTCGGCCACTTCCAGCGCGGCGCGCGCGTTCTGCTCGATCAGCAGGATGGACACGCCGGTCTCGCGCAGCCGCTCGATGATGCGGAAGATCTCGCGCACGATCAGCGGCGCCAGGCCCAGGCTGGGCTCGTCGAGCATCAGCACCTTGGGCTGGCTCATCAGCGCGCGGCCGACCGCCAGCATCTGGCGCTCGCCGCCCGACATCGTGCCGGCCTGCTGGTCGCGGCGCTCCTTCAGGCGCGGGAACAGGGTGTAGACCCGCTCGAGCTGCTCCAGCCACTGGTCGTTGCCACGGCGCTTCTGGCGCCAGCCGCCCAGCACCAGGTTGTCCTCGACCGTCATCGTCGAGAACAGCTCGCGCTTCTCGGGCACCAGCGCCAGGCCGGCCATCACCCGTTCCTCGAGCGGCACGTCGATGATGTCGCGGCCGTCGAAGGTGATCGCGCCGCTGGCCGGCAGGATGCCCATCAGCGCGTTGAGCGTCGTCGACTTGCCGGCGCCGTTGGGGCCGATCACCGTCACCACGCTGCCCTGGGGCAGCTTCAGGTTCAGGCCCGAGAGCACCTCGGCCTTGCCGTAGCCGGCGCGCAGGCCGCGCACTTGCAGCAGATCCATCGTCCTTGTCTCCCGTGAAGGCTGAGTCTCAGTGCTCGGTGCCGAGGTAGGCCGCGCGCACCTCGGGGCTGTCCTGCACCTCGGCCGGCGTGCCCTCGATCAGCTTGGTGCCGAACTCCATCACCACGATGCGGTCGGTCAGGTTCATGACGAAGTCCATGTCGTGCTCGACCAGCAGCAGGCTCATGCCCTCGCCTTTCAGCTGGCGCAGCACCGCAGCCAGTGCCTGCTTTTCCTTGTGGCGCAGGCCGGCGGCCGGCTCGTCGAGCAGCAGCAGCGCCGGGTCGGTGCACAGCGCGCGCGCGATCTCCATCAGCCGCGCCGGGCCCAGCGCCAGGTTGCCGGCCAGCTCGTGCATCTGCTCCTTCATGCCGATGCGCTCGAGCTGGCGCTCGGCCTCGCGGAAGAGGCGGCGCTCCTCGTCGCGGTCCAGCCGCAGCATCGCCTGCGCCATGCCGGCCGAGCTGCGCAGATAGCCGCCCAGCGCGACGTTCTCCAGCACCGTCATGTCCGGCAGCATCTTGACGTGCTGGAAGGTGCGGCTCATGCCGCGCCGCGCGATCTCGCGCGAGGCCAGCGCCGAGACATCCTCGCCGCGGAAGCTGACCCGCCCGGAGGTCTTCGACAGCACGCCCGAGATCAGGTTGAAGGTGGTCGACTTGCCCGCGCCGTTCGGGCCGATCAGGCCGATGATCTCGCCGGCGCGGATCCGGAACGACACATCGTTGACCGCCACCAGGCCGCCGAACTGCTTGCGCACCCGGTCGACCTCGAGCAGCAGTTCGCCCGGCGCCGGCTTGGCGCGCTCGGGCAGCGGCGCGGCGTCGGCCCAGTCGCGCACCCGGCGCTTCTCCGGCAGGAAGCGCGCGAACAGGCGCTCGATGTGCGGCCACAGGCCCTCGGAGGCGTACTTCAGCACCACCACCAGCACCAGGCCGAAGACGATGACCTCGTAGTTGCCGCTGGTGCCGATCAGCCGCGGCAGCCAGTCCTTGAGCTGATCCTCGGTCAGCTTGACCAGTGCCGCGCCGGTGAAGGCGCCCCAGACATGGCCGACGCCGCCCAGCACCGCCATGAACAGGTACTCGATGCCCTTCGACAGCGAGAAGGGCGAGGGATTGACGGTGCGCTGGAAGTGCGCAAAGAGCCAGCCCGAGACCGAGGCCAGCATCGCCGCCAGCACGAAGATCTGGACCTTGTAGCGGTAGGTGGAGATGCCCATCGCCTCGGCCATGGTCGTGCCGCCCTTGAGCGCCCGGATCGCGCGGCCGCTGCGCGAGTCCAGCAGGTGGATGACCGCCAGCGCCGCCAGCAGCGCGATCACCCAGATCACGTAGAAGTAGCTGCGACCGGAGCCGAGATCGAGGCCGAACAGGCTCAGCGCCGGCACGCCCAGGATGCCGTCGTACTTGCCCAGCATCTCCATGTTCGACATGGTGTAGTAGAGCGCCAGCGCCCAGGCGATGGTCGCCAGCGGCAGGTAGTGGCCCGACATGCGCAGCGTGACGGCGGCCAGCACCAGCGCCACGACCACGGTGATGCCCAGGCCGATGAACAGCGTCAGCCAGGGCGACAGCCCGACATTCACCGCCAGCGTGGCCGCGGTGTAGGCGCCGATGCCGACGAAGGCGGCCTGGCCGAAGGAGGTGAGGCCGGCCACGCCCGTCAGCAGCACCAGGCCGAGCGAGACGATGGCATTCAGGCCGATGTAGTTGAGCTGGGTGATCCAGAACTCGGGAACCGGCAGGACCGGCAGCAGCGCAAGCAGCGCGGCGAAGGCGATGAACCAGCGTGTACGGGCCGACACCACGTCAATCCTCCTCATGATGCGGGTCACGCAGCGAACGCCACAGCAGGACCGGCAGGATGGAGGTGAACACGATCACCTCCTTGAACGAACTGGCCCAGAACGAGCCGAACGATTCGAGCAGTCCGACGCCCATCGCGCCGACCAGGGCCAGCGGATAGCTCGACAGCCCGGCGAAGACCGCCGCGACGAAGCCCTTCAGGCCGATCAGGAAGCCCGAGTCGTAGAACACCGTGGTGGTCGGCCCGATCAGCAGGCCCGAGAGCGCGCCGATGAAGGCTGCCATCGTGAAGCTCAGCCGGCCGGCCTGCACCGTCGAGATGCCCATCAGCCGCGCGCCGACCCGGTTCACCGCGGTCGCGCGCAGGGCCTTGCCGTACAGCGAGCGCTCGAAGAACAGCCACAGCATCACGATCAGCGCCGCCGAGGCCAGGAAGATGATGATCGTCTGGCCCGAGAGCATCAGCGGCCCGGCCGAGAAGCGCTCGTCCCAGAAGCTCGGGTTGCGGAAGCCCTCGGCGCCGAAGAACAGCAGGCCCAGGCCCAGCAGCGCGAAATGCACGCCCACCGAGACGATCAGCAGCACCAGCACGGTGGCGTCGGCCAGCGACTCGTAGGCCAGCCGATAGGTCAGCCCGCCCAGCGGCGTGACGATGGCCAGCGTCAGCAGCGCCTGCGCCACCAGCGGCAGCTGCATCGGCGCCACCGTGATGGCCAGCGCCGCCACCGCCACCGGCACCGCCAGCGTCAGGCCGGCCTCGCGCAGCAGCAGCGCGGTCGGCCGGCCCTGGCGCAGGCCCTGCACCAGCGTGGTCAGCGCCACCAGCACTGCCATGATCAGCAGCAGCCAGACGGTGCCCGGCACCTGGCCGGTCTGCAGCAGCGCCAGCGTCAGCGCCCCGAAGGCGACGAACTCGCCCTGCGGGATGAAGATCACCCGGGTCACGGCGAAGAGCAGCACCGTCGCGGTGGCCAGGAGCGCGTAGACCGCGCCGTTGGTCACCCCGTCGAGTGCGAGGATGCTTGCGATCGAGAAGTCCATGGGTTCGTCTCGTGCGGGCCCGCGCTGGCAGCGGCACGGGCGGGGCGGTTGTTACTCGACCTTCCAGTCGCCGTTGACCACCTTGAGGATCACGCCGGTCTCGGTGGTGAAGCCCCAGTGGTTGTCCTTCGCATAGGTCAGGACGCCGTGCGAGACGACGGTGCGGCCCATCGTCTCGACCGCGTCCTTCAGCGCGGCGCGGAATTCCGGCGTGCCGGGCTTGCCCTTCTTCAGCGCCACCGGCACCACCTTCTCCAGCACCAGCGCCGCGTCATAGGCGTGGCCGGCGAACTGGTTGCGCGAGCCCGCGCCATGGGCCTTCTCGTACTTCTGCACGAAGTCGAGCGCGACCTTCTTCGACGGGTGGCTGTCGGGCAGCTGCTCGCCGATCACCGCCGTGCCGGAGACGACATAGGCGCCCTCGACATCCTTGCCGCCGATGCGCATCAGGTCACGGGTGGCCGCGGCATGGGTCTGGTAGATCCTGCCCTTGTAGCCGCGCTCGACGACCGCCTTGTGCGGCATCGCCGCGCCCGAGCCCGAGGCGACGATCAGCATCGCGTCCGGGTTGGCGGCCACCAGCTTGAGCGCCTGCGCAGTCACGCTGGTGTCGGAGCGGGCGAAGCGCTCGGTGGCCACCACCTTGATCTCGGGCGCGATCTTCGCGGCCTCGGCCTGGAAGTCCTTCAGCCAGCTCTCGCCGTAGGCGTCGGTGTAGCCCAGGAAGCCGACCGACTTCACGCCGAGCTTCTTCATGTGCGTCAGCAGCGCATGCGACATCACCGCGTTGGACTGCGGCAGCCGGAAGGCCCAGGCGTCCTTGCCGGCCTGCAGCACCGCCGGCGAGAACATGAAGTGCGGCGTGCTGGCGGCCGCGACGGTGTCGGACATCGCGATGGCCACCGGCGTGGCGGCCGAGCCCATGACGATGTCGGCCTTGTCCTGGGTGACGAAGCGCTGCGCGTTCTGCACGCCCTTGGTCGGGTCGGTGGCGTCATCGAGCACGATGACATTGAGCTTCTCGCCGGCGATCGAGGTCGGCCACAGCTTGATCGCATTGCCCATCGGAATGCCCAGGCCGCTGGCCGGCCCGGTCAGCGGCAGCGACACCCCGATGGTGATGTCGGCCATCGCCGCGCCCGACACCGCCCACAGCGCCGCGCTGGCGAGCAGGGTCTTCAGGAGCGGCTTGCTGGCGTTCTCTTGCGTCTCTTGCGTCTTGTGCGTCGTCATGTCTTCCTCCGGGGTCCGGTGAGGTGGTGGCACTGTGCCGTTGAGGGAAATCAAGGACCATGCGGATATTCCCGACCGTCCGGTCGGTCTATCCGTCGTCGTTCTGCATCGTGTCCTGTGTGCGCCGGTTCAGCGCGGCGCCAGTCGCAGCGCGCCGTCGAGGCGGATGACCTCGCCGTTGAGGTGGCCGTTGGCGACGATGTGGGCTGCCAGCATCGCGAACTCGGCCGGGTCGCCCAGCCGTTTCGGGAAGGGAATCGCCGCGGCCAGCGACTGCTGCACCGCCTCGGGCAGCTCGTTCATCAGCGGCGTGGCGAACAGGCCCGGCGCGATCGTGCAGACCCGGATGCCCCACTGCGCGAGGTC
The DNA here is from genome assembly GCF_013426975.1 of Sphaerotilus sulfidivorans. Lineage (GTDB taxonomy): Bacteria > Pseudomonadota > Gammaproteobacteria > Burkholderiales > Burkholderiaceae_C > Sphaerotilus > Sphaerotilus sulfidivorans. The sequence continues at coordinate 20,457 of NZ_JACCPY010000034.1, forward strand.
GCGCGCCAGCGGCAGCGTCATGCCGACCACGCCGCCCTTGCTGGCCGCATAGGCCTCCTGGCCGACCTGGCCGTCGAAGGCCGCGACCGAGGCGGTGTTGACGATGACGCCGCGCTCGCCGGCGGTGCCCTCCAGCGGCTCGAGCTTCGCGATGCGTGCGGCCGCCAGCCGGACCATGTTGTAGGTGCCCAGCAGGTTGACGCGCACCACCCGCTCGAAGTCCTCCAGCGGCGCGGGCGAGCCGTCGCGCTGGATCACCCGCTTGGCGGTGCCGATGCCGGCGATGTTCATCAGGATGCGCGCGGGTCCGAGCGCAGCCTCGGCGGCATCGAGCGCGGCCGAGACGCTGGCGCTGTCGGTGATGTCGCAGCGCAGCGCCAGGCCGCCGATCTCGGCGGCGACCGCCTCGGCGCCGGCGGCGTTGACATCGAGCACCGCGACCTTCGCGCCCTGGCGGGCCAGCTCGCGGGCGACCGCGGCGCCGAGGCCGGAGCCGCCGCCGGTGACGAGGGCGGTGTGTCCTGGGATCTGCATGGGAGGGGTTCCTTCGTGGGTCCCCGCCTGCGCGGGGATGACGGAATCAAGCGGGTGGCGTGCGGGCGCGCTCGGCGCTCAGCCGCGGCGCGGCAGGATCAGGAAGGGATCGCTCTCGCGGCCCTCGTACATCGCCTCGACCAGCGCGGCGCGGTGCTGCAGCACCGCACGCTGGTTGATCGAGCCCTTGTCGGTGACCTCGCCCTTGTCGATCGAGGGCGGCTCGGCCAGCACATGCAGCCGCGCCGGCCGGTTGGCGCTGCCGGTGCCCTCGCACCAGAGCCGGTCGGCGAGCTGCTGGAAGAAGTCGCGCACCGCGGGCGTGTGCAGCAGCTCCGGCACCGGCAGCGCCTCGGCCTCCAGCCCGTCGGCGGCGGCCAGGCGGCGGCATTCGTCCAGGCGCGGGAAGATCAGCAGGCCGATCTCGTCGCGGTTCAGGCCGGCGACCACCACGTCCTGGATGCAGGGCGCGCCGGCCAGCGTGACCCGGGCGCGCAGGGGGCCGACGCTGACGAAGGTGCCGGTCGAGAGCTTGAAGTCCTCGGCGGTGCGGCCGTCGAAGACCAGGCCGCGCGCCGGATGCGCCGGATCGACGAACTTCGCCGCGTCGCCGGTGCGGTAGAAGCCGTCTTCGTCGAAGGCGGCCGCGGTCTGCTCGGGCGCGCGCCAGTAGCCCGGCGTGACGTTGGGGCCGCGGAAGCGGATCTCGGTCTTGGCGTGCGGGTCGCCAGCGGCGCCGTCGCGCACCAGCTTGACCTCGACGCCCGGCACCGGCAGGCCGATCCAGCCCGAGCGCACATCGGTGCCGACCGCGAAGGTGCACGACGGCGCCGTCTCGGTCATGCCCAGCCCGGTGATGATGCGCACCCGCTCGCCGATCTCGGCCTCGCCGTGGGCGTCGAGCCGGTCCCAGACCGCCTGGCTCAGGCCGGCGCCGGCGAACATGAAGGCCTGGACCCGCGAGAACAGCGTGCGTCGCAGCAGCGGATCGTGGTCCATCGCGCTGGCGATCTCCTCGAAGCCCTTCGGGACATTGAAGTAGACCGTGGGCGCGATCTCGCGCAGGTTGCGCAGCGTCTCGGCGATGCCCTTCGGCGTGGGCTTGCCCTCGTCGATGTAGAGCGTGCCGCCGTTGTAGAGCACGATGCCGACGTTGTGGTTGCCGCCGAAGGTGTGGTTCCACGGCAGCCAGTCGACCAGCACCGGCGGCTCGTCGGCCAGGAAGGCCAGGCACTGGCGCAGCATCTGCTGGTTGGCGCAGATCATGCGCTGGGTGTTGATCACCGCCTTGGGCAGCTTGGTCGAGCCGGAGGTGAACAGGAACTTGGCGATGGTGTCGGGGCCGACCCGGTCGTGTGCGGCATCGCCCGTGGGGCCGGGTTCGGTGGCCAGCAGCGCGGCGAAGGGCGTGACCGGGCGCTCGTCGAGCGCGCCGGCAGTCAGCACCACCTCGACCTCGGGGCCGAAGACCGCCTCGATCGCTCGCCCGTAGGCCGGCGAGGCCGCGAACACCAGCCCCGGCGTGACCGTCTGCGCGATGTGGCGCAGCTTGCCGAAGTCCTGCGACACCAGCGAGTAGGCCGAGGACACCGGCACCACCGGCACGCCCGCCCACATCGCCCCCATCACCAGCGACAGGTGCTCGAGGTCGTTGTCGGACAGGATCAGCACCGGCCGCTCGGCCGACAGGCCGCGGTCGGTCAGCGCCTGGCCGATGGCGCGGGCGCGCTGGCGCATCTCGGCGTAGCTGATGTGAACCCAGTCGCCGCCGCTACCTCCGTCAGCCGCCGGCGTGCGCCGGGCGACGAAGGTGCGCTCGGGCGCTTCCTCGGCCCATTGGTCGAGGCAGTCGGTCAGGCGTGCCGGGTACCAGCCCAGCGGCTCGGTCGAGCGCAGCAGCAGAGGGCCGTCGTCGCGGGTCTCGAGCTGCGCGTCGACGCAGCCGCCGACACGGGCGTCACGGTAGCGGGGCGAGATGCTCATGGTCTCAGTCCTCCGACTTCACGACCTTGCCGGCACGGCCTTCGAGGAAGGCGCGCAGCCGCGCCTGCGCCTCGGGCGTGTTGCTGGCCGAGGCGGCCATCAGCGATTCGGCGAACAGGCCCTCCGACGGGCTCATCTCGACGATGCGCGGCAGCGCGTGCATCACCGCGAACGCGGTCATCGGTGCGTTGCCGGCGATCTTGCGGGCCAGCTCGATGCCCTTGGCCAGGCCGGCGCCGTCGCCGACGCGGTAGTTGACGATGCCGTAGCGCTCGCCCTGGTCGGCGTCGAAGACGCGGCCGGTCAGCATCATGTCGGTCATGCGCGCCGCGCCCATCAGGCGCGGAATGCGCACCGAGCCGCCGCCGCCGACGAAGATGCCGCGCTGGCCTTCGGGCAGGCCGAAGTAGGCCGAGTCCTCGGCGACGCGGATGTGGCAGGAGGCCGCCAGCTCCAGCCCGCCGCCGACCACCGCGCCGTGCAGCACCGCGATCACCGGCACGCGGCCGAACTGGATCGCGTCGAAGGCGGCATGCCAGCCGCGCGAGTGCAGGATCGCGGCGTGGATGTCGCGCTCGACCAGCTCGGAGAGGTCCAGCCCGGCGCAGAAGTGCGCGCCCTCGCCGCTGACCACCACCGCACGCACGTCGGCGGGCAGGTTGACGAAGGCGGTGTGCAGCTGCGCGATCAGGCCGTCGTTGATCGCGTTGCGCTTGACCGGGCGGTTCAGGCGGATGTGCAGCACCGCGCCGTCCTGGCTGATCTGCAGCAGCTCGAGGCCGGCCAGCAGGCCGGTCGCGGGGGTGAAGGTGGCGTCGGGGGCAGGCGTGCTCATGTCGGGGCGGCGATGGGGGAGATCCGGGGCGTCTGACGGGCGCTTTGCAGGCCCTGATGCTTAGGAAATATAAGTATCTGGCTGTGCCCTGGATCTCCATGAAAACCCTCGACTCACCAAATTCAACTTCCGTGCGGTGCGTTTTTACGGGTAAACCCTTGGTGTAGGGCTATTTTTTGATTACAGAATTTAAGCAAATGATCCGCAAGATCACCGACAAGCTGCCCACCAGACCGCCCACCAGACTGGACCCCGCCGATGAACACCGATGACCTGATCGCGATCGACATCCACACCCATGCCGAGGTGTCATGCTGGAACCCGTTCGACAACTACGGCGAGGAGTACGACCGCGCCGCCGACAAGTACTTCGGCTCGAACCGGCGCCCGACCATCGCCGAGACGGTCGCCTACTACCGGGAGCGCAGGATCGGCCTGGTGATGTTCACCGTCGACAGCGAGAGCAAGCTGGGGCGCCGGCGCATTCCCAACGAGGAGATCTGCGAGGCGGCGAAGGCCAATTCGGACATGATGATCGCCTTCGCCTCGATCGACCCGCACAAGGGCAGGATGGGGGCACGCGAGGCGCGCCGCCTGATCGAGGAGCATGGCGTCAAGGGCTTCAAGTTCCACCCGACGGTGCAGGACTTCCTGCCCTACGACCGCATGGCCTGGCCGATCTACGAGGTGATCGCCGAGTACAGGCTGCCGGCGATCTTCCACTCGGGCCACTCGGGCATCGGCTCAGGGATGCGCTGCGGCGGCGGCCTGCGGCTGCAGAACTCCAACCCGATGCTGCTGGAGGACGTGGCGATCGACTTTCCCGACATGGAGATCGTCATCGCGCACCCGAGCTGGCCGTGGCAGGACGAGGCGCTGAGCCTGGCGCTGCACAAGCCCAACATCTGGATCGATCTCTCGGGCTGGAGTCCGAAGTACTTTCCGCAGCAGCTGGTGCAGTACGCCAACACGCTGCTGAAGGACCGCATGCTCTTCGGCTCGGACTATCCGCTGATCACGCCCGAGCGCTGGATGAAGGACTTCGACGAGGCCGGCTTCAAGGACAAGGTCAAGCCGCTGATCCTCAAGGACAACGCGATGCGGCTGATGCGCCTGGGGCCCTACCGGGAAAGCGCTGCGTCGGTCTGAGGCGCGGTGTCACGGAGTTGAGCACTGTTCGCGGCATTTGTCCCGCACCTGGTGGGGTGATCCGCGTCGGCACAGGGTAAGCACTGTCACTGGGCGGGGGGCAGGGCCGTTGAATCACACGGCACGCGGCTTGCTGATGACGCCGCGGCCCGGCCGGCTCACCGGCCGAACCTGTCCGATCAACGCCCCGTATCGAGGAGACCCCATGAAGTTCGTCGTGCTGTCCGCCCTGGCTGCCACCCTGTCCCTGTCCGCCGGTCTGTCGCAGGCTGCCGACGGCAAGGAAATCTACAACCAGAGCTGCGCGATGTGCCATGCCGCCGGTCTGGCCAATGCGCCGAAGCTCGGCGACAAGGCCGCCTGGGAGCCGCGTCTGAAGGCCGGCAAGGACGGCCTGGTCCAGTCCGCGCTGAAGGGCAAGGGTGCGATGCCCGCCAAGGGCGGCAACCCGAAGCTGACCGATGAGCAGATCGGTGCCGCGGTCGACTTCATGCTGGCGTCGGTCAAGTGAACCGGGCCCGCCAGCCGGCCGGATGACCGGATTGCACAAATTTGTTGCAAACTAGTGAAACTTCTTGAATATCAACGACTTGCGAGTCGGTTCAGACAGTAATCCCCAGGGTTGTCCACAGGCACTGTGGAATGGCGGGCACAAAAAAAGCGCGACGGCTGTCGCGCTTTTTTCATTGGGGGATGGGGCAGGCGATGGTCGCTCGCCCTGCCGCGCTCACTGCTCGGCGAAGGCGCGCTCGATGACGAAGTCGCCCGGCTTGGTGGTGTTGCCTTCGGCGAAGCCACGCTCTTCCAGCATCTTCTTCAGGTCGCGCAGCATGGCCGGGCTGCCGCAGATCATCACGCGGTCCTCGGCCGGATTCAGCGCCGGCAGACCGAAGTCGTTCCACAGGCGGCCGTCCTCGATCAGGTCGGTGATGCGGCCCTGGCGCTCGAACGGCTCGCGGGTCACGGTCGGGCAGTAGATCAGCTTGTCGCCGATGATCTCGCCCAGGAACTCGTGGTTCGGCAGGCTCTTGAACAGGTCCTGGTAGGCCAGCTCGGCGACCTCGCGGCAGCCGTGCACCAGGATGACCTTCTCGTAGCGCTCGTAGGTCTCGGGGTCCTGGATGATCGACAGCCACGGCGCCAGACCGGTGCCGGTGCCGAACAGGTACAGGCGCTTGCCGGGGTTCAGGTAGTCGACCAGCAGCGTGCCGGTGGGCTTGCGGCCGACCAGGATCTTGTCGCCCGGCTGCAGATGCTGCAGGCGCGAGGTCAGCGGGCCGTCCGGCACCTTGATCGAGAAGAAGTGCAGCGTCTCTTCCCAGTTCGGGCTGGCGATCGAGTAGGCGCGCAGCAGCGGCTTGCCGTCGACCGGCAGGCCGATCATCACGAAGTGACCGTTGGAGAACCGGAACGCGGTGTCGCGGGTGGTGGTGAAGCTGAACAGGCGATCGGTCCAGTGATGCACCGAGAGCACGGTCTCTTCGTTGAAGGCTTTCATGGCGGCAGGATCAAGAGCGAGTGAAGCCCCACCCGGTATCACAGGTCGTCGCCTGTGGCAAGTGAAAGTGGGGCGAGCAAAGGTGCCGAGGATAACCGAATCCGCGCGGGATCAGGGTTTGTCCGGTGCATCCGCGGTTGACTTCAACCGTGTTCAGCCGTGTTCAACCATTGACCACGGTGCGCAGCGTGGTCGGCGGGTTGATGAATCGTTCGGTGATCGCGCGCTCGATGCCGGCGGCATCCAGGCCGCACTGCGACAGCAGCACCGCCGGATCGCCGTGATCGATGAAGCGGTCGGGCAGGCCGAGCTGCAGCACCGGCACCGTCAGGCCGAGCGCATTCAGATGCTCGGTGACCGCGGAGCCGGCGCCGCCCGTCACGCAGCCTTCCTCGATCGTCACCAGCGCGTCGTGGCTGCGGGCGAGCTGCTCGACCAGCGCGCCGTCGATCGGCTTGACGAAGCGCATGTCGGCCACCGTCGCGTCGAGCTTCTCGGCCGCGGCCAGCGCCGGATGCAGCAGCGTGCCGAAGGCCAGGATGGCGACGCGCCGGCTGCCGGCCGCGCGGCCGGCAGCAGCCTGCGTCGATTCGCGGCGCACCACGCCCTTGCCCCATTCGATCTCGTCGAACTCGCGGCCGGCCTCGGCGCCGATGCCGCTGCCGCGCGGGTAGCGCACCGCCACCGGGCCGCCGTGGCGGTAGGCGGTGGTCAGCGCGCGGCGCAGCTCGGACTCGTCGGAGGGGGTCAGCATCGCCATGTTCGGGATGCAGCGCACGAAGGCGATGTCGTAGGCGCCGGCGTGCGTCGCGCCGTCGGCGCCGACCAGGCCGGCGCGGTCCAGCGCGAAGACCACGTCGAGGTTCTGCAGCGCCACGTCATGGATCAGCTGGTCGTAGGCGCGCTGCAGGAAGGTCGAGTAGATGGCGACCACCGGCTTGAGGCCCTCGCAGGCCATGCCGCCGGCGAAGGTCACCGCATGCTGCTCGGCGATGCCGACATCGTGGTAGCGGGCCGGGAAGCGCTTGTGGAACTCGACCATGCCGGAGCCCTCGCGCATCGCCGGGGTGATGCCCACCAGCTTCATGTCGGCGGCGGCCATGTCGCACAGCCACTGGCCGAAGACCTGCGTGAAGGTCGTCTTCGGGGCGACGGCCGGCTTGACCAGGCCGACGGCCGGATCGAACTTGCCGGGGCCGTGATAGGCGATCGGATCGGCTTCGGCGAGCTTGTAGCCGTAGCCCTTCTTGGTGACGACATGCAGGAACTGCGCGCCCTTGCGGTCGCGCAGGTTCTCCAGCATCGGGACCAGCGCGTCGAGGTCATGGCCGTCGATCGGGCCGACATAGTTGAAGCCGAACTCCTCGAAGATCGTGCCCGGCACCACCATGCCCTTGGCGTGCTCCTCGAAGCGGCGCGCCAGCTCCAGCAGCGGCGGCGCGTTCCTCAGCACCTGCTTGGCGCTCTCGCGCGCGGCGGCGTAGAAGCGTCCGCTCATCAGCCGCGCGAGGTACTTGTTCAGCGCGCCGACCGGCGGGCTGATCGACATGTCGTTGTCGTTCAGGACCACCAGCAGATTGGGCACGCGGCCGGCGTGCGGCATGCCGCCGTTGTTCAGTGCCTCGAAGGCCATGCCGGCGGTCATCGCGCCGTCGCCGATGATGGCCACGCAGTGGCGGCTCTCGCCCTTGAGCTGTGCGCCCAGCGCCATGCCCAGCGCCGCCGAGATCGAGGTCGAGGAGTGCGCGGTGCCGAAGGCGTCGTACTCGCTCTCGTCGCGCTTGGGGAAGCCCGACAGGCCGCCGGCCTGGCGCAGCGTCGGGAAGCGCTCCTTGCGGCCGGTCAGGATCTTGTGCGGATAGGTCTGGTGGCCGACGTCCCAGACCAGGCGGTCGTCCGGCGTGTCGAAGACATGGTGCAGCGCGATCGTCAGCTCGACGGTGCCGAGGTTGGACGACAGGTGGCCGCCGGTGCGGGCCACATTGCGCAGCAGGTAGTCGCGCACCTCGGTGGCGAGCTGCTTGAGCTCGGGCCGGGACAGGGCACGCACATCGGCCGGGGACTGGATGCGGTCGAGCAGCGGAGTAGGCAGGGTCATCGCGAGGGATCCGTCGAAGGGCGCGTCGGCGCGTCAGGGCATCAGGAGACGCGGTCGATGACGCGGTCGGCCAGGACCGCCAGCGTCGAGGTGTCGGGCAGGTCGCTGGTCTCGAGCGCGGCGCGCGCGCGGGCATGCAGCGCGACGGCGCGGGCGCGGGCACCCTCGAGGCCGAGCAGCGAGACATAGGTCGGCTTGTTCTGGTCGGCGTCCTTGCCGGCGGTCTTGCCCAGCACCTCGGAGTCCTGGGTGCAGTCAAGAATGTCGTCGACCACCTGGAAGGCCAGGCCGATCGCCCAGCCGTAGTCCGACAGCGCCGCGGCGGCGCGTCCGGGCAGCTCGCCACAGGCCGCGCCCATCATCACGCTGGCCTGCAGCAGTGCGCCGGTCTTGCGGCGGTGCATGTCCTGCAGCTGCGGCTCGGTGAGCGGGCGGCCGACGCTGGCCAGGTCGATCGCCTGCCCGCCGGCCATGCCCTCGACACCGGAGGCACGCGCCAGCAGGCTGCACAGCCGCGCTTGCAGCGCCGGGGGCACCCGGTCGCGGCCGTCCTCGGCCGGTGGAGTCAGCACCTCGAAGGCCAGCGCCTGCATCGCGTCGCCGGCCAGCATGGCCTGGGCCTCGCCGAACTCGACATGCACCGTCGGCTTGCCGCGACGCAGCACGTCGTTGTCCATGCACGGCATGTCGTCGTGGATCAGCGAGTAGGCGTGGATCAGCTCGACCGCGCAGGCCGCGCGCATCGCCGCTTCGGCATGGCCGCCGACGGCCTCTGCCGCAGCCAGCACCAGCAGCGGGCGCAGGCGCTTGCCGCCGTCGAGCACGCCGTAGCGCATCGCCAGTCCGAGGCTGGCCGGGGCATCTGCGCGGACATGGGTGCTCAGCGCGGTCTCGACCGCTGTCAGCTGCGCAGCCACCCAGTCATCGAAGGCAGGGCGCTTCATGAGGGATCGCTCCAGGGTTTGAGCTGCCCGTCGTCGAGCATCCTCACCTGCTGCTCCACCTCGTCGAGCCGGGCACGGCAGAAGCCGAGCAGCTCGGCGCCGCGACGGTAGCCGTCGAGCAGCTGGTCGAGCGGCAGCTGGGCGGACTCCATCGACTGCACCAGCCGATCGAGTTCGGCCAGCGCGCTTTCATAGCTCTCGGGCTCGCGGGCGCTGGGGGAGGAGGGGGCGGAGGCGCTCTTGGGCATGGCGTCTGGGGGAAAGGGCTCGATTGTAGAGGGCCGCTCCTGCTGTCACCGTGCATCGTGGGTGACGCGCCGGTGACGATGAGGCCGCTCCCTCAGGCAAGCCGAAAGATCGTCGCATGTTGTATCCGGTCGACACACGCAGACGCAGCGGGGGCATGGACGCCACGTGGGCAGCGCGATCGATGAGCTCGGCTACAATGTCAGGTTCGCCCTGGGCGACACCGCCCACCCCGGTCCGGCAGCATGCCGCTGCACTCATGCCTCCCATGTTTCCAGCATGGGGCAGGCGCCCAGTGGTCTGGGACCATTTCCGTGGGGTGGTGGTTCGACATGGATTTTTGGAGATCCTGGGGATCATGTCCGACCTGAGCACACAGCAAGCTCTCCTTCGCAGCCGCACCCAACTTCCGGTGACCAGCTATTTCGACCCGGCGCTCTACGAGCAGGAGATGAAACTCATCTTCGATGCCGGTCCCCGCTATGTCGGGCACGAGCTGATGGTCCCGGCGCGGGGTGATTTCCATGCGCTTGCGCAGGAACGCGAGGGCCGCGCGCTGATCCGCACCGACAAGGGCGTCGAGCTGGTCTCCAATGTCTGCCGCCACCGTCAGGCGGTCATGCTCAAGGGCCGCGGCAACACCGGCGGCAACCTGGTGTGCCCGCTGCACCGCTGGACCTACGACCTGGGCGGCAAGCTGATCGGTGCGCCGCACTTCAGCGAGGATCCGTGCCTGAACCTGCGCAACTATCCGGTGCGCACCTGGAACGGCCTGGTCTTCGAGGACAACGGCCGCGACATCGCCGCCGACCTGGCGAACCTGGGCCCGAAGGATGTCCTCAACTTCGAGGGCTACCAGTTCCACAACGTCATCCAGCACGAGTGCAACTACAACTGGAAGACCTTCATCGAGGTCTATCTGGAGGACTACCACGTCGGTCCGTTCCATCCGGGGCTGGGCAACTTCGTCACCTGCGACGACCTGCGCTGGGAGATGGGGCGGGACTACTCGGTGCAGACCGTCGGCACCGCGCCGGGCATCGGCGAGGCGCTGGGCCGGCCGGGCAGCAAGGTCTACGAGCGCTGGCATGAGCAGGTGCGCCGCTTCCAGGGCGGCGTGGCGCCGAAGCACGGCGCGATCTGGCTGACCTACTACCCGCACATCATGATCGAGTGGTACCCGAACGTGCTCACGGTCTCGACCGTGCATCCGATCAGCCCGGAGAAGACGCTCAACACGGTGGAGTTCTACTACCCCGAAGAGATCGCCGCCTTCGAGCCCGAGTACATCGAGGCCCAGCAGGCCGCCTACATGGAGACCTGCATCGAGGACGACGAGATCGCCGAGCGCATGGACGCCGGCCGCCGCGCGCTGATGGAGCGCGGCGACAACGAGGTCGGCCCCTACCAGAGCCCGATGGAGGATGGCATGCAGCACTTCCACGAGTGGTATCGCCGCGTCATGGACTTCAAGGACTGATGTTCGCGCACTGATCGCTGCCTGCGGCCCCTGACGGCCGCCGCACGTCGCCGCACCCGGGGAGGCCCGGGCCGTTAGCATGCCGGGCATGAATGCTCCGATGCTGATGGTCCTGGCCTCCCTTCTTTTTTCGCTGATGGGGGTGTGCGTCAAGCTCGCCAGCACGCAGTTCGGCACCGGCGAGATCGTGATGTACCGCGGCCTGGTCGGCGCGGTGGTGATGGCGGTGCTGGTGCGCGCGCGCAGGCAGTCGCTGCGCACCGCCGTGCCGGGCATGCACCTGTGGCGTGGCATCGTCGGCGTGTCGGCGCTGTGCCTGTGGTTCTACGCGATCAGCGGTCTGCCGCTGGCCACCGCGATGACGCTCAACTACATGTCGCCGATCTGGATGGCGATGTTCCTGATCGGCGGCTCGGTGCTGCTGGGCGGCGCGCGGGTGGATGCGCGGCTGGTGGCGACCGTGCTGGCCGGCTTCGTCGGCGTGGCGGCGATCCTGCGCCCGAGCATCGACCGCGACCAGCTCTGGTTCGGCGTCGTGGGGCTGTTCTCGGGCATGCTCTCGGCGCTGGCCTATCTGCAGATCACCGCGCTGGGCCGCGCCGGCGAGCCTGAGACGCGGGTGGTCTTCTATTTCTCCTGCGCCGGCACGCTCGCAGGCCTGGCGCTGACGCTGCTGCAGGGCGGCCCCAGCGGCGGCCATGACCTGCGCGGCCTGCTGCTGGTGCTGGCGGTGGGCGTGTTCGCCACCGCCGCGCAGCTGGCGATGACCCGCGCCTTCTCGATCGGCCGGCCGCTGGTCAATGCCAGCCTGCAGTACCTGGGCATCGCCTTCTCCTTTGCCTGGGGCGTGCTGCTGTTCGACGATCCGGTCCATCCGCTGGCACTGCTGGGCATGGCGATGGTGGTGGGCTCGGGTATCGTCGCCACCCGGCTGCGCCATGCCGGTGCCGCGCCGCGCCGCGGTGCCTCCGACACGCTGCCGCCCGATCTCGAGTCCTGATCCTGCCGCCCCACACCATGACGATCTCCCCCGACTTCTCCTCTCCGCTGATCTCCGCCGAGGCGCTGAAGGCTGCGCTCGGCCGTGTGCGCGTGTTCGACGTGCGCTTCGACCTGGCCCGGCCGGACGCCGGCGAGGCCGCCTGGCGCGAGGCTCATCTGCCCGGCGCGCACTACCTGCACCTGGATCGCGACCTGAGCGCCAAGGACGGCGTGCCCGCGCTGTGCGGCGGCCGCCATCCGCTGCCGACGCGCGAGGTCTTCGCCGCCACCGCCGCACGGCTCGGCCTGACGCCGGACACGCCGGTGGTGCTGGTCGACGCGCAGGGCGGCATGTTCGCCGCGCGCGCCTGGTGGATGCTGCGCTGGATCGGCGCGCGCGACGTGCGGGTGCTCGACGGCGGCCTGGCCGCATGGCGCGCGGCCGGCGGCGCGCTGGAGCCGGGCGAGGTCGCGCCCGCCGCGCCTGGGCCCGCCTGGCCGCTCGGACCCGAGCCGGAGGGCCTGCGCCTGACCGCCGACGCGCTGGCGGCGCAGCTGGGCCGCGTCGCGCTGCTGGATGCGCGTGCGCCCGAGCGCTACCGCGGCGATGTCGAGCCGCTCGATCCGGTGGCCGGCCACATTCCCGGTGCGCTGAACCGCCCCTTCAGCGCCAACCTCGGGCCGGACGGCCGCTTCCTGCCGCCCGAGGCGTTGCGTGCGGCCTTCCAGGGCCTGGCCGGCGCGCGTCCGGTGGTGCACCAGTGCGGCTCGGGCGTGACCGCCTGCCACAACCTGCTGGCGATGGCGGTGGCCGGCCTGCCCGGCGGCGCACTCTATGCGGGCTCGTGGAGCGAGTGGTGCCGCGACCCGGCGCGGCCGGTGGCGCAAGGCTGACGCTGCCCTTGCCGTCCTTGCCGTCGGTGCGGTTCTTGATGAAGCTCAAGCCGCGCCTGGCCGTGCGGCGCATGATCGGTTCACCCCTTTTGCTTTCCAGTCCGCAGGAGTTCCGATCATGTCCATGTACAAGCGCATCCTGGTGCCGACCGACGGCTCGGAGATCACCGCCAAGGCGGTCGAGACCGCGGTGACGATGGCCCGGGCCTTCGGCGCGACGCTGCTGACGCTGGCGGTCAAGGAGCCCTTCCCGTACAGCGCGATCACCGAGATGCAGCCGATCCCGCCGCAGGAGTTCTTCGATGCGCAGGAGCGCATCGCGGTCAAGCATCTCGATCAGGTCAAGGCGGCCTGTGCCGCCGCCGGCGTCGAATGCCTGGCGGCGGCGGTCGAGGCCGCCCATCCGTGGGAGTCCATCATCGACTTCGGCAAGGACCAGGGCGCCGACCTGATCGTCATGGCCTCGCACGGCCGCCGCGGCGTGGCCGCGCTGCTGCTGGGCAGCGAGACCCAGAAGGTGCTGACCCACAGCACCGTGCCGGTGCTGGTGGTGCGCTGATCTCGCTGGGGCGCCGGGTGCGCCTCAGCGGTTGCCGCCGAGGAAACCGCCGAGCAGCGAGCCCTCGTCGCTCGACGAGCCGCCGGTCTGCGGCGCGGCGGCAAACACCCGGCTGGCCAGGCGCGAGAACGGCAGGCTCTGCAGCCACACCGTGCCCGGGCCGGTCATCTTCGCGAAGAACAGGCCCTCGCCGCCGAAGAGCGCCGTCTTGATCTTGCCGACGTACTGGATCTCGAAGTCCACGTTCGGCGTGTAGGCCACGACGCAGCCGGTGTCGATCAGCAGCGTTTCGCCGTGGCGCAGCTCGCGGCGCAGCACCGTGCCGCCGGCATGCACGAAGGCCAGACCGTCGCCCTCGAGCTTCTGCATGATGAAGCCCTCGCCGCCGAAGAATCCCACCGAGAGCTTCTGCTGGAAGTGGATGCCCAGCGAGACGCCGCGCGCCGCGCACAGGAAGGAATCCTTCTGGCAGATCAGCATCCCGCCGAGCTGGCGCAGGTCCATCGGCAGGATCTTGCCGGGATAGGGTGCGGCGAAGGCGACGCGCTGCTTGGCGTGGGCCTGGTTGCTGTAGACGGTGGTGAACAGCGACTCGCCGGTGATCAGCCGCTTGCCCGCGCCGAGCAGCTTGCTCATGAAGCCGCCCTCCTGGCGACCGCCGTCGCCGAAGACGGTGTCCATCTGGATGCCGCCCTCCATGAACATCAGGCTGCCGGCCTCGCCGATCGCGGCCTCGCCGGGGTCGAGCTCGACCTCGACGAACTGCATCTCGGCGCCCTTGATCTCGTAGTCGACCGCATCCATGCGGCCGCCGGGCACCGGCGCCTGGCCGAAGGAGGACATCGGCGACGGTGCGGGTGCCGGTGCGCCGGACGGCGTCGGTGCGGGACTAGGGGCGTTGTAGGAGGAGAAGAGTGACATGGCGTTCAGTTTTGGACGACGTGTCCGCGATCATCGCACCAGCGGTGCGCGCAGCCGGGCAAAGTCCCGGGGAGCCACATACTGCAGCACGGGTTTGCCCCGGCCCTGCGGGTCGAGCGAGACCACCAGGCCGCGCTCCGGGTAGAGCAGATGCACCTGGCCATCGGCCGAGCCGATGCGCTCCGGCGCCGGTCCGAAGCGCTCCAGCGCCACCGCCTCGTCGAAGCGCGCGGCCGGCAGGAAGGTCAGCGCGGCCAGCGTGGCCTGCCGGGCCTGCATCGCATCGTCGAACCTCAGCGTCAGCCGGTAGCTGCCGCTGGGCTGGGGTTCGCGCTCGGTGGCCTGGTCGGCCCAGCGCTGCAGCGTGGCGGCTTCGGCCGCGCCGGTCAGCACCAGCCGGCCCTGCACGAAGCCGGCGCGCACCGTCTCCAGATAGGCCTCCAGCGTCAGCGTGCCCTGCGGATCGCGCACCAGCGCGACCTTCATCTCGGCCGCCTCGGCCGGCCAGCTGCGCTCGATGCGCGCCAGCGGATCGCGCCCCGGCGTGACGCCGAAGACCTCGGTCAGGCCATCGCCCAGCGGCGTGATCTGCCAGGGCAGCAGCCGGGCGGCGTCGGCGCTGGCGGCCGGCGGCGGTCCGCCGCGCAGCTGCTGCCAGGCCCACGGCGCCATCAGCGCGACGACCAGGAACAGCAGCGTGCCCAGCAGCAGCAGCGCCACCATCCGGCCGGTGCCGACGCGGGGCGCCGGGGGCGGGGAGACATTCGGATCGGTCGGTTCAGCGGACGACATGGCCCATCGCTTTCAGTCGGTTGGCGGAGAACTGCGCCGCCTCGCCCTGGCGGCTAATCTGCAGGAAGCGCGCATAGTGCTCGGCCGCACGGCGGTCCTGGCCCATGCCGTCGAGCGAGACGGCCTTCAGGAACAGCACGCCCGGATCGCCTGGCAGCACCCGGTCGTGCTGCTCCAGCGCGGCGTAGGCCGCACCGGGGTCGCGCAGGCCCAGATGCAGGGTCGCGGCCAGCTTGTGCGCCTGCGCCTCCTGCGGGTAGATCGCCCGGGCGGTCTCGACATGGCGCTGCGCCTCGCGGGCCTGGCCCTGGGCCTGCAGGCACTGGCCCATGCGCAGATGGGCGGCGTAGTCGCGCGGGGCGACCTTCAGCGCCTGGGCGAACTGGCCCTGCGCCTCGCCGAGCGCCTTGCGGCCCATCGCCAGCTCGCCGTTCTTGCAGGCCTGGATGGCCGGACGAATGCGGCGCAGGCTGGCGGTCGAGTCCATGAAGCGCTCGCGCTGGCGCGGTGCGCTGCGGCTGCCGGCGTACTGGGTGCGGGCCAGCTCCTGCGCGCGGGCCATGCGGTCGGTGCTCATCGGGTGCGAGGAAAACATCGTCTCCAGCAGGCCCGGCTTGTCCTTGTGCTGGCTGACCAGCAGCTGGTGCAGCCGGGTCATGCCCTCGGCCGGATAGCCGGCCTGCACCAGATAGTCCTGGCCGAGCGCATCGGCCTGATGCTCATGCTCGCGCGAGTAGCTCGCCAGCATCGCGCTGGCGCCGAGCTGCGAGCCCAGACCCACCAGCGGCGACCAGGCCGAGTCCTGGGTGGCTGCCGCCAGCGACACCACCGCCACCTGCGCGACCAGCGCCTGGCCCTGGCGCTGCGCCGCATGGCGCGCGTTGACATGCGCCAGCTCGTGGCCGAGCAGCGCCGCCAGCTCCGATTCGTCCTGCAGCTCCACCAGGATGCCGCGGGTCACGCCCATCGCGCCGCCGGGAAAGGTGTAGGCGTTGATGTAGTTGGCGTTGAGCGTGCGGTAGCTGTAGGGCATGTCGCGGCGCTGGGTGCGCTGCTGCAGCGTGCGGCCGACCGTCCCGACATAGCGGTTGACCTCGTCGTCCTGCACCGCGCCGAGGTCCTGCGAGAACTGGTGCGGCGCCTGCTGCGCGTCGATCTGGCGCTCCTGCTCCTCGCTCATGCCGACCAGGATGCGCTCGCCGGTCACCGGCGAGACCGCGCAGCCCGACAGGCCCGACGACAGCGTGCCGGCCCCCAGGCTGGCGCCGAACAGCCAGAGCGCATCGCGCCGGCTCGGGCGGTTGCGCCGCAGTCGCGCGGCGAGATCGGGCGGGGTGCTGGAGGGAAGATCGATCGGTCTCATGGGGGTGATTCTAGGCACCCGGGTCCGACGCGGTCCGGCCGACAATCCAGGCATGAACCCGACCTCCTCCCTCGCCGCACCGTCCTGCGGCCCGCTCGATCGTCTTGATCATCTCGTCATCCTGACCGGCGCCTCGCGCGGCCTGGGGCTGGCGATGGCGCGTCGCCTGCTGGCCGGCCCCGGCCTGCTGCTGGTGGGCATCGCGCGCCAGCCCGATGCGGGGCTGGACACGCTGGCCACCGCTCACGGCAGCCAGCACCTGGCCTGGCCGCTGGACCTGAGCGACGCGCCGGCTGCGGCCGCGCGGCTGTCGGCCTGGCTGGCCACGCAGCCGCCGGCGCGCTGGCGCCGCGTCACGCTGATCAACAACGCCGGCGTGATCCCGCACATCGGCCCGCTGGGCGAGGATGCGCCCGGCGCGCTGTCGGCCGCGCTGCGTGTCGGCCTGGAGGCGCCGATGCTGCTGACGGCCGCGCTGCTGGGCGCGACCGCCGGCTGGGCGGCGCGTGCCGGCGGCGAGGTGCGGGTGCTCAACATCTCGTCCGGCCTGGGCCGGCGCGCGATGGCCGGCAGCGCCGCCTACTGCGCCGCCAAAGCCGGCATGGACCATTTCAGCCGCGCGGTCGCG
Organism: Sphaerotilus sulfidivorans; assembly: GCF_013426975.1. Classification (GTDB taxonomy): domain Bacteria; phylum Pseudomonadota; class Gammaproteobacteria; order Burkholderiales; family Burkholderiaceae_C; genus Sphaerotilus; species Sphaerotilus sulfidivorans. The sequence goes on from NZ_JACCPY010000034.1 coordinate 37,362, forward strand.
CTGGAGGAAGCGGCCGGCGCGCACCCTGCGCGCATCGTCTCGCTGGCGCCGGGCGTGATCGACACCGACATGCAGGTGCAGCTGCGCGGCGCCGACCCGGCCGGATTTCCCGACCACGGCCGCTTCATGCATCTGCAGTCGGCCGGCCTGCTCGACAGCGCCGACGCGGCCGCCGCCAAGGTGCTGGCCTGGCTGGATCGGCCGGACTTCGGCGTGCAGCCGGTGGCGGATGTGCGCGAGGGCTGAGGCCTCAGCTCCAGCTGGCCGCCAGCACCGGCGCGAGCAGCATCTGCTGGCCGGCTGTCAGCGAGGTCTGTCCAGCTGCCGGCGGCACCATCGCCGCCATCGCGCTGACCAGCGCATCGACCTTGGTGTCGAGCAGGACGCGGCCAGTGCTGGTGCGGATCTGCTCGACATGGCCGGCCTGGCCGAGATACCAGTCCTGGATCGTCACCTGGTCCGACGTGCCGATCACGCTGATCTGCAGGTTGTTGCCGCTGCGGCTCAGCCAGAGCTGGTCGTGACCGATGCCGGACTGGAACAGGAGCTGGTCGCTGGCGGCGCCCGCATTCTGCGATTCGACGACGAGATCGATGCCATCGCCGCGCGAGAACAGGTAGGTGTCCGCTCCGGCGCCGGCCCAGATCGTGTCGTTGCCGGTGCCTCCCTGCAGCGTGTTCTGGCCACCGCCGGCATAGAGTCGATCGTCACCGCTGTCTCCGCTCAGAAGATCGTTGCCATCGTTGCCTGCGACCGTGTCGTTGCCATCACCACCGTAGACCTGGTTGTTTCCTGCACCTCCGATGATGGTGTCGTTGCCGCCCATTCCGTAGATCGTGTCGTCGCCGTCCAGACCGTACAGCTCGTTGGATCTTTGGCTGCCGACGATCACGTTGGCAGAAGCGTTGCCATACCCGAACCATGCTGAGCCGATCATCGTCAGATTCTCGACATGGGCATTCAGAGTCCATTCGGTCACTGAAGAGATGACCGTGTCGGTCCCTTCACTGGCGAATTCGATCGTCTGGTCATACATGTGGTTGACGACATAGGTGTCATTGCCTGTACCCCCATACATGACATCCATCCACGAGCCGCCATCCAGCCAGTCATCGCCTTCATAGCCCAGGAGCGTGTCGCTGCCCTCCATGCCGCTGAGCGTGTCGGCCAGGTAGGAGCCGCGGATCGAATCATTGCCTGCGGTGCCGGTGAGGGCCAGGGTGCGCAGCGCGTCGGGGCCCCACTGGCTGCCGTCGGCGAAGCGCACGATCTGAGCGCCCGAGAGCCGGCCGCCCAGATCGGCGCCCTGCATCGGCACCCACGGATTGCGGTACATGTTCAGCGTGACCGAGTCGGTCGTGCCGCGTAGCGACAGCACGAGGTCGTTGCCGGAGAGCGTGACCGCGACATCGGCCTGGGTGATGCTGGCGCCGAACTGGAGCGTGTTGTTGCCGAAGGCGGTGTCGGTGCGTGCACCGATCACGTCCTGGCCGTCGCCGCGGTTGAAGACGAAGGTGCTCGCGCCGAGGCTGCGCAGGACATCGTTGCCGGTGCCGCCGGTGATCATGGCGTTGCCGTTGGCGGAGATCGTGTCGTTGCCCGCGCCGCCCAGGATCGTGTCGGCGCCTTCGAAACCGCCGTTGATGGAGTCGTTGCCGTCGCCGCCGAGAATGGAGTCGGCGTGGATCATGCTGCCGATGATCGTGTCGTTGCCTGCGCCGCCGTCGATCGTGTTGCTGCCGTAGCCGCCGTCGAGCCAGTCGTTGCCGTCCAGGCCGTAGATCGTGTTGGCCAGATCGTTGCCGGTGATGACGTTGGCCAGTTCATTGCCGGTACCGGTCAGCGCCTGGCCTGTCAGGATCAGGTTCTCGACGTTGGTGCCGAGGGTCCAGCCGCTGACGCTGCTGATGACCGTGTCGGTCTCCATGAAGTCGTAGGGAGATTCGAAGACCCCATCCTGGAGGCTGTCGACGATGTAGGTGTCGTTGCCGGAGCCGCCGACCAGCCAGTCAGCGCCGGTGCCACCGTCAAGCCAGTCATTGCCTGCTCTGCCTGCCAGCGTGTCGTTGCCACTGCCGCCATACAGCATGTCGTCACGGAAACTTCCGGTGATGGTGTCGTTGGCTGTCGTGCCGGAGAAGATGATGGTTTTCAGGTCATCCAGGGTCCAGGACGAGCCATCCGCGAAACGCACCTGCTGCACGCCGCTCATGCCACCACCGATGTTGAATCCTTCGCCTGACGGGTGACTGGAGTTGTAGAACTGGTCGATCGTCACCGAATCGGTCGTGCCTCGGATACTCAGCACAAGATTCTTGTTGACCACCGACAGCTCGATGTCGCCTTTGCTGATGTTGCCAGTGAACTGCAGTGTGTTGGCTGGATTGGCCCAGTCGGCATGTCCTCCGATGGTGTCTTGACCATCTCCGCGGCCGAAATAGGCTGTCATGGACCCCATGCCACCTGTCTGGAGCATGTCGTTGCCCGCACCTCCGTGGAAGGTCAGCGATCCCATGTTGCCGCGGAGTGTGTCGTTGCCTGCACCTCCGTAGAGACTGTCGTTGCCTTGCAGGCCATGCAGAGAGTCATTGCCGTCCCCTCCGAACAGCAAATCGTCTTCGTTGTAACTGCCAATCAGCGTGTCATTGCCACTGCCTCCATCAATCGTGTTGCTGCCCAGGCCGCCGTCGAGCCAGTCATTGCCCTCAAACCCCTCCAGCAGGTCGCTGCCAGCGCCGCCACTGATGGTGTCGGCCAGAAAGGAGCCACGAATCGAGTCGTTGCTGGCGGTACCAGCGAAGACGATCGCCTTGAGGTCTTCAAGCGTCCATTGGCTGCCATCGGCGAAGCGCACGATCTGCGCGCCGGTCATGCGCGTACCTATGTCTGCACCGCTGAAGGGCGAGGGCGCATAGAACTGTTGCAGCGTGACAGTGTCGGTCGTGCCGCGCAGACCCAGCACCAGATCGTTGCCGGAAACCCTCACGTCGACGTCTGCCTTGGCGATGCCTGCACCGAACTGCAGCGTGTTGGCGAAGAACGCGGTGTCAGGGCGTGATCCGATGGTGTCCTGACCATCGCCGCGGTCGAACAGGATGGTGGCTGCACCGGTGCGCGCCGAGATGACATCATTGCCCGTGCCACCGCGGATCAGGGTGCCCAGACCGTTGCCGACCAGCGTGTCGTTGCCAGCCCCGCCGAGCAGTGTGTCTGCACTGTCGCCACTGCCGCCGTCGATCCAGTCGTTGCCGTCCTGGCCTGCCAATGTGTTGGCCAAGGCATTGCCGATGATGATGTTGTCGAGGGTGTTGCCGTTGCCGGTCAGTGCGGAGCCTGACAGGGTGAGGTTCTCGAGGTTGGCGCCGAGGGTCCAGGAGACGGAGCTGATGACGGTGTCGGTGCCGGCACCGGCCTGCTCGGTGATGCGGTCGAGGCTGCTGTCGACCAGGTAGGTGTCGTTTCCGCTGCCACCGACGAGGCTGTCCGCTCCGCTGCCGCCGATCAGGGTATCGTCGCCCGCGCCGCCATCGAGCGTGTCGTTGCCGTCACCGCCGTCGAGCAGATTGGCGATCTCGCTGCCGGTGATGCGATTGTTCAGGGCGTTGCCTGTGCCTTGCCGTGCCGCACTGCCGCTGAGCACCAAGGTTTCCAGATGGTCGCC
>NZ_JACCPY010000035.1 GCF_013426975.1 Sphaerotilus sulfidivorans
CACCGCCTCCTGCTTGAATTCCAATGTGTAGCGCGCCCTCGGCGCAGCCTTCGGCTTCGTCATTTCCGCTCTCCTTGCTGACATTGCATCACTCAGCATGGGAGACGGTTTCTGGGGGCAAGGTCAGCCTGCGCCTGTGGGATGCCCCTTCCGGCAACCCCATCAGCGAGCCCCTCAAGGGACATTCGGGCCCCGTCTTCAGCGTCGCGTTCAGCCCCGACGGCTCGCGCATCGTCTCCGGCAGTGCGGACAACACCTTGCGCCTGTGGCCCGTCCTAGACTCCTGGGCCACCCACCTCTGCGCCAAACTCCCCCGCAACATGACCCGCCAAGAATGGCGCGAATGGATCTCCCCGGACATCGACTACGTCGTGCAGTGTCCGGGCTTGCCGGTGCCGGCGGATTGAACCAGCCCTGAAGCACCGGGAAGCGACGGCATGACGGGTTGATCGACGAGAACGTCCCCTCTGGCTCGGTGGGTCAGACAGACGCAGCGCCTCCAGCCGCGCCGCGTCCGGCTCCAGCCCCAGATGACCGGCCGCCGCCAGCAACTGATCCACACCGGTACGCGCCGCACCCATCCATCCCCGTGGTCACCAACATCGGGCCTTTCTTCGCGGGCGTTGGTGGCCCTTCGTGGGCACCAGCCTTTGCGGGTGTAACGGGGGAAAGGCGCTCAACGCCTGTCGCTCAGCTCACAGCCGCACCAGCGTGCGGATCTTCTCCAGCAGCTTCGGGCCCATGCCCTTGACCGCCAGCAGATCCGCTGTCGAGGCGAACGGGCGCGCCGCGACGATGGCCTCGGCCAGCTTCTTCGACACGCCCTTGATCGCGGCGATCTCGGCACGGCTGGCCTCGTTGAGCGAGAGGCGCCGGTCGACCGGCGGCTCCGCGGCGGCGAAGTTCACCGTGATCACGTTGTCCGCCTGCGCCTGCACGGCGGCCGCGGCCTTGCGCTCGACCACATAGGGCTGCGCGAACTGCACCTGGTCGCGCGTCACGAAGCCCTGGCCTTCCCACTCCCGCAGCATCAGCGTCAGGGTCCAGGTGCCGGCGCCCGGCGCGGTGAACGGCAGATCATATTGATTGTTCACCAGCAGGTGCTGGCCCTGCACGCGGCCGATCTGCACGCCCGCCAGCGCCACCCCGTCGAAATCGCCGCCGAAATAGGGTCGATCCAGCGCCCACAATTCCAGCGACAGGCTGCCGCTGAGATTGTCGGCATGGCGATGATTGGAAATCTCGGAGGTGCTGATAATCACGCGATCGCCATGGATCGAATATCCATTGATACCCGACAGGGTCAGCGACGAACTGTTTTGCGGAGCGATATTCAGCAGAGCGGTGGAAGGCATGTTCATGGTCGGTGTTGCGGCACCCGGGCCGCTGGACACGAGCGGCGCCGCGCTGTGCGCCCGCTCGAAGGCGGGCGGATTGTGACACCAGTGTTCGCCCGGCTGTGTGAAAGCGGCATGAACAGCACCGGCCCACCCACCCTCGGACATCGCGGTGGCGGCCCCATCGGCATTTGCATGGCCTGAAAATGCACGGATCAGGTGCAGAGCAGGATAAATGCACCAACTTGGTCCATCGAATCATTAACACCCTGTCGCAAAAAAACCCGACCGGCTGACGCTGATCGGGCTTTTCTTCGCAGGCGTTGATGTGCTGCGTGGGTACCCGCTTTCGCGGGTATGACGGATGGGGTTACTTCTTGCTCGGCGGCAGGTCCGTGCAGGAGCCGTGCGCGACTTCCGCCGCCATGCCGATCGATTCGCCCAGCGTCGGATGCGGGTGGATCGTCTTGCCGATGTCCACCGCGTCCGCGCCCATCTCGATGGCCAGCGCGATCTCGCCGATCATGTCGCCGGCATGGGTGCCGACGATGCCGCCGCCGAGGATCTTGCCGTGGCCGTGGGCCTCGGGAGAATCGTCGAACAGCAGCTTGGTGAAGCCTTCGTCGCGGCCGTTGGCGATGGCGCGGCCCGAAGCCGTCCACGGGAACAGGCCCTTCTTGACCTTGATCCCCTGCGCCTTGGCCTGGTCCTCGGTCAGGCCGACCCACGCCACTTCCGGATCGGTGTAGGCCACCGACGGGATGACGCGGGCGTTGAAGGCCGACTTCGCCAGCTTGTCGTCGCCCAGCAGCGTGCCGGCGATGACTTCCGCCGCGACGTGCGCCTCATGCACCGCCTTGTGCGCCAGCATCGGCTGGCCGACGATGTCGCCGATGGCGAAGATGTGCGGCACGTTGGTGCGCATCTGGATGTCGACGTTGATGAAGCCGCGATCCGTCACCGCCACGCCGGCCTTGTCAGCGGCGATCTTCTTGCCATTCGGCGTGCGGCCCACGGCTTGCAGCACCAGGTCGTAGACGCCTTCCGACTTCGTGCCGTCCAGCCCCTCGAACTGCACCTTGATGCCTTCGGGGGTGGCTTCGGCGCCGACCGTCTTCGTCTTCAGCATGATGTTGTCGAAGCGCTTGGCGTTCATCTTCTGCCAGACCTTGACGAGGTCGCGGTCCGCGCCCTGCATCAGGCCGTCCATCATCTCCACCACGTCCAGGCGAGCGCCCAGCGTGCTGTAGACGGTGCCCATTTCCAGGCCGATGATGCCGCCGCCGACGATGAGCATCTTCTTCGGCACGGCCTTGAGCGCGAGCGCCCCGGTCGAGTCGACGATGCGCTCGTCCTTCGGGAAGAACGGCAGGCGCACGGCTTGCGAGCCCGCCGCGATGATGGCGTGCTTGAACTTGACGACCTTGGCGCCGCCCGCGCGCTCCGTGCCCGCGCCCGTGGTCTCTTCGACCTGGACGTGGTACGGGTCGAGGAACTGGCCGACGCCGCGCACGGTGGTGACCTTGCGCATCTTGGCCATCGCGGCGAGGCCCCCGGTCAGCTTACCGATGACCTTGTCCTTGTGGCCGCGCAGCTTGTCGATGTTCAGGCTCGGTGCGCCGAACTCGACGCCCAGGTCGCCCAGGTGCGAGACCTCGTCCATCACCGCCGCGACGTGCAGCAGCGCCTTCGACGGGATGCAGCCGACGTTCAGGCAGACGCCGCCGAGCGTCGCGTAGCGCTCGACGATGACCGTCTTCAGGCCGAGATCGGCGGCGCGGAAGGCGGCCGAGTAGCCGCCGGGGCCCGCGCCCAGCACCAGCACGTCGCACTCGACGTCGACCGGGCCGCTGTAGCTGCCGGCCGGACCGGCCGGTGCGGCCACCAGAGCCGGTGCCGCGACCGGGGCGGCGGCCGCCGGTGCGGGCGCCGGCGCCGGAGCGGCCGCAGCCGCCTCGGCACTCTCCAGCACCAGGATCACGTTGCCCTGGTTCATCTTGTCGCCCAGCGCGACCTTCAGCTCCTTGACCACGCCGGCGTGGCTCGACGGAATCTCCATCGAGGCCTTGTCGGATTCGACCGTGATCAGGCTCTGTTCCATCTTCACCGTGTCGCCGGCCTTCACCAGCAGCTCGATGATCGCCACGTCCTTGAAGTCGCCGATGTCCGGGACCTTCACTTCGATCAGTGCCATGTCGTGTTCTCCCCGATCACAGCACGATGCGGCGGAAGTCCGCCAGCAGCGATGCGAAGTAGACGTTGAAGCGCGCGGCCGCGGCGCCGTCGATGACGCGGTGGTCCCACGACAGCGACAGCGGCAGCATCAGGCGCGGCACGAACTGCTTGCCGTCCCACTTCGGCTCGATCTGGCTCTTGCAGACGCCCATGATCGCGACTTCCGGCGCGTTGATGATCGGCGTGAAATACCGGCCACCGATGCCGCCCAGCGACGAGATCGTGAAGCAGGCGCCGCTCATGTCGGCCGGACCCAGCTTGCCGTCGCGGGCCTTCTTGGCCAGCTCGCCCATTTCCTGGCTGATCTGGAAGATGCCCTTCTTGTCGCAGTCCTTGATGACCGGGACCACCAGGCCGTTGGGCGTGTCCGCCGCGAAGCCGATGTGGAAGTAGTTCTTCAGCACCAGCTGCTCGCCGTCCAGCGACGAGTTGAACTCGGGGAACTTCTTCAGTGCCGCGACCGCCGCCTTGATCATGAAGGCCAGCATCGTGACCTTGACGCCGGACTTCTCGTTTTCCTTGTTCGTCTGAACGCGGAAGGCTTCCAGCTCGGTGATGTCCGCGTCGTCATGGTTGGTGACGTGCGGGATGACCACCCAGTTGCGGTGCAGGTTGGCGCCCGAGATCTTCTTGATGCGCGACAGGTCCTTGCGCTCGACCGGGCCGAACTTGGCGAAGTCGACCTTCGGCCACGGCAGCAGACCGGGGAAGGCACCGCCGGCGGCAGCCGCCGCGGCCGGAGCCGGAGCGGCGGCCTTCTGCGCCGCGGTCTGCACCGCGCCGGCCATCACGCCCTTGACGAAGCCCTGGATGTCGGCCTCGGTGATGCGGCCCTTCGGACCGGTTCCCTTGACCTCGGCCAGCGGCACGCCCAGTTCGCGGGCGAACTTGCGCATCGACGGCGACGCGTGCGGCAGGTTCAGCGCCGGAGCGGTCGGGTCATGCGCCGGCACGGCTGCCGCCGGAGCGGCGGCCACCGGAGCCGCAGCGGCCGGAGCCGGTGCAGCAGCGGGTGCCGCCACCGGAGCGGCAGCCGGTGCAGCCGCGGCAGGCGCCGGAGCGGCCACGGCACCGGCCGCACCTTCCAGCACCGCCACCAGCGAGCCCTTGCTGACCTTGTCGCCCAGCTTGACCTTCAGCTCCTTGATCACGCCGGCATGGCTGGACGGGATCTCCATCGAGGCCTTGTCGGACTCGACGGTGATCAGGCTCTGCTCGGCCTTCACGGTGTCGCCGACCTTGACCAGCAGCTCGATGACCGCGACCGCGTCGAAGTCGCCGATGTCGGGCACGAACACCTCGACCGGGCCGGCGTTGGCAGCGGCAACGACCGGGGCCGCGGCCACCGGGGCCGGGGCCGGTGCAGCCACCGGCGCCGGGGCCGGCGCGGCAGCGGCCGGAGCCGGCGCGGCGGCGGCCGCACCGGCCACCTCCAGCATCAGCACCAGCGAGCCTTCGGCCACCTTGTCGCCCAGCGCGACCTTCATTTCCTTGATCACGCCGGCGTGCGAGCTGGGAATCTCCATCGAGGCCTTGTCGGACTCGACGGTGATCAGGCTCTGCTCGGCCTTGATGGTGTCACCCGCCTTGACGAGGACCTCGATGATCGTCACTTCCTTGAAGTCCCCGATGTCGGGAACCTTCACTTCGATCAGTGCCATGGTGTCTGTCTCCGTGTTCCGTGCCGATCAGGCGTACAGCGGGTTGATCTTGTCGGCCTTGATGCCGTAGCGGGCAATCGCCTCGGCCACCTTGGCCAGCGGCAGCGTGCCCTCGTCGGCCAGCGCACGCAGCGCGGCGACGACGATGTAGTGACGGTTGACCTCGAAGTGCTCGCGCAGCTTGGAGCGGAAGTCCGAGCGGCCGAAGCCGTCGGTGCCCAGCACCTTGTAGCTGCGGCCCTTCGGGACGAAGGGGCGGATCTGCTCGGCGTAGCTCTTCATGTAGTCGGTCGAGGCGACCACCGGGCCGGCGTGGCCCTCGAGCTGCTGGGCGACGAACGGCACGCGGGCGGCTTCCAGCGGATGCAGCAGGTTCCAGCGCTCGCAGTCCTGGCCGTCGCGGGCCAGCTCGTTGAAGCTCGGGCAGCTCCAGATGTTGGCCGAGACGCCCCAGTCCTTCTCCAGCAGCGCCTTGGCGGCGATCGACTCGCGCAGGATCGTGCCCGAGCCCAGCAGGTTGACGCGCGGCACGCCCGCGCCGCCTTCCTGCAGCAGGTACATGCCCTTGAGGATCTGCTCTTCGGTGCCCTGGCTCAGGCCCGGCATCGCGTAGTTCTCGTTGAGCAGCGTCAGGTAGAAGAACACGTTCTCCTGGTTCTCGACCATGCGCTTGAGGCCGTGGTGCAGGATCACGCCCACTTCATGCGCGAAGGTCGGGTCGTAGCTGACGCAGTTCGGGATGGTGCCGGCCAGGATGTGGCTGTGGCCGTCCTCGTGCTGCAGGCCCTCGCCGTTCAGCGTGGTCCGGCCGGACGTGCCGCCCAGCAGGAAACCGCGCGCCTGCATGTCGCCCGCCGCCCAGGCCAGGTCGCCGATGCGCTGGAAGCCGAACATCGAGTAGTAGACGTAGAACGGGATCATGATCCGGTTCGACGTGCTGTAGGAGGTGGCGGCCGCGATCCAGCTCGACATGCCGCCGGCCTCGTTGATGCCTTCCTGCAGGATCTGGCCGGCCTTGTCCTCGCGGTAGTACATGACCTGGTCCTTGTCGACCGGCGTGTACTGCTGACCCAGCGGGTTGTAGATGCCGACCTGGCGGAACAGGCCTTCCATGCCGAAGGTGCGGGCCTCGTCGACCAGGATGGGCACGACGCGCGGACCGACGTCCTTGTCGCGCAGCAGCTGGGTCAGGAAGCGCACATAGGCCTGGGTGGTCGAGATCTCGCGGCCTTCCGCAGTGGGCTCGAGCACCGCCTTGAAGGTCTCCAGCGGCGGGATGACGAACTGCTCGTCGGCCTTGGTGCGGCGGTGCGGCAGGTAGCCGCCCAGCGCCTTGCGGCGCTCGTGCAGGTAGCGCATTTCCGGCGTGTCGTCGGCCGGCTTGTAGAACGGGATCTTCGGCAGCTCGCTGTCGGGCACCGGGATGTTGAAGCGGTCGCGGAAGGCACGGATGTCGTCGTCCGTCAGCTTCTTGGTCTGGTGGACGGTGTTCTTGCCTTCGCCGACCTTGCCCATGCCGAAGCCCTTGACGGTCTTGATCAGCAGCAGCGTCGGCTGGCCCTTGTGCTTGACCGCGCGGTCATAGGCCGCGTAGACCTTCTGCGGGTCATGGCCGCCGCGCTTCAGGGCCCAGATCTCGTCGTCGCTCATGTGGGCGACCATCTCGAGCGTGCGCGGGTCCTTGCCGAAGAAGTGCTTGCGCACATAGGCGCCGTCGTTGGCCTTGAAGGACTGGTAGTCGCCGTCGACCGTGTCCATCATCAGCTTGCGCAGCGCGCCGTCCTTGTCCTTGGCCAGCAGCTTGTCCCACTCGCTGCCCCACAGCAGCTTGATGACGTTCCAGCCGGCGCCGCGGAACTCGCCCTCGAGCTCCTGGACGATCTTGCCGTTGCCGCGCACCGGGCCGTCCAGGCGCTGCAGGTTGCAGTTGATGACGAAGATCAGGTTGTCCAGGCCTTCGCGCGCGGCCAGGCCGATCGCGCCCAGCGATTCCGGCTCGTCCATCTCGCCGTCGCCGCAGAACACCCAGACCTTGCGGTTGCTGGTGTCGGCGATGCCGCGGGCATGCAGGTACTTCAGGAAGCGCGCCTGGTAGATCGCCATCAGCGGGCCGAGACCCATCGAGACGGTCGGGAACTGCCAGAAGCCGGGCATCAGCTTCGGGTGCGGGTAGCTCGAGAGGCCCTTGCCTTCGACTTCCTGGCGGAAGTGCAGCAGCTGCTCTTCGGTCAGGCGGCCTTCCAGGTAGGCACGTGCATAGACGCCGGGCGACACATGGCCCTGGAAGTAGATGCAGTCGCCGCCGTGGTTCTCGCTCTCGGCATGCCAGAAGTGGTTGAAGCCGGCGCCGAACATGTGCGCCAGCGAGGCGAAGGAGCCGATGTGGCCGCCCAGGTCGCCGCCGTCTTCCGGGTTGTGGCGGTTGGCCTTGACGACCATCGCCATCGCGTTCCAGCGCATGTAGGCGCGCAGGCGCTCCTCGATCTCGATGTTGCCCGGGCAGTGGGCTTCCTGGTCGGCCGGAATGGTGTTGACGTAGGCGGTGTTGGCCGAGAACGGCATGTCCAGACCGCTCTGGCGCGCATGGCCGAGCAGCTCGTCGAGGAGCTGGTGGGCGCGTTCGCCGCCTTCGGCCTGGATGACCGCGCTCAGCGCGTCCAGCCACTCGCGGGTTTCCTGGGTATCCGGATCCTGGGGATTCTGGGGCAGTGCAGACATGGTGTCTCCTCGTGCTGCATCGTCGGAAAAGACCCGTTGCGGCCGCGCTCGCTGGCGTCGGGCTCCGGGCAGGCGCACCCCTCCTCGGGGCATGGGCACGAAGTCTCGCACATCAGGCTCAATATTTCAAATGGTGCTTTACAAATTCACATTATGAAATTCACTGAAACCATAATGTCACCATGAGCTCCCGCCCTCCCGAATCCGCCCCGCCCGTGGCCCCGACCGCACGCCCGGGCCTGCGCCTGCTGCGCCGGCTGGCGGCTCGCTGGCGCCGCCTGTCGCCCTCGCGCCAGGACCGGCTCGCCACGCTGGCGCCGCTGCTGTCGGTGATGCTGTTCCTGGCGGCGATCATCACGGCCTTCTGGTACCTGCGGAACGAGGAGATCGAGCGCGAGCTGGAGTCGGTCAAGCGCGATGCCGAGCTGGTGCAGCAGCAGATCCGCCTGCGCCTGATCGAGAACCAGGAGCAGCTGGTGCGCATGGCACGCGAGGTGGTGACCCGTGCGGTCGACCGCGACGAGCTGCTGGCCCAGGCCGAGCGCATCGAGCGCGAGCGGCCGGAGATCGTCAGCCTGACCTGGCTGGGCGTGCAGCGCCAGGTGATCGCGCGCCATGTCTCGCCGGATCTGGTGGCGGCGATGCCGCGCCTGGGCATGCCCGGCGGCGACCCCGGCGATCCGGTCTCGGCCGATCTGCGCCAGCGCGTCACCCTGGAAACCTTCCGCGACAGCCGCGAGCTGCGGCTGCCGGTCTACTCGCCGCCCTTCCGCCATGCCAACCGGCTGCTGGTCTTCCAGGTGCAGGTGCCGCTGATCGACCACGGCAACTTCGCCGGCACGCTGGTGGCCGAATACTCGGTCGAGGCGCTGCTGCGCCACTTCGTGCCGCCGGAGGTCTCGCAGCGCCATGTGATCTCGATGCTGGACGGCGACGATCAGGTCATGGCCAGCACCGCCGGCGCCGCCGCGCTCGAACGCGGCCGGCACAAGGACACCCTGCTCACCTGGAGCGTGCCGTTCGCGCCGGTCCACCACGGGGTGACGCTGCGCGGCGAGGGCTTTCGCACCTCGGCCGGCCTGATCGGCAACACGCTGTTCTGGATGGTGCTGGCGCTGTCGGCATTGACACTGTGGATGCTGCTGGGCACCTGGCGCCACATGCGCCGGCGACTGCAGATCCAGGGCGCGCTGGTGCAGGAGACCAACTTCCGCCGCGCGATGGAGAACTCGATGCTGACCGGCATGCGCGCGATGGACCTCGACGGGCGCATCACCTATGTCAACCCGGCCTTCTGCGCGATGACCGGCTTCTCCGAAGCCGACCTGATCGGCCGCATGCCGCCCTACCCCCACTGGCCGCCCGAGCGCATGGAGGAGAACCACCGCCTGCTGCAGCAGGAGCTGGCCGGCCGCAGCCCGGCCGGCGGCATCGAGGTCAAGGTGCAGCGCCGGGACGGCACCCGCTTCGACGCGCGCATGTATGTCTCGCCGCTGATCGACTCGCGTGGCCAGCAGACCGGCTGGATGACCTCGATGACCAACATCACCGAGGCCAAGCGCATCCGCGACCAGCTCACCGCCTCGCACGAGCGCTTCACCACCGTGCTGGAAGGACTGGACGCGGCGGTGTCGGTGATGTCGGCGCAGACCGGCGAGCTGCTGTTCGCCAACCGCACCTACCGGCTGTGGTTCGGCGGCGAGGCGCGCTGGCATGCACAGCTGGCCGGACGCCCGGCCAGCGGGGGCGACGAGCAGGGCGACGCGGTCGACGCGATGGCCGGCGTGCCCACCGCCGAACTCGACGAGGCCGGCGCCGAGGCCCGCGAGGTCCATGTCGAGGCGATGCAGAAATGGTTTGACGTGCGCGCGCGCTATCTGCAGTGGACCGACGGCCGCCTGGCGCAGATGCTGATCGCCACCGACGTGACCGCGCGCCGGCAGATGGAGGAGGAGACCGCCCGCCAGATCGAGCGCGCCCAGGAGACCAGCCGGCTGGTGACGATGGGCGAGATGGCGTCCTCGGTCGCGCACGAGCTCAACCAGCCGCTGGCGGCGATCACCAACTACTGCAACGGCATGCTCTCGCGGCTGCGCGCCGGCAACCTGCGCGAGGAGGATCTGGCGATGGCGCTGGAGAAGACCTCGAAGCAGGCGCAGCGCGCCGGCCAGATCATCCACCGCATCCGCCAGTTTGTGAAGCGCAGCGAGCCGCAGCGCCAGCCCGCGCGCGCCGCCGAGATCGTCGAGGACGCGCTGGAGCTGGCCACCATCGAGCTCAAGCGGCGCAACGTCGCGATCCAGAGCTATGTCGCGCAGCGCCTGCCGGTGCTGCAGGTCGACCCGATCCTGATCGGGCAGGTGCTGCTGAACCTGCTGAAGAACGCCGCCGAGGCGATCGACAACGCGCAGATGCCGCCGAAGCGGCGCACCATCGAACTGCGCGTCGTGCCGCGCCACACCGCCGAGCTCGGTGGCGTGATCGAGTTCAGCGTCACCGACGCCGGCCCCGGCATCCGCGAGGAAGTCATCGGCCGCCTCTACGAGGCCTTCTTCTCGACCAAGTCCGACGGCATGGGCATCGGGCTGTCGCTGTGCCGCTCGATCATCGAGTCGCACCAGGGCCGGATGAAAGCCGAGAACCTCTACAATGGGGACAGCATCTGCGGATGCCGTTTCTCCTTCATGTTGCCCGTCGCCGCTGCGGGTGACAGCACGTCAAAGACACCTGAGGTCCACTGAAGACATGAGCCTGATCCCGAAGAAAGGTACGGTGTACGTCGTCGACGACGACGAGGCGGTTCGCGATTCGCTGCAGTGGCTGCTCGAAGGCAAGGACTACCGGGTCAAGTGCTTCGACTCGGCCGAGGCCTTCCTGTCGCGCTTCGATCCGCGCGAGGTCGCCTGCCTGGTCGCCGACATCCGCATGGACGGCATGAGCGGCCTGGAGCTGCAGGACCGCCTGCTCGAGCGCAAGAGCCCGCTGCCGATCGTCTTCATCACCGGCCACGGCGATGTGCCGATGGCGGTCACCACGATGAAGAAGGGCGCCGAGGACTTCATCGAGAAGCCCTTCAAGGAAGACGAGCTGGTCGCGCTGGTCGAGCGCATGCTCGAGCGTGCCCGCGCCGCCTTCTCGACCCACCAGGAACAGGCCAGCCGCGAAGCGCTGCTGTCGCGCCTGACCACCCGCGAGGCCCAGGTGCTCGAGCGCATCGTCGCCGGCCGCCTGAACAAGCAGATCGCCGACGATCTGGGCATCAGCATCAAGACGGTGGAGGCGCACCGCGCCAATATCATGGAAAAGCTCAACGCCAACACCGTCGCCGATCTGCTGAAGATCGCGCTGGGCGCCGGTCAAGCCGCCAAGGCCTGAGCCCGCCCTCCCCGCTCCCGAGGCCGCTGAAGCGTCAGCGGCCTTTTTCATTGTCCTCGTCCCCCAGCTTCCTCAGCTCTTTTCCCTCCAGGAGATCCCCGTGACCGCCCAGCTCATCGACGGCAACGCCCTGTCCAAGCAACTCCGCGCCGAGGTGGCGCAACGCGCCGCAGCCCTGACCGCACGCGGCCTCAAGCCCGGTCTGGCCGTCGTCCTGGTCGGCGACAACCCGGCCAGCGCGGTCTATGTGCGCAACAAGGTCAAGGCCTGCGAGGACGTCGGCTTCCACTCGGTGCTGGAGAAGTACGAGGCCACGCTGTCGGAGGCCGAGCTGCTGGCGCGCATCGACGCGCTGAACAACGACCCGGCGATCCACGGCATCCTGGTGCAGCTGCCGCTGCCCAAGCACATCGACGACCACAAGGTGATCGAGGCGATCTCGCCGCTGAAGGATGTCGACGGCTTCCACGTCGCCTCGGCCGGCGCGCTGATGGTCGGCGAGGTCGGCTTCAAGGCCTGCACGCCCTACGGCTGCATGAAGATGCTCGAAAGCATCGGCATGGCCGACCTGCGCGGCAAGCACGCCGTCGTCATCGGCCGCTCCAACATCGTCGGCAAGCCGATGGCGATGATGCTGCTGGCGGCCAACGCGACCGTCACCATCACCCACAGCGGCACCGCCGACCTGGCCGCAATGACCCGTCAGGCCGACGTGATCGTCGCCGCAGTGGGCAAGCGCAATGTGCTGACCGCGGACATGGTCAAGCCGGGTGCGGTCGTCATCGACGTCGGCATGAACCGCAACGACGAGGGCAAGCTCTGCGGCGACGTCGACTTCGACGGCTGCAAGGAGATCGCCGGCTTCATCACCCCGGTGCCGGGCGGCGTCGGCCCGATGACGATCACGATGCTGCTGGTCAACACGATGGAGGCGGCCGAGCGCGTCGCGGCGGCCGCCGCCTGACCCATCTGTGCACTGAAGCCGTGCACAACGCACGAATCCTGTTAGGACGCAGCCGCGACACGGGCGGGGGCACACCGGTACTATTTGGCACCGATTCATTCCCTCCCCCGTCTCGATGAGCAGCCCATCCCCCCGCTATCGGCTCTCCGTCTGTCCTCACGACACGGCGAAGAACATTGCCGCCTGGTTCCTGATCAACACCTATCTGCAGAAGCGCCTCGGCCTGTCGATGCGCTTCGAGCCGAGCGACAACTTCCATGCCGAGCGCGAGCAGGTGCTGGCCGGCGGCTATCAGCTGGTCTACGCCAACCCGTTCAGTGCGCTGCAGTATGTGCAGCAGCGCGGATTCACGCCCGTCGCACGCCCGGTCGGCGTGTTCGATGAAACCCTGCTCGTGACACGCGAAGGCATGACGCTGGAGCCCGGGCGGGCGCTGAAGGTGGCCACCGCCACCGACAAGCTGATCGTGCACTTTCTCGGCCTGACGCTGCTCGACGGGCTGGGCATCCGGATGGGCGACTGCGAGTTCGTCAGCGTCGGCACGCATCAGAAGGCGGCGCAGGCGGTGCTCGACGGCCGCTGCGATGCGGGCTTCGTCTTCAACGAGACCTGGCAGGGGCTGAGCGGCTCGACGCGCGCCGGACTGGCCGTCGCCGCGCAGACACGCAGCCGGCAGGCCTCGCACTGCTTCTGCGTCGGACCGGAGCTGGCGGAGCGCGCCGACGAGATCCGCGACCTGCTCTGCGCGATGTGCACCGACCCGGCAGGGCAGCGTGTCCTGGAGGACCTGCGCTTCACCGGCTTCGAGCCGATGCCGGCCGACGCCGTCGCGACCCTGCAGGCGCTGGTGCAGCAGTCGGCCTGACATCCTGTCACGGCAGGGCACCCTTGCGGATGCCCTGCCCGTCCCCACCTGAAGCCCCGGTCGGTTACGCTGGCCGGGGCTTCGTGCCGTCCGGCGCGTCGCCTGTCCGTCCCCATTCGCCTTCCAGCCCTGCTGCCCATGCCGATGACCGACACCGCCGCCAATCCGCTGCTGACCTCCTCCCCGCTGCCGCTGTTCGACGCCATCCGCCCGGAGCATGTGAGCCCGGCGCTCGATGTGCTGCTGGCCGACGCGAACGCCGCGCTCGAGACCGCGGTCGCCGCCGACACCCCGGCCGACTACGACACGCTGTCGCGCACGCTGACCGTCGCCACCGAGCGCCTGGGCTGCGCCTGGGGCGCCGTCGGCCACCTCAAGGGCGTGGCCGACACGCCGGAGCTGCGCGCCGCCTTCAACGAGAACCTGCCGCGCATCACCGAGTTCTACACCCGCCAGGGCGCCGACGAGCGGCTCTATGCCAAGTACAAGGCCATCGCCGCCAGCCCGGCCGCGGCCACGCTGAGCGCGCCGCGCCAGCAGGCGCTGTCGCACTGGCTGCGCGACTTCGTGCTGTCCGGCGCCGAGCTGCAGGGCGAGGACAAGGTGCGCTTCGCGCAGATCCAGGAGCGGCTGGCCGAGCTGAGCCAGGCCTTCTCCGAGCATGTGCTCGACGCCACCGACAGCTTCTCCTACCTGGCCACGACCGACGAGCTGGCTGGCGTGCCCGAGGACGTCCAGGCCGCCACCCGCGCCGCGGCCGAGGCCGCCGGCCAGGACGGCCACAGGCTCACGCTGCACATGCCGGTCTACCTGCCGGTGATGCAGTACGCCGAGAACCGGCCCTTGCGCGAGCGTCTCTACACCGCCTATGTCACCCGCGCCTGCGAGGCCGGGCCGCCCGAGCGCGACAACACCCCGGTGATGGCCGAGATCCTTCGCCTGAAGCAGGAGGAGGCCGCGCTGCTGGGCTACCCGAGCTACGCCGACGTCTCGCTGGTGGCCAAGATGGCCGAGAGCCCGAAGCAGGTCACCGACTTCCTGCGCGACCTCGCCGCCCGCGCCCGCCCCTACGCCGAGAAGGACCTGGCCGAGCTGCGCGAGTTCGCCGCCAAGGAGCTGGGCCTGAGCGCGCTGCAGTCCTGGGACGTGTCCTTCGCCAGCGAGAAGCTCAAGGAGGCGCGCTACGCCTTCAGCGACCAGGAGGTGAAGCAGTACTTCACCGAGCCGAAGGTGCTGGCCGGCCTCTTCCGCATCATCGAGACGCTGTTCGAGGTGGCGATCCGCCCGGACAGCGCGCCGGTCTGGCACGAGTCGGTGCGCTTCTACCGCATCGAGCGCGGCGGCGAGCTGATCGGCCAGTTCTACCTCGACCCCTACGCGCGCCCGGGCAAGCGCCCCGGCGCCTGGATGGACGATGTGAAGGGCCGCTGGCTGCGCCCGGACACCGGCGCGCTGCAGACGCCGGTGGCGCATCTGGTGTGCAACTTCTCGGCGCCGGTGGGCGGTCGACCCGCGCTGCTGACGCATGACGAGGTGCAGACCCTGTTCCACGAGTTCGGCCACGGCCTGCACCACATGCTGACGCAGGTGTCCGACCTGGGCGTTTCGGGCATCTCCGGCGTCGAGTGGGACGCGGTCGAGCTGCCGAGCCAGTTCATGGAGAACTTCTGCTGGGAATGGGAGGTGCTCAAGCACATGACCGCCCATGTCGACTCGGGCGAGCCGCTGCCGCGCGCGCTGTTCGACAAGATGATCGCCGCGAAGAACTTCCAGAGCGGCCTGATGACGCTGCGGCAGGTGGAGTTCGCGCTGCTCGACATGCGCCTGCACGCCGAGCCGGGCAGCGACGCACGCATCCAGCAGATCGTCGACGAGGTGCGCGACGAGGTGGCGGCGATGAAGCCGCCGGCCTTCAACCGCTTCCAGCACACCTTCTCGCACATCTTCGCCGGCGGCTATGCGGCGGGCTACTACAGCTACAAGTGGGCCGAGCTGCTCAGCGCCGACGCCTGGAGCGCCTTCGAGGAGGAAGGCGTGCTCAACCCCGAGACCGGCCGGCGCTACCGCCGCGAGATCCTGGAGGCGGGCGGCGCGCGCGACGCGATCGACAACTTCAAGGCCTTCCGCGGCCGCGAGCCGAAGATCGACGCGCTGCTGCGTCATCAGGGCATGGCATGAAGGCGGCCCGTCTAACGATGGCGCTGGCGGCGGGCGCGGCGCTGCTGGCGCTGGCCGGCTGCGCCTCGGGCCCGGGCACGCCGGCCGCACCGCTGCCGACCGTGGCCTCGGTCGACCTGGCGCGCTATGCCGGCGCCTGGTACGAGGTCGTCTCGCTGCCGAACCGCTTCCAGAAGCAGTGCGTCGCCGACACCCAGGCGCGCTATCGCCCGGTCGGCGACGACATCGAGGTGCGCAACCGCTGCCGCACTGCCGACGGCACGGTCGAGGACATCACCGGCATCGCCAAGGTGGTGCCGGGCAGCGGCAATGCCAAGCTGCGGGTGAGCTTCTTCCGGCCCTTCTACGGCGACTACTGGATCCTGGCCTTCGGGCCGGACCAGCGCTGGGTGCTGGTGGGCGAGCCGAAGCGCCAGTTCGGCTGGGTGCTGTCGCGCACGCCGCAGTTGCCGCCCTCCGAGCTCGACGCCGCGCTGGCGCGCGCCGAGGCGCTGGGCTACGACCGCCGCGCCTTCAAGACCACGCCGCAGACGCAGCCGCTGGACTGAGCGAGCACGCGAGCGACCGGCCTCGCGGCCGACCGGCTCAGGCCGCGCGCCGGCCGGTGCGGCCGGCGACCACCTGCTCGCAGACCTTCAGCGTCTCGACCGCCACATCGTCCCAGGTGCGGCTCATCGCCGCGGCGATGCCGGCGTGGTCCCAGTCGCGGTCAAGTGCGTCGCGCAGCGCCTTCGTCAGCGCGCCGGCATCACGCGGCGGGATCAGGATGCCGTTGCGCTCGTGCAGGATCTCGCGGGTGCCGCCGACATCGGTGGCCACCACCGGGCGGCCGCAGGCCACGCCCTCGACGACCACGTTCGGATAGCCCTCCGACCAGCTCGGCAGCGTCAGCACGTCGGCGGCGTTGATCCATTCGGCGACCTGCTCCGGTGCCTGGCCACCGGGCAGATGCACCCGCTCGGTCAGGCCGGTCGAGCGCACCAGCTCCATCAGCTCGGTCTTCATCACGCCGTCGCCCACCAGCGCCAGCGTGACCTTCGGATCGTCCTTGGCCAGCGTCTGGAAGGCGGTGATCAGCTCGCGCATGCCCTTGGCCTCGACGAAGCGGCCGACGTACACGATCATCTTCTCGTCCGGCTTCACGCCCCACTTCGCGCGCAGCGCGGCCTGGTCGAGCGGCTTGAACACCGCGGTGTTGAAGCCGTTGATGATGGTGTGGACCCGGTCGGCGGGCGCGCCGAACTCGCGGATCGCGTACTGGCGCATCGCCTCGCTCACCGTCAGCAGCGCGTCGACGCCGTCGATGGTGCGCCGCGTCATCTTCTCGTTGACGCCCGAGCGCACATGGATGTCCGAGCCCAGCGCGCCCACCACGCAGGGCACGCCCAGCGCACGCGCGGTGCGCAGCGCGGCGAAGCCGTCCGGATAGACCCAGTAGGCCAGCACCAGATCGGGCTTGAAGCGGCGCACCCGCGGCGTGAGCGACCAGCTGGCGATGTGGCCGTTCCAGCCGCGGCTGATCACCGGCAGCCCCATGTAGTCGAAGGTCTCGACATCGCAGCCGTCGAGCTGGTAGTCGGGGCCGACCGAGCCGTAGATGAAACTGCGCGGGCGCAGGCCCGGCACCTTCGGGTACTGCATCGTCTGCAGGAAGGTCTTGACGGTGGCCAGCCGACCGAGCGAGCGGGCGGTCTCGTGGATGTAGCGGCCCCGCGTCTGGTCGTGCGGGACGGGCAGCATGGGCGTGACGAGGGCGATGCGCATCGGAGAACAGCGATAAGGTGAAAAAAGAAGGCGACCGGAGCGGCCGCCCGGGATTGTCGGTGCAAACCCGCGCCCGCCGGTGAGCATCCGATGAGGCCAGGCCCGACCAGGCCGGCACTGTCTCAGCGGCGCAGCACCGGACTGTCCAGCACCAGGTCGGCGGCGGCCAGCCGCAGCGCCTTCGGGTCGAGCCCGGCCAGCGCCGGGCCGGCCGCCTCCAGCGGGCCGACCACCAGGGTGCGCAGCGCTGCGGCCGGCCAGTGGCGCTGCACGAAGCGCTGCACATCCGCGCCCTCGACCCCGGCGATGCCTGCGGCAAAGCCGTGCAGCTCGCCCAGGCCGATGCCCTGGGCCCAGAGTTCGCCCAGCCGCGCGTTCAGGCCCTCGTCGGTATCGAGCCGGCGTGCCAGCGAGCCGATCAGCGCGGCGCGCCGGGCCGCCAGCTCCTCGGGCGTCGGCGGCTCGCGCCCGGGCGAGAGCACCCGCTCGCGCATCAGCTGCACGACCTCGGCGGCATGGCGCGGCGCGGTGCGCGCCTGGGCGATGAACAGGCCGCCGGCGCGCTGCTGCTCGATGCGTGCGTCGGCGCCGTAGGACAGGCCGCGGCGGATGCGCACCGCCTGGTTGAGCCGCGCCGAGTAGCCGCCGCCGACCACGGTGGCCGCCATCTGGCCGGCGCGCCGGTCCGGCGCGTCGAGCGCGACATGCGGCGCGCAGACCAGCACCGCGGTCTGCGCAGCACGCGGCAGATCGATCAGCAGCGTGGCCGGCAGCAGCGGCTGCGGCGGCGCGCTGGGCATCTCGTGCGGCATCGGCGCGTCGGCGATGCGCCAGCCGGCGAACATCGGCCGCAGCAGCGCACGTGCCTCGGCCAGGTCGATGTCGCCGGTCAGCACCACCGCGACCCGGTCGGGGCGGAACCAGCGCCGGTGCATCGTCAGCAGATCGTCGCGGCGCACCGCCGAGAGGCTCTCGGGCGTGGGCACCGCGCCGTGCAGGCTGCGGCCCCAGACGGTGCGCCGCGCCACCAGCGCCGCCAGCAGCGCCGGATCCTGCAGCCGCAGGCCCAGACCATCGAGCGCCTGGGCCCGCACCTGCTGCAGCTCGGCCGGCGGCAGCAGCGGCCGGCGCAGCAGGTCGACCAGCAGCGCCAGCGCCTGCGGCAGCAGCGGCGTCATCACCGTCATCTCCAGCCAGATCTGGCTGTCCTGCACGCCGGTGCCGATCGATCCGCCCAGCGCTTCGGCCTGGCGCGCCAGCGTCGCGCCGTCGACCGGCCGGCCCTGGCGCATCGCGCCGCGCGCGAGCATCTGCGACAGCAGCAGCGCGCAGCCGCTGCGCCCGGGCGGATCGGCCGCGCTGCCGCAGCGCACCCGCAGCGCGACGCTGACCAGCGGCAGATCGCGCCGCCCGGCCACGATCAGCGTCGGGCCGACCTCGCCGAGCAGCTCCTGCTCGACCTCCGGCACATGCACCGGCACCGGCTCGCCCGGCGGCGGCAGCAGCGACGAGGCCGGCTCGGCCAGGCCCGGCGCCGGCAGGCTCTCGCGCCCGGCCTGCACCGTGGTCGCACAGCCCGCCAGTCCGGCCAGGCCCAGCGGCATCACCAGACCCTGGCCGCCCAGCCGCGCGCAGCGCGCCAGCCAGGCGCGGCGGTCGGCACGCGCGGGCCCGAGTCCGTCACCGTGATCGTTCGCCATCAGCGCCGCCCCCGCTGGATGTAGTGCAGCGTCACCCTGGGCTGCATCAGCAGCTGCTCGCGCAGCAGCCGGCGCACCTCGTCGGCCTGCACCGTGGCCAGGCGCTGCAGCTGCAGGTCCGCCGCCGCGGCATCGCCCGAGAGCATCTCGGCCCAGCCGGCGGCCAGCGCCCGGCCCTCGGCGGTCTGGCGGGCCGACAGCGCCTCGGTCAGCAGCCGGGTGCGGGCCTTGTCGATCTCGGCGGCCGGCAGCGGGCCGGTCGCCAGCCGGTGGATCTCGCGCGAGAGCGCCTCCTCCAGCCGCACCAGCCGCGGATCCAGGCGCGGCTCGGCGCCCTGGACCGACGGACCGGCGGCGATCGCCCAGGCATTGAGCATGCCGGCATCGGCCAGCAGATCGGCGCTGAAGCCGGCGCCCTGGGCCAGACGGTCGCGCTCGACCAGCGCCGCCACCAGCCGAGAGGAATCGCCATCGCCGAGCAGCGCCGCCACCAGGCGCCAGACCGGCGCATCCGGATGGCGCGCCGGCGGCCCCGACCACATCAGCGCCACCGCCGGCGCCGGCACCTGCGCGGCGGTCAGCACCAGGCGCTGGTCGATCTGGCGCGGCGGCTCGACCACCGTGACCCGCGGCACCGGCGTGCCGGGCGCACGCAGCGGCCCGAAATGGCGCTCCACCAGCGCCGGCAGCCGCTCGAGCTCGAAATCGCCGGCCACGATCAGCACCGCGTTGTCCGGCCGGTAGTAGCTGCGGTGAAAGCGCTGCACATCCTCGAGCGTGGCCGCGTCCAGGTCGTCGATGCGGCCGATGACCGGGCGCCGGTAGGGATGGACCTGCCAGAAGGCCGGCGCCATGCCGTGGAACAGCGGGCCGTAAGGGTCGTCGAGCACCCGCTGGCCGAACTCGGCCTGCACCACCGCACGTTCGCTGCGCAGGTTGTCGGCATCGACCTGCAGGCCGCCCATGCGCTCGGCCTCGGCCCACAGCAGCCGCTCCAGATGCGCCGAGGGCACCAGGTTCAGATAGGCGGTGGTGTCCTCGGCGGTGAAGGCATTGTTGTGGCCGCCGACATCCTCGGTGAGGCGGTCGAAGGCCTCGTCGGGCAGATGCCGGGTGCGCTTGAACATCATGTGCTCGAACAGATGCGCGAAGCCCGACCGGCCCGGCGGATCGTCCTTGCCCCCGACCCGGTACCAGAGCTGCACCGCCACCACGCCGGCGCCGGGGCGGCGCTCGTCAGGCAGAGCCAGCACCTGCAGCCCGTTGGCCAGCGTCCAGCGCCGCGGCTGCAGGCGCGGCAGCGCGGGCAGCGCCGGGGGCGGCGCGTCGCCGGCACGCGCCGGACCTCGCGGCAGCGCCAGCAGCGCCGGTCCGGCCAGCAGCGCCGCTGCCAGCCGCCGTCGCACGCGCCTGTGTTCACCGCGGTCCGAGGCCGCGCTCCCGATGCTGCAATCCACCGTGTCCTGCCGTGTGCGGCTCCTGCGGTCCGCCGGTTGTCTCCCGGAGCGGAAGACTACACCGTGCCCGCACTCAGGTCGGTGTCAGGTCGGTGTCGCCACGCTGGTGGAAGCGCAGCGCGTTGCGCCCTTCCCGCTTGGCCTGATACATCGCGGTATCGGCACGACGCATCAGCGTGGCCTCGTCCTCGCCGTCCTCGGGAAAGACCGCGATGCCGATGCTGAAGGACACATGCAGTTCCGGCAGCGCACCGAGCCGGTAGGGCCGGGACACCTCGGACAGGATGTGGCGTGCCACCCGCTCGGCATCCAGCGCCGCCTCGATCTGGGGCAGCAGCACCACGAACTCATCGCCGCCGAGACGACACACCGTGTCGCTGGCGCGCACCGCGCCCCGGACCCGCTGCGCCACCGCCTTGAGCAGCTCGTCGCCGGCATCATGGCCGTGGCGATCGTTGATCTGCTTGAAATGGTCCAGGTCCATGAACATCAGCGCCAGCGGCTGATGCTGGCGGCGGGCGAGCCGCAGGGCCTGCTGCAGCCGGTCCTGCAGCAGCAGCCGGTTCGGCAGCCCGGTCAGCGCATCATGGTGGGCACGATGCGCCAGCGTGCGCGCCAGATCATGCGCGGCGGTCATGTCCTGCAGGGTCAGCACCACGCCATCGAAGCCCTGCCCGCCGGGGGCCGACATCGGCAGCACGATCTCGCGCACCACCCGCCAGGAGGCGTCACGGCGCACCAGCCGGCAGGAGGTCGGCTCGGGCCGGGTGCGGTGCGCCAGGCAGAGCGCGACCGGATCGGGCGGCGCCGGCTCGTCGTCGGCGACGCCGCGGCGCGACAGCCAGCCCGCCCAGTCGCGGCCGCGGGCCTCCTCCAGCGTCCAGCCGGTCATCGCGACCGCGGCCGGATTGAGGCTGCGCAGCCGCCCCCGCGCATCGATGCCGATCACCGCATCGCCGATGCATTCGAGCATCGCCGCGGTGCGCTGGTGCTCGGCGGCGAGCTGCTCGGCCAGGCGCTTGCGGGTGACATCCTCCAGCACCGCCAGCGACCGCAGGAAGCGTCCCTGCGCATCGCGCTCGCTGGTGGCCGACAGCAGCACGTCGACCGGCCGGCCATCGCGGGCCAGCATGCGGTACTCGACATCGCGGCACTCGCCGGTGCGCAGGAACTGCGGCAGCACCTGCTCGATGGCACGCCGGCGCGAATCGGCATCCAGGAAATCGGTCGAAGGCCGGCCGATGACATCGCGCTCGTCGTAGCCCAGCCGCTCCAGCCAGAGCCGGCTGACCGCCAGCATCCGGCCGTCCGGCCCGATGGAGTGCATCATCGCCGGGGTGCGCTCGTACAGCTGACGGTAGCGCTCGCGCTGCGCCTCGAGCGCGAGCCGGCGCTCGCGCGACGCCCCGACCGCCGCCGACAGCAGCAGCTCCGGCAGCAGCATCACCACCAGCGACAGGTGCAGCAGCACCTCCTGCCAGCGCGCGGTCGTCGGCGGCTCGGCCACCAGGCCGGTGGCCACCATCGCGCCGAAGACCAGCGTGACCCCGAGCACCAGCAGCTGCAGCCGCAGGAAATCCAGCAGCACCGCGCCGATCATCAGCGGCAGCGCGATGTAGACAAACGGGTGGACCAGATGCAGCAGCGCCAGCACCGTCACGCCGGCCCCGGCGAGCATCAGCACCAGGGTGTCGGCATTGCTTCGGCGTCGGTCAGGGCGCTCGGGGGCAGGGCTCGGCCACGGCTGCGCCAGCGCCGCCAGCAGCAGCGGCAGCAGCACCAGCGAGCCGATCACGCCGCCGAGCGCCTGGTTCAGCCAGATCATCGTCACCGGCATGGCGGGCAGTGCGGCCGAGGTGAGCATCAGCAGCGGCAGCGACAGGCTGGCCGACAGCAGCGCCGGCAGCAGCACCGCCACCAGCCCGACCTGCGCCAGCACCGCCGGACTGCTGCCGATCTGCTGGCGCTGCGCCACACCCTGCAGCATCCAGGCGCCAGCCGCGGTGGCCATCAGGTGGCCCGGCATCCAGGCCAGCATCAGGTCAGGCCGCCCGCCCAGCAGGCCGGCCGCCAGGGTGCCGCCCATCAGGCCGGCCAGCACCGCCACCCGTGCCGCAGGACGGCAGCACAGCAGCAGCACCACGCCGAAGGCGTCGGTGAACCAGATCGCGATCTGGCTGCCGGGCTGGCGCTCGAGCAGCAGCGTCAGCGACACCAGCAGCAGCGCACCGAACAGCGCCAGCGCCGGCGCGCGCCAGAAGGCGGCGTCCAGACGGTCGCGCAGGGCATCCTCCAGACTGGGGCCGGACGGCTGGCGCTGCAGCTCCGGGCCCAGGGCATCGGTCGGGTTCATGCCGAAGCGGCCGGACGACTGCGCCGACGCCAGCCGATCCAGCCCGCCAGACCGACGGCCAGCAGCAGCAGCGCCGCGCCCAGCCGCTCGGTCCACAGCCGCAGCCCCGAGCGCGCCGGCGCATGCGTCTGCACCGACCAGCGCGCCAGCAGCGCCTGGCGCCGGTCGGCCGGAATGCGCCGCAGCGCCTCCTCGAGGGCCTCGCCGATGTCGGGCCGGTCACGGCGCCAGGCAAAGCTCAGCGCGTACTCGAAGCCGATCGGCTCGCCGACCACGAAGCCGGACAGGCCATGCTCGCGCGCGATGAAATGCACGCTGGCGACATCGACCACCAGCGCGTCGACCTCGCCGCGCAGCATCCGGCGCAGACCCTCCAGATCGCTGTCGACCGGCTGCCAGCGCACCCGGGCATGGTGCTGGCGCACATGGGCCTCGACCGCATAGCCGCGGCCGACCGCCACCGCACGCCCCTCGAACGCCTCCAGCCCGCTCGGCGCGGTGCGCGCGACCAGCACCGCCGGCACCCGCACATAGGGTCGGGAGAAGGACAGGTACTGCGCCCGCTCCGGCGTCGGCCGCAGCGAGGACAGCAGCTCGACCTCGCCACGGCGCACCGCGGCCAGCTGCTCGGCCAGCGGGCGCGGCGGCAGCATCTGCAGCGGCAGATCGGCGTGGCGCTGCATCTCGTCGAGCAGATCGATCGACAGGCCGCGCACCCGGCCCTGGCGGTCCTGGTAGACAAACGGTCCGTAGTCGATCTCCGGCGCGAAGCGCCAGACCGTCTGGGCCTGCAGCAGCCCGGGCTGCATCAGCGCCAGCAACAGTCCCGCCAGCGGCACCATCAGCTTGGGCTTGAACGGCACGACATCCCCCTGCAGGCGAGCAGCGCCCGGCTGGAGCCGGATCATGGTCTCTCGCGGTTTCATTCTCGGCGCGAAACCGTGGCGCGTGCAAGCTGGCTCCCCCGGGGGAGCGGGGCTTCAGCGCCGGCCGCGTTCGCGCCGGGCCGGAGCACGCCGCTCGGGCCAGTCCGCGGGCACCGGCGGCACCGCGGCATCTGCGCCCGCTGCGCCGGGTGCTGCGTCGGTGCCCGCCTCGTCGCCGGCCTTCAGCGCCAGTGCGCGCGCATAAAGATCACCCTTCGGTGCGCCGGTGGCGCGCACCGCCAGCGCCACCGCCTGCCTGAGCGGCAGCTCCTCGAGCAGCACCTTCAGCAGCTGATCGGCCGAGGCGGCCGCGGCGCTGCCGGCCTCCTCCGCCTCGGGCGCCGGGCGGGCGTGCAGCACCAGCACGAACTCGCCGCGGCGGTGGTCGTCGCTGGCGGCCAGCCAGGCGGGAAAGGCCTCGGCCGCGAGCGTATGGATGGACTCGAACTGCTTGGTCAGCTCGCGGCAGACGGTCAGGCGCCGCTCGGGCATCGTCTGCGCCAGCGCGGCGGCCAGCGCCTCGATGCGGTGCGGCGCCTCGAAGATCACGCAGGTGCCGGTGTCCTCGGCCAGCCGGCGCAGGTCGCGCTCGCGGGCGGTGGCCTTCGGCGAGACGAAGCCGGCAAAGCGGAAGCCCTGCCCCGCGATGTCGCCGGCCGCGCTCAGCGCCGTCACCACGCTGCTGGGACCGGGCAGCGGAATGACCCGGAAGCCCGCCTCGCGCACCGCCGCCACCAGCCGCGCGCCGGGGTCGGAGATCGCCGGCGTGCCGGCGTCGCTGACATAGGCCACGCGCTCGCCGCTCGCCAGGCGCTCGATCACGCGCGGCGCGGCCGCTTCCTCGTTGTGCTCGTGCAGCGCGATCAGCGGCTTGCCCAGGCCCAGGCGCTGCAGCAGCCCGGCGCTGACGCGGGTGTCCTCGCAGGCCACCGCGTCGACCAGCGCCAGCACATGGACCGCGCGCAGGCTGAGGTCGGCGATGTTGCCGATCGGCGTGGCCACGACATACAGTGAGGCGGCCGGATGCTGCTGCTGGCCGGCGGCCAGCGCCGCGGCCTGGACGATCGAGGAGGAGACGGACATGTCGAGAGTCACGGACGGAAACGCCGGAGGCGCCACAAGGATCGGGATCGGATCGGCCGCGGAGGACCGGGCCCTGCAGCACCTGCAGCGCCACGGGCTGGTGCTGGTGCAGCGCAATTATCGAGTGGCCGCCGGCCCGTCGGCACGCGGCGGCGAGATCGACCTGATCCTGCGCGCGCCCGACCGCGATGGCACGCTGGTCTTCGTCGAGGTGCGCAGCCGCGGCCGCGACGACCACGGTGGGGCCGCGGCCAGCATCACCCACGCCAAGCGCCGGCGCATCATCCTGGCCGCGCGCCACTACCTGCAGCGGCTGCGGGGCGAGTGGCCGCCCTGCCGCTTCGATGTGGTGGCGATCGACGGCGAACAGCTCGAATGGCTGGTGGCGGCCTTCGACGCCGGCTGAAGCGTGCTGAAATCCGCCCGAAACGGAGCCGCCTTCGCGCTGGCATATCATCGCCGCCATGCTCGAGCAACGCATCCAACAACAGTTCTTCGACAGCGCCGATGCCAAGTACGCCGCCGCCGAAGCCCTCACCCGGCCGGTCTGCGACGCGGCCCAGGTCCTGCTGAACTGCATCACCTCCGGCGGCAAGGTGCTGGCCTGCGGCAATGGCGGCTCGGCCGGCGACGCGCAGCATTTCGCCGCCGAGCTGGTCGGCCGCTTCGAGCGCGAGCGCCCGGGCCTGCCGGCGATCTCGCTGGCCACCGACACCTCCATCCTGACCGCGGTCGGCAACGACTACGGCTACCAGCAGGTCTTCTCGAAGCAGGTCCAGGCGCTGGGCCAGCCCGGCGACGTGCTGCTGGCCATCAGCACCAGCGGCAACTCCGGCAATGTCATCGCCGCGATCGAGGCCGCGCACGAGAAGGACATGGCGGTCATCGCGCTGACCGGCAAGGGCGGCGGGCGCATCGGCGCGATGCTCTCGGACCGGGACATGCACATCTGCGTGCCGCATGACCGCACCGCACGCATCCAGGAAGTGCACCTGCTGGTCATCCACTGCCTGTGCGACGCCATCGACGTGTCGCTGCTGGGCGAAGAATGAGTCCCCTGAGCCCCCATGAAAGGACCGGCACGATGAAGAAAACATCCCTGCACCGTGCGGCGCTGCTGTCGGCGCTGCTGGCCACGCTGCTGTCGGGCTGCGCGCCAATGCTGGTCGGCGGCGCCGCCGTCGGCGGCGCGATGGTGGCCACCGACCGCCGCAGCGCCGGCATCCAGCTCGAGGACGAAGGCCTGGAGCTGAAGGTGCGCCAGCGCATCCGCACCATCGCCGGCGAGCGCTCGCATGTCAGCATCAACAGCTACAACCGCCAGGTGCTGCTGACCGGCGAGGTCTTCAACGAGGCCGACAAGGCCGCCATCGAGCAGGCCGCCTCGAAGATCGACGGCGTGCGTTCGGTGGTCAACGATCTGGCGGTGATGTGGCCCAGCTCGACCAGCGAGCGCTCGCGCGATCTGGTGCTGGCCGGCAAGGTCAAGGCCACGCTGATCGACGCGGCCGGGCTGTCGGCGCGCGCCTTCCACATCACCGTCGAGCGCGGCGCGGTCTACCTGATGGGCCGGGTCACCGAGGAAGAGGCGCAGCGCGCCATCGACCTGACCCGCAGCGTCTCCGGCGTGAGCAAGGTGGTGCGTCTGGTCGAGATCCTGACGCCAGAGCAGCTGGCCAACCTCAAGGTCCGCTGAGCGCGCCCAGCCCGCCGGGGGCAGGCTCAGCGCAGCCGGCGGATCAGGCTGGAGGTGTCCTGGCGGCCGCCGCCCAGCGCCTGCACCTCGGCATAGAACTGGTCGACCAGCGCGGTCACCGGCAGGCGCGAACCGTTGCGGCGCGCCTCCTCCAGCACCAGGCCGAGGTCCTTGCGCATCCAGTCGACCGCAAAGCCGAAGTCGAACTGGCCGTCCGCCATGGTGCGGCCGCGGTTGTCCATCTGCCAGCTCTGCGCCGCGCCCTTGCCGATGACCTCGAGCACCTGCGCCATGTCCAGGCCGGCGTTCTGGCCGAAGGCGATCGCCTCCGACAGGCCCTGCACCAGGCCGGCGATGCAGATCTGGTTGACCATCTTCGCGAGCTGGCCGGCGCCGCTGTCGCCCAGGCGGGTGACCGCACGCGAGAAGGCCAGTGCGACCGGGCGCATCGTCTCGAAGGCCTCGGGCGTGCCGCCGCACATCACCGTCAGCACGCCGTTGACCGCGCCCGCCTGACCGCCGGACACGGGGGCGTCGACGAAGTCGCAGCCCCGCGCACGCGCCAGCAGCGCCAGCTCGCGCGCCACGTCGGCCGAGGCGGTGGTGTGATCCACCAGCAGGCCGCCCGGCTTCAGGCCGGCCAGCGCCCCCTCCTCGCCCAGCACCACCGAGCGCAGGTCATCGTCGTTGCCGACGCAGATGAAGACGATGTCGGCCTGCTCGGCCGCCTGGCGCGGCGTGGATGCGCTGGCCACCGTCAGGCCGGCATGGGCCTCGACCCATTCGGCGGCCTTCGCGGCGGTGCGGTTGTAGACGGTGACCGAGTGGCCGGCACGGGCGAGGTGGCCGGCCATCGGCCCGCCCATCACGCCCAGGCCCAGGAAGGCGACGCGGCGGGGTTCGATCGGATCGTGGCTGCGGGTCATGGAGACAGGCTCGAAAGTGGCAACGGCCGCCATCCTACGCCCGCGAGGTGCGCGGCAGCGGCGCGCGCAGCGGGTGCGCCCCGAGCGGATCATCGACCTTCCAGCCCTCCGAGGCGCGCGCCTCCAGCGGCGGCGGCTCGCCGGCCTTGCGCACGCTGCGCAGCTTGATCTCCAGCCGCAGGTCCCCCAGCGAGTCGGCATGGCGCAGCGCGTCCTCCTCGCTGATGAAATGACCCTCGTAGAGGTCGAACAGCGCCTGGTCGAAGGTCTGCATGCCGTTCTCGCGGCTGCGCTTCATGATCTCCTTGATCGCCGAGACCTCGCCGCGGAAGATCAGGTCGGAAATATGCGGCCCGTTGATCAGCACCTCGACCGCGGCGATGCGGCCGCTGCCGTCCTGGCGCGGCACCAGGCGCTGCGAGATCATCGCGCGCAGGTTCAGCGACAGGTCCATCAGGAGCTGGTCGCGCCGCTCCTCGGGGAAGAAGTTGACGATGCGGTCCAGCGCCTGGTTGGCGTTGTTGGCGTGCAGCGTGGCCATGCACAGATGGCCGGTCTCGGCGAAGGCGACCGCATGCTGCATCGTCTCGCGGTCGCGGATCTCGCCCATCAGGATCACGTCGGGCGCCTGGCGCAGGGTGTTCTTCAGCGCCGCCTCCCAGCTCAGCGTGTCGATGCCGACCTCGCGCTGGGTCACGATCGAGTTCTTGTGCGGATGCACGAACTCGACCGGATCCTCGATGGTGACGATGTGGTCGTAGGCGCTGGTATTGCGGTGATCGATCATCGCCGCCAGCGAGGTCGACTTGCCCGAGCCGGTCGCGCCGACCATGATGATCAGCCCGCGCCTGGTCATCGTCAGATCCTTCAGGATCGTCGGCAGGCCGAGCGCGTCGATGCTGGGCAGATCCTTCGGGATGGTGCGCAGCACCATGCCGGTCTGGCCCTGCTGCACGAAGACATTGACCCGGAAGCGGCCGATGTCCTTCGGCGAGATCGCGAAGTTGCACTCCTTGGTGCGCTCGAACTCCGCGAGCTGCTTGTCGTTCATGATGGTGCGGGCCAGCGCCATGGTGTGCTGGCCCGACAGCGCCTGCGGCGACACCCGCACCACCTTGCCGTCGACCTTGATCGCCGGGGGACAGTCGCAGGTCAGGAACAGGTCCGAGCCGCCGCGCGAGACCAGCATCGACAGCATCTGGTTGATGAACTTGGAGGCCTGATCGCGTTCCATGGTGAATCGATGATGTCGGTTGATGTCAGGGAATGTCCGCCGAACCCGGGCGGGCGGACTCAGCCGGGAAAGTTCTCCGGCGAGCGCGCCTTGCTGCGCGCCTCGGCCGCGCTGATCAGGCCGCGGCGCAGCAGATCGGCCAGGCACTGGTCGAGCGTCTGCATGCCCAGGGCCTGGCCGGTCTGGATGATCGAGTACATCTGCGCCACCTTGGCCTCGCGGATCAGGTTGCGGATGGCCGGCGTGCCCAGCATGATCTCGTGCGCCGCCACCCGGCCGTTGCCCTCGCGGTTCTTGCACAGCGCCTGCGAGATCACCGCCACCAGCGACTCCGACAGCATCGCCCGGACCATGTTTTTGTCGCCGGCATCGAACACGTCGATGATCCGGTCGATGGTCTTGGCCGCGCTGGAGGTGTGCAGCGTGCCGAAGACCAGGTGGCCGGTCTCGGCCGCGGTCAGCGCCAGCTGGATGGTCTCCTTGTCGCGCATTTCGCCCACCAGGATCGCGTCCGGATCCTCGCGCAGCGCTCCGCGCAGCGCCGCCGAGAAGCTGCGGGTGTCGCGATGGACCTCGCGCTGGTTGACCAGGCTTTTCTTGGACTCGTGCACGAACTCGATCGGATCCTCGATCGTCAGGATGTGGCCCTGCGAGGTCTCGTTGAGGTGATTGACCATCGCCGCCAGCGTGGTCGACTTGCCTGATCCGGTCGGGCCGGTCACCAGCACCAGGCCGCGCGGCTTGAGCGCCAGATCGGCGAAGACCTTCGGCGCCTTCAGCTCCTCGAGCGTCAGGATCTTGCTCGGAATGGCCCGGAAGACCGCGCCCATGCCGCGGTTCTGGCGGAAGGCATTGACCCGGAAGCGCGACAGCCCGTCGATCTCGAAGGAGAAGTCGCAGTCCTGATGCTCCTCGAAGACCTTCTTCTGCGCATCGTTCATGACCGAATGCACCATCTCGTGCACCTTCGCGTGGGGCAGCGGATCGACATTCAGGCGGCGCACATTGCCATGGACACGGATCAGCGGTGCCATGCCGGCCGACAGGTGCAGGTCGGACGCCTTGTTGCGGACCGCGAATTTCAGCAGCTCAAAGATCTCCATGTGATATCCATGTCTGGGTACGGGACTGCCCCGGAAAATACGAAAAACCGCAAGCCGACGATTATGACGACCCTTGATGACTCGATCCAAGTTGTACACCAGCGCCTCGAGGCAGCACGCATCCGCGCCGAACGTGCGCAAGGATCCGTGCGATTGCTGGCGGTCAGCAAGACCCGCACCGCCGACGAGGTGCGTGCCGCCCATGCGGCCGGGCTGCGGGCCTTCGGCGAGAACTATGTCCAGGAGGGCCTGGACAAGATCGCCGCGCTGGCCGATCTGCGCAACGACCTCGAGTGGCACCTGATCGGGCCGCTGCAGTCGAACAAGACCCGGGTGGTAGCGGAAGGCTTCGACTGGGTGCATTCGGTCGACCGGCTGCGCACGGCCGAGCGGCTCTCGGCCCAGCGCCCGCCCGACCTGCCGCCGCTGCAGGTGTGCCTGCAGGTCAACATCAGCGGCGAGGCCAGCAAGAGCGGCGCCAGCCCGGCCGAGCTGCCGGCGCTGGCCCGGGCGGTGGCGGCCCTGCCGCGGCTGCGCCTGCGCGGCCTGATGGCGATTCCTGCCCCCGCCGAGGGCCTGGAGGCGCAGCGCGAGCCGCACCGCGCGCTGCGCGAGCTGCTGGAGCGCCTGCGCGCCGACGGCCTGGCGCTCGACACCCTGTCGATGGGCATGAGCGACGACCTGGAGGCCGCGATTCTCGAAGGCGCGACCCTGGTGCGCATCGGCACCGCGATCTTCGGCAGCCGGCCGGCCCTGCAGGCGCCCACACGATCATTGACAGGAGTTGCAGGCTGAACACCTCGCGACGCCACACTTCCCGAGGTGTGGCGCTCCCCGATCAGGGCCGGGCCTGCACAGGTGTGGGCGCAGGGGCCGGCGAACGCTCGGCCGCCAGCGTGGCCACCAGCAGCTCGCGCCGCGTCGCCGAGGCGGGAGCAGGCTGCGGGGCGGCCGCACTGGCACCGGCGCTGACGCGCCCCAGATCACCCGGACAGGGCTGGCCCTGGAAGACGAAGCCGCTGGCGCTGTCGCTGCGGCACTTGTAGACGCCCGCGGGCAGCTGGGCCAGCGCCGGCGCAGCCGCACCGGCCAGGCCCAGCAGCAGAGCGAGCGCACCCGATCGGGCGCGCAGGGGCAGACAGTGGATCGTGAAGGTTCCCGAGGGCATGGCAGAGTCCAGGAATCGTTTCAAGAGACGTTTTTCGAGATTCAACCCTCCGGACGGATGATTTCGATCCCCACACCCCTCGAACGAGGGGGTGGATCCCGGCCGATCCCGGCCAAGCCCGGTCGGATGCCGCGGCCTGCGCTCAGAGCTTGATCGCCGCGGTGTTCTTGACCTCTTCCATCACCACATAGGTGCGCGTCTCGCGCACGCCGGGCAGCGCCCAGATCACCGAGCCGATGAACTCGCGGTAGGCGGCCATGTCGGCCACCCGGGTCTTGAGCAGGTAGTCGAAGCCGCCGGCCACCAGGTGGCACTCCAGGATCTCGGGGCGCACCTGCACCGCGGCGCGGAAGGTGTCCATCACGTCCTGCACCGTGCGGTCGAGCAGCACCTCGACGAAGACCATCAGCCCGGCGTCGAGCTTGACCGGATCGAGCCGCGCCTCGTAGCCGAGGATGAAGCCTTCGCGGGTGAGGCGGCGCACCCGCTCCAGCACCGCGGTCGGCGACAGATGCACCGCCTCGGCCAGCTTCAGGTTGGAGAGGCGCCCGTCGGCCTGCAGCAGCGCGAGGATGCGACGGTCGATCTTGTCCAGATCGGAGGAGCTGCGGTCAGTGGCCATGCCGGACATTATCCGGTCTTCTCCCCCGATTTTGGCGAGTTATTCGACATCGTGGCGAATACGCTGGAGACCTTTCCAACGCCGCCGAGACCGCCGCCATGAATGCCCTGACCGACCTCCCCGCCCCGGCCGCGCTGGCCGCCACCTTCTCCGACCGCCTGCCGGCGCCGGTGCGCGACGAGTCGCAGCAGGTCGCGCGGCTGCTGGCCGAACTGAACGGCCGGCTCGACTGGGCGGCGGTCATCGCACTGGGCACGCCATGGGTGGACGCGGTGCGCCGGCACCCGGCGCCGTTCTGGGCGATGGAATCGCTGCTGCGCGAATACCCGATCTCCAGCGCCGAAGGTCTGGCGCTGATGCGCCTGGCCGAGGCGCTGCTGCGCGTGCCCGACACCGAGACCGCGCTGGCCCTGACCGCCGACCAGCTCGGCCGCGCCGACTTCGCAGCGCACACCCACGACGGTCAGGACCACGCGCTGATGAGCCACCTGGCGGCGCAGGCCATCGAGCTGTCGAAGAAGATGCTGCCCGGCGACGAGGCCACCGGCCAGCGCGCCGGCCTGCTGCAGCGCCTGGGCGCCAAGACGGTGGTGGCGGCCACGGTGCGCGCGATCCAGCTGCTGGGCCGCCAGTTCGTGCTCGGCCAGAACATCGGCGAGGCGCTGGACCGCGCCGCGGCCAACCACCGCGAGCACCGCCTGCTGCGCCACAGCTTCGACATGCTGGGCGAAGGCGCGCGCACCGACGCGGACGCGCAGCGCTACGCCAGGTCGTATGCCGACGCGATCAGCGCCATCGCCGCGCGCGGCCGCCCCGGCCGGCCGGAGGACGGCGACGGCATCTCGATCAAGCTCTCGGCGATCGACCCGCGCTACGAGGCAGCCCAGTTCGCCACCGTGCAGCGCCGGATGATGCCGCGCCTGCTTGCGCTGGTGGACGCCGCGGCCAGCGCCAACCTGAACCTCACCATCGACGCCGAGGAGACCGAGCGGCTGGAGCTGTCGCTGGCGGTGCTCGACGCCACCGCGGCGCATGTGGCGCAGCGCTTTCCCAACTGGCGCGGCCTGGGCCTGGCGGTGCAGGCCTACCAGACCCGCGCGCCGGAAATGGTCGAGGCGGTCATCGAGATCGCGCGCCGCCACGGCCTGCGGCTGATGGTGCGCCTGGTCAAGGGCGCCTACTGGGACGGCGAGATCAAGCGCGCACAGGAAATGGGCCTGTCGGGCTATCCCGTCTGGACCGACAAGCGCCACACCGACCTGAGCTATCTGGCCTGCGCGCAGCGCCTGCTGGCCGCCGCCGAGATCTACCCGCAGTTCGCCACCCACAACGCCGGCACCATCGCCGCGATCCTGGAGATGGCACGCGCGGCCGGGCGCATCGGCGCCGATCCGGGCTTCGAGCTGCAGCGCCTGCACGGCATGGGCGAAGGCATCCACCGCGAGGTGCTCAAGCGCGCGGACGCGCCGCCGCTGCGCATCTACGCGCCGGTCGGCGAGCACCGCGACCTGCTGGCCTATCTGGTGCGCCGGCTGCTGGAGAACGGCGCCAATTCCTCCTTCGTGCACCAGCTCGCCGACGAGGCGGTGTCGATCCCGGCGCTGCTGGCCTCGCCGCTGCGCGCCGCCGCCCCGTCGACGCTGCCGCTGCCGCGCCGGCTCTACGGCGAGTCGCGCATCAACGCGCTGGGCGTCGATCCGGTGGTCGAGCGCGAGCGCCTGCCGCTGCTGACCCGCCTGGCGGTGCCGATGCCCGCGGCGCCGACCGATGACAGCGCCGCCTCGGCCGCGCTGGCGATGGAAGCGCTGCACCGCGCCCAGCCGGCCTGGAACGCGGTGCCTTTGAGCGAGCGCTGCGCCGTGCTGCGCCGCGCCGCCGACCTGATGGAGCGCCAGATGACCGAGCTGGTGGCGCTGCTCGCGCAGGAAGGCCGCAAGACCTTCGGCGACGGCGTGGCCGAGGTGCGCGAGGCCATCGACTTCTGCCGCTACTACGCCGAGCAGGCCGAAGCCCGCCTGGCCCCGCAGGCCCTGCCCGGCCCGACCGGCGAGAAGAACGAGCTGCGCCTGCACGGCCGCGGCGTCTTCGTCTGCATCAGCCCGTGGAACTTCCCGCTGGCGATCTTCGCCGGCCAGGTGGTGGCGGCGCTGGTGGCCGGCAACACGGTGGCGGCCAAGCCGGCCGAGCAGACCCCGCGCAGCGCGCGCCGCTGCGTCGAGCTGCTGATCGAGGCCGGTCTGCCGGCGGACGCGATCCGCCTGGTCTGCGGCCCCGGCGAGACGGTGGGCGCGGCGCTGGTGGCGCATCCGCGCTGCGCCGGCGTGTGCTTCACCGGCTCGACCCAGGTCGCGAAGATCATCCAGCGCCAGCTCGCGATGGGCGACGGCCCGATCGTACCCCTGATCGCCGAGACCGGCGGCCTGAACGCGATGATCGTGGATTCGAGCGCGCTGCCCGAGCAGGTGGTGGACGCGGTGGTGCAGAGCGCCTTCCGCTCGGCCGGCCAGCGCTGCTCGGCACTGCGGCTGCTGCTGGTGCATGAGGGCGTGGCCGACAAGGTCACCGAGATGATCGCCGGCGCGATGGCCGAGCTGGTCTGCGGCGACCCGGCCGACGCGGCCAGCGGCTGGTCGGTCGACGTCGGCCCGGTGATCGATGCCGAGGCGCATGCCGGCCTGTCGGCGCAGGTCGCGCGGCTGGAGCGCGAGGCGCGCCTGGTCGCCCGCACCGCGATGGACACGCGCTTCAGCGCGACCCACATCGCGCCGGTGGCCTTCGAGCTGAAGTCGGTCCAGGAGATGAAGCAGGAGATCTTCGGCCCGGTGCTGCACATCGTGCGCTGGAGCGGCCCGGTGGACGCGGTGGTCGATCAGGTCAACGCGCTGGGCTACGGCCTGACGCTGGGCATCCACACCCGCATCGACGACCGCGCCCACCGCATCGCCGAGCGCGCGCGCGTCGGCAACGTCTATGTCAACCGCAACATGATCGGCGCGGTGGTGGGCGTGCAGCCCTTCGGCGGCGAGGGCCTGTCCGGGACCGGCCCGAAGGCGGGCGGCCCGCACTACCTCTACCGCTTCTGCGGCGAGCAGACGCTGACGGTGAACACCGCGGCGGCGGGGGGCAATGCGGCGCTGCTGGCGGGCGAGTGAGTGCAGCCGGTCGTGATGGCCATCACGGCCCCCCTACACTGCCCCCCATGGACACCCACGCCGCCCCTCGTAGACCGCTGCCCCTCGGCATCCAGAACCTGCGCGAGATCCGCGAGGGCGGTCATTACTACGTGGACAAGACGGGGATGGCGATCGACCTGATCGCGTCCGGCAAGCACTTCTTCCTCAGCCGCCCGCGCCGCTTCGGCAAGAGCCTGCTGGTCGACACCTTCAAGGAGCTGTTCGAAGGCAACCGCCCGCTGTTCACCGGCCTGGCCGCCGAGACCCGCTGGGACTGGTCGAAGCGCCACCCGGTCATCCGTATCAGCTTCGGCAACGGCGTGCTGCACGGCCGCCGCGAGCTGGAGCGGCGCATCCGCAGCCACCTGCGCGACAACCGCGCCGCCCTGGGCCTGCCGCGCCCGGACGACATCGACCCCGAAGACACCTCCGACGACTTCGCCGGCCTGATCCAGCAGGCCCGCCGACAGCACGGCGCGGGCGTCGTCGTGCTGGTCGACGAGTACGACAAGCCGATCCTGGACAACCTCGACGACCCGGCCGTCGCCCGCGAGATGCGCGACGGCCTGCGCAACTTCTACGCTGTGCTCAAGGATGCCGACGCGCACCTGAAATTCGTCTTCCTCGCCGGCGTGTCCAAGTTCAGCAAGGTCAGCCTGTTCTCCGGACTGAACAACCTGCGCGACATCACGCTCGATGCCCGCTGGAGCGCGCTGTGTGGCTACACCGATCACGACCTCGACACCGTGTTCGCGCCCGAGCTGCCCGGCCTCGACCGCGACGAGATCCGCCGCTGGTACAACGGCTACAACTGGGGCGGCACGAGCGTCTACAACCCGTTCGACGCGCTGCTGCTGTTCGACCGCCGGGAGTTCCACCCCTACTGGTTCGAGACCGGCACGCCGACCTTCCTGGTGCAGTTGCTCAGCGCACGCCGCTTCTTCACGCCCGACCTGGCACGCCTGCACAGCAGCATGACGCTGCTGTCGAGCTTCGATGTCGACCACATCGCCACCGAGGCGCTGCTGTTCCAGACCGGCTACCTGACGATCCATGACGTGCGCCAGCCGGTGCTGGGCAAGTGGATGTACACGCTGGGCTATCCGAACCGCGAGGTCGAGAGCAGCCTCAACGAGGCGCTGCTGCCCGCCTACGGGGTGCCGGGCGAGGCGGCCGCGGTGGCGCAGGAGGAGGTGATCGAGGCATTGCGGCGCGGCGAACCCGGTGCGCTGCAGCCCCTGCTGCACGCCCTGTTCGCCAGCATTCCCAGCGACTGGTACCGCAAGAACCCGCTGGCCGGCTTCGAGGGCCACTACGCCAGCGTGTTCTACAGCCACCTCGCCGCGCTCGGCCTGGACCTGCGCGTGGAGGACGCCACCAGCCACGGCCGCATCGACCTGACGCTGAGCTTCGCCGGCCAGATCTTCCTCTTCGAGTTCAAGGTGGTCGACGACCAGCCCGACGGCAGCGCGCTCGCGCAGATCCGCGCCCGGGGCTACGCCGACAAGTACCGCAGCCAAGGCCAGACCCTTCACCTGATCGGCATCGAGTTCAGCCGGGCGGCGCGCAATGTCGTCGGGTTCGAGGTCGAGACGCTCCAGCCATAGACTGCCCCGTCCCCGTCGGGCGCTGCGATCCCGGTCGGGTCAGATGCGCCCGGCCAGGTGCAGCGCGGCGCGCAGCATGTCGTTGATGCGCGTCTGCCAGCCGTCGCCGCTGGCACGCAGCGCGGCCAGCACATCGGCGTCCAGGCGCAGCTTCACCGGCTCCTTGGTGACGGCCTGCGTGGTGCCGGCGGGGCGCCACAGACTCGCCCGCCCCTCGGACATACACTTCCCCGCCATGACACACGACGCCCCCACCTCCCCCACCCTCGCCTTCATCGGCGGCGGCAACATGGCCACCGCCATCCTCGGCGGTCTGGTGCGCAGCGGCACGCCCGGCGCCAACCTGATCGTGCTCGACCCCAACGCCGAGCAGCGCGCCCGGCTGGAGCGCGACTTCGGCGTGCGCACGCTGGCCGCGGCCGACGCCACGCTGTCCGAGGCGGACGCGGTGGTCTGGGCGGTCAAGCCGCAGAGCTTCCGGGATGCGGCCGCGCCCTGCGCGCCCTTCGTGGCCGGCGCGCTGCACCTGTCGGTGATGGCCGGCATCCGCAGCGACGCGATCGCCCAGGCCACCGGCTCGGACCGCGTGGTGCGCTCGATGCCCAACACGCCGGCGCTGATCGGCCAGGGCATCTCGGGCCTGTACGCGCGCCCGGCGGTGAGCGCGGCCGAGCGCGCCCAGGTCGAGGCGATGCTCGCGCCCACCGGCGCGGTGCTGTGGGTCGCGCAGGAAAGCGATCTGGACGCGGTGACGGCGCTGTCGGGCTCCGGCCCGGCCTATGTCTTCTATTTCATCGAATCGATGATGGCCGCCGCCGAGCGCATGGGCCTGTCGGCCGAGCAGGGCAAGCAGCTCGCGCTGGCCACCTTCGGCGGCGCCACCGAGCTGGCGCGCCGCTCCGACGAGACACCGGCGGTGCTGCGCGAGCGCGTCACCTCCAAGGGCGGCACGACCTATGCCGCGCTGACCACGCTGGATGCGCGGGAGGTCAAGGCCGGCTTCATTGAGGCGATGCTGGCGGCGCAGGCGCGGGCGCGTGAGCTGGGGAATGAGTTCGGGCGCTGAGCACGGCCCGCCCCCGGAGCGCCGGGGCGGCGGCGCCACATCCCGGGGCTGTTCCGGCTTGTCCGGCCGCGCCAGCTCGTGGCAATCTTCACGCTGCCTGCCGACCGGGCAGGTTCACGCCCTCACGGAGACAGACTGCCATGCCGGACAAGCCGCGCGACAAGACCCTGGACAAGATCATGGACACCCGCGCCGGCGTCCTGAGCTTCGGCTCGATGACGCTGCTGGTGGGCGGCGTGTCGCTGGCCGGGCTGCTGTTCTGGGGCTGGAGGACCGGACAGGAGCTGCCGCTGTGGCCGGCCCTGCTGGTGGCAGGCGTCAACGTCTTCGGCGCGATCAAGCTGGCGATGGAGACACGGGAACGCCAGGGCGCGCGCCGGGCGGGGTAGACGGCCGCGCTGGCTCGATCGAGGCCCCGCGCGAGCGATGCAGCGCGACGCGCTCCTGAGCCCCTGCAGACGCTACCGCTACGCGCTGTGGCGCCGCTGGGGCGAAGGGCCGCCCGCGATGTTCATCGGCCTGAACCCGAGCACCGCTGACGAGACCGACGACGACCCCACCATCCGGCGCTGCATCGCGTTCGCACGATCCTGGGGCCATGGCGCGCTGTGCATGGCCAACCTCTTTGCCTACCGCGCCACGCGGCCGGCCGACATGCTGGCGCAGGACGACCCGGTCGGGTCGGAAAACGACGCCCATCTTCAGAAGTTGGCCGCCGAGGCCGGCGTGGTAATCGCGGCCTGGGGCGTTCACGGCACCCACCGCGGCCGGCACAACGTGGTGCGCGCCATGCTTCCCGCCCTGCACTACCTTCGGCTGACGAAGGACGGACATCCCGGTCATCCGCTGTATCTGCCCGCCAGCCTGCGACCGGTGGCGTGGGTTCAGTGATGGCCGCCGAGTCGGGTAACGCTGCGCGAGCGCGTCACCTCCAAGGGCGACACGACCTATGCCGCGCTGACCACGCTGGATGCGCGGGAGGTCAAGGGCAGCTTTGTCGAGGCGATGCTGGCGGCGCAGGCGCGGGCGCGTGAGCTGGGGGATGAGTTCGGGCGGTGAGGATTAATACCCGCTGCGGATCTCGCCGCGGGTTAACCTGCATTACCCGCTCGGTTAATCTCACTGGCCGACAATTTTGGTTAACGCCCGCGGTAAGCCGCGCCGGAGTGCGAAGCGCGGAGGGCACCTACAAGCGCAGCTTGTGGGCGTCGACTTGACCAAACAGTTAGGCTGGCGATAGTTGTGATGAACGTGGATGGGCTCTGTTGCACAAATCCACGAGCAGACGCCCTGACCCCAACCCCGGACGGACTCATGCCACGGCACCCACCGGCACGGTCTGCGGCCGGCCGATCTGACTGAAGCGGTTGAGCACGGCCACGCG
>NZ_JACCPY010000036.1 GCF_013426975.1 Sphaerotilus sulfidivorans
GCGCGTGGCCGTGCTCAACCGCTTCAGTCAGATCGGCCGGCCGCAGACCGTGCCGGTGGGTGCCGTGGCATGAGTCCGTCCGGGGTTGGGGTCAGGGCGTCTGCTCGTGGATTTGTGCAACAGAGCCAGCTTGACGCATAACCTCTCCCTAAATGGACCGTGAAACCCTGCACCGAGCACAGCCAGTCAGGCCGCCTGCACATGGCCGATCAGCATAGCCGCCAGCATGTTTTTCGTCTATCAAAGCACGCCGGCCCCCACCACGCCAGACTGCCCGCATGAACCACCCACCTCGCCGCAGCACGTCGGCCGACCGCCCGCCGCTGCAGTCGAAGCGCCTGCTGGACCAGCTGCGCGAGCGCATCCGGTACCTGCACTACAGCCTGAAGACCGAGGAGGCCTACCTGTCCTGGAGCCGCGCCTACATCCGATTCCACGGCGTGCGCCATCCCAAGGAAACAGGCGCTGTCGGCACTGCTGTTCCTCTATCGCGAGGTGATCGGCGTCGATTTGCCCTGGATGAACGAGATGGCGCGACCCACGGCCCCGCGCCGGATTCCTTCGGTGCTCACGATCGACGAGGTGGCCGCCGTGCTGCCGACCGGGCCGCGCAACAATCCGGCGTCGAAACACCGCT
Source organism: Sphaerotilus sulfidivorans (assembly GCF_013426975.1). Taxonomy (GTDB): domain Bacteria; phylum Pseudomonadota; class Gammaproteobacteria; order Burkholderiales; family Burkholderiaceae_C; genus Sphaerotilus; species Sphaerotilus sulfidivorans. The sequence goes on from NZ_JACCPY010000036.1 coordinate 638, forward strand.
GGATGCGCTGCTGGCGGCCTGAGCCTGAATCACCGCCCCACCCCTTCCAGCGCCTCCCCCACATACCGCCGCACCTTCGGCGCCTCCGCCCCCAGGTGAAACGCCAGCCGCCGCCCGCGCAGCTGCACGTCGTCGGCCGTGAAGCGCTCCAGCCGGCGCAGGTGCTCGACCCAGGTCTCATCGACGAAATACTCGACATACCGCCCCGGCCGCTCGGTATCCCGGAACAGCCCCCACGACAGCGCCCCCTGGCGCAGCCGCGCGCGCCGCGTCAGCCGCATCACCTCGGCGAATTCGGCGGCGCGCGCCGGATCGATCAGGTACTCGACGGTGACCATGACCGGGCCCTCGTCCGGGCCGATGTCGGTGGCCGGATTGGGCGGCGAGGCGGGCAGCGCCGGGCGCAGGTCCGCCTCCTGGCCGGAGACCGCGAAGCGGCGCACCGCCAGCAGCACCAGCGGACCGCAGAGCGCCGACACGATCAGCGCGGTCGGCACCGAGGTCCAGCCCGCCAGATGCCCCCAGGTCGCCGCCCCGGCGGCCGAGCCGCCCATCAGCGCCATCTGGTAGGTCGACATGCCGCGCGCGCGCACCCAGTTGGGCAGCGCCAGCTGCGCTGACATCGTCAGCGTGTTGGCGGTGGCGATCCAGGCCATGCCGGCCAGCGCCATGCCCAGCGCCGCCAGCCACAGCCAGGGCGCCAGCGCTACCACCAGCGTCATCACCGCCACGATCAGCGAGCCGATGCCGACGATGCGGTCGCGGCTGTGGCGCTCGCGCAGGCGCGGCAGCGCCAGCACCGCCGTCATCGCGCCGCTGCCCATGCAGGCCATCAGCAGCGTGAAGCCCCCGGCCCCGCCGCCAAGCCGGCGCGCCACCAGCGGCAGCATCGCGGTCAGCGCGGTGCTCAGGAAGAAGAACACGAACACCCGCAGCAGCACCGCGCGCATGCGCGGGTTCTGCGCCACATGCTGCACGCCCACCCGCATCGCGCCGACGAAGCGCTCGCCCGGCAGCGCGCTGATGCGCGGGCTGCTCTTCCAGCGCAGGATCTGCACGAAGGCCAGCAGCGACAGCACCGCATTGAGCACGAACACCGCCGCGCTGCCCGAGGCCGCCAGCACCGCGCCGGCCACGATCGGACCGAGAATGCGCGAGAGATTCATCGCCATCGCCTGCAGCGCCAGCGCCCCCGACAGCGAGGCCGCCGGCACGATCTCCGGCACGATCGCCGCGAACACCGGCCAGCGCGCCGCCAGCCCGATGCCGTTGGCGAAGGTCAGCAGCAGCAGCAGATGCGGCGTGATGCCGTCGGCCAGCGCCAGCAGCGCCAGCAGCAGCGCCACCAGCGCCACCCACAGCTGGGTGGAGGCGAACCAGCGCCGCCGGTCGACGATGTCGGCCAGCGCCCCGCTGGGCAGGCCCAGCAGGAAGACCGGCAGCGTGGACGCCGCCGAGACCAGGGCCACCATCACCGCGCTGTCGGTGAGCTGCGTCATCAGCCAGGCGGCTGCGACATCGTTCATCCACATCGTCAGGTTGGCCGCCAGCCAGGCCAGCCAGAGCATCCGGAACACCGGCAGGCGCAGCGGCTGCAGCGCCTGCGGCAGGCGCTCGGGATCAAGCATCGTCTTCAAGGTCACAGGCATCGTCCGTCCATCCGACCCATCATCATGGAAATGAAAAAGGCCCCACCGGGGGGTGGGGCCTTGGCAGGAATGCGCTCGGGGCAGAATGCGCCGTGTCAGTCCGCGTCCTGGAAGGCTTCCTCGCGCTTGTTGCGGATCGAGGGCAGCATCACCACCACGATCATCAGCAGCGCCGCGATCAGCAGGCCGGCCGACAGCGGGCGGCTCATGAAGGTGGTCCAGTCGCCACGCGACAGCAGCAGCGCGCGGCGCAGGTTCTCTTCCATCATCGGGCCGAGGATGAAGCCCAGCAGCAGCGGCGCCGGCTCGCAGTTCAGCTTGTAGAAGATGTAGCCGATCAGGCCGAAGATCACCGCCATGTACACATCGAAGTTGTTGTTGTTCAGCGTGTACAGGCCGATGCAGCAGAAGGTCAGGATGGCCGGGAACAGGAAGCGGTAAGGCACGGTCAGCAGCTTGATCCAGATGCCGATCATCGGCAGGTTCAGGACCACCAGGATCAGGTTGCCGACCCACATCGAGGCGATCAGGCCCCAGAACAGCTCGGGGTTGCTGGTCATGACCTGCGGACCCGGCTGGATGCCCTTGATGGTCATCGCGCCCACCATCAGCGCCATCACCGCGTTGGGCGGAATGCCCAGCGTCAGCATCGGGATGAAGGAGGTCTGCGAACCGGCGTTGTTGGCCGACTCCGGACCGGCGACGCCGCGGATGTTGCCCTGGCCGAAAGGCACTTCGCCCGGACGCATCTTCACCTTCTTCTCGATGGTGTAGGCCGCGAAGGACGACAGCAGCGCACCGCCACCCGGCAGCACACCCAGCAGCGAGCCCAGCGCGGTGCCGCGCAGCACCGCGGGGAAGGCGTCGCGCACGTCTTGCCGGGTCGGCATCAGGCCCTTGACCTCCTTGGTGAACACCTCGCGCTGCTCGGCCGGACGGCCCAGGTTGGAGATGATCTCGCCGAAGCCGAACACGCCCATCGCGATGGTCACGAAGCCGATGCCGTCGGTCAGCTCAGGAATGTCGAAGCTGAAGCGCGGCACGCCCGAGATCACGTCGGTGTTGATCTGGCCGATCAGCAGGCCCAGGATGATCATCGCGATCGCCTTGACCAGCGAGCCCGAGGCCAGCACCACCGCACCGATCAGGCCCAGCACCATCAGCGAGAAGTACTCTGCCGGGCCGAACTGGAAGGCCAGCTCGGTCAGCGGCGGCGCGAAGGCGGCGATCACCAGCGTGCCCACGCAGCCGGCGAAGAAGGAGCCCAGACCGGCCGCGGCCAGCGCCGGGCCGGCGCGACCCTTGCGCGCCATCTGGTAGCCGTCGAGCGAGGTCACCACCGACGAGGCCTCGCCGGGCACGTTGATCAGGATCGCGGTGGTCGAGCCGCCGTACTGCGCACCGTAGTAGATGCCGGCGAGCATGATCAGCGCCGGCGTGGCGTCCAGCGCGTAGATCGACGGCAGCAGCATCGCGATCGTCGCCACCGGGCCGAGGCCGGGCAGCACGCCGATCAGCGTGCCCAGGATCGCGCCCATCAGCGCGTAGAACAGGTTCTGAAAGGTGACGGCCGTTTCCAGGCCGAGCGCCAGGTTGTTGATCAGGTCCATGCGAATCGCCTCCCGCGGGTCAGGCGCCGGCGCCGAAGATCGTCGGCAGCAGCGGGATGGTCAGGTTCAGGCCCTTCGAGAAGACAGCCCACGAAGCCACGGTCAGCACCGCGGCATTGATCAGCGCGCCCTTGATGGAGAACTCCTCGCTCGCAGTCGAGGAGATCAGCACCAGCAGCGGCAGCGTGATCAGCATGCCCAGGCGCGGCAGCAGGAAGCCGAAGAGCGCCACCGAGCCCAGAATGATGAACAGCGGCCGCCAGGCGAACGCGCCCACCGGATCGCCGTCGCCACCGGACTTGCCCAGCGCGCCGAACAGCACCATCGCGCCCAGGACGGCCATCAGCACCCCCAGTCCGAAGGGGAAATAGGCAGGCCCCGGACGGGCCGAATTGCCGAAGCTGTACTCGAGCGAACCGACCGCGAATGCGACCCCCACCCCGATGAACATCAGCCCCGACCAGAAATCCTTCTGGCTCTTGATTTGCACGTCATCTCCTCGAATGTCGGAAAACAGGATGCCGCGATTCTAGAAAGCGGCTGATGACGTGCAGCTGTGGGGACCACTTAGCAGGATGCTGGCAAATGATGCGGGAAAACCCTCGAATGGCAGGAGCTGCGCCTGTTTTTCCCGGCATGCAGGTCGGGGCACGATCCGCCCCGACCCACTCGCTCACTGCACGACCAGATCGCGGATCCAGATGGCGCTGTTGAGCGAACGCAGACGCACCACGCTGAGGCCTGCCGGCAGAGCGGCGCTCAGCGTGCTGCTGGCCACCGGCTGACCCGAGGTGCTCGCAGGCAGCGTCCAGGTGCCCGCGGTCTGGCCATTGATCAGCATCTCCACCTGCGCACCGGCCGACGCATCGTAGGTTCGCAGGGAAAACCGGTAGGTGCCGGCCGCAGCGGTGCGCACCGGAAGCAGGATCGACTCGGCAAAGGCGGCTCCCCGGGTGCCGGGTCCGAAGCGGATCGCCTGGCCGTCATAGCCCCAGGAGCCGCTCGCCCCGCCGTAGAGCTGACGGAAGAGCTGCGGATCCTGCAGCCATACCGTGCCCGGAACCGTCGCGCCCAGCGTCGCACCGTTCTTGCGTGTCAGACGGATCGCGTCGATGGCCTGCAGCTTGACGGTATCGGTGTCCGACACCGTGCTGGTGGCCCCCGGCAGACCGTTGACGAAGTCCCACGGGCCGGCACCGCTGTAGACGTAGTAGTTCAGCATCTGTCCCCCCTGCGCCTGGTAGACCTGATGGGCGGCATGCATGCGCTCCAGCATGCGCGGATCGGCGTTGTAGGCCGCAGACACCGATCCCGGCCAGCTCGCCGAGCCCAGCGGACTGCCGCCAGGAGCGGGCCCGCCCTCGTAGGCGACCGACTTCAGGCCATAGCCGCGCATCCAGGTCGCATCGATCGCCGTGCGCGTGGCGAACTGCGGTCCGGGCAAGCCTTCGAAGAAGGCCGTCATCTGTGCCGGATCGGCAGGATCGGTCGGCTCGGCCGAGGACTCGTAGTAGGCCGCCCCGCCGCCGCCCCACCACAGCTCGCTGACCTTGCGAGGTGCCACCGAACTGATGATGCGCACCGTCCTGCCATTGACGGTGCGCATCATGCTGTAGTAGCCCTCGGCCCAGCGCAGCGCCTCGCTCATGTAGGCATTGCCATCGGCCACCTGGGTGGCCAGGATCGGCCGGACCGTGCTCATCATCGCCGCATCGCCATAGATCTTGCGGAACGCCAGGCTGACCTGCGAGGAGCGCCAGGCAATCCAGCGGCGGTGGGCCGTGTAGAGACCGTCCTGGGAGGTCGCGTCGACCGCACCATCATGGTTGATCGGGTGGGCGCGCGTCTTTCGTGCGGCATCGGCCAGCCCCAGCGACCAGCCGTAGCCGAAAAAGCCCGGGCTCCAGTTCCACAGCTCGTTGCCCAGCTCCACATAGACCTTCAGGCCTGTCCTGAGCGGCGGCCAGACCGGATTGGCGCGGGCCGAGGTGTACGGATTGACCCCGTCGGAGCCGTAGCGCAGCAGCTGGGCCAGCCGGGTCAGGTAGGCATCGTCGGCGCGGGTCGGCACATTGATCCACAGATCGTTGCCGGTGGCATTGGCCAGCTGCACCAGCAGTTCCCAGGGCTGCCCCTTGCCCGTGGCCACGGCGCCGATGTGCCGGGCGTTGGTCCGGCTGGCCCAGGTGATGTCGGCATTGCTGTTGGCCGCGACGAAGTCCATGCCACGAATGACATGGAACTTCTTCATCGCGGTCAGGAATTCGTTCGTGAACAGCACCGATCCATCGGTCGGATAGCCCGGACGCCAGAGCCGGACCTCGGTCACGCCGGTGTCGAGCGCAGAGCTGGCCGTGCGGCGGGTGCTGCCGAAGGTGAGCCAGGCGTTGTCGCGGATCGCCACCGGGATCACCACATCGGCGGTGGTGGTGTTGGTCGACGCGGTGTAGACCGCGTTCTGGATGAAGGGACGCTGGTCCGAGCCATCGGCCGGCGTGCCGGAGACACCCAGCACCGCCTGCCCCTTGAAGATCAGCTTGTAGGTGCCCGGCCCCATGCGGGTCGAGGTGAAGATCATCAGCGCGTCGCGCGTCGGCGCGCCGTCGGCATCGACCGGTGCATCGCCCCACTGGGGCGTGCGGAACTGGCTCTCGCGCACCACGTCGGCGGTCGCGAAGGCGCCGCTGTAGTAGTTCAGGGCATTGATGCCGATGCCCAGATAGGGCCAGCTGCTGTCGACATCGACGCGGGAGGGAACCGCCACCGCAGCTCGCGCATCAGGCGTCGAGGCATCGATCGTGGCGACAGGCGGGCCGTCGCCGCCACCACAGGAAACAAGACCCAAGGCCAGCAGACAGGCCCCGGCACGGCGATGAAGTGAAGTTTGTGCACGCATGGTTTGCGTTTTTTCACTTTCGGCCTGCACCCGCCTGACTCAGCGCAAGACAAGGCCTTCCGACCCTGAAAATCTGCAAAGAACCGGGATTATTCGACGCCGGAGCAAGCGGCACTCACCTTGCGGCAGGGGCGGAGCGGACACCCTCCTCCCACGCCGGCGTCGAGCGCAGCACCTCGTCCAGCGTGGTCTGGCCCTGCGCGACCAGGCGCAGGCCGGCGCGGCGCAGCGGCTGCAGGCCACCGGCCAGCGCGGCCTGGCGCAGCCGTTTCAGGTCGGGTTCGGCCTGCAGATGCTCGCGCACCGCCGCGTCGACCTCGAGCAGCTCGAACAGGCCGAGCCGGCCGCGGTAGCCAGTCTGGCGGCAGGCCGGGCAGCCGACCGGGCGCATCGGCTGCGGCACCTCGTCGGGCTCGAGCAGCGGCAGCCGGCCCAGCGCCTCCTGCAGGGTGTGCAGGGTCAGCGTCTCGTCGGGTGCGCGGCAGTCAGGACAGAGCCGGCGCACCAGGCGCTGCGCCAGCACGCCCGAGAGCGTCGCGCCGATCAGGTAGGCCGGCACGCCCAGGTCGAGCAGCCGGGTCACCGCGCTGGCGGCATCGTTGGTGTGCAGCGTCGAGAACACCAGGTGGCCGGTCAGCGCCGCCTGCACCGCCATCTCGGCGGTGGCCAGGTCGCGAATCTCGCCGACCATGATGATGTCCGGGTCCTGGCGCATCAGCGTGCGCAGGCCGCTGGCGAAGTCGAGCTCGACCGCCGAGTGCACCTGCGTCTGATTGAAGGCCGGCTCGATCATCTCGATCGGGTCCTCGATGGTGCAGATGTTGACCTCGTCGGTGGCCAGCGCGCGCAGCGTGGCGTAGAGCGTGGTGGTCTTGCCCGAACCGGTCGGGCCGGTGACCAGCACGATGCCATGCGGCTGCGCGACCAGGCGCTGCCAGCGCGCGGCGTCCGCCTCGCCGAAGCCCAGTGCCTCGACCGGCTGCACCGCGGTTTCGGGGTCGAAGATGCGCATCACCAGCTTCTCGCCGAAGGCGGTGGGCAGCGTCGACAGGCGCATCTCGATCTCGTCGCCGCGCGGGCTGCGGGTCTTGATGCGGCCGTCCTGGGGCCGGCGGCGCTCGATCACGTCCATGCGCGCGAGCAGCTTGATGCGCGCGGTCACCGCGGCCATCACGCTTTGCGGCAGCTGGTAGGCGGTGTGCAGCACGCCGTCGATGCGCAGCCGGATCAGGCACTGCTCGCGCCGGGGCTCGAGGTGGATGTCGCTGGCGCGCTGCTCGAAGGCGTAGGTCCACAGCCAGTCGACCAGCTGCACCACGCCCTGGTCGTTGGCGTCGAGCTGGCGGTGCTTGCCCAGCTCGACCAGCTGCTCGAAGTTGACGCCGCCCAGACTGGCCTCGCCGGTCTTGCGCGCCGCCTTGACCGAGCGGGCGAGCTGGTAGAACTCGGCCGTGTAGCGCGCCAGCTCCAGCGGGCTGCAGACCACCCGGCGCACGGTGCGCCGGGTGTGGCGGGCGATCTCGTCGACCCAGTCGGTAACGAAGGGCTCGGCGGTGGCGATCACCACCTCCTTGGCGCCGACCTGCACCGGCAGCACCCGGCGCCGCTCGGCATAGCCGGCGGACATCACCTCGGTGACCCGTGCGACATCGACCTTCAGCGGATCGATGCGCAGGTAGGGCAGCCCGGCGCGCTGCGCCAGCCAGCGCGTCAGCGCCTCCAGGTCGAGCGCACGGCCGTCGCGGGCATCGACCAGGCTGGCGCCGGCCAGGCGCACCAGCGGATGCTGGGCGCTGTCGCCCGCACCGAGGCGCTGCGCGAGCTGCACCGCCTCGTCCGGGCGCACCCGGCCGTCCTCGACCAGCCAGCCCAGCATCGGGCGCCAACTCAGCGGCCCGCCCGGCTCGGTGGCGGCGGGCACCGCTCGACGCGCCGTCGCCGCCGGTGGCGGCACCCGCGCCGGGCCGCTCATTCGGACGGCTCCGCCACCGACGCCGCAGCCCGGGCCTTGCGGGGCGCGCGCACCGGCGGCAGCGGCTGGATCAGCCCCAGCCAGCGCACCGCCTTCAGGCCGCAGCGTGCGGTGACGGCCGCGGCGCGCTCGCGCAGCACCGCCTCGTCGGGAAAGGTGCCGGCACGCAGCGCCAGCACGATGGTGTTGCCCTCGGGCGTGGGCGCGAGCATGCGCACCGTGCCGCCCGACGCAGCGAAGGCCGCCTCGATGCGGCGCGCGCTGCGCGAGAAGCTGGCGTTGCGGCCGAACAGGTTGACCGTCATCACGCCGCCCTCCGTCAGCACCTCGTGGCAGCCGCGGTAGAACTCGTCGTCGTCGAGCACCGGCGCGGCCGCCTCGTGGTCGTAGAGGTCGACGCTCAGCACCTCGGCGCTGCCGTGGTGGGCCGCATCCTGCACCCAGGCGCCGGCGTCGGCGATCCGCACCGACAGGCGCTCGTCGTCGGCCGGCAGCCGGAACCACTGCCGGCACGCCGCCACCACCTGCGCGTTGAGTTCGACCGCGGTGGTGCGCAGTCCCAGCTCGCCGTGGCAGAAGCGCGTCAGCGCCGCTGCGCCCAGACCGAGCTGCACCACGCGGGTGTCGTCGAGCGCGGCCGGATCGCGCAGCAGCAGCCAGGCCATCATGCGCTGTACATAGTCGAGCTCGAGCGAGCGCGGCTTGCGCAGCCGCATCGCGCCCTGCACCCACGGCGTGTCGCCCAGGTGCAGGTAGCGCACGCCATCGAACTCGGAAATCGTCGCGGAAGGCAGCTCGCCGTCGCGGCGGCGGGAACGGGAAGCGGAAGTCATGCCAGATCGTAGCGCGCGAATGTTTCCCGCCAGGCCGCGAGCTTGCGATCGAAGGACCAGCCGGCGTTGGCCGGGCTGGTCGAGGGCAGGCGATGCACCGCGAAACCCAGCGCCTGCAGCCGGCGCATCGTGCGTGCCGACTCCGCGCCGTTGTGCGCCACCGCCTCCAGCCCCGGCGCGATGCGGCGCAGGCCGGCCAGGTCGTTGAGCTCGGCGGCCTCGATCGCGCTGTCCAGGCTGCCCTCGCGGCGCACCCGCGCATAGACATCCCACAGCCCCAGCCCGCGCTCGCGCAGCACCTCCAGCCGCGCGGGATACGGCAGGGCCCGCAGGTCGAGCCCCCACAGCGCCGACAGGATCGGCCAGAACTGGTTGCGCGGGTGGGCGTAGTACTGCTGCTGCGCCAGCGAGGCCACGCCGGGAAAGCTGCCCAGCACCATCAGCCGGGTGCGCGGCCCCACGACCGGCCCGAAGCCGGCCAGCGGCAGATCCCCGGGCGCATCGGCAGCGCTCATGGCGCCGCTCCGATCAGCGCCGCCAGCCCCGGCAGCGCGGCGCAGGCATTGGCGCGGGTGATCTCGGCCGTCTCCTCCAGGCTCCAGCCGCGCAGCGCCGCCAGCGTTCCGGCGATGCGCGGCAGCTCGGCGGGCTCGTTGCGGCTGCTCGCGCCGGCCGCGCGCTCGGCGGCGGTGCGGTAGAGCCAGTGCGGCGGAATGTCGGGCGCGTCCGTCTCGAGCACAATCGCCTCGGCCGGCAGCGTCGCGGCCAAGCGGCGGATCTGCAGCGCGCGCTCGAAGGTCATCGCGCCGCCGAAGCCCAGCTTCAGGCCCAGATCGACGAAGGCGCGCGCCTGCTGCTCGCTGCCGTTGAACGCATGTGCGATGCCGCCGCGCACCGGATGGCGCCGCAGCAGCGCCAGCACCGCATCGGCCGAGCGGCGCACATGCAGGATGACGGGCAAATCATGCCGACGCGCCAGCTTCAGCTGCTCAGCCAGGAAATGGCGCTGGCGCGCTGCGTCCAGGCCGGGCTCGAAGCCGTCGATGCCGATCTCGCCCACCGCCACCCGGCGAGGATCGTCCCGCGTGGCCGCCAGCATCGCGTCCAGCCGCGCCAGCGAGGCCTCGGGCTCGGCTGCGCCGGTCCACAGCGGATGCAGGCCCAGCGCATAGGGCTGGCCGGTGCGCTCGGCCAGACGCCGCAGCGGCTCGAAATGCTCGGCGGTGACCGCCGGCAGCACCAGGCAGGAGACGCCCCTTGAGTGCGCGCGCGCCAGCACCGCATCGCGGTCGGCGTCGAACTCGGGGGCGTCGAGGTGGCAGTGGGTGTCGATCCAGAGTGGCATCAGCCCGGCAGGGTCAGCGCATGTGGCGCGAGAGCTTCTCGCGGGCACGACGCATCGCGCCGCGCACCTGGCCTTCGTCGAGGCCGAGCGTCGAATGGTAGCGCCCCACCAGCGCGGCCAGTGCCGCCGGCTGCTCCGGCTGCGGCAGATCGGTGATGCGCAGCACCCCGTTGGCGAAGCTGCCAGTCAGCCGCGACCAGGCCTCGAGGCTTTCGGGCATGCGCACCACCGCATCCTCGCTCAGCGGCCGCACCAGATGGCGCAACGGCTCGGCCAGTCCCCACAGGCGCATGAAGGCGATCGCCATCGCCTGCAGATCGACCCCGAGCACCGACTGGGCCGCCAGTTCCGGCGTGATCGGCTTGTCGGTGCCCTTGCTCGATATGACCAGACGCTGGATCTGCGCCACCTCGTCGGGGAAATGGTAGAGGCCCAGGATCTGGCCGAAGTTCTGGAAGATGCCGGCCAGCGCCGCGCCCTCCGCATCCGTGCCGCCGGGCGCGACCTCGGCCGCCAGATAGCCGGCCAGATGGGCACGGTCGATCGCCTGGGCCAGCTGGGCCGCATGATGCGGCTTGGCGGTGCCCGGCCAGGCCTGCTGGCCATTGCTGACCCGGCGCAGCCCGTCGGTGCCCAGCAGAGCCATGGCCCGCTTGACGCTGGTGACCGCCGCGCCCTCCTCGCCGGCGGCCGCCATCTCGCTGGCATTGGCGGCGCGCAGCATCGACAGCGTCAGCGCCAGGTCCTGGCGCAGCAGCTCCACCATCTCGTCGAGCCGGCCCTTGTCCATGCCGGCGATATGGGCCACCCGCTCGCGCAGGCCTTCGGTGGCCGGCAGGTGGCCGTTGCGGCGCAGCTGGGCCTGCAGCATCGCATCGAAGCCGCCGTCCTCCGGGTATTCGGTGTAGTGCCAGCCACTGAGCGCACGATGAAAGCTGCGGGCATGGATGAAGCGCCGCTGCGGATTGGTCTCGACCGCCCGGTCCAGCATCAGCCGCAGCGAATCGGCGATCGGCATCGGCAGCTCCTGAGGCAGGCTCAGCTTGCTGGTGGGCCAGCGATCCAGCAGCGCGGGCATGTCGGCCTCACCATGCGGCGGTGTGCCCTGGATCCAGTGCTGGATCAGCAGGCATGCCCCCGCGATCTCGCGCCCGAGCAGCCCGCCGCCCAGACCACCGGCGCTCGGAATGCCCTGCGGCCGCGCCCCGGCGATCGCGACGCCCAGACCCAGGCCCCACAGCGAAACCTTGTCATGCGTGTCGAAGGCCAGGGTGTGCAGACCGAGATCGCCATGCGGAATGCTCGCCTCGTGCGCATAGGCCAGACCTTCGAGCAGCTCGCAGCCATTGCGGACCAGCGAGCGCAGCGCGGGCGGCGCAAAAGTGTCCTCGATGCGCGCAGGCAGATGCTCCGGATCACACAGCGTGGTCACATAGGGAAACCGGTCGACGCAGCCGACCTCGTGGGCCGGCAGCAGCCGCGGGTGATTGAGCTGCGAGGCCTTGCGGGCCTCCTCGACGCAGCGCTCGCGCACCGCCTGCGAATTGACCGGCTGACGCGCGGCCAGCAGCCGCACCGGCTGATCGCTGCGGGTGTCGCGGGCCAGCCACGCGATCGTCAGCGAGCTGCTGCCGATCAGGCGGATCAGGGTGTAGGGGCCGAAGCTGCGCACGGCAGTGGCAGGTGCGGCGGCAGGCACGGCGGCGGAGACGTCCTGGTTCATGTCGGTGTTCTTTTCCTGATTCCTGATCGATGCCTCGGCGGGACAGGCCGGATTCACGCCCCCGGGCATCGGGACTGGCGCGCGAACCACGGCGCCGAAGCGGACTCCGGCAGGCCTGCCACGGGTATCGGCTGGTTCATGCCAAAATCACAGCCGTCTTTTCCCCTGTCACCTCCTGTCATCTGCGACGGAATCTTCATGAGCAGCGATCTCATCAAACACATCTCTGACGCCACCTTCGAAGCCGAGGTGCTCCAGTCCGACAAGCCGGTGCTGGTGGACTACTGGGCCGAGTGGTGCGGCCCCTGCAAGGCGATCGCTCCGGTGCTCGACGCGGTGGCGGCCGAATTCAACGGCCAGCTCGTCGTCGCCAAGATGAACGTCGACGAGAACCGCGACGTGCCGGCGCGTTTCGGCATCCGCGGCATTCCGACGCTGATGATCTTCAAGGGCGGCGACCTGGCCGCCACCAAGGTCGGCGCGCTGAACAAGGCGCAGTTGACCGATTTCATCAAGTCCAACCTATAATTCGTCTCACCTGCAGCGGCGCCCGCCGCTGCAGCCATGACGAATGCCACTGCGCGCCGGTTGTTCCAGCCGGATTTGCAGCTCCTGACGCAGATGCTGGAGCGCGCAGCGTCGGCTCCCTCCTCCCGCATTTTCCTGATTCCACAGGTGCAGAGCTGCCACGCGCAGCGCAGCAGCGAGAACCAGCAGGCTTGCGAGACAGGGAGTCCGACCCCTTCGGCCTGTCCGGCTGGCACCGGCAAGGCCTGATTTCAGGGCCCGACCCTATGCACCTTTCCGAACTCAAGGCTCAACACATCTCGGCGCTCGTCCGGATGGCGGAGACGCTCGAGATCGAGAACGCCAGCCGCCTGCGCAAGCAGGAGCTGATGTTCGCGATCATGAAGAAGCGCGCCAAGCAGGGCGAGCAGATCTTCGGCGACGGCGTGCTCGAAGTGCTGCCCGACGGCTTCGGCTTCCTGCGCTCGCCCGACACCAGCTTCCTGGCGTCGACCGACGACATCTACCTGTCGCCCAGCCAGATCCGCCGCTTCAACCTCCACACCGGCGACATGATCGAGGGCGAGGTGCGCGTGCCGAAGGACGGCGAGCGCTACTTCGCGCTGGTCAAGGTCGACCGCGTCAACAACCTGACGCCGGAGGAATCGAAGAACAAGATCATGTTCGAGAACCTGACCCCGCTGTTCCCCAAGGAACAGTTCAGGCTCGAGCGTGACATCCGCGGCGAAGAGAACATCACCAGCCGCATCATCGACCTGATCGCGCCGATCGGCAAAGGCCAGCGCGCGCTGCTGGTCGCGCCGCCGAAGAGCGGCAAGACGGTGATGATGCAGCACCTGGCCCACGCGCTGGTGGCCAACAACCCGGACGTGCACCTGATCGTGCTGCTGGTCGACGAGCGCCCCGAGGAAGTGACCGAGATGCAGCGCACCGTGCGCGGCGAGGTCATCAGCTCGACCTTCGACGAGCCGGCCGCCCGCCACGTGCAGGTCGCCGAGATGGTGATCGAGCGCGCCAAGCGCCTGGTCGAGCTGCGCAAGGACGTGATCATCCTGCTGGACTCGATCACCCGCCTGGCGCGCGCCTACAACAATGTGCTGCCCTCCTCGGGCAAGGTGCTGACCGGCGGCGTCGACGCGGGCGCGCTGCAGCGCCCCAAGCGCTTCTTCGGCGCAGCGCGCAATGTCGAGGAAGGCGGCTCGCTCACCATCATCGGCACCGCGCTGGTCGACACCGGCAGCCGCATGGACGAGGTGATCTACGAGGAATTCAAGGGCACCGGCAACTGCGAGATCCATCTGGACCGCCGCATGGCCGAGAAGCGCGTCTACCCGTCGATCCTGCTGAACAAGTCGGGCACGCGGCGCGAGGAGCTGCTGCTGAAGGCCGAGATCCTGCAGAAGACCTGGATCCTTCGCAAGCTGCTCTACCCGATGGACGAGATCGAGGCGATGGAGTTCATCCTCAACAAGATGAAGGCCACGAAGAGCAACCTCGACTTCTTCGACATGATGCGCCGCGGCGGCTGAAGCCCCCGCACTGATGCGCACCCTTCCCGTGCAGGGCCTGCACGGGCTATAATCGAGGTTTTTCCGCTGTCGGAAAGTGCTGCTACGCATGGTGCGGGCGGTGGCTCCCGGCACCACAGCGAGCATCCCCATGAAAGACGGCATCCACCCGAACTACCGCGACGTCTGCTTCGTCGACCTGTCCAACGGCTTCCAGTTCGTGACGCGTTCCTGCGCTCCGACCAAGGAAAAGATCACGCTGGAAGACGGCCGCGAGCTGCCGCTGTTCAAGCTGGAAACCACCAGCGAGACGCACCCGTTCTACACCGGCCAGCAAAAGAGCGTCGACAACCTGGGCGGTCGCGTCGAGAAGTTCCGCAACAAGTTCAAGGTCGGCATCAAGCGCTGATCGCTCGATCTCCGGGCCACCGGAATCGATGCGCACCCATCCACCGAGGGTGCGCGCCACGAAGGCAGCCCGCATGGCTGCCTTTTTTGTTGCCTGACGTGCCCGTCGCCGTGACCGATACCCGCCCCACCCCTGCCCTGGTCTCGCAGCGCGCCGTCGTGCGGCTGCCCCGGCTGGCGCTGCTGCTGTTCTGCGCAGCCTATCTGCTGCCAGGCGTCTTCGGCCGCGACCCCTGGAAGAATGCCGACATCGCCGCCTACGGCTACATGACCAGCCTGCTGCGTGGCGAGTCGAGCTGGCTGCAGCCCTCGATCGCCGGGCTGGTGGCCGAAGGCGGCGTGCTGCCCTACTGGCTCGGCGCAGCCTCGATGGCGCTGCTGACGCCGCTGGGCCTGGACCCGGCGCTGGCTGCGCGCCTGCCCTTCGCGCTGCTGCTGGCCGCGACGATGGCACTGGTCTGGTATGCCACGCTGCACCTGGCCCGGACCGAGGCCGCACAGCCGCTGGCCTTCGCCTTCGGCGGCGAGGCCCATCCGGTCGACTATGCCCGCGCGATCGCCGATGGTGCGCTGCTGGCCCTGATCGCCTCGCTCGGCCTGCTGCAGCTCGGTCACGAGACCACGCCGGAGCTGGTGCAACTGGCTGCCACCGCACTGCTGCTCTACGGCCTGGCGGCCAGTCCGTACAAGACCTGGCACGGCCGGATGGCGGTGCTGCTGGCGCCCGCCCTGCTGGCGGCCAGCGGCGCGGCCACCACCGGCCTGCTGCTGGCCCTGGCCGGCATGCTGATCAGCCAGCGATCGAGCTATGCCGACGCCCGCCGTCAGGTGCCCTGGCTGCTGGCCGGCGCCCTGCTGGCCGGCATCGTCGCGACGCTGCTGCAGGCCTGGGCCTGGCGGCTGGCGCCGCTGCGCGATCCGGCCAGCCTGGCGCGGCTGCTGATCTGGTTCACCTGGCCGGTCTGGCCGCTGGCAGGATGGACGCTGTGGCACTGGCGCCGCCATCTGCTCAAGCGCCATCTGTCGGTGCCGCTGGCGGTGCTGCTGATCGCGCTGGCGGCGAGCATCGGCATGGGCGGCTCGGACCGTGCGCTGATGCTGGCGCTGCCGGCGCTGGCGATCATGGCCGCGTTCGCACTGCCCACGCTCAGGCGCAGCGTCGGTGCGGCGATCGACTGGTTCTCGGTCTTCTTCTTCAGCGCCTGCGCGCTGACGGTGTGGGTGCTCTACCTGTCGATGCATGCCGGCATTCCGGCACGGCCGGCGGGCAACATCATGAAGCTCGCTCCCGGCTTCGAGCCGGTGTTCCAGCCTCTCGCGCTGCTGGCGGCGGTGACGGGCACGCTGGCCTGGCTGGCCCTGGTGCGCTGGCGCACCGGGCGCCACCGCCAGGCGCTGTGGAAGACCCTGGTGCTGCCGGCCGGCGGCGTGGCGCTGAGCTGGCTGCTGACGATGACGCTGCTGCTGCCGGTGCTCGACTACGCACGCAGCTATCGGCCGATGGTGCGCCAGATCGCGCAGCAGGTGCCGGCGGGCGCCTGCCTGGTCGCACCGGAATTCAGTCGCGGCCAGCTGGCCGCGCTGGAGGTGCACGGCCGCTGGACGCTGACCCGCGACCCGCGCCGCACCGATTGCCGCTGGCTGGTGCTGGCCCAGGGCGAGCGCATCGGCACCGAGCCGCAGCGCCAGCGCAGCCCGGTGCTGGCCGGCTGGCAGCTGCAGACCCGGGTGCGCCGCCCGACCGACCGCGACGAAGTGATCCTGATCTACCGGCGCAGTTCCTGAGCCTGCGCGGCCTCGGCCACCGCCCGGTGCACCCGGACCCGGGAGGCCGGGAACAGGATGCGGAAGGTCGATCCCTGGCCGATCTGGCTGTCGATCGTCAGCTCGGCGCCATGGCGCTGCACCACATGCTTGACGATCGACAGGCCCAGCCCGGTGCCCCCGGTCTCGCGCGAGCGGCTGCCGTCGATCCGGTAGAAGCGCTCGGTCAGTCGCGGCAGATGGTCGCGCGCGATGCCGATGCCGCTGTCCTTCACCTCGAACACCGCACCGCCGCCCGGACGAAGCTGCCAGCCGATCGAGATCCGGCCCTCGTCGGGCGTGTAGCGCACCGCATTGCTGGCCAGATTGGTCATCGCCGACAGCAGCTCGCTGAGATTGCCGGCCAGTTCCACGCCGGCCAGATCGGCGTCGCCGGTCCCGGGCAGGCGGATCAGGTGCCGACCGCGCGACAGCCCCTGCGTCTCGACGCCGATCTGCTCGATCAGGTCGGCCACCGGATGCCAGTCGTCGGGCGCAGGCTGCGGGCTGCCCTCCAGGCGCGCCAGCGTCAGCAGATCGGTCACCAGGGTCTGCATGCGCCGGGTCTGCTGGGTCATCAGCTGCAGCATGCGCTCGCGGTCATCCGGGCCGAGCGGCAGCGTGGCCATCGTCTCGACGAAGCCGGCCAGCACCGTCAGCGGCGTGCGGATCTCGTGCGAGACATTGGCGACGAAGTCGCGCCGCATCGCCTCGTTGCGCTGGCGCTCGGTCACATCCTGCGTCAGCACCAGCCGCTGGCCGACGCTGCCGTAGCGGCGCACCAGCACCGAGAGCAGAAGCTGCGCCGGCTGGCTGCCCGCCATCAGCAGCGGCTCGGTGCTGCCCGACTGCAGCGCCGCGACAAAGGCCGGCGTGCGCACCAGGTTGGTGATGCGCTGGCCGATGTCGCGCTCGGGGTCCAGCCCGAGATGGACCGCCGCCACCTGGCTGAGCCAGACGATCTGCTCGTCGGCATCGAGCAGCAGCACGCCGTTGGGCGAGGCCTCGATCGCGCTGAGGAACTCCTCGCGCCGACGCCGCTCGAGCTGCATGCGCTGGTCGCGCTGCAGCAGCGCGCGCTCGGTCCGGTAGGCCAGCTCGCCCCAGAGTTCGCCGTCGCGCGGGGCCTCGGCCTCCATGTTGCCGCGCATCCAGCGCATCAGCCGTCCGGCACGGCGGGCATCGCGCCAGCCGGCCCAGACCGCACCCAGCAGCGCGCCGGCCCAGGTGCCCAGCACCGGCGCACCCAGCTTCAGCCCGACCACGCCGCCGACCAGCGCCAGCAGGCTCAGGCTCAGCAGCAGCGACAGCAGGCGCTTGAGCGCCAGACTCATGATGTGGAACCTTCCTGTCCTGTCGTCTCGCGCGCGGTCCGGCTCAGCCGGCGGCGGGACGATCCTTCAGCAAGCGATAACCGGCACCCCGCACCGTCTCGATCATCCGCCCGGCATCGACCGGCATCAGCGACTCGCGCAGCCGCTTGATGTGGACATCGACGGTGCGCTCCTCGATGAAGACATGATCACCCCAGACCCGGTCGAGCAGCTGCGAGCGGCTGTGGACCCGCTCCGGATGGCTCATCAGGTGCTGGATCAGCCGGAACTCGGTTGGACCGAGCTTGACCGGCCGGCCATCGACCTCGAGCCGATGCGCCGCCTGATCGAGCCGCAGCGGCCCCACCTGCAGCTGGCCCTCGGCCAGCGCCGTCGGCGCGCGCCGGCGCAGCACCGCACGGATGCGCGCCATCAGCTCGCCCGGCGAGAAGGGCTTGACCAGATAGTCGTCCGCGCCGGCATCGAGCCCGGCGATCATGTCCGCCTCGTCGCCGCGTGCGGTGAGCATCAGGATCGGCAGCTCGCGGGTGCGTGCCGCCGCGCGCCAGTGGCGTGCCAGCTCCACGCCGGAGCCACCGGGCAGCATCCAGTCGAGCACCACCAGATCGGGCAGCACTGCGTCGACCGCCGCACGCGCCTGCGACACCGTGCCGGCCTGCGTCACCTCATGGCCGGCATGGCGCAGATGGATCGCGATCAGCTCGGCGATCGCCGGCTCGTCCTCGACGATCAGCGTGCGGGTCACGTCACTTGACCATGTCGGCGACCGCATCGGGCGGGTTGTGCCGCACGTCGGTGCCCTTGACGATGTAGATGATCTGCTCGGCCAGGTTCTTGGCGTGATCGCCGACCCGCTCGATCGCCTTGGCGACGAAGACCAGATCGATCGCCGCCGAGATGGTGCGCGGGTCTTCCATCATGTAGGTGATGAGCTTGCGCATCAGGCCGTCGAACTCGCGGTCGATCTCGTTGTCCTGGCGGATCACCTCGAGCGCCTGGTTGGTGTCCAGTCGCGCGAAGGCATCCAGCGACTTGCGCAGCAGATTGGTCGCCAGGCTGGCCTCGTGCGAGACATCGCCCACCGGGAAACGCAGCCGGCTCGACACCCCGGTGCTCACCAGCCCCTGCACGGTGCGGGCGATGCGCGCGGCCTCGTCGCCGACGCGCTCGAGATTGCCGATGGTCTTGGAGATCGCGATCAGCAGGCGCAGATCGCGTGCGGTCGGCTGGCGACGCGCGATGATCGACGACAGGTCACGGTCGATCTCCATCTCCATCTGGTTGACCCGCTCCTCGATGCGGATCACCTGGGTGGCGATGTCGGTGCTGAACAGCGTCAGCGCCTGGACCGCCTGGGCCACCTGGGCCTCGACCAGGCCGCCCATCTCGAGCACGCGGGTGGAGATGCCGCTGAGCTCGGCGTCGAACTGGCTGGAGAGATGCTTGTCCATCAAGAGACTCCTGTGATCAGCCGAAGCGACCGGTGATGTAGTCCTCGGTCTCCTTCTTCTTCGGCTTCATGAAGATGTCGGAGGTGGGGCCGAACTCGATCAGGTCGCCCAGGTACATGTAGGCGGTGTAGTCCGAGCTGCGCGCGGCCTGCTGCATGTTGTGCGTCACGATCAGCACGGTGTAGTCGGACTTCAGCTCGTCGATCAGCTCCTCGATCTTGCCGGTCGAGATCGGATCGAGCGCCGAGCACGGCTCGTCGAGCAGCAGCACTTCCGGCTTGATCGCGATGCCGCGCGCGATGCACAGGCGCTGCTGCTGACCGCCCGACAGGCCCGAGCCGCTCTGGTCGAGCTTGTCCTTGACCTCGGTCCAGAGCGCGGCCTTCTTCAGCGCCCATTCCACGCGCTCGTCCATCTCGACGCGCGAGAGGTTCTCGAACAGGCGCACGCCGAAGGCGATGTTGTCGTAGATCGACATCGGAAAGGGCGTCGGCTTCTGGAACACCATGCCGACGCGGGCGCGGATCAGCGAGACGTCTTCCTTGCTGGTCAGGATGTCCTGGCCGTCGAGCAGGATCTGGCCTTCGGCGCGCTGTTCGGGGTAGAGCTCGAACATGCGGTTGAAGGTGCGCAGCAGCGTCGACTTGCCGCAGCCCGAGGGCCCGATGAAGGCGGTGACCTTCTTCTCGGGCAGATCCATGTTGATGTTCTTCAGCGCGTGGAAGGCGCCGTAGTAGAAGTTCAGGTTGCGCACCGACAGCTTGACCTTCTCGGTCGTCGGCAGATTGACTTGGGTATCCATGATGGGTGACTCAGTGCTCAGTGCTTGTTGCGCAGGAAGGTGCGGGCGATGATGTTGAGCGCCAGGACACCGATGGTGATCAGGAAGACGCCAGCCCAGGCCAGCTTCTGCCAGTTCTCGTAGGGGCTCATCGCGAACTTGAAGATGGTCACCGGCAGGCTGGCCATCGGTTCGTTCAGGTTGGTGGTCCAGAACTGGTTCGACAGCGCGGTGAACAGCAGCGGCGCGGTCTCGCCGGAAATGCGCGCGATCGCCAGCAGCACGCCGGTGATGACGCCGGCGCGGGCCGACTTCAGCGTGATCGACAGGATCACCTTCCACTTCGGCGTGCCCAGCGCGTAGGCGGCCTCGCGCATCGCGTTCGGGATCAGGCTGAGCATGTTCTCGGTGGTGCGGATCACCACCGGAATGACGATCAGCGCCAGCGCCAGCACGCCAGCGAAGCCCGAGAAGGACTTGAAGCGGTCGACCCAGACGGCATAGATGAACAGGCCGATCACGATCGAGGGTGCCGACAGCAGGATGTCGTTGATGAAGCGGGTCACGCTGCCCAGCCAGCCACTGCGACCGTACTCGGCCAGATAGACGCCGGCCATCACGCCGACCGGCGTGCCGATCAGCGTGGCCAGCGTCACCATCAGCAGCGAGCCCATGATCGCGTTGGCCAGGCCACCGACCTCCTCCTGGGGCGGTGGCGTCATCTCGGTGAAGGTCATCAGCGACAGGCCGCCGAGACCGAGGCGGATGGTCTCGAACAGGATCCAGACCAGCCAGACCAGGCCGAAGGCCATCGCCGCCAGCGACAGCAGCAGCGCGACATTGTTGACCCACTTGCGGCGGCGATGCATCGCCGCGCGCGAGGCATGCAGCGCGGAGGTGGCTGCAGCGCTCGGGGAGGTGTTCATGGAGGAGGTGTTCATGTCAGCGGCCCTCGTTCTTCTTCAGCTGCGCCAGCAGCACCTTCGAGAACGACAGCACCACGAAGGTGATGAAGAACAGCACCAGGCCCAGATAGATCAGCGAGGCCTGATGCAGGCCCTCGTTGGCCTCGGCGAACTCGTTGGCCAGCGCCGAGGTGATGCTGTTGGCCGCCTCGAACAGCGACAGCGAGTTGAGCTGGTTCATGTTGCCGATCACGAAGGTGACCGCCATCGTCTCGCCCAGCGCACGGCCCAGGCCGAGCATGATGCCGCCGACCACGCCGGTCTTGGTGTAGGGCAGCACCACCTTCCAGACCACCTCCCAGGTGGTCGAGCCCAGGCCGTAGGCAGACTCCTTCAGCATCGGCGGGGTGACCTCGAAGACATCACGCATCACCGAGGCGATGAAGGGAATGATCATGATCGCCAGGATGATGCCGGCCGACAGCAGGCCGATGCCCACCGGCGGGCCCGAGAACAGCTCGCCCAGCACCGGCACGCCCTGGAACAGCGACTGCAGCGGCATCTGCACATGTTCGGACAGCAGCGGGCCGAAGACCATCAGGCCCCACATGCCGTAGACGATCGACGGCACGGCCGCCAGCAGCTCGACGGCGATGCCCAGCGGGCGCTTCAGCCAGGCCGGCGACAGCTCGGTCAGGAACAGCGCGATGCCGAAGCTCACCGGCACCGCGATCAGCAGCGCGATGATCGAGGTCATCAGCGTGCCGTAGATCATCACCAGGCCGCCGTACTGGTCCTGGACCGGATCCCATTCGCTGCGCCACAGGAAGGACAGGCCGTATTCGCGGATCGCCGGCATCGCGCCATCGATCAGCGACACGATGATGCCGATCAGCAATGCCAGCGTCAGCAGCGCGCTGGCACGCGCCAGCAGCGCGAACAGGGTGTCGGCCCAGGGCTTGCGCGCACTGCGGGGCTGGCCGGATCCGGAAGTCTTGATCATGTTCTTGGCTGCAGTCGGTGAACTGTCAGCCGGCAGTGTAGCGGCCATGGCCACTCCTTCTGGGGGGTTCTTCATGGC
Organism: Sphaerotilus sulfidivorans; assembly: GCF_013426975.1. GTDB lineage: Bacteria > Pseudomonadota > Gammaproteobacteria > Burkholderiales > Burkholderiaceae_C > Sphaerotilus > Sphaerotilus sulfidivorans. The sequence goes on from NZ_JACCPY010000036.1 coordinate 22,465, forward strand.
AAAGGCGAGTCGGCAGCGCAAGGGGCGCACCGGCTCGCCTTCGGTTGGAACCGACCCGATCAGATCAGATCAGGCCCGTTCGAGTCACTTCAGATCACTTGTAGGAGATCGCCTTGCCGGAGCCGTCCTTGACTTCGGCCCACTGCTTGCGCACCAGATCCTTGACCGTGGCCGGCAGCGCCACGTACTCGAGATCGGCAGCCATCTTGTCGCCGTTGGCATAGGCCCAGTCGAAGAACTTCAGCGAACCGGTCGCCGAGGCCGGCTTGTCCTGGGTCTTGTGCATCAGGATGAAGGTCGCACCCGTCAGCGGCCAGGCATCCTTGCCCGGCTGCTCGGTCAGCACCTGGTAGAAGGACTTGCTCCACTCCGCACCGGCGGCCGCAGCCTTGAAGTTGGCGTCATCGGGCGCCACGAAGTTGCCGTCCTTGTTCTTCATCAGGACATGCGCCATCTTGTTCTGCTTGGCGTAGGCGTACTCGACATAGCCGATCGAGTTGGGCAGACGCATCACGAAGGCCGACACGCCTTCGTTGCCCTTGCCGCCAGCGCCGGTCGGCCAGTTGACCGCGGTGCCCTCGCCTGCCTTGGCCTTCCATTCGGCGTTCACCTTCGACAGGTAGTTGGTGAACAGGAAGGTGGTTCCCGAGCCGTCCGCACGGCGCACGACCGAGATGGCCGCATCCGGCAGCGGCACGCCCGGGTTCTGCGCCACCAGCGCCGGATCGTTCCACTTGGTGATCTTGCCCAGGTAGATGTCGCCCAGCAGCTGGCCGGTCAGCTTGATCTGGCCCGGCTGGATGCCCTTGATGTTGACCACCGGCACCACGCCACCGATCACGGTCGGGAACTGCATCAGGCCATCGGCCGCCAGTTCTGCGTCCTTCAGCGGCATGTCGGAGGCACCGAAGTCGACCGTCTTCGACTTGATCTGCTTGAGACCCGCACCCGAGCCGACCGACTGGTAGTTCACCTTGGCGCCAGTGGCCTTGTTGTAGGCATCGGCCCACTTCGCGTAGACCGGAGCCGGGAAGGTCGCGCCTGCACCGGTCACATCCTGGGCCGAAGCCATGGAGGCGGCCGCCAGCAGGGTGAAGGAAAGGAGACCGCGACCGAAAGCGCTGGAATTCATGACGTGTCCTTGGTGACTTGTTGCAAAACCGGCGCCAGGGCCGTGACAGGCTGCATGCTAGGGTCGGTTTGTGACACTTCCGTGACCCCTCCAGCCGCTCGGCATTGTCATGAGATGGTCACTGGTCGTCGAGACACTTCTGCGGTTTGCAGCGATCCACAGCGATCAGATCTCGAGGAGCAACCCCATGCAACAACCCAAGCGCCTTTTCCTGGGCAGCGTCGGCGCCATCGCCTGCGCCCTGCTGATGTCGGGCTGCGCCAGCCTGAATCCGGCCCCGACGCTGGCCGACACCCTGGCCGCCCGACCGGAGCTGTCGACGCTGAACCGCCTGGTGACTCAGGCCGGCCTGCAGGACACCCTGCGCGGCGAGGCGGCGCTGACGGTGCTGGCCCCGAACGACGAGGCCTTCAAGGCGGTGCCCAAGGCCACGCTGGACGCCCTGGCGGCCGACCCGGCCCGGCTCAAGGCCGTGCTCGGCCACCATGTGGTCGCCGGTCGGGTGACCGCACGCGAGATGCCGGCCAAGGTGCGCACCAGCACCGGCACCGAGATCGCCACCTCGCGCGCCGGCGACTTCGTGACGCTGGAAGAAGCGATGATCGTTCAGGCCGACCTGCCGGCCCGCAACGGCACCGTGCATGTCATCGACCGCGTGCTGATGCCGCCGGTCAAGAAGTAAGCTGGCGCAGAACAAGGCAAAGCCAAGGGGGCGGATCCTTGCGGATCCGCCCCCTTGCTGCTTTTTCTGCTTTGCGGATCAGTCGCGCAGCGTCGCGGCCAGACGCTCGGCGCTGGAACGCGCGACCTCGGCGTCACGCGCCTCGACCATCACCCGCACCAGCGGCTCGGTGCCGGAGGCGCGGATCAGGATGCGGCCGCTGTCGCCCAGCTCGGCGGCGATCACCGTCTGCATCTCGGCCAGCGCGCGGTTGGCCTTCCAGTCCTGGCCAGGCTGCAGGCGCACGTTGATCAGCGTCTGCGGGAACAGCTCGACGCCCTCGAGCATGTCGGCCAGCGACCTGCGGCTGCGCTGCAGCGCCTGCAGCACCTGCAGCGCGCTGACGATGCCGTCGCCGGTGGTGTGGCGGTCCAGCGCCAGCAGATGCCCCGAGCCCTCGCCGCCGAGCTGCCAGCCGCGGCGCGAAAGCTCCTCGAGAATGTAGCGGTCACCGACCTTGGCACGGATGAACTCGATGCCCTGGCCGCGGATCGCCAGCTCGACCGCCATGTTGGTCATCAGCGTGCCGACCACGCCGGGCACGCGCTCGCCCTGCGCCAGCCGGTCGGCCACCATCACATACAGCAACTCGTCGCCGTTGTAGATGCGGCCGTCGCGATCGACCATCTGCAGCCGGTCGGCGTCGCCGTCGAGCGCGATGCCGTAGTCGGCGCCATGCGCGCGCACCGCCGCCAGCAGCGTGCGCGGATGGGTCGCGCCGACACCCTCGTTGATGTTGTAGCCGTCGGGCTCGCAGCCGATGCGCACCACCTCGGCGCCGAGTTCATGGAACACGTCCGGCGCGATCTGGTAGGCCGCGCCATGCGCGCCGTCGACGACGATCTTCAGGCCCTTGAGCGACAGCTCGTTCGAGAAGGTCGACTTGCAGAACTCGATGTAGCGCCCGGAGGCATCCTGCAGCCGGCGCGCACGCCCCAGCGCCACCGAGTCGACCCAGACCGGCTCGCGCTCGAGCTCGGCCTCGACCTGGATCTCCCAGGCATCGGGCAGCTTCTCGCCCTTGGCGGAGAAGAACTTGATGCCGTTGTCGCCGAAGGGGTTGTGCGAGGCGCTGATCACCACGCCCAGGTCCAGCCTCAGCGCGCGGGTCAGATAGGCCACGCCCGGCGTGGGCAGCGGCCCGGTCAGCATCACGTCGACGCCGGCCGAGTTCAGCCCGGCCTCCAGCGAGGACTCCAGCATGTAGCCGGACACGCGGGTGTCCTTGCCGATCAGCACCACCGGGCGCTCGCCGTCGGGGCGGCCGGCGCGCAGCACGCGCCCCACCGCATTGCCCAGACGCAGCGCGAAGTCCGGCGTGATCGGATAGGTGCCGACGGTGCCGCGAATGCCGTCGGTGCCGAAATACTGTCTGCTCATCTCGTTTCAGTCCTGGGGTCGAGTGCCTCTCCTGCCGCGCGCAAGGAAATGTCCTCGAGAAACATTTCATTACACAAGCGGGTCACCGATTGTCGCCGCAGGCGGATGAAGCCCGCGCGACTCTTTCCTTAATTAACAGCCTTTGCATGCGGTGGGCATGGGATGGATCAGGTTTCGGCACGCGGAAGCAGATCTGCAGCCTGCCAGACCTTCAGCGCATCGGCCGTCTCGGCCACATCGTGCACACGCACGATGCGCGCGCCGCAGTGGGCGGCCGCCAGTGCCGCCGCCACGCTGGCCGCCAGGCGCTCGCCCACCGGTCGTCCGCCGGTGACCGCACCGAGCGAGGACTTGCGCGACCAGCCCGCCAGCACCGGCAGGCCCAGCGCCAGCAGCGCCTGCTGGCCGCGGATCAGCGCGAAGTTGTCCTCGACCCGCTTGCCGAAGCCGATGCCCGGATCGAGCACGATGCGCTCGCGCGCCACGCCGCGTGCCTCCAGCTCGGCCACCCGACCGGCCAGATGCGCGACCACCTCGGCGACGACATCGTCATGGTGCGGAGCCAGCTGCATCGTGCGCGGCTCGCCCGTCATGTGCATCAGGCACAGGCCGCAGGACGGATGGGCCGCAACCGCATCGACCGCACCAGGAGCGCGCAGCGCGGCGACATCGTTGACGATGTCCACGCCCAGATCGAGCGCACGGCGCATCACCTCCGGCTTGCAGGTGTCGACCGACACCGCCACGCCCAGGCCGAGTGCATGGCGCAGCACCGGCTCGATGCGCCGCCATTCCTCGTCGACCGGCACCGGCTCAGCCCCGGGCCGGGTCGACTCGCCGCCGATGTCGAGAATGTCCGCGCCCTGCCCGATCAGCGTCTCGCAATGCCGCAGCGAAGCCGCCGGATCGCGCCCGCCATCGGAGAAGGAATCCGGCGTGGCATTGACGATGCCCATGATGCGCACCCGATCGAGGGCAAGCACATGGCGGGTGGTGCGCCAGACCGGCGCGCCCTCAGGTCGGAACAGCGGCATGGACATGGTCGGAACAGATCAGATCAGGTCGGAACAGGTCGGCGGAAACGAAAAAAGGCCGGCGGATGCCGGCCTCTTGCAGATGACTCCGGCGCACCGGAATCAGGCTGGTCAGTCGGTCTCGCCGACGACGGCCACGGTCACGTCGACCACGACATCGTGGTGCAGCGCGATCGCGACGGTCTGCTCGCCGACGACCTTCAGCGGGCCGTTGGGCAGACGCACCTGCGCCTTGACGATCTCGACGCCTTGCGACTTCAGCGCTTCGGCGATGTCGGCGTTGGTCACCGAACCGAACAGACGGCCGTCGACGCCGGCCTTCTGGCTGATGGTGACGGTCTTGCCAGCCAGCTTCTCGCCTTGGGCCTGAGCGGCGGCCAGCTTGTCAGCCTGGGCCTTTTCCAGTTCGGCGCGGCGGACTTCGAATTCCTTGATGGCCTTCTCGGTGGCACGGCGTGCGGCACCGGTCGGGATCAGGAAGTTGCGGGCATAGCCGTCCTTGACCTTGACGACATCACCCAGCACGCCCAGATTGGCGACCTTTTCGAGCAGGATCACTTGCATCGCGTTTCTCCTCTCAGACCTTGTGCTGGTCGCTGTACGGCAGCAGCGCCAGGAAACGGGCGCGCTTGATCGAGGTGGTCAGCTGACGCTGGTAGATCGCGCGGGTGCCGGTCAGGCGGGCCGGCGTGATCTTGCCGTTCTCGCCGACGAAGTCGCGCAGGATGTCGAGATCCTTGTAGTCGATCGACTCGACACCGGCGACGGTGAAACGGCAGAAACGCTTGCGCTTGAACAGCAGCGACTGCTGGTTGCGCTTGACCTTGCGGCCCTTGGAAAACTTGCTGCGCGGCGGGGGCATGAGGACCTCCTGATTACGGTGCGGATGTGTGAGGAACGGATTGGAACGAACTGATATGGAACATGACGCCACGACCACTGCGCTGCTTGCCGAGAAAGCCCTGGAACAGAGCCTCCTGGCCGACCTGCAGCTGCTGCAGGCGCCCGGCCGTCTCGCCGATGGCGGTCGCATGGATCTCCAGAGCGACCTGCCGCGGCATTCCGGCATGCTCGACCTGCGAGGCATGCGCCAGGCGGACATCGAGCGCCGGCAGACCGGCCGGGGTGTGGCGCAGCGCGGCGCGCTCGACGACGGTGGCCTGCAGAACAAGCTGGTTCATCGCGGTCGGTCGCGGGGTCGCGTGCGGCGTCAGGAACCGGATATCAGGCGCTCGCCTCCTGCTGGGACTTGCGCGCTTCTTCCTTCTCGACGCGCTTCATCATCGACGACGGGCCGGTCTCGGCCTTGTCGCGACGCACCGTCAGGTGACGCAGCACGGCATCGTTGAAGCGGAAGCCGGTCTCGATCTCAGCCAGGGTTTCCTTGCTGCACTCGATGTTCAGGCACAGATAGTGCGCCTTGGCCAGCTTGTTGATCAGGTAGGCGAGCTGGAAGCGACCCCAGTCCTCGACACGGTGGACCTGGCCGCCCGAAGCGGTCACCAGGGCCTTGTAGCGTTCCAGCATGGCCGGAACCTGCTCGCTCTGGTCCGGGTGGACCAGCAGGACGATTTCGTAGTGACGCATTGCAACTCCTTGGGGATTCCTGTTGCGGAAGCCGCCCCGCAGCGTCTGTCACGGGTGCAGCAAGGGAAGAAAAGCCTGCAAGTATAGCGCGAATCAGCCCTTGCCGGAAAGAGGATCGCGCAGACGCGCCACCACCGCCAGCTGCTCCGGCCCGGGCCGGGCGGTCAGCAGGCTGACCAGCACCAGCACCAGCGCGCCCGCGGGCACGCCGAAGACGCCCGCAGCCACCGGATCGATGCCCCACCAGCGACAGTCGGCCAGCGGCCAGGTGATGCCGAACATGCGGCGCAGCACCTCATGGTTGGTCACCATGTAGAGGACGCACACCAGCAGCCCGGTCAGCATGCCCAGCACCGCGCCGGTGCGGTTGGCGCGCTGCCAGAAGATGCCCAGCACCAGCGCCGGGAAGAAGGCCGCCGCCGCCAGCGAGAAGGCCGCCGAGACGAACTGCAGGATGTCGGCGAAGCGCATCGAGGCCAGGAAGGCCGCCATCAGCGCCACCACCAGCACCAGGAACTTCGACAGCATCACCCGGCGCATCGCCGGTGCGCGCGGGTTGACGAAGCGGAAGTAGAAGTCATGCGACAGCGCATTGGAGATGGTCAGCAGCAGGCCGTCGGCGGTCGACAGCGCCGCGGCCAGACCGCCGGCGGCCACCAGATAGGTCACCACCAGCGGCAGCCCGCCGATCTCGGGCGCCGCCAGCACGATCACGTCGCCGCCCAGGTGCAGCTCGGCGAGCTGCAGCAGGCCGTCGCCGTTGATGTCCTCGACCGAGACCAGCGAGGGGTCGAGCTTGGCCCAGCGCCGGATCCAGCCCGGCAGCTGGTCGAAAGGCAGGCCGACCAGATTGGTGAAGACCTCGTACTTGACCATCACCGCCAGGGCCGGCGCGGCCAGGTACAGCAGCGCGATGAAGAACAGCGACCAGCCGACCGAGCGGCGCGCCTCGCTGACCGAGGGCGTGGTGTAGTAGCGCGTGAGCACATGCGGCATCGCCGCGGTGCCCAGCATCAGGCACAGCACCAGGGCCAGGAAGTTGCGCCGGCCCTCCTCGTAGTCGCGCCGCTGCTGGGCATCGCCTCGCGGGTCGCCGGCCACCAGCGGCTGGGCCTGGGGCGGCAGCCCGCCCAGCGGCCGGGCGCGCTGCAGCGCCTCCTCGTACTCGCGCTGATAGACCTGGCGAGCCTCCTCCTCGGTCTGCGGCCGGGTCAGCAGGCGACGCTCGACCTGCTGGATGCGAGAGGGCGCGGCGTCGGCCGCCTGCAGCGCCCGGGCCTGCGCCGTCAGCGTCTCGACATCGTCGGCCATGGCCTGGCGCACATCGTCGAGCTTGTGGCGGGCATCGGCCGCACGCACCTCGAGCTGGCGGATCACCGCCAGCTCGGCCGGATCGTCCTTGAGCATCTGCTCGCGCAGCGAGACATGCTCGAGCTGCTGGCCATAGGAGAACAGCGGGAAGGGACTGCCGGTCTGGTTCAGCGACAGCCAGACCACCGGCGTCAGGTAGGCAATGATCAGCACGATGTACTGCGCCACCTGGGTCCAGGTGACCGCACGCATGCCGCCCAGGAAGGAGCACACCAGCACCCCGCCCAGCCCGACGAAGATGCCGATCTCGAAGCTGAAGCCGGTCAGGTGCGAGGTGATCAGCCCGACGCCGTAGATCTGCACCACCACATAGACGAAGGACACCAGCGTCACCGCGATCACCCCGACCAGCCGAGGCCAGGTGCCGCCATAGCGCGCCCCCAGGAACTCGGGAATGGTGAAGCAGCCGAGCCGACGCAGATAGGGCGCCAGCAGCAGCGCGACCAGACAGTAGCCCCCGGTCCAGCCCAGGATGTAGGCCAGACCGGCAAAGCCCTGCAGATAGAGCACGCCGGCGGTGCCGATGAAGGAGGCCGCCGACATCCAGTCGGCCGCGGTGGCCATGCCGTTGTAGACCGCCGGCACCCGACGGCCGGCGACGTAGTACTCGGCCTCGTCGGTGGTGCGCGACATCAGGCCGATGGCCGCATAGACCGCGACGGTGGCGATCAGGAAGGTGCCGCCGATCCAGCTGCGCGGCCAGCCCGCATGCTCGAGCGCCGCCAGCAGGCCGACGAACACCAGCACGCACAGGGTGTAGAAGGCATAGCGCCGGTTGAGCGTGCGGGTGAAGACCCGCGTTTCCTCGGAGGTCGACAGATCCAGCCCCGTCATGACACGCGGGCGCCGGACTCGGCCTCCGCGCAGCGCCGCTCGAGGCGGTCCATCACCCAGCCATGGCCGACGATGATCAGCAGATAGACGGCGATCGCACCCTGGGTCGCCCACCAGTAGCCCGCCGGCATGCGGCCGACCCGCCAGACGTCAAGCGCCGAGGACCACCACGACACCCCCAGGGTGACACCGAACCACAGCACCAGCCCCAGCACGGTCCAGAGACGCACCCGTCGCCAGTACACCCTTGCCCTCATGGCCGATTCGCCCACCTTCTCGCCTTGCATGCTTGTCACCTCGGCGTGAATTGTGCGCGCATGCATCCCCCGGTACCACGGGACTGACACCAAGAGGCCGACACGGCCCGCCCGGAAAGACAGGAAAAAGGGCCCGCCCTGCCGGACGAGCCCTCGATGAGGTCGGTTCAGTGCCGGATCAGCACCCGATCAACGCTGGATCAGCGCTTGGCCAGACGCTGCCAGGTATCGACCACCGTGTCGGGGTTCAGCGAGATCGACACGATGCCTTCCTGGGCCAGCCAGTCGGCGAAGTCGGGGTGGTCGCTGGGGCCCTGGCCGCAGATGCCGATGTACTTGCCGCGGGCGCGGCAGGCGGCGATGGCGCGCGCGATCAGTGCCTTGACCGCCGGATCACGCTCGTCGAAGTCGGCCGCCAGCAGCTCCAGGCCGGAGTCGCGGTCCAGACCCAGCGTCAGCTGCGTCAGGTCGTTCGAGCCGATCGACATGCCGTCGAAGAACTCCAGGTAGTGCTCGGCCAGGATGGCGTTGCTCGGGATCTCGCACATCATGATCAGGCGCAGCTCGTTCTGGCCGCGCTTGAGGCCCTGCTCGGCCAGCATGTCGACGACGCGCTCGGCCTGCTTCAGGGTGCGCACGAAGGGCACCATGATCTCGACGTTGGTCAGGCCCATGTCGTTGCGCACGCGCTTGAGCGCCTCGCACTCCATCGCGAAGGCCTCGCCGAACTCCTTGCTGACGTAGCGCGCCGCGCCGCGGAAGCCCAGCATCGGGTTCTCTTCCTCCGGCTCGTAGCGGCTGCCGCCGATCAGCTTGCGGTACTCGTTGGACTTGAAGTCCGACAGGCGCACGATCACCGGCTTGGGCCAGAAGGCCGCGGCGATGGTGGCGATGCCCTCGGTCAGCTTGTCGACATAGAAGGCACGCGGGCTGGCGTGGCCGCGCGCCACCGACTCGACCGCCTTCTTCAGGTCGGAATCGATGTTCGGATAGTCGAGGATCGCCTTCGGGTGCACGCCGATGTTGTTGTTGATGATGAACTCGAGGCGGGCCAGGCCGACGCCGGAGTTCGGCATCTGGCAGAAGTCGAAGGCCAGCTGCGGGTTGCCGACGTTCATCATGATCTTGACCGGCGAGTACGGCAGCTCGCCGCGCTGCACCTCGCTGACCTCCATCTCGAGCAGGCCGTCGTAGATGTAGCCGGTGTCGCCTTCCGAGCAGGCGACCGTGACCAGCTGGCCGTCCTTCAGCAGCTCAGTGGCGTCGCCGCAGCCGACCACCGCCGGGATGCCCAGCTCGCGGGCGATGATCGCCGCATGGCAGGTGCGCCCGCCGCGGTTGGTGACGATGGCGCTGGCGCGCTTCATCACCGGCTCCCAGTTCGGGTCGGTCATGTCGGTGACCAGCACGTCGCCGGGCTGCACCCGCTCCATCTCGGAGATCGAGTGGACCAGGCGGACCGGGCCGGTGCCGATCTTCTGGCCGATCGCGCGGCCTTCGGCCAGCACGATGCGGTCAGCGCCCTTGAGCTTGTAGCGGTGCTCGACCTTGCCGGCGGCCTGGCTCTTCACCGTCTCGGGACGGGCCTGCAGGATGTAGAGCTGGCCGTCGACGCCGTCCTTGCCCCACTCGATGTCCATCGGGCGGCCGTAGTGCTGCTCGATGATCAGTGCGTAGCGGCCCAGCTGCGTGACCTCCTCGTCGGTCAGCGAGTAGCGGTTGCGCAGCTCAGGCGGCGTGTCGGTGGTCTTGACCAGCTTCTTCGTGGCAGCCTTTTCCTCCGGCGTGGCGAACTCCATGCGAATCAGCTTGGAGCCGAGGTTGCGGCGGATGACCGCGGACTTGCCGCGCTGCAGCGCCGGCTTGTGGACATAGAACTCGTCCGGGTTGACCGCGCCCTGCACCACCGTCTCGCCCAGGCCATAGCTGGAGGTGATGAAGACCACGTCCTGGAAGCCCGACTCGGTGTCCATCGTGAACATCACGCCGGCCGCGCCCAGGTCCGAGCGCACCATGCGCTGGATGCCGGCCGACAGCGCCACATCAGCGTGCGCGAAGCCCTTGTGGACGCGGTAGGAGATCGCCCGGTCGTTGTAGAGCGACGCGAACACTTCCTTGATCTTGTGCAGCACATCCTCGATGCCGACGACGTTCAGGAAGGATTCCTGCTGGCCGGCGAAGGAGGCATCGGGCAGATCCTCGGCGGTGGCCGACGAGCGCACCGCGAAGGACGCCTCCGGGCTGCCCTCGGTCAGGCGCGCGAACTCGGCACGGATCGCCGCCTCGAGGTCGGCCGGGAACGGCGCGCTCTCGACCCAGCCACGGATCTCGGCACCGGCCTCGGCCAGCGCGCGCACATCGTCGGTGTTCAGGTTGTCGAGGCGGGCGTTGATCTTGCCCGCCAGGTCGCTGGCCTTCAGGAACTCGCGGAAGGCGTGAGCGGTCGTGGCGAAGCCGCCGGGCACGCGGACGCCCGAGGCCGCCAGCTGGCTGATCATTTCACCGAGGGAGGAATTCTTGCCGCCGACCGTGTCGACGTCGGTCATCCGCAGTTGCTCGAACGGGACGACCAGGGCGGTTTCCAGATGGGTTGAAGACATGACAAAGCTCCATGATGTAGAAAAACCGGAGCTTCCGGGCCGGACCGGTCCCCGCGGCGCAGAAGGCAGCCAGGGCAGACGGGAACGGTGGCGGCGCGGCCAGTCACCCGACGCGCTTGTCGTCGTTCTGGGTGGGCGTGGGCGGGGCGGCGCGGCATCGGCAGTGGAAGCGAATTGCCGGCCATTCTAGGGTCATCCCGGCCTATCATGTACCCGACATGTACCCTTAAGCATCAATACGCATCTGCTCATGCCCAACCGCACAGTCTTCTTCGTTTCCGACGGCACCGGCATCACCGCCGAGACCTTCGGCAAGTCGATCCTCGCCCAGTTCGCGACCAAGCCGCGCCATGTCCGGCGCCCCTTCATCGACACCGAGGACAAGGCCGAGCAGGTGGTGCGGGAGATCAACATGACGGCTGCGCAGGAAGGCGTGCGCCCGATCGTGTTCATCACGCTGGCCAACGAACTGGTGCGCGAGCGGCTGACCGCGGATGCCAACGCGCTGGTGCTCGACATGTTCCGCACCTTCGTCGAGCCGATCGAGGCCGAGCTGGGCATGAAGAGCAACCACCGCGTCGGGCGCTTCTCCGATGTCGCCAAGAGTCAGGAGTACCACGACCGCATCGAGGCGATCAACTTCTCGCTGGCGCATGACGACGGCCAGTCGGCGCGCAACCTGGCCGAGTCCGACGTGATCCTGGTGGGGGTGAGCCGCTGCGGCAAGACGCCGACCTCGCTCTATCTGGCGATGCAGCACGGCATCAAGGCCGCCAACTGCCCGCTGATTCCCGAGGACTTCGAGCGCGGCAAGCTGCCCACGATGCTGCTGCCGCACCGCCACAAGTGCTTCGGCCTGACGATCGACGCCGACCGGCTCAGCCAGATCCGCAACGAGCGCCGCCCGGGCAGCAAGTACGCCGCGCTGGAGAACTGCCGCTACGAGATCAACGAGGCCGAGGCGATGATGAAGCGCGAGGGCATTGCCTGGCTGTCGTCGACCCACAAGTCGATCGAGGAGATCGCCACCACCATCCTGCGCGATCTGCGCCCGGACCGGCTGATCTACTGAAGCTCAGCGGCGCGACTGGCGGGCCGACTCGTACAGGCAGATCGCGGTGGCTGCGGCCACGTTGAGCGACTCCTCGCCGCCGGGCTGCGGAATCGTCACCGTCAGCGCGCAGCGCGCCATCAGCTCCGGGCCCACGCCCTGCCCTTCGTGGCCGAAGACCCAGGCACAGGGGGCGGGCAATGCCAGCTGGTCGATCGCGGCCGCGGCATGCGAGCTGGTGGCCACCAGAGGCACCGCCAGCGCGTCCAGATCGTCAGGCGCCAGCGCCTCGACCAGATGCAGCGCGAAGTGCGCGCCCATGCCGGCGCGCAGCACCTTCGGCGACCACAGCGCCGCGCTGCCCTTCATCGCCAGCACCTGGCGCACGCCCAGCGCCGCGGCGCTGCGCAGGATGGTGCCGACATTGCCGGGATCCTGCAGCCGGTCGAGCACCACGGTGGCCACGCCGGGCAGCGGCTGTTGGCCGCTTGAGGGCAGGTCGATCAGGAAGCCGATCGGCGCGGGCGACTCCAGCGAGCTGATCTCGGGCAGCAGCGCGTCGTCGATCACGACGATCTCGGCGGCCTGCAGCGCCAGCTCGCGCGGCCCCGGCTGCAGCCAGGCCGAGGCGCCGACCACCGCCAGCGCCGCCCGCCCGCCCCGCGCCAGGAAGGCACGCGCCAGATGATCGCCCTCGAGCCAGACCTGGCCGAGGCGCCGGGAGGCGGCCGGCTCGGTGGCCAGCCGGTGCAGCGTCTTGACCAGCGCATGCGCGCGCGAGCTGATGTGGCGGGGTTCTCTCATCGGGGGCTTCGGCAGGCGTGTTCGAGCTCGGCGCGGCGCACCGGGGCATAGGAGCGGCGATGCTGCTCGCAGGGCCCGAGGCGCCTGAGCGCGTCGAGATGGGCTGCGGTCGGATAGCCCTTGTGGACATCGAAGCCGTAGCCCGGGTGGAGGGTGTGCAGCTCGGCGCAGAGCCGGTCGCGGTGGACCTTGGCCAGGATGGAGGCCGCCGAGATCGCGGCGACCTTGGCATCGCCCTTGACGATGGCCTCGGCCGGGATGCGCAGCGTCGGAATGCGGTTGCCGTCGACCAGCACCCTGGCCGGTCGCAGGCGCAGGCCCTCGACCGCGCGGCGCATCGCCAGCATCGTCGCGTGCAGGATGTTGAGCCGGTCGATCTCCTCGACGCTGGCCTCGGCGATGCAGCAGGCCAGCGCCTTGGCGCGGATCTCGTCGAAGAGCCGCTCGCGCCGGCGTGCGGTCAGCGCCTTGGAGTCGCCCAGGCCGTCGATCGGCTGCAGCTCGTCCAGGATGACCGCCGCGGCCACCACCGGCCCGGCCAGCGGGCCGCGCCCGGCCTCGTCCACGCCGGCCATCAGGCCGGGACGATCGAAGACGAAGGCGAACTGCGCAGGCTCGGGCACAGTCGCCACGCCATCAGCGGCCGAGGACCTGCGCGACCGCATCGCTGGCCCGGCGCGCCGTGTCCTGGCGCAGCAGATGATGGAGTTCGGCGAAGCGCTGGCCGACGCCCTCGCAGCGCGAGGGGCTGTCCAGCCACTGCTGCGCCGCCTGCGCGACCGCCTCGGGCGTGCAGGAGTCCTGCAGCAGCTCCGGCACGACGAAGCCGCGCAGCAGGATGTTGGGCAGGCCGACCCAGGGCTGGTAGGCCATGCCCTGCATGCGGATCCACGACAGCCAGTGCATGCTGTAGGTGATGACCATCGGCCGCTTGAACAGCGCCGCCTCCAGCGTGGCGGTGCCGCTGGCGATCAGGGTCAGGTCGCAGGCGGCCAGCGCCTCGTGCGAGCGGCCGTCGAGCACCTGCAGATCGAACTGGCCGGCGAACTTCGCCACCATCGGATCGAGCAGGTCGCGCACCCCGCGCATGGCCGGCAGCACGAAGCGCAGGTCGGGGTTCTGCTTGGCCAGCCGCGCCGCCGCGCCCAGCAGGGCCGGGGCGATGTGGCGCACCTCGCCGCGCCGGCTGCCCGGCAGCAGCGCGATCACGCGCGCATCCAGCGGCAGGCCCAGCGCGGTGCGGGCCGCCTCGCGCGGCACCTCCAGCGGGATCGCGTCGGCCAGCGGATGGCCGACATAGCTCGCGGCGATGCCGGCGCGCTGGTAGATCTCCGGCTCGAAGGGGAACAGGCACAGCACATGGTCGACCGCCTCGCGGATCTTGTGGATCCGACCGCCCCGCCAGGCCCAGATCGACGGGCTGACGAAGTGGATGGTCTTGGTGCCGGCCTTCTTCAGCCGGGCCTCCAGGCCGAGGTTGAAGTCGGGCGCGTCGACGCCGATGAAGGCGTCGGGGCGCTCCTTCAGCAGCCGGTCGCCCAGCTCGGCGCGCAGCGCGAACAGCCGGCGCAGCCGCAGCAGCAGCTCCAGGCTGTAGCCGTGCACCGCCAGCAGGTCGTAGTTCCACCAGGCGTCGAAGCCCTGGGTCTGCATCTGCGGGCCGCCCAGCCCGAAGGACTGCAGTGCCGGCCAGCGCTGCTTCAGCCCGCCCAGCAGCAGCTGGGCGAGCAGGTCGCCGGAGGGCTCGCCGGCCACCATGCCCAGGCGCGGATCGCTCATCGTCATCGTCAGCCTGTCGACCCGTCAGCGCACGATGCCCCGGCCGGCCGAGGCCAGGAAGTCGAGCATCATCGCGATGTCGGCCTCGGCCTCGGGATGCTCGGCGCGCAGCGCCTCGATCTCGGCGCGGGCGGCCTCCAGCGTCAGGCCCTTGCGGTAGAGCGCGCGGTACATCTGCTTGACGGCCAGGATGCGCTCCGGGCCGAAGCCGCGGCGCTTGAGGCCTTCCTGGTTGAAGCCATGCGCCTCGCAGGGGTTGCCCGCCACCATCACGAAGGGCGGCACGTCCTGCGCGATGCGCGAGGCGAATCCCGCCATCGCATGCGCGCCGACCCGGCTGAACTGGTGCACGCCGGTGAGTCCCCCGAGGATCGCCCAGTCGCCCACCCGCACATGCCCGGCCAGCGTGGTGACATTGGCCATGATGGTGTGGCTGCCGATGCGGCAGTCGTGCGCCACATGCACATAGGCCATGATCCAGTTGTCGTCGCCGATGCAGGTGACGCCCTCGTCCTGGACGGTGCCGGTCGAGACGGTGCAGAACTCGCGGAAGGTGTTGCCGTCGCCGATCTCCAGCCGCGTGGGCTCGCCGGCGTACTTCTTGTCCTGCGGGTCCGAGCCCAGCGAGCAGAACTGCCAGATGCGGTTGTCGCGCCCGATGGTCGTGTGACCCTCGATCACGCAGTGCGGGCCGATGGTGGTGCCCGCGCCGATCTCGACATGCGGACCGACGATCGTGTAG
>NZ_JACCPY010000037.1 GCF_013426975.1 Sphaerotilus sulfidivorans
ATCCGCCGCGAGGTGCTGCCGTACACACCCGACGCCTGGGTGAACAACGACGCCACCAAGATCGGCTACGAGGTGAGCTTCACGCGCCACTTCTACAAGCCGCAGCCGCTGCGCACGCTGGCGGAGATCCGTGCCGACATCCTCGCCATCGAGCGGGAGGCCGGGGACTTGCTGGATGACTTGCTCGAAGGGACGCCCGCATGAGCACCAGTAAGGCCGCTTCCAAGGGCCTGGCCGGCGTCGTGCAGGACGGCGCGGGGGAGGCCGTCGAGACTTCGTTCGCCGAAGTGGTCGGCCTGATCGAGCAGGCCCGGCAGCGGGCCTACCAGGCGGTCAACACCGAACTCGTCGCGCTCTACTGGGAGATCGGCCAGTACATCAGCGGCAAGCTGTCGGCGGCCATCTGGGGCGACGGTGTGGTGGACCGTCTGGCGCAGCACCTGGCGCGCACGATGCCGGGCTTGCGCGGGTTTTCAGCGCAGAACCTGTGGCGCATGCGGCAGTTCTTCGAGACCTACCGCGACGAGCCACAGCTTGCCCCGCTGGTACGGGCTTTGTCCTGGACCCACAACCTCGTCATCATGGGTCAGTCCAAGCGGGCGGAAGAACGCGAGTTCTACCTGCGCATGGCCGTGCAGGAGAAGTGGCCGACCCGGGAGCTGGAACGGCAGTTCCGCCTGGCGGCCTTCGAGCGCGCGGTGCTGGATCCGCCAAAACTCTCGGCAGTGCTGAGAGAAACGCATGGTGCCGCGGTGACGGGGGTGTTCAAGGACGGCTACGCGGTCGAGTTCCTGAACCTGCCGACCGACCACAGCGAGGCCGATCTGCACCGCGGCTTGCTGAGCCAGTTGCGCGCCTTCCTGATCGAGCTGGGCCGGGACTTCTGTTTCGTCGGCTCGGAGTTCCCGCTGCAGGTGGGCGGACGCGACTTCGCGCTCGACCTGCTGTTCTTCCACCGGGGGTTGAACTGTCTGGTCGCGATCGAGCTGAAGGTGGACCGCTTCGAGCCCGAGCACCTGGGCAAGCTGAATTTCTACCTCGAAGCACTGGACCGCGACGTGCGCAAGCCGCACGAAAATCCGGCCATCGGCGTGCTGCTGTGTGCGTCGAAGGAAAGCGACGTGGTCGAATACGCCATGAGCCGGACGTTGTCGCCGGCGCTGGTGGCGCAGTACCAGACGCAGTTGCCGGACAAGCAGATGCTGGCGGCCAAGCTGCATGAGTTCTACGCCTTGAACGCGCAGGATGCCGCGCCGGCCACGACGCCGCGCGTCATGCAGAAGAAAAAGGGGGTCAAGAAATGATTGCAGGGCTCAAGCCGTATGCCGACTACATGGATTCGGGCCTGCCTTGGCTAGGGCAGGTTCCAGCGCACTGGAAAGCGGTTCGCAACAGCAGTCTGTTTGGCCAGCGAACCCAGACCGGCTATGCCGAGCTGCCGATCCTGGAGGTTTCCTTGAAGACCGGCGTGCAGGTGCGCAATTTCGGCAAGGCGAACCGCAAACAGGTCATGTCGGACCCCGGCAAGTACAAGCGGGCAGCGAAAGGCGATCTTGCCTACAACACGATGCGCATGTGGCAGGGCGCGCTCGGGGTGTGTCCCGTCGATGGCCTGGTCAGTCCGGCTTATGTGGTGGCGCGGCCCTACCCCGGTGTCGAGCCAAGGTATTTCGCTGCCTTGTTCCGGACTGACGACTACATGGCAGAAATCGACAGTGCTTCGCGCGGCATCGTGAAGGATCGCAATCGGCTGTACTGGGACCAATTCAAACAGATGCAGTCACCGTGCCCGCCGCTGGCCGAGCAAGCCGCCATCGTGAAGTTTCTGGACTGGGCGAACGGCCGGCTGGATCGGACGATCCGGGCCAAGCGGAAGGTGATTGCGCTGCTGATGGAGCAGAAGCAGGTCATCGTCCGCCGCGCGATTACTCACGGACTTGATTCTTCCGCGCTTATGAAGTCAACTGGCGTTCCGTGGCTCGGCGATATACCACGTCATTGGTCGATAAAGCGATTTAAGTTTTTGGCGAAAATCAACAGCGGCCAAGTTGATCCGAGGAAATTCCCATACCGCGACATGGTGCTGATTGCGCCAAATCACATTGAAAGCGGCAGCGGTCGCTTGCGCTCACAGCAGACTGCCGCCGAGCAAGGCGCAGACAGCGGTAAATACCTGGTGAGTCGTGGGCAGATAGTTTACAGCAAGATTCGCCCGAACCTCCGAAAAGCAATAATTTCTCCGTCAGACTGCCTCTGTAGCGCAGACATGTACCCGATAACTCCTAAGCAATCTGAGTTGTTACCAGACTACTTATTACTGCTATTGCTATCCCAGCCATTCACGAAGTTTGCGGTTGATTCTTCAATGCGCGTCGCAATGCCTAAGGTCAATCGAGAGGCTTTAGCAGATTGCCCACTTTGGTACCCAAGTATTAGTGAGCAGGCTGACATACTAAAAAATGTTGCCAGCGAAAATCAACCGATTGACGATGCAATCAATCGACTAAATCGAGAAATCAACCTCCTTCGCGAATACCGCACCCGCCTCATCGCCGACGTGGTGACCGGCAAACTCGATGTGCGCGAAGCGGCGGCCCCGTTGCCTGACGAGGCTGTGCCGGAAGCGGTCGAAGACATCGCCGACGACACCGAGCTTGAGGACGAAGAGGCGATCGCATGAGCACCGACACCAGCGAGAAGGGCCTCGAATCGCTGATCGTGCGGCACATGACCGGCACCGACGGCCTGGCTGTCTCGCCCGGTGCCGTGGCCGAGCCGCCTGCAGCCTATGGCGGCACCGGCTACCTCGCTGGCAGCCCGAAGGACTACGACCGGGCCCACGCGCTCGACGCGGCACAACTGTTCGCCTTCCTGCGTGCTACCCAGCCTGAGGCGCTGAAGAAGCTGGCCCTGGCCAATGCCAGTGACGCCAAGGACATCAACCGCCTCAAGTTCCTGGACCGCCTGAGCGCCGAGGTCGGCAAGCGCGGCGTCATCGACGTGCTGCGCAAGGGGATCGAGCACCATCCAGCCGGCCACTTCGACCTGTTCTACGCCACGCCGTCCGAGGGCAACGCCAAGGCTGCCGCGCTCCACGCGAAGAACCGCTTCTCGATCACCCGGCAACTGGCCTACAGCCTCGACGAAACGCGCCGCGCGCTCGACCTGGGCCTATTCATCAACGGCCTGCCGATCGCCACCTTCGAACTCAAGAACAGCCTGACCAAGCAGACGGTGGAAGACGCGGTCGAGCAATACCGACGCGACCGCAACCCGCGCGAACGCCTGTTCGAGTTCGGCCGCTGTGTCGTGCATTTCGCCGTGGATGATGCCGAAGTGCGCATGTGTACCGAGCTGAAGGGCAAGGCGTCGTGGTTCCTGCCCTTCAACAAGGGCCACAACGACGGCGCCGGCAACCCGCCCAACCCGCACGGCCTGAAGACCGACTACCTCTGGAAAGAGCTGCTCACGCCGGCCGGCCTGACCGACATCCTGGAAAACTACGCCCAGATCGTCGAGACCAAGCACCCGAAGACCGGCAAGAAAAAGCGCACCCAGGTCTTCCCGCGCTACCACCAGTTGGATGTGGTCCGGCAGGCGCTGGCCGATGTGCGCCTGCACGGCGCCGGCCGGCGCTACCTGATCCAGCATTCGGCAGGCTCAGGCAAGTCGAACTCCATCGCCTGGCTGGCACACCAGCTCATCGGCGTGAAGCGTGACCTCGGGCAGGGCAGCAAGGACGTGTTCGACTCGGTGATCGTGGTGACCGACCGGCGCATCCTCGACGACCAGATCCAGAAGACCATCAAGCAGTTCATGCAGGTGGGTGCCACGGTCGGCCACGCGGAGCACTCGGGCGACCTGCGCCGCTTCATCGAGCAGGGCAAGAAGATCATCGTCACCACGGTGCAGAAGTTCCCATGGGTGCTCGACGAGATCGGCGCCGTGGGCGACAAGCACTTCGCCATCGTCATCGACGAGGCGCATTCGGGGCAGGGCGGCAAGACCTCGGCGGCGATGGGCAAGGCACTGGGAGAGGGTGCAGACACTGCGGCTGCCGATGACGACGACGAAGAGCGCGATCCCGAAGACGTTGTGAATGCGGCGCTGGAAGCGCGCATGGCCGCGCGCAAGATGCTGACCAACGCCAGCTATTTCGCCTTCACCGCCACGCCCAAGAACAAGACGCTGGAAATGTTCGGCGAGCCGCTGCCGGCGGACGCGCAAGGGCGCGTCAAGCACCAGCCGTTCCACCACTACAGCATGAAGCAGGCGGTGCAGGAGCGGTTCATCCTCGACGTGCTGGAGCACTACGTCCCGGTGGACAGCTACTACAAGCTGATCAAGAGGGTCGAGGACGATCCCGAGTTCGACACCAAACGGGCGAAGAAGAAGCTGCGCCGCTACGTGGAAAGCCACGACCACGCGATCAAGCTGAAGGCCGAGATCATGGTGGACCACTTCCATGAGCAGGTGCTGGCGGCCGGCAAGATCGGCGGGCAGGCCCGGGCGATGGTGGTCACCAGCGGCATTGAGCGCGCAATCCAGTATTTCCACGCCATGACGGCTTACCTGCAGGAACGCAAGAGCCCGTACCAGGCCATCGTCGCGTTCTCGGGCGAGCATGAATACGGGGGCACCAAGGTGAGCGAAGCGTCGCTCAACGGTTTTCCGAGCAAGGACATCGCCGACAAGATCCAGGAAGATCCGTACCGTTTCCTGGTCTGCGCCGACAAGTTCCAGACCGGCTACGACGAGCCGCTGCTGCACGCGATGTACGTGGACAAGGCCCTTTCCGGCGTGAAGGCCGTGCAGACCCTTTCCAGGCTGAACCGCGCGCACCCGCAGAAGCACGACTGCTTCGTGCTCGACTTCCAGAACAACAGCGAGACGATCACCTGCGCGTTCCAGGACTACTACCGCACCACGCTGCTGGCCGAGGAAACCGACCCGAACAAGCTGCATGACCTGAAGGCCGCACTGGACGGCGCGCAGGTGTATTCACCTGACCAGGTGCAGCAGTTCGCCGCCCTGTTCCTGGGTGGCGCCGAGCGTGACCAGCTTGATCCGGTTCTGGACGCTTGTGTCGCGGCCTACGCGCACGCGCTGGACGAAGACCAGCAGGTTGATTTCAAGGGCAAGGCCAAGGTGTTTTGCCGCACCTACGACTTTCTGGCGTCGGTGATCCCGGACACCAACCCGGAGTGGGAACGGCTGTCGATCCTGCTAAACCTGCTCGTCAGCAAGCTGCCGGCGCCGAAGGAAGAAGACCTGGCCAAGGGCATTCTCGAAGCCATCGACATGGACAGCTACCGGGTCGAGAAGAAGGCGCTGATGAAGATCGCGTTGGCCGACGCCGATGCCGAGATCGCGCCGGTTCCGACCGAGGGGGGTGGACGCAAGGCCGAGCCGGAGCTGGACCGGTTGAGCAACATCCTCAAAAGCTTCAACGAGAATTTCGGAACGCTGTTCGAGGATACCGACCGTGTGGTCAAGCGCATCCGCGATGACATCGCGCCGCAGGTCGCCGCCGACAAGGCGTTCCAGAACGCCCGGGCCAACACCCCGCACACGGCACGCATGGCCCACGACCAGGCGCTCGGCAAGGTGATCCAAGTTCTGCTCAAGGACGACATGCAGGTCTACAAGCAGTTCGTCCAGAATGAATCGTTCAGGCGGTTTGTGGGGGACATGGTGTATCAGTTCACCAGTCCATAGCAGGGGCCGTCATGCATGCCTGCTCGCAAGCAACCGAACCCGGGACGGTTCAGATTAACCCATATGGGTATATCGCCCCACCTGGGTATCGGCTTCCATCTCCGCCAGCCCGCGCAGGATGCCGCAGGCATCAACGGCCTGCTCCACCTGGCATTGCTGACGCAGTGCCCCGAGCTGCTGCTTCAGGTGCAGCAGTTCAGCGATCCGGGCATCGACATGCCCGATGTGGTCATCCAGCAGCGTGTTGACGGCCCCGCAGTCCTCGGCCGGTGTGTCCTTCAGACGCAGCAGCCCGCGGATCTCCTCGTGGGTCATGTCGAGCGCACGGCAGTTGCGGATGAAGCGCAGGCGCTCCAGGTGGCTGGCGTCGTAGTGGCGGTAGTTGGACTGCGTCCGGCCCGCCTCGGCCAACAGCCCCGCCTTTTCGTAGAAGCGCACGGTCTCGGTCGTGCAGCGGGCGGCACGCGCCAGTTCGCCGATCTTCATGGGGATGCCCTCGGTTGGTTCCGCTTGACATTGTAATTACTCGAAGGTTTTCACTGGTGCCATGATGAACACAACGCCGCCCTCCGTAGCCTTCGATCCGGTTCTGTTCGCGCACGTGATGCAGCAGTACCGGGAAACGTCACCGCACGATCCTGCGCACCAGTGGCTGCTGCTGGAGACGCTCCATGTCGTCAGCCAGACGCGGTTCATTCCGCACTTGAAGGTGCATGACCTGATGCTGCACCTGGCATGGCGGACCCGTGACTGGGCCGAGGTGGGCGGGCAGACGCTCCGGCTATTGTTGGTGCCCCTGGGACACCTCACCGGCCGACTGCCCCTTGGCAACTCAGGACGCTCCGACATCAACCCGTTCAAGCCGATGCCGCTGCGCCGCGATCTGTCCGACGTGATTGCGCAAGCCCGCCAAGCCATTGCCAGCGCCGAGCAATGCTGTCCCTGAGGTGGCCGGCTCTACAATCCCGCCATGTGCAAGTGGTTGGCCATCCTTCTGTTGGTGTTGATGCCGCTGCAGCTCTCCTGGGCTGCAGTGGGTGCCTATTGCCAGCACGAGCGCGGACAGGCGGCGTCACATGCCGGCCATCACACGCATGAGCACCAACCGCAAGCCGAGTCCGATGTGCCGGCTGGCGAAAAGGGTGTGATGCCTTCGGCTGACGCAGACTGCGTGACCTGTCATGCGGGTTGTGTGCTGTGGGCCATGCCGAGTCACCATGATCCTGTGCGCGTTCTCCCGCCAGTGACCCGTTCAGCCGACCCCGGGGCCGCGCTGGTGGCCCCAACTGCCGCTCGACCTGAACGGCCTCAGTGGACCCTCGCCTCGTTGCCCTGACACGGGCAGAGTGAACTGACCCCTGGCTTGGGTTGCCAACGCACCGAAGTCAGGCCGCTTCACCGACACAGGCCGGGGTGCCTGAGCGGAGAACGACATGCACACCAAATCCTGGTGGCTCCTGATGGGGGCCTGGCTGATCGCAGCCCTGGCCACGGCCGGCGCCTTGTTCATCGGTGAAATCATGCTGATGGTCCCCTGCACGCTGTGCTGGTACCAGCGCATCTTCATGTTCCCGATCGCCATCATTCTGACCATCGCCTGCTTCAGCGAAGACCGGCGCGGCGCGGTCTATGCATGGGCGCTGGCGGCCGGTGGCGCTGTGGTGGCGGGTTACCACACGCTGCTGGTGGCGGGGTGGATTCCAAAATCCTGGCTGCCATGCCAGGCCGGCATTTCCTGCGCAGACCAGAAACTCGACATCCTGAACGGCCTCCAGATTCCGTGGCTGGCTCTGGCCGCCTTCCTGCTGATCCTGATCCTCCTCACCCTCTTTTTACGGAAAACCTCTCGATGAACACCAAGATGAACACCAGGAAGATTGCGGTGGCCGTCGTGCTGGGCGTCATCGCGCTGGCCTTTCTGGTCGGCATGAACGTCTACCAGCGCAGCGTCCAGCAGGCACAGGAGGAGAAAGCCAGCCAGCAGAATGACCGGCTGGTGCGCCCGCACTCGCCGGTCTTCGGCCCGAAGGCAGCACCCGTGACGATCGTCGAGTTCTTCGATCCGGCCTGCGAGAGCTGCCGATATTTCTATCCCATCGTCAAGGACATCCTCAAGAAGCACCCGGACGACGTGCGGTTGGTCCTGCGCTACGCCCCGTTCCACAGGGGGTCCGAGCAGGTGGTCGCACTACTGGTCGCTGCCAAGCTGCAAAATCAATACCAGCCGGTGCTGGAGGCGATTCTGGACGCGCAGCCGCAGTGGGCCGATCACGGCATGCCCAATATCGGCATCGCGTTCAAGGTGGCGCAGCAGACCGGCCTTGACATGGACAAGGCCGCCACCCAGGCCCAAAGTCCCGAGACGCAAGCCGTGATCCGACAGGACATGCAAGACCTGACATCGCTGGGCGTGACCAAGACCCCGACGTTTTTTGTCAATGGACGCAGCCTGCTGAATTTCGGCCCCGAGCAACTGGCTGCCTTGGTGGCCGAAGAGGTGGCGAAAGTCAAGAAATGACCTCGATATCTGCTCTGCCATCATGAGAATCGGAGAAATCGCCCGAGCCAGTGGCGCGTCGGTCACCATGGTCAGATTCTATGAGCGGGAAGGATTGCTGCCTGAGCCCATGCGCTCCGTCGGGAATTACAGAGTCTACGAAGGGCACCATGTCAGTTTGCTGAGATTCATATTGCATTGTCGCAGTCTGGGATTGACGCTGGACGAGGTGCGTTCGCTGCTGAAGTTCATGGCAATGCCTGATCAAGGGTGCGCGCTTGTGAACCATCTGCTGGATGAACATATTGCTCGGGTCACTGAAAAAATTGGGCAACTCCAGACGCTGCAGAATGAGCTTCAACGCATCAGGGAAAAATGCCACGGTTCTGATTCACTGAGTCAGTGCGGCATCCTTCATGAACTGTCGAACCCGGCTTGACCTTGTAGCCACTTCAAGGTGTCCACTGGGGTCCGTTCATCAAGGAGTCCCCATGGCCGGCTGCTGCGACCACCCACACGACAAGAAGTCCGCCCACGACGACCATGGGCACAACCATGCCAGCGCGCCCTGCGGCCCGGCACCCACTGCGCTGCCGGATCTGCCCGCCCCTGAAGCGGTCGCAGGCGGGATGCGAACCCCGATCCGCATCCTGCAGATGGACTGCCCCACCGAGGAGGCCCTGATCCGTCAGGCGCTGGGCCACCTGCCCTCGGTCCGGCACCTGGAGTTCAACCTGATGCAGCGCGTGCTGACCGTGGTGCATGCGCCGGAGGCCCTCGACACCGTGCTGGAGGCTGTGCGCTCGCTCGGTTTCCAGCCGGAAGTGCTGACGGCGGGCCAGCCCGTCACGGCTGCGGTCACGCCACCCAAACCCTGGTGGCCGCTGGCCGTGGCGGGCGCCGCCGCCATTGCCGCCGAAGCGGTGAGCTGGCGGGGCCTGCCCGAATGGCTGACGGCAGCCCTCGCGCTGCTGGCCGTGGCGTCCTGCGGGTTGACCACCTACCGCAAGGGCTGGGTGGCCCTGCGCCACGGCAACCTGAACATCAACGCGCTGATGAGCATCGCCGTGACCGGCGCGCTGGCACTGCGGCAGTGGCCGGAAGCGGCCATGGTGATGGTGCTGTTCACGGTCGCCGAGCTGATCGAGGCCAAGTCGCTGGACCGCGCCCGCCATGCCATCGCCGGCCTGATGAAGCTGGCCCCGGAGATCGCCACAGTGCAGCAGGCCGACGGTACTTGGCGCGACACCGCGGCAACAGCGGTCACCGTGGGCAGCCTGGTGCGCGTCAAGCCCGGCGAACGCATCGGGCTGGACGGCACGATCGTCCAGGGCCGCTCGACCGTGAACCAGGCCCCGATCACCGGGGAAAGCCTGCCGGTGGACAAGGGCCCAGGCGACGCCGTGTTCGCCGGAACGATCAATGCGTCCGGTGCTTTCGATTACCGGGTCACTGCGGCGGCGAACAACACCACGCTGGCCCGCATCATCCACGCCGTCGAGGAAGCTCAAGGTGCCAAGGCGCCCACGCAACGCTTTGTCGATCAATTTGCCCGCGTCTACACGCCGATCGTGTTCGCGATGGCCCTGTTGGTGGCAATGGTGCCACCGTTGCTGATGGGCGGCATCTGGCACGACTGGATCTACAAGGCCCTGGTGCTGCTCGTGATCGCCTGCCCTTGCGCGCTGGTGATCTCGACACCGGTCACGATTGTCAGCGGGCTGGCCGCAGCGGCACGGCACGGCATCCTGATCAAGGGCGGTGTCTACCTGGAGGAAGGCCGCAAGCTGGTATGGCTGGCCCTCGACAAGACCGGCACGATCACCCATGGCAAGCCCGTGCAGACCGAATTCGAGTTGCGGGCCGAGGTGGACCCCGCACTGTGTCGCCGCCTGGCCGCCAGCCTGGCCGGTCGCTCCGATCACCCGGTGTCGCAGGCCGTGGCCCAGGCCGCCGACCGCGACGGCGTCACACGAGAGAGCGTCGAAGCCTTCGAGGCGCTACCTGGCCGAGGCGTGCGTGGGGTGATCGGCGGCCAGGCGTATTCGCTGGGCAACCATCGCCTGGTGCATGAACTCGGCCGCTGCACGCCGGAACTGGAGGCACGGCTGGACACGCTGGAGCGGCAGGGCAAGACGGTCGTCCTGCTCGTCGATGACCGGCAGGTGCTGGCCTTGTTCGCCGTGGCGGACACGGTGAAGGACAGCAGCCGCGCCGCCATCGCCGAACTACACCAGTTGGGGGTCAAGACCGTGATGCTGACCGGCGACAACCCGCACACGGCGGAAGCGATTGCGCAGCAGGTGGGGATCGACCAGGCCCGCGGCAACCAGTTGCCCGACGACAAGCTGAAGGCGGTCGAAACATTCGCCGCCGAAGGCCCGGTGGGCATGGTCGGCGACGGCATCAACGATGCGCCCGCCTTGGCCCGCGCCGACATCGGCTTCGCGATGGGGGCGATGGGCACCGACACGGCGATCGAGACGGCCGACGTGGCCTTGATGGACGACGATCTGCGCAAACTCCCGGCCTTCATCCGCTTGTCACGCGCCACGCACGCAGTGCTGGTGCAGAACATCGTGCTCGCGCTGGGCCTCAAGGCGGTGTTCTTGGTGCTGACACTGATGGGCCTGGGGTCGATGTGGATGGCGGTGTTCGCGGACGTGGGCGCCAGCCTGCTGGTGGTGGGCAACGGCTTGAGGTTGCTGAGGAAGTGATTGAAGACGCGAGGTGATCCGCTAGATTCCCGTCATGGAATCCAGCCCAGCCATTCTCTTGCTCAAGACGCTCGGTCTTTTCATCGTGACCGCGCTCGCGGAGATCGTCGGCTGCTTCCTCCCGTACTTGTGGTTGAGGAAACAGGGGTCCGTGTGGCTGCTGCTGCCGGCCACATGCAGCCTGATGCTTTTCGTGTGGCTGCTGACCCTGCACCCAGTCGCCAGTGGGCGCGTCTACGCCGCCTACGGCGGTGTGTACGTCGCAACCGCGCTGGTCTGGCTGCGGGTGGTCGATGGCGTGAAGCTGTCCATGCTGGATTGGTTCGGCGCCGGGGTGGCCCTGCTGGGCATGTCGATCATCGTCGCAGGCTGGGATGGTCGGGGTTAGTCAGTCAGACCAGCCAGACGCAGCCGGTCTGCGGCTGTGATCGACGCCAGCATTTCTTGGATGAATTTCTGCTGCATTGAAAATGCACGAGGCTTGTCGGTGTCGATGCTGGAGATTCTGAACAATAACCCGTCTGCAATATCGCCTTGCATGGCGTACGACATCTCCTTCAGTTTCTTGTCCAGTCCGGACTTGACCGCATGATTGCCGATGGTCGTCCAATAGGTGACCGGCTCGACCCTTCGAGACTGGAAAGTGGTTTCCAACTGCTTGATGGGAATTTCACCGTAGGGTGTTGTCAGCGCCATCTTTCGTGAAGCCCCGACCTGAAACCCCTGGGCTGGGTAGCATATCTCGGGCAGATGCACCTGGAAGGAGTCGTTCTGGTTTTTTCCGTAAGCCATCGACAGCATGATCACGTAACCATCGCTTGATGTATAAGTCCTTGTGACCAGTTCGGTGTAAAGTTCATCGAGCAATTGCTGCTGTTGTGGATTGACCACCCCAGTAGATAAGTCCATTTTTTTCCAGGCGCCAAAATTCTCTGGAATTATACTGGATATTTTTATGCCGCCTCTCGTGTCAGCCATGAAATTGGTTGGCTTGATTTGATTTGCAGAGAAGCCGCTGAGCAACATTATCGCGCATAGAGTAACGGCAGATGTGAGTTCGCGAGTCATGATTTTCTGGCAAGAATGATTCTGAGGAATCCGTCAAACAAAATTATCAGCAGCAGTGCAGCCATAAAAAGAACCATTCCGGCGAAACCATGCAGAAAGCCTTGCCCCGCCTCATCGCCTAAATGATAAGTAATCAACGTCAATGCAATGACACGAATGATGTTGGCAGCAAAACTGATCGGCACGATACAGATTGCCAAGATGATGTTTCGCGCTACCGACTCATGTTTCACCAAATTGAGATAGAGCAAACCAAGAGCTTCTAGCGTGAACAGCGTGTTCAGTCCTGCGCAGGCGTCTGCAACCAACAATTGGTACTGTCCGATTTGCAGAATTACACCGCTGCGGCTGATGGGATACCCGACAGCATAGAGAGCAGACTCTACTGCGTAGGAAACGGCAGTCTTCATGGGCTGGGTCATGGCATCGACAAAGACTCCCGGCAGCGGAATCATGAAGACCATGAACACCAACGGGAACCACAGATGTTTCAAGGCTTCCATGCCCCGGAGAATCAGGGTGATACTCGCGGTCATGACGATGAGTGAACCCACCTCAAATATCAATATATTCTGGGATCTTCCGATGATGTACAGCAATGATCCAAAGATCAGAAGAGACCAGCCTATTACAAAGGCTGGCCGTAACGGTGTCTCAATGACCTGAGGTGCTTTTTTCCCGAGCAGCCAGATCGAGACAGCCAGCACGATGGGGCCATGTCCTTGCTGATCTCCAGCCCACAGCCCATTGAACAGATCCCGAAAAGTGGGGAAATACATTCCCACTAATCCGATCAATGTTACAGCCCATGGAGCTATGATTTTTGTTATTGATGGCTTGAATATTGTGGCGATGTTGTCGATAGGGGCGGAGTTGATTTTTGTCATACACGTTGAATTGCATGTTTAAAAATGAGAGCGGGAAATGGTCGGGATTGATGTAAATATATCTGGAGTGGCCATGGTGCAGCTTTCGCCCTTGAGCAGAATTATTGCCGCTTGACGGTTGATCGCTGCTGGTCGATCAATTGATTTAATACTTCAAACACTTGGGCTTCGCCTCCTGCTTGATGAGGCTCCGTGCTGAACTGTCCATTGATGATGAATTTGGGTACGCCATCAATTTTGTAAGCATTGGTCAGGGATCTCATTTTGTTGACCTGGGCTTGCATGCCGAATGACTTATGCATGGAATCAAACGCCTTGCTGTCTATGCCATTCTTGTCAACCCAATTCTTGATCGAGCCCTCTTCTCTGAAGTTGATGCGGTCTTTGTGCAGAGCCTCAAAAACAGCCGGGTGATGCCTGGGGAGAATGCCCATTGCGCGTAGCGTCGCAAATATTTGGGCGTGAATGGATGTTTCCTTGCGTGAATCCCAGACAATATGCTCTCGTCGAAAGGCAACATCGGCTGAAAGCTTTTTTTCCCAGGCATCCACCATCGGATCAATTTTTGCGCAATGCGGGCAGCCGTACCAAAAAAACTCAATCACCTCAATCTTGCTCGGGTCAGTTGTTGGAATCGAGGGACTTATTCTGGAAAATGCACCTTCAGTACCATGATCTCCTGCTGCCTGGACCCAATGCGGTACGGAAAACAGTCCAAGTGAAATCGAGGTGGTGATTGTTCTTCGCAAATGATTCATGGTGTCTCTGACATGAAGTGTTTCTGTTGATGAACTTTGCATGCGCTATGCAAGAAGGGCTTTGATGTCCCCAGAGAAGTCAGCGGCTGATTGCTCATGCTTCATCGCGAGGCGCAATAGCCCATGTGTATCGAATATATAGGTCAGCGTGGTGTGATCCATCGTGTAGGATTTTCCTGTCACCACTTTTTGATAAAATACCTTGAATTCCTTCGCCATCTCGGCGGTCGCTGCAGTACTGCCGCGCAAGGCAATAATTCGCTTGTCGAATGCACCAACATAGCTGCGCAGAAGAATTTCTGTATCTCGCTCGGGATCAATTGTGACGAAAATGGGTTGCAGTTTTCTGGCATCGTCTCCTAACAATCGAATGACCTCAGTGGCTCGCCCAAGTGCCGTTGGACAGACGTCCGGGCACTGTGTAAACCCGAAAAACAGCATGACAATGCTGCCTTTGAACTCAGACAGGGTTCGAACCTTCCCATCTATGTCTGTCATGCTGAAGGATCGACCGAATATTGCCCCGGTTAAATCCAGTCCTTTGAATGAATACGGGACACGCTTCTCGCAGCCCACTAGAATCATGGCTGACCATGCGGTCATGGTCAGCCATGTGCGGCGGTTCAAAGCAGGTGATACATCCATGGGGTGGGTTGTCATGGCTGTTTTTTCTCCGGCAACTTGCCAGACGCCATGCCATTGACTGGGTTCAGCTTTATCTCGGAAGTTTGGGGCGGATAACAAACCCCCAACGTCTCGAAACAGCCTTGATAACGCGCAACCAGAGTAATTGGAGAGGAGTTTTTCTCGTTGCCTGCTATTAGCCCATGAACTTCAAAGGATTTTGGGTACACCTGTGTGGGACCGAAACTCTTATCCTGCTTGGTGATTGCTGCCGGATAGTCCGCGCGCAACAATCGCACTCCTGGCGAGCCTTTTATTTCTAGGCTCACCTTGTCCTTGTATAGATAGTAATCAGGTTTCAATGTAAACAGCACATTGATCTTGCCGGGATCTATCAAGCGCGCTGAAACTTGAAATGCCTGTTCAGGAGGAAGTGGCTCGACAGTCTTCTTGCCGAACAAGGCATTCACTGATCCTGGCTCTGCCGCGCTGAGATCTTGAGAATGAATGCCGCAGACCACGAACAGCATTGCGCCCCAGATTGCGTGATGTCCAGTAGGTGAAGTTATGGTCATGGCGTGCTTTCAGGATTTGTGTTGGTGGCACCGAAACTGGTTATCAGCAGCAAAAATGCCCCTGACACGACATAAATGTCTGCAATATTGAACGCAGGCCAATGCAAATCTCCCCAGTGAACATCAAGATAATCAATTACAGCCCCTATGCGCAGTCGGTCCAGTACATTCCCGAGTGCTCCGCTCATCAGCAAAACATAGGCGACACTTTCAGATGTACTGAGCACGCCTGTCCATAACAGACGAGTCAGAATTACGCTGACAATAATTCCGAAAATACTGAGGAAATATTTCTGCCAACCACCGGCATCGGCCAGAAATGAAAATGCGGCACCAGGATTCAGAACATGCACCAGATTGAACCATTCGCTTAATTGCTCAACTGTGCCGATGGGCATGACCAATGTCACGCCAACTTTTATTGCTTGATCTATTAAAATTAGCGCAGTCGCCAAATAGAATATCGGTTGTCTGTGTAGACTGGAATTGAAAGCGTGACTTTTGGGCATTGTTTGTCAGTTCATTATTTTGAATCTGGACAGGTATCCCAATAAAGATGCAATGCCGAAGATGATCAAAAACGCTGCCGTCTTTCTGTTTCGGCGACGGAGTTGATTTTTACGCTGCTGTTCTGTTGATGCGTTGTCCATGAACGATGATGGAGGTAAAAATTTCATTTCAAACCCTGTAGCAGGTGTAGGGTCAAATTTATGTGGAATGCCCCTCAATCGTTTCAGGTTTTGACGGGGCACTGAGCTGAGTCCCATGACCATGAGCACGAACACGACGTGCTGGAACATGAGCATGCCCACCGACACGATGACGGACACCACGAGCACCTGCATGAACCCATGCCTGCAGGGGTACACAGCCACGCACACAGGCATGCCCCTGTCCGACATCAGCACGCCCATGTGCCGGATATGCACCATCTGCATCGGCACTGACATCACAGGGGATGCCTCCATGAGCACCGGCCAAAGCCGGGTCTTACACAGGAGCCCATGAGGCTCATGCATAATGGCTGTCACCCATGCTTGTACCTCTGCGCCTCGCCAATGTTCTTGCCAAGACCCTGCGTATTGGTGAACTGTTGGCTGTGTGTTGGTCAAGGGCCACCATGAGGCCTGCAGCATGACGCGATCCTTCCTGCGGATGATCTGCCGGATGCTGATCGGTGTCGTGCTGTTCGCGCAGCTCGCGGTGGCGGCATATGCCTGCCCGGGGCTGTCAGCGGCCGGTGCCCGGTCAATGGACCCTGGCACAGCGGCGACGGTGCAGGCCGGGATGGATTGCGACGACATGGCCGGTTCGATGGATCCGTCGTCCGCCAACCTCTGCGCCGAACATTGCCGCCAGGGGCAGCAAAGTGACCAGGCCGCCACGTTGGCGCTGCCGGCCATCCTGCTCACCTCCCTGTACACCCTCCCCCTGGCCCCTGAGCCACCTTCTCCTACCCCGCGCCAGATGGCCGAAGGGGCCAGTGCCCTGGCAGCGGCTTCTCCGCCGCACGCCATCCTGCACTGCTGCTTCCGAACTTGACCGTCCAGACCCTCTGACGCCGACGACCCTGCAGGTCGAATCGGCGCAGCGGTCGTGCTCGTCTGTGCCCGAACGCCTGTCCGCCGTTCGCACCGAGCCGACACGAAGCCCCCGTTTCGTTGTCTGGAGAATCCATGTTCCATCCTCCATGGCCCCACGGCGCTCGCCGGGTGCCTGTCCGTTGCCGCCTAACCGCGCTGCTTATTCTGGGCGCCGCGTGGGCTCCCCTCGCTAGCCACGCCCAGCCTGCCCTGACCCTCGACCAGGCCCTGCAACTCGCACAGGACCGCTCGCGCCAGCTTCCGGCACAGGAAGCCGCCGCCACCGCCGCCCGCGAGATGGCCGTGGCCGCCGGCCAGCGCCCCGACCCGACGCTCAAGGTCGGCCTCGGCAACCTGCCCCTCGACGGCCCGGATCGGCTCAGCCTGACCCGCGACTCCATGACCATGCGCTCGGTCGGTCTGATGCAGGAGATCACACGCGGCGACAAGCTTGCGGCCCGGTCGGCGCGCTTCGACCGGGAGGCTGATGCCGCAGACGCAGCGCGTGTCGTGGCACTCGCCCACCTGCGCCGCGACACCGCGATGGCCTGGCTGGACCGCCACTTCCAGGAGCGCCTGCGCGAACTCCTGCAGAGCCAGCGCGTCGAGGCCGGCCTGCAGATCGAGGCCGCCGACGCCGCCTACCGGGGCGGACGGGGCGCGCAGGCCGACGTGTTCGCCGCCCGGTCGGCGGCGGCGCTGATCGATGACCGCCTGCGCCTGGCCGCGCAGCAGGTCGAGGCCGCCACGGTCCGGCTCGCCCGCTGGGTCGGCCCGGATGCGCAGCAGCCGCTCGGCGAACGCCCGCCACTGACCGCAGTTCCCGCAGCGGTGCATGACCTGGACACCCACCCGGACCAGCACCCCGAGATCGCGCTGCTGATGCGGCAGCAGGCCATCGCGCAGGCCGACGCCGACCTCGCGCAGCGCAGCCGGCGGCCGGACTGGAACGTGGAGCTGATGCTCGGCCAGCGCGGGCCGGCCTACTCGACCATGGTCTCCGTCGGGGTGTCGATCCCACTGCAGATCGACCTCAGAAACCGCCAGGACCGCGAACTCTCCGCCCGACTCGCGCTGGTCGAGCAGGCCCGCGCCCAGCGCGAGGACGCCACGCGGGAGCACCTGACCGAAACTCGCCTCCGGTTCCTGGCATGGCAAGGCAACCAGGCACGGCTGGCCCACTACGACCGCACGCTGCTGCCGCTGGCCGCCGAGCGCACGCAGGCCACGCTGACCGCCTACCGGGGCGGCAGCGGCTCGCTCGATGCAGTGCTCGACGCGCGGCGCCTGGAGATCGACACCCGCATAGACCGACTCCGACTCGACATGGAGACGGCCGGCCTGTGGGCACAACTCCACTACCTGACCCCGGCCGACCCTGCCGAGCGCCGCGCCGCTGCCATCCCCACCACCACGGACCAATGACCATGAAGCTCAAGCGCAACTCCCTCCTGGTTGGCCTGATGGCGACCAGCATTCTCGGCGCCGCCGGCTACGGTCTGTACACCACCGGCCTGCAGCGCGGCATGGGCATGGCCGCTGCGTCGGCGCCGGCCGCGTCGCCCATGCCCGCCACGCAAGCCGTTCCGCAGACCATCGCGCAAGGCGAAGACGCCACCCGCCGACACGTCACGGCCGGTCTCAAGGCCGGTGATGTCGATCCGGTCACCGGCCGCAAAATCCTGTACTACCACGACCCGATGATGCCGGGGAACCGGTTTGACAAGCCCGCCAAGTCACCCTTCATGGACATGATGCTGGTGCCCGTCTATGCGGACGGCGGTGGCGACGGCGGGGCCAGCGAAGGCAGCACCGTCACGGTCAGCCCCCGCCTGCAACAGAACCTGGGCGTGCGCACGGCGCCGGTCACCGAGGGCATGCTGTCGCCGCCCGTCACCGCCGTTGGCAGCATCGCCTTCAACGAACGCGACCAGGCCACCGTGCAGGCCCGCGCCACCGGCTACGTCGAGCGCCTGCATGTGCGGGCCACGCTCGACCGGGTGGCCAAGGGGCAGGCACTGGCCGAGCTGTACGTACCGGACTGGGTTGCCGCGCAGGAGGAGTTCCTGTCAGTGCGCCGCATGCAGGGCACCGACCTCGCCCCACTGGTGGAGGCGGCCCGTCAGCGGATGCGCCAGATCGGGATGAACGAAACCCAGATCGCCTCGGTGGAACGCAGTGGACAGACGCAGGCCCGCACGATCCTCGTGGCGCCGATCGGCGGCGTGGTCACCGAGCTGGCGGTGCGCGAAGGCATGACGGTGATGGCCGGCACCACGCTGTTGCGCCTGAACGGCCTCGGCACGGTGTGGGCCGACGCCGAGGTGCCGGAGAGCCAGGCGGCCCTCCTTCGTCCGGGCGCCGGGGTCCGGGCGAAGAGTCCGGCCGTGCCGGGGGCGACGCTCGACGGGCGAGTACAGGCGCTCCTGCCCGAGGTCAACCCGACGACACGCACGCGCAAGGCGCGGATCGAACTCGCCAATCCCGGCGGACGGCTGGTGCCGGGCATGTCGGTGCAGATGCAGTTCGCGGACCTGCAGGCGGACAAGGCCCTGCTGGTGCCCACCGAGGCGGTCATCCAGACCGGCCGGCGAACGGTGGTGATCGTGGCGGATGGCGACGGTCGCAGCGGGCACTTCCGGCCGGTCGAGGTCGAGATCGGCACCGAGAGCGGCGGACAGACCGAGGTCAGACGTGGCCTGCAGGTCGGCCAGCGGGTTGTGGTGTCTTCGCAGTTCCTGATCGACTCCGAGGCCAGCCTGAAGGGGGTCGAGGCGCGGCTGAACGCGGCCGAGTCCAAGCCGCAGGCGGCCGACACCACACCGCGCCATGAAGGCGATGCCACGGTGGAGAGCCTCAGCCGCGATGCGCTCACGCTGTCCCATGGCCCGATCCCGTCGCTCAAATGGGGTCCGATGACCATGGACTTCAAGCCGCCGCCACAGGGCCTGCCCAGCGGGCTGAAGGCCGGGGACAAGGTGCGCTTCGAGTTCTATATGGGTGCCGACAACCTGCCGCAGCTCACGGCCGTGACCATGCAGGCTTCCGCCTTCAAGGCCAAGCCGGTGACGGGTGCCAAGACCGGGAGCCAGCCATGATTGCCAGACTGATCCGCTGGTCGATCGCCAACCGCTTCCTGGTGCTGCTGGCCACGCTGATGCTCAGCGCCTGGGGCGTTTATTCCCTGCAGCGCACGCCGCTCGACGCGCTGCCCGACCTGTCGGACGTGCAGGTCATCATCCGCACGTCCTACCCGGGCCAGGCACCGCGCTTGGTCGAGAACCAGGTCACCTACCCGCTGACGACGACGATGCTGTCGGTGCCGGGGGCCAGGACGGTGCGGGGGTATTCGTTCTTCGGCGACTCGTTTGTCCACGTCCTGTTCGAGGATGGCACCGACCTGTACTGGGCGCGTTCGCGGGTGCTGGAGTACCTCAACCAGGTACAGTCGCGCCTGCCGCCCGGCGCGAAGGCGTCGCTCGGGCCGGATGCGACCGGCGTGGGCTGGATCTACCAGTACGCGCTCGTCGATCGCCGTGGCACGCAGGACGCGAGCCAGTTGCGCGCCCTGCAGGACTGGTTCCTGAAGTTCGAGCTGAAGACGGTGCCGAACGTGGCCGAGGTCGCCTCGGTCGGCGGCATGGTGCGCCAGTACCAGGTCGTGCTCGACCCGGACAAGCTGGCGGCCCACGGCATCCCGCATACCCGGGTGGTCGAGGCGATCCAGAAGGCCAACCAGGAAGCCGGCGGCTCGGTGCTCGAACTGGGGGAAGCCGAGTACATGGTGCGCGCTTCGGGTTACCTGCAGTCGCTCGACGATTTCCGCCAGGTGCCGCTCGTGACCACGGAGGCCGGTGTCTCGGTGCGGCTCGGGGACGTGGCCCGCGTCCAGATCGGGCCGGAGATGCGGCGCGGCATCGGTGAACTCGATGGCGAGGGCGAAGCCACTGGGGGCGTGGTCGTGATGCGCTCCGGCAAGAACGCACTGGAGACGATCGCGGCGGTGAAGGCGAAACTCAGGACGCTGCAGGCCAGCCTGCCCGCAGGCGTCGAGATCGTGCCGGTCTACGACCGCTCGGGGCTGATCGAACGCGCCGTGGACAACCTCGGGTTCAAGCTGCTCGAAGAGTTCGCCGTCGTCGCGGTGGTGTGCTTTGTCTTCCTGTTCCACCTGCGCTCGGCGTTCGTCGCGATCGTCTCGCTGCCGCTGGGCATCCTGATGGCCTTCATCGTGATGCACCACCAGGGGGTCAACGCCAACATCATGTCGCTGGGTGGCATCGCGATCGCCATCGGCGCGATGGTCGATGCGGCGGTCGTGATGATCGAAAACGCGCACAAGCACCTGGAGCACTGGGCCCATGACCACCCTGGCCAGACACTCGACGGCGAGGCCCGCTGGCGCGTGATCGGCGACTCGGCCGCCGAGGTCGGGCCGGCGCTGTTCTTCTCGCTGCTGATCATCACGCTCAGCTTCATCCCGGTCTTCACGCTGGAGGCGCAGGAGGGGCGGCTGTTCTCGCCGCTGGCGTTCACCAAGACCTACGCGATGGCGGCGGCGGCGGGGCTGTCGGCGACGCTGATCCCGGTGCTGATGGGCTACCTGATCCGGGGCCGCATTCCAGACGAGAAGACCAACCCGCTGAACCGGCTGCTGATCGCCCTCTACCGGCCGCTGCTGGACGCGGTGCTGCGGGCGCCGAAGGTGACACTGGTGGTGGCGGCGGCTGTGCTGGTGCTGAGCCTGTGGCCGTTGCAGCACATCGGCGGCGAGTTCATGCCAAGGCTTGATGAAGGCGACCTGCTCTACATGCCGACGGCGCTGCCGGGGCTGTCTGCGGGCAAGGCGGCCGAGCTGCTGCAGCAAACCGACCGTCTCATCAAGACCGTGCCCGAGGTGGTCCGTGTCTATGGGAAAGCGGGCCGTGCCGAGACCGCCACCGACCCGGCGCCGATGGAGATGTTCGAGACGACGATCCAGTTCAAGCCCAAGGACCAGTGGCGGCCCGGCATGACGCAGGACAAGCTTGTCGAGGAGCTGGACCGCATTGTCCGGGTGCCGGGCCTGGCCAACATCTGGGTGCCGCCGATCCGCAACCGCATCGACATGCTGGCCACGGGCATCAAGAGCCCCGTCGGCGTGAAGGTGGCGGGCGCCGACCTGGCCGTGATCGACCGGCTGACGGGCGAGATCGAGCGGGCGCTGAAGGACGTGCCGGGTGTCAGCAGCGCGCTGGCGGAACGGCTCACGGGCGGGCGTTACGTGGACGTGACGATCCGCCGCGATGCCGCCGCACGCTTCGGCCTGAACATCGCCGACGTGCAGTCGGTCATCACCTCGGCGGTGGGCGGTGACAACATTGGCGAGACGGTCGAGGGGTTGCAGCGGTTCCCGATCAATCTGCGCTATCCGCGTGAAATCCGCGACTCGCTGGCGGCGCTGCGCGTGCTGCCCATCGTCACCGAGCGAGGGGCGCGGCTCGTGCTCTCCGACGTGGCCGACCTGCGCATCACGGACGGCCCGCCGATGCTGCGCAGCGAGAACGCGCGCCTGTCCGGCTGGGTGTACGTGGACATCCGGGGCCGCGACCTGCGCTCGGCGGTGCAGGAGATGCAGCGCGTGGTGGCGGCGAAGGTGGTGCTGCCGGCCGGGTACGCGGTGTCGTGGTCGGGCCAGTTCGAGTTCCTGGAGCGTGCCACCGCGAAGCTGAAGGTGGTCGTGCCGTTCACGCTGCTGATCATCTTCGTGCTGCTCTACCTGACCTTCCAGCGCTTCGACGAGGCGCTGCTCATCATGGCGACGCTGCCCTTCGCGCTGGTCGGCGGTGTCTGGCTGCTCTACCTGCTCGGCCACAACTTGTCAGTCGCCGGGGCGGTGGGCTTCATCGCGCTGGCGGGCGTGTCGGCCGAATTCGGCGTGATCATGCTGCTGTACCTGAAGCAGGCGTGGGACATGCGCCTCGCACAGGGCAAGACCAGCAACGCCGATCTGCTCGATGCCATTCGCGAAGGCGCCGTGCTGCGGGTTCGTCCGAAGGCGATGACGGTGGCGGTGATCCTGGCGGGCCTGTTCCCGATCATGTGGGGCACGGGCACCGGCTCGGAGGTGATGCAGCGCATCGCCGCGCCGATGGTAGGCGGCATGGTCACGGCGCCGCTGCTGTCGATGTTCGTCGTGCCGGCAGCTTACTTGCTGATGCGCCGGTCGCGTGTGCGGTCCGTCAAGGGTGCGGCGGCATCTACAGCAGGAGCTTCGCCCATCTGATCGGATCAACCTTGACGGATGGCCGCACCACGTAGACGCAAGGCATTGCTGATCACCGATGCTGAACTCAGACTCATCGCCAGGGCGGCGATCATGGGCGACAGCAGCCAGCCCGTGAACGGGTACAGCACACCGGCGGCCAGCGGCACGCCGAGGGCGTTGTAGACAAAGGCGAAAGCCAGGTTCTGCTTCATGTTCGCCACTGTCGCCACGGACAGCGTGCGGGCCACTGCGATGCCGCGCAGGTCGCCCTTGACGAGCGTGATCTGGGCGCTGTTCATCGCCACGTCGGTACCGGTGCCCATCGCAATGCCCACGTCGGCGCGTGCCAGCGCCGGTGCGTCGTTGATGCCATCACCGGCCATCGCGACGACACAGCCCTCGGCCTGCAAGCTCTCCACGAGCTTGAGCTTGTCCGCTGGCCGGACCTCGCCATGCACCTCGTCGATGCCCAGCCGCTGGCCGATGGCGCGTGCCGTGGCAAGGCCATCCCCTGTGGCCATTATGATGCGCAGGCCGTTGTTGCGCAAAGCAGCCAGCGCATCCGGGGTGGTTGCCTTGATGGGGTCGGACACGGCCAGCAGCCCGGCGAGCTGCCCGTTCACCGCCAGGTACATCACGCTCGATCCTTGCAACCGCCAGGCTTGCGCCTGCTCCACCAACCCGGCGACCTCGACTCCGAGTTGCTGCATCAGGATCGTATTGCCCAGCGCAAGCCCCTTGCCCGCCACGCTGCCGCGTACACCGATGCCGGAGTTCGAATCGAACTGCTCCGGTTTGTCGAGGCGTAGTCCACGGTCGTGTGCCGCCGCCACGATCGCAGCCGCCAGCGGATGTTCGCTGCCTTGGTCCAGACTGGCCGCCAGCCGCAGGACTTCGTCCTCGGTGAAGCCGGTGGTGCCTACCGCACACTCGAAGGTTGGACGCCCCTCGGTGAGCGTGCCCGTCTTGTCCACGATCAGCGTGTTCACCTTGCGCAGGTTCTCGATCGCCGCGGCATCCCGAAACAGCACGCCGCTGGTGGCGCCGCGCCCGGTGGCCACCATGATCGACATCGGCGTGGCCAGGCCCAGCGCGCAGGGGCAGGCGATGATCAGTACCGCCACCGCATTGATCAGGCCATAGGCCCAGCTCGACGCCTGGAGCGTTGGGCCGAAGAGTCCCCAGCCGAAGAAGGTCAGCAGCGCAACGCTGACCACGGCCATGACAAAGTAACCGGCCACCGTGTCGGCCATGCGCTGCATCGGCGCCCGCGAGCGCTGTGCCATGGCGACCATCTGCACGATCTGCGCGAGCACGGTAGAAGATCCCACATGCTCCGAGCGCATGACCAACGCGCCGCTGGTGTTCATCGTCGCGCCGATGAGCTTGTCGCCGACACGCTTGGTGACCGGCAGCGGCTCGCCCGTCAACATCGATTCGTCCAGGGCGCTGCTGCCTTCGACGACGATGCCATCGACGGGCACCTTCTCACCAGGGCGTACCCGCAGCAGGTCGCCGACATGGACATTGGACAACGGAATATCCGACTCACTGCCATCGGTCGCGATCCGCCGCGCAGTCTTCGGGGCAAGGCCGAGCAGCGACCTGATCGCCGCCGAGGTCTGCGAGCGCGCCTTCAACTCCAGGATCTGGCCGAGCAGCGTCAGCGAGATGATCACCGCCGCCGCCTCGAAGTACACCGCCACCCGGCCCATGGAGACGAAGGACGCCGGAAAGACCTGCGGCGCGATGGTGGCAACCAGGCTGTAGACAAAAGCCGCGCCGGTCCCGAGCCCGATCAGGGTCCACATGTTCGGGCTGCGGTTGACGATCGACTGCGCCCCGCGCACGAAGAAGGGCGCGCCGGCCCAGAGGACGGTCGGCAGCGTGAGAGCCAACTCGATCCAGCTCTGGCGTGCCATGTCGAACCAGCCCAGACGATGGCCGAACATGGCCAGCACGGCGACGACCACCGTCAGCGGCAATGTCCACCAGAAGCGACGCTGGAAATCCATCAGCTCAGGATTCCCGGTTTCCTCCAGTTCCGGCAGCACCGGCTCCAGCGTCATGCCGCACTTGGGGCAATTGCCGGGTCGGTTCTGGCGGATCTCCGGGTGCATCGGGCAGGTGTAGACCGCGCCCGCCAGGACTTCCGGCGCGAGTGCTGCAGTGATGGGTGCCGCCGCAAGTGAAGCGTGCGGTGCCACGGCGCCGGTCTGGACGAACTTCGCCGGCTCCGCCGTGAACTTCGCCAGACACTTGGCGCCGCAGAAGTAGTACGGCCTCCCGGCGTGTTCCAGATGGTGCGGCGACTGCGCTGTTACCGTCATGCCGCAGACCGGATCCTTCAGCACCTCCGCGGTGGCGGGCATCTTCGGATCGAGATGGCCATGGCTGGCGTGGTCGTGGTCCATGGTCAGCCTTTCACGGCATACCGGATCATCATGCCGGCCTCTTCGTGCTCCAGGTTGTGGCAATGGAACACGTAGTCCTGGTCGCCCGCGAACGGATGTGAGAAGTCGAGCGCGATGCGCACCGATTCACCGGGCCAGACATGCACTGTGTCGAGCATCCCCCGGTCCTGCGCCAGCAGGCCCTTGGCACCCGCCAGGGCATGCACCTGGGCCGGGCTGCCGAGCCGTTCGAGCACCCTGAACTTGAACCCGTGCAGATGCATCGGGTGCGGCATGCTGCGGCGCGCGTTCTCGATCAGCCAGGTTTCGGCGGTGCCACGCCTGACCGTGACCGGCACCACTTTCGGATCGAAGGTCCAGCCGTTGATCGTCCAGTGGCCCTTGACGTCGAGCGCGAGCTTCATGCGGCGCGGCGCACCCTTGGGCGCCACGGCGGCAGGCAAGGCAGACAGCACGGCCGGGATCTTGCGGCTGTAGGCCGGTGACGCTTTGACATCGATGCGCAGCAAGGCGTGCGCGTCACCGTCCATCGCCATGTTGGCCTTCGATGCCGCCGGCATGGCCATTTTGCTGTGGTCCATGCCGGCCATGTCTGCCATGCCTTCCATCGCGCCAGCGTCGTGACCACCATGGCTGCCGGCACCTTCAGCATGCATCGGATCGAAGGCCAGCGAGGCGAGCGTGACTGCCTGGCCTTCGCTGACCTCGCGCAGATCGACGAGCACATCAAGCCGCTGTCCTGGTGAAATGAAACTCTCGTCGATGCGCTGTGGGGCGGCCAGCAGACCACCGTCGGTGCCGGCGAGAAAGAAGCCCAGCCGGCGCCCGCCCTGAAGGAAGGCGAGCCGGTAGGTGCGTGCATTCGAGCCGTTCAGGATGCGAAAGCGCACGATGCGGCGCCCGGCCTGAATGAACGGCCGCTCAGTCAGGTTGACGAGCAGGCGCTCGCCGACCCAGCCGGCTGCCAGATCAGTGGCGGTCGGGACGTACTGCAGCCGGCCTTGTGCGTCGAACTGGCGGTCCTGCAGCACGAGCGGGATCTCGGTCTCGCCCAGTGCCAGATCCAGCTCACGCCGCAGTGCCGTTTCCTCGTCGTCATCAATGAACAGCAGGCTGGCCAGACCGTGGTACGCCTGCTTGGCAATGAAGCCATGGGCGTGCGGGTGGTACCAGTACATCGAGGCGCGATCGCGCAGTTGAAATGCGTAGTCCAGCGACTTGCCCGGCTCGACCACGGTCATGCCGTTGCCGTCGTTGCGTGCGTCGAGGCTCAGGCCGTGCCAGTGGATCACGGTGGGTTCGTCGAGGTCGTTGACCAGGCGCACGCGCATCTCGTCCCCACGGCGCGCCAGCAGCGCCGGGTTCAGGAACTGCTTGCCACCCGATTCGACGGCGTAGGCCAGGTACGGCGTGCGCTGGCCCGGCAACACCTCGATCTCCGTGCGGACCACGTGAACCTCGCGGAACTCGGACGCGGGCAGGACGCCATAGAGGCCACTCGTTCCTGGCAGGCGTAGCGGATTGCCAAAACCGGCGGCCGCTTTCTCCAGTGCCGACACGGCAGCCGCTGATTCTGCAGAGGCTGCCTGGGTGGTTTTGCGGACGGCAGAAAAGGCCATGCCGGGTGCAGCGCCTGCTGCGCCCAGCGCGCTCAGGCTGCCGATGAACTGTCTGCGAGAAAGGTCAAACATGCAATGTTCTCCTGATCAAATCGACACCGACCGGGAGGTCAGGCGGGGAATGAAGCGCGGCGTCTGCGCTGCGTAGTGCTCGAAAGCCGCGCCGAATCGGGTCTGCATCTCACGCTCCTCGGTCACGGCCAGCCGCCCGTACATCACCAGCAAGACCGGAAACATCAGCAAGGTCAGCAGCGTGGGCCACTGCAGCAGGAACCCCAGCAACACCAGCACGAAGGCGACGTACTGTGGATGCCGGATGCGCGCGTAGGGTCCTTGGGTTGCCAGTGCCTGTCGGCGCTGTGCGTGGTAAAGCACGTTCCAGGCATTCGACAGCAGCCAGAAGCCACTGCCGATGAAGGCAAAACTGAGCAGATGGAACACACCGAAATGCGGATCACCGCCCAGCCCGCTGTCGCCCAGCAGCGTGGACCAGAGGTGGCCTGCGTTGTGCGACAGGAGGTCGAGGCCCGGATAACGTGTCTGCAACCAGCCGGACAACAGATAGATCGTCAGCGGAAAGCCGTACATCTCGGCGAACAGCGCGACGATGAAGGCGGCGAAGGCGCCAAAGGTGCGCCAATCGCGTGTCGTCTGGGGCTTGAAGAAACTGAATGCGAACATCAGGAAGACACCCGAATTCAGGACAACCAGACTCCACAGGCCATAAGCCGAACTGCCATTCATCGCGAATCTCCCGACGGATCTGATGTGGATCGACCAGCCGCTGGAGCGCGGTCGGCTGAAGGGCCGTGTCCATGACGGCCGTGGTGGTGCCTGCCATGCATGAACACATGCATCAGCGGACAGGCCAGCAGCACCAGCCAGGGCAAGGCACCGAACAGATGGGCTCGGTGCTCGGTCAACAGGAACCAGCCGGCCACGGCCGCCAGTGCCAGCCACCCCAGGCCGAGGCGCGAGCGCCAGAACGGTGGCGGGGTATCGCGAAGGTCGAGATCATTCATGTTCGGCTCCTTCCGGACAACGGTGGCTTACTTGCTGTCTGCTTCAGCGGCTGGCATGCGCTGCATCATCATTTCCATCATGGTCTGCATCATGGCCATGCGGTCTTCCATGCTCTGCCGGTGCTTGGCCATGTCGGCTGGCATGGCGCCTTTGCCGGTTCCTGCCATGCCGCCCATGCCAGCCATGCCGGACATGTCCTTCATCGACTGCATGCCCTCCTGCATGGCCTTCATGTGATCGGCCATGAGGGCCTGGCGCTCTGCCGGGGTCTTCGCGCTGGCCATCTTGTCGCGCATCTCGCGCATGGCCTTCACGCGGTCGCCTGCAGCCGGCTTAGGCGCGGAGGCGGCCGCCGCCGGGTGATGCGCGGCATGTTCGTCCGCCTTTGGGGGCGTGGCAGCCGCTGCGCCCAGAGAGGCGGCAAGGATGGAAGCGACAGACACAAACGCAAGTTTTTGCACGACGGACATGGTGATCTCCTGATCAAGGGTGACGCTCGTGAATGAGCAAGGAAAACGGGGGAGGGGGTGGAAAGGCCAAGCTGCGGCGGGGGCCAACAGAAGGCAGAAGACGCGCAAGCGACCAGTCACGGGAGTGCATCCCGCAGACTGGCCGCTTGGCTGGAGGAACTACAGAGTCAGACGCAGGAAACGGATGACCAGCGGTGGCCCATGGGGCATGGGGCGGTCAAAAAACTGCCGGATTCCAATGGCAATGACCGGAACGACTGGCTGCCATGCGGACAACACCAGGAGCAGCGGCACGCCAAGATCCGGTGCAACCCCCTGGGTCTTCGACAATGCCGAAGACTCATCCGCACAGAACTTCAGGCAACTGGTCTTGGCATTGGCGTCGTTGTGGCCGTGCTGGGCGACGGAGCTGTCACCTACTGCGACGACTCCATGCCCGTCGGAAACCCGTGGTGTGAGCACACAGGCGTTCAACACACCAAC
Source organism: Sphaerotilus sulfidivorans (assembly GCF_013426975.1). Lineage (GTDB taxonomy): Bacteria > Pseudomonadota > Gammaproteobacteria > Burkholderiales > Burkholderiaceae_C > Sphaerotilus > Sphaerotilus sulfidivorans. The sequence continues at coordinate 28,684 of NZ_JACCPY010000037.1, forward strand.
GGAAAGCGCAAACAGCCACGCCACCAGCGTCACCCAGACAAGGCGGCGCAAGCGGTGGCGAGGGAGGAGCGTTGTGTACATGGGGAAGCGGTTTGGACAGTCTCAGTCTATGCGCCGGGGCAATGGTCAATTTGTTCTAGATCAACTCGACCGCTGTGCAGTTCGAAGACTGAAAACTCTCGCACCATCTAGTGCTCTTTCACGCCTGACGCGGGGTGCTCGCACGTCTCTGCGGGAGGCTTGTATGTCGCTCAAAGGGTGTTTCAAGACGTGCCATCTAGTATTCGGACCTGACAAAAATGTCACCGTAATCACAGTCTCCTGTCAGGAGACTTGCTTCAGAATAACCCCTGTGTTGTTAAGCAACGTGTTTTTCAAGCAGTGTTTCTTGCTAAAGGAGTTGTCATGAATATTCGAATTGTTGTCGCTTTTGCTGCCGTTGTCCTGAGTGCAGTGGCTGTTCCATCGTTTGCATCTGACGCTGCTACAGCAGCAGCCGGAAAATTGATGCCGATGCGGGATGGCGGGACGATTTATGTATTCAAGGATGGGAAAATGGCAGTCGGAGACAAGTACGGCCGTGCAGTTTCCGTGGAAATCGGCAAGATGATTGAAACGGCCGATGGCAGCAAAATAACCATGAGCAGCAATGAAGTGGCTCGCTTGGATGTATTGCTGATCAAGCACTGATACCTGTATTGATTCAGTGTTCCCTGGCTAGGGTTCGATCTTTCTCTAGCTATTTCGTTACCTTGCTCAATGGAGTCAATGATGAACATCACGACCGGAAAATTCATGGCAGCAGCCATCATGGCAATTTCAGTGGGGGCGTCTTCAGTCTATGCCAAGACACATGTTCAACCCAGTGCGGCCGACTTGGCGTTGGCACAAAAAGTGGAGTCGCAACTGAAAGACAGTGGCGTCCTGGAGAAGGGCCTGACCGAGGTTCGCGTCGAAGCCCAGAACGGCGACATTGTCCTGTCGGGCTGGCTGCAGCATGCGGATGACGACCGCAAAGTCATCGCCACAGCCAAGAATATCGAGGGTGTTGGTTCCGTGAAGGCGAATTTCAGAACCTGGTCGTCACGGCGCCATCCTTCCTGACTCAGCCACTTGCCATCCTCAGGTCCGTGATGGCACCTGTCTTGGGAAGAGCATGCGGAACACCGTGAGCCCGTTCTGGGACTGGGCATCGACTGCTCCCCCGTGGGCCTGCACGATGGCGCGGGTGATGGGCAAGCCCAGGCCGGCGCCCTCGGATTCCGGGTGGGTCCGTGACGGATCGGCTCGGTAGAACCGATCAAAGAGACGCGGAAGTACGGCTGGATCGATGCGGTCACCCGAGTTTTCTACCGACACGAGCGTGCCCTCGACGGTCTCACCGACTTTGACCACCACCGTGCTTCGATGATGGGCGTGACGCAGGGCATTGGACAGCAGATTGCTGAGTGCCCTGCGGAACATCAGGCGATCTCCCAAGATGGCACCTTCGCCGTGCAAGCTCAGCGTGATGCCCTTTTCTTCCGCTACGGCTTCGTAAAATTCCAGCAAAGCCTGTGCATCCCGGGCAGCCGAAAACGGCTCCTTGTGAGGCAGGTCCACACCCCGTTCGGTCTTGGCCAGGAAAAGCATGTCCGAGACCATGCGGGCGAGACGCTGGAACTCCTCTGCGTTGGACTCCAGGATATCGCGATAGGTTTCGGCATCACGCTTGGCGGACAAGGCCACCTGTGTCTGCGTCAGGAGGTTGCTGATGGGGGTGCGGAGTTCATGTGCCAGATCGGAAGAGAACTCTGACAGTCGCCGGAAATCTTCCTGCAGGCGATCCAGCATCTGGTTGAGTTCCCGGGCAAGGTCGGCCATTTCGATGGGAACAGCGTCGATGGGCATGCGCTGGCTGAGTTGCTGGCCCGTGACCACAGAAGCGCGGGCTTTCATTGCCCGCAAAGGCGTCAAACCTTGGTAGGCGGCAAACCAGCCCAGCAGGCCACTGACGCCGACGGCCAGTACCGCATAAAACACAAGGGTGTGTCGCAACTGGGTCATGAAATGCGTGTGGTGGATCGTGTCGATGGCGACCAGAACATCGAGTCTTTCGGACGAGGAATCGGCCAGATTGGCCTGGAATCGCAGGCTGCGGAATTCACGGTCTTTGTCACGCCAGTCTTGAATGACTGGTTGAATACCAGCAGGGTTCACCTCTGACAACGACTCAGGCGGCTGAAATCCATTGGATCTGAAAATGGTGCCTCCTCGCCTGGATTCGACGAGGGCATACAGGCCATGGTGGTTGCCCAATGCCTCACCCAATCGCCACCGGGCATCGTCGATGGAGTTGGCGGTGGTCAGGATCTCCTCGATCAGGTGCTGCTTGTCCTGAAGGGAGGATCGGTCCAGATCCACGAAATGCCGCTCCGTCAGGACCATGAACAACACCCCCAGGCCCAGCACGATGGCTGCCGCCGCCATCGTGAAGAAGAGGGTCAGTCGGCTCGTAAGCGAGAACGATCGAAACACTCAGGGGGTCTCCGGTATTTCCAGCACGTAGCCCATGCCGCGCACGGTCTGGATCAGCTTGCGATCCTGCCCCTCATCGATCTTGAGGCGCAGGCGGCGCATCGCCACCTCAATGACGTTGGTGTCGCTGTCGAAGTTCATGTCCCAGACCTGTGACGCGATCAGAGAGCGGGGGAGCACCTCGCCTTGTCGCCGCATGAGCAACTCCAGCAGGCCGAATTCCTTGGCCGTCAGGTCGATGCGCCGGCCATTGCGCGAGACGCGGCGGCGCAGCAGGTCCAGCTCCAGATCCGCCACGCGCAATGTGGTGGGTTCAGTGCCGCTGCGCCCCCTGCGCAGAATGGTGCGCACCCGGGCCAGCAGTTCCGCAAAGGAGAAGGGTTTGACCAGGTAGTCGTCCGCGCCCAACTCCAGTCCTTTGACCCGGTCCTCGACTTGATCGCGGGCGGTCAGGAACAGCACGGGCATGTGCAACCCATGCTTGCGCAGGGACTGCAGCACTTGCCAGCCGTCCATCCGGGGCAGCATCACGTCCAGGATCACCAGATCGTGCTCGCCCTGCAGCGCCAGGTGCAGTCCGTCCAGCCCGTCCTGCGCCAGGTCCATCACGAACCCGGCCTCTCGCAGTCCTTGGCGCAGATACTCGCCGGTCTTGGGTTCGTCCTCGACGATCAGGATCTTCACGCACTCGCTCCGCTGTGTGGCATGGCGTGCAGTGTGCAGAGTTTCAGGGCGACTGACCTGCAGATGACAGGAATGTCATCTTGCCGACAGCGTCCTGACGGCCACGGGTTTTCAGAATCCCCCTCCAACAAGTGTCGAGATTAGCCCCGAGGAGCCCATGCCCAACGCAAACCATCCTGTTGCTGTCAAAGACCTGCTGCCATGGGCGTTGGTCTTGCTGGCAGGCACGGCCGCAGCGCAGTCGCCTGCCGTACCTATCAAACCGGCCATGCCGACCAGGCTGCAGTACACCTCCACGCTGAGTGGTTACCAAGGCTATGCGGATGAACCCGTCCAGCCCTGGCGCGACGCCAACGACCGGGTGGGACGCATCGGGGGCTGGAAGGTATATGCCAAGGAAAAAGCCTCGGGTGTAGCGCCCGCCGCAGAGGCACCGGCCACGCCGATGCCCCACGGTGCCCACCACGGGGGTGGCAAGCCATGAAGCCTGCCCTGAACGTTGCTCGTGGTCGGCTGATGTTGTCCACCGTCGCCCTGGCCGCACTGTCCGGCTGTGCCAGCGTCAGCCTGGAACAGCAGATGGCGAAGGTCAATGACGAGACCGCGTCCTTCACCGACGGACGGCTGGCCCTGGCCCGCACCGACCGCGAGCGCGCCCAGCGCGCGCAGGCCGCAGCCGACTTGTTGAAAACCCCTCTATCACAGCGCGAGGCCGTGCATCTGGCGTTGGTCAACAGCCCGTCCTTGCAAGTCCTGCTGGCGCGGGGATGGGCTGAATCGGCGGATGCCGCGCAAGTGGGGCGCATCGCCAACCCGGTGTTCAGTTTCGAGCGCATGGTCGCTGGTAGCGAGCTGGAGCTGGGACGCGCCTTGTCTTTCGGTTTGCTGGATCTCCTGACCTTGCCCAGCCGACAAGGCATCGCCCGTCGCCAGATCGACCAGTCGCAACTGCGGCTTGCCAGCGAGGTGGTGGACCAGATCACGCAGGTGCGCCAAGCCTGGGTTCGCGCCGTCACGGCACAGCAGACGTTCGCCTATGCCCAGCAGGTCTTGGCCAGCGCCGAAGCCAGCGCGGACCTCGCCCGTCGCCTCCAGTCTGTCGGCACCTTCAACCGACTCAACCGGGCGCGTGAACAAGCCTTCTATGCCGACGCCGCCACCCGACTCGCCACGGCGGGTCATCAGGCCACGGCCAGCCGGGAAGAGCTGGTGCGCCTGCTGGGGCTCGATGAAACACAGGCACAGGCCCTCCGGCTGCCCGAGCGCCTGCCCGATCTGCCCAAGCAGGCAATGGAACCCGATGCCGTGGGGGCGCTCGCCACCCGTGGTCGCCTGGACATTCGCCTGGCGCAGGCGGAGCTTCAGACCTCCGCTCAGGCGCAGGGGCTGAACACCTTCACCAGCTTCACGGACATCGAATTGACCGCAAGGCGCAACACTCGGTTCGACAACGAATCGGGAACCAAGTCCACGGCACGTGGATTCGAAATCGCCGTGCGTCTGCCGATCTTCGACTGGGGCGGGCTGCAACGTGACGCCATGAACGCACGCACGCTGGCGGCCACCAACCAACTGGAAGCAACGCTCAGGACGGCGGCTTCCAGTCTGCGCGAGAGCTACTCGGCCTATCGCACCGCCTATGACATCGCTCGCCATCACCGCGACGAGGTCGTGCCGCTGCGCAAGGTCATCTCTGAAGAGAACCTGCTTCGCTACAACGGGATGCTCATCGGGGTGTTCGAGTTGCTGGCCGATTCACGGGACCAGGTCAGCACCGTGATGGCGGCCATCGATGCGGAACAGCAGTTCTGGTTGGCCGACGCGGCGCTGCAAGCCTCGCTGATCGGTCGCCCCACCAACACCACCCTGTCCGTGAACGCCAGCGCGCCCAGTGGGGGCGGTGCTGGTCACTGAGGGAAAGACCCGTTCCATGACATCCAGACGAGATTTCTTCAGATACGCCGGTGTGACCGGCGGGGCCGTGGCCGTCAGTGCTGTAAGCCGTGTGGCGATGGCGGCACTGCCCGAGCCGGTGATCCAGACCCGCCCCGACACCATGCCGCCGCTGGTGCCCGACAGCGGCATGCCCTACAACCCGGTGGTCACGCTCAATGGCTGGACGCTGCCCTGGCGCATGAACCAGGGCGTCAAGGAATTCCACCTGGTGGCCGAACCGGTGGTGCGCGAGATGGCACCCGGCTTCAAGGCCCACCTGTGGGGCTACAACGGCCAGAGTCCGGGGCCGACCATCGAGGTGGTCGAGGGCGACCGGGTACGGATCTTCGTCACCAACAAGCTGCCGGAGCACACCAGCGTCCATTGGCACGGCCAGCGCCTGCCCAGCGGCATGGACGGTGTGTCTGGTCTGACGCAGCCGTCCATCCAGCCCGGCAAGACCTTCGTCTACGAATTCGTGGCACGCCGCCCCGGCACCTTCATGTACCACCCGCATGCCGACGAGATGACGCAGATGGCCATGGGCATGATGGGTTTCTGGGTGACCCACCCGAAGGCCCGGCACCCGCTGATCGACGAGGTGCAACGGGACTTCTGCTTCCTGCTCAACGCCTACGACATCGACCCGGGCAGCTACACGCCCAAGACGATGACGATGACGGACTTCAACCTCTGGTCCTGGAACAGCCGCATCTTCCCGGGCATCGACACGCTGAATGTGCGCCTGAACGACAAGGTGCGCATCCGCATCGGCAACCTGACCATGACGAACCACCCCATCCACGTCCATGGTCACGAATTCACCGTGACAGGAACCGATGGCGGGCCGACACCCAAGGCATCGCGGTGGCCGGAGGTGACGGCCGACATCGCCGTCGGTCAGATGCGCCAGATCGATTTTCTGGCGGATGAGGAAGGGGACTGGGCGTTCCACTGCCACAAGAGCCACCACACGATGAACGCCATGGGCCACAACGTGCCGACGCTGATCGGTGTGGACCACAGCGGGGTGGCCAAGAAAATCAACAAGCTGATCCCCGAGTACATGGTGATGGGCGAGCGGGGCATGGCCGACATGACCGAGATGGAGATGCCCATCCCCGACAACACCGCGCCGATGATGACCGGGGAAGGGCCGTTCGGCTCGGTGGAGATGGGCGGCATGTTCAGTGTCCTCAAGGTGCGCCGTGACCAGAAGCCGGGTGATTACAAGGATCCGGGCTGGTTCAAGCACCCCGAGGGCACCGTGGCCCACGAATACACCGGTCCGCTGGCTGAGCCGGCGCGCTTCAAGGCCGAAGGGGGGCAGTCCATGCCCCGCGTCCAGTCGCCGGCCAAGGTCACTGAAGTTCAAGTTCGCAAACCCACGTCGCACAGCGGCCACTGAGTTTCTTTCACCCCACCCCTGGAGATTCCTTGATGCTTTCCAAGCTTTCGCGCATGCAACCACTCATCACCGTCGCCGCACTGGCTCTGTCGAGCACGGCCTTTGCCGGCGGCACGCATGGGGGTGGCCATGATGCGGCAGAAACCGCCATCGGCAAGCCCGGCGTGGCCGCCAAGGCGGCCCGCACGGTGACCATCGAGATGAGCGACACCATGCGCTACACGCCGTCGGACATTCAGGTCAAGCAAGGCGAAACCGTCCGCTTCATCGTGAAGAACAGCGGCAAGGTCAAGCATGAGCTGAGCCTCGGCACCGAAAAGGAACTGCTGGAGCATCTGGAGCAGATGAAGAAGTTTCCTGACATGGAGCACGACGAGCCGAGCAAGGTTTCGCTGGCCCCCGGCAAGCAAGGTGAAATCGTCTGGCAGTTCACCAAGGCTGGCGCGGTCAACTTCGCCTGCTTGATGCCTGGGCACTACGAAGCCGGCATGAAGGGCGCGGTCAAGGTCGCCAAGAAGTAACCCGTCATCCAGCAGGACTCCTGTCCATGCACCCGGCCGTACTTTCATTGAATCCGCAGCGGCGCATCCTGCTATTGAGAGCACTCGCGTTGAGTGCGACTCCGCTGGCCTTGGCCAAAAAGCCGAACGCCACTGCCGTCACCATTCAAGTCTGGAAAGACCCGAGTTGTGGCTGCTGCAAGGACTGGATCACGCACCTCGAAAAGAATGGCTTTGCCGCGACGGCCATCGATCAAGGCAACAGCACGGCCCGGGTTCGGCTTGGGATGCCCCAGAAATATGGCTCCTGCCACACCGCGCTGGTTCAGGGCTATGTGATCGAAGGGCATGTCCCGGCGGAGGACATCCGGCGCCTGCTCAAGGAGCGGCCAGACGCCCTGGGTCTGGCAGTGCCGAGCATGCCCCTTGGATCACCCGGAATGGATGGGCCCGCTTATGGAGGTCGGCGTCATCCCTATCAGGTGCTGCTGGTCCAGAAGGACGGCTCGGCCCAGGTTTTCAACTCTTACTCGTGAAGAAACCATGAACACGTTCAAACAGATTTTCGCCATCTCCGCTCTTGCCTTGGGGGTTGCCGTACCCATGAGCAGCTTCGCTCAGACAGCGATGGAGCCAGGCAAGATGGACATGTCGCAGCAGGCAGCCATGACAGATGGGGAGGTGAAGAAGATTGACATGGAAGCTGGAAAGATCACCCTCAAGCATGGCGACATCAAGCACATGGACATGCCCGGCATGACCATGGTGTTCACCGCCAGGGACAAGCGCTTGCTGGTCAACGTGAAGCCTGGGGACAAGGTCAAGTTCATGGTTGTCAACGAAGGCGGCAAGATGGTGGTTACAGACATCCAGCCAGCCCGATGAGCATGCAGAATCGTGTAGTCCTGCGAGTCAATAGCGCACCTTGAAGGTCGGCGAGTCCTCGGGCCGCGACTGGCGCCGGTCATAGATGCGGGTGGTGGAGATGTTGGCGTGGCCGAGCCACTCCTGGACCTTGGCGATGTCGGCCTGGTGGTCGAGGGCGTTGGTGGCGGCGGTGGCCCTGAGGGCGTGGGCGCCGACCTCGAAGCCGAGGGCGGCGGTGTGGCCCCGCACGATCTTATAGACCGCATCGGGGGTGAGGCCCGGGGCTTGGTCGCGCCGGCCGCGCAGTGCCCGGAACAGTGCCCCCGACGCATCCGCCCCATGCCCTGCCCCTTCCAGGTACTCGGCGATCAGCATGCCGGCGGCCGGGTGCAGCGGCACATAGCGGGTCTTGCCCCCTTTGCCCTGCACACGCAGGTGCATCACGCCGCGGCGCATCTGCTGGGCATCCTTCACCGACAGACGGCATAACTCCTCGCGACGCAGCCCGTGGTAGAGCAGCGTCGCGAGGAGGGCTTTGTCTCGTTGGTCCTTCAGG
>NZ_JACCPY010000038.1 GCF_013426975.1 Sphaerotilus sulfidivorans
TGCCCTTGCTGTCACGGTTGAGCGGGTTGATCTCGACCAGCGAGGCATCCGTCTCCATGTAGCAGCGGTACAGGTTCTTGAACAGCGACACGGCCTGGTCCACGGTGTGGCCTTCCATGCCGATGGCACGCGCGATCTTGGCCGCCTGCTCGTCGGTCAGACCGGCCAGCGGGTCGATCATCTCGGTGATGATCTTCTCGGGCGTCGAGTGCGCGACCTCCTCGATGTCCATGCCGCCTTCCGACGAGGCGATGAAGGCCACGCTCTGCGTGCCGCGGTCGGTGACCAGCGAGACGTAGAACTCCTTGCCGATGTCGGCGCCGTCCTCGATGTACAGGCGGCGGACCTTCTGGCCTTCCGCGCCGGTCTGGTGCGTGACCAACTGCATGCCCAGGATGTCGGTGGCGCGGGCGCGCACGTCGTCCAGCGACTTCGCGACCTTCACGCCGCCGCCCTTGCCGCGGCCGCCTGCATGGATCTGCGCCTTCACGACCCAGACCGGGCCGCCCAGCTTCTCGGCGGCTTCCACCGCCTCCTGGACCGTGAATGCCGGGTAGCCGCGCGGCACCGGAACGTCGAACTGGCGCAGGATTTCCTTGCCTTGGTATTCGTGGATCTTCATCGCTTGAGCTCTGTTCTGAAGGGATTCAGGAATGAATGCGTCCTGGCGCGCTGCGGCGGCGCCCTGGTCGGCGGCTTTGCCGAGGCGCGCGAACTGTAGCATGTTGCGCCGCATCAACAGGATGCGTGCTTCCCACAGTGTTTGGACGTCGTATGACTGGGGTCAGTCTGGCCGATCCTGCGCTTCAGTGTCGTCGATCTCGGCATGTGCCGCGGCCTGCAGCACCTGGCGGACGATGGTGGACGAGAAGCCGCGAGCGAGCAGAAAGCGCGTCTGGCGCGCACGCTCGTTCAGGTCGGACGGCGCGCTGGCGTAGCGGCGTGACCAGACCGCGCGTGCCCGACTCAGCTCGCTGTCCTTCAGGGCGTCGAGCGCTTCCTGGTGATCGGCCGGATCGACGCCGCTGGCGTTCAGCTCCTGGCGGATGCGGCTGCTGCCGTGGCGGGCTGCACGCCGGTGCAGCAGCGATTCGACGAAGCGCTGCTCGCTGAGAAAGCCCAGCGCGGTCAGCTCGTCCAGCAGCGCCTCGACCTGCTCGGCGCTTTCGGCATGCGGTGCCAGCTTGCGCGCAAGTTCGCTGCGCGAGTGTTCGCGCAGGCTCAGGAAGCGCAGCGCGCGTCCTTTCAGACTGAGGCTGGGCGCTGGCATGGACGCCCGCTGGCTCAGGCACCCTCGGTGCCGGCCAGCGGCGGCAGCAGGCTGATGCCGAGCGATTCGCGGATGCGGTTCTCGATCTCGTGGGCCAGATCCGGGTTCTCGCGCAGGAACTCGCGGCTGTTGTCCTTGCCCTGGCCGATCTTCTCGCCCTTGTAGGCGTACCAGGCCCCCGACTTGTCGACCAGCTTGGCGTTGACGCCCAGATCGAGAATCTCGCCTTCGCGGCTGATGCCCTCGCCGTAGAGAATGTCGAAGTCGGCGGTCTTGAACGGCGGGCTGACCTTGTTCTTGACCACCTTGACCCGGGTCTCGTTGCCGATCACCTCGTCGCCCTTCTTGATGCTTCCCACGCGGCGGATGTCGAGACGCACCGAGGCATAGAACTTCAGCGCGTTGCCGCCGGTGGTGGTCTCCGGGCTGCCGAACATCACGCCGATCTTCATGCGGATCTGGTTGATGAAGATGACGGTGCAGTTGGTCTTCTTGATGGTGGCGGTGAGCTTGCGCAGCGCCTGGCTCATCAGACGGGCCTGCAGGCCGGGCAGGGCATCGCCCATCTCGCCCTCGAGCTCGGCCTTCGGGGTCAGCGCCGCGACCGAGTCGACGACGATCAGGTCGACCGCGCCGGAGCGCACCAGCGCATCGACGATCTCCAGCGCCTGCTCGCCGGTGTCGGGCTGGCTGATCAGCAGCTCCTGCAGGTTCACGCCGAGCTTCTGCGCGTACTGCGCATCGAGCGCATGCTCGGCGTCGATGAAGGCGCAGGTGCCGGCGAGCTTCTGCATCTCGGCGATGACCTGCAGCGTCAGCGTGGTCTTGCCCGAGGACTCGGGGCCGTAGATCTCGATGACCCGGCCGCGCGGCAGGCCGCCCACGCCCAGCGCGATGTCCAGGCCCAGCGAGCCGGTCGAGACGACCTGGATGTCCTCGATCACCTCGCCCTCGCCGAGGCGCATGATCGATCCCTTGCCGAACTGCTTGTCGATCTGCGCCAGCGCGGCCTGCAGGGCCTTGGCCTTCTCGGTGTTCAGCGAGGCGGGGGCGGACTTGGATGCATCCATCGGGGTTCTCCTGGGTGTGGCGGCCATTATCTCAGAGACTGTCTATTTGTACAGTGGTGATGTGATGGATCGGCCGGCGGATCCGCAGGCCTGTGGCCTGAGGTGCACAGGCGGTCCGGACGGCAGGTCATCCGATGACTTCGCCCCGGTCATGCTGTCCGGCTGTTGCCTGACGAGACGCAAGGCGCGGGTGGCCATCATCGCATCTGTCCCGATGCGGTACGGTGCGGGGCTTTCTACAATCGGACCCAGAAGCAGGGATCCCTCAGGATCCGGCAGGATACAGAGGAGACTGACATGCGCATTCTGATCGCCGAAGATGACCAGGTCCTGGCCGACGGACTGCTGCGCAGCCTGCGCAGCGCCGGCTATGCCGTCGACCATGTGGCCAGCGGATCGGAAGCCGATGCCGCGCTGGCGGCCCACGAGTTCGATCTGCTGATCCTCGATCTGGGTCTGCCCAAGATGCATGGCCTGGAGGTGCTGAAGAAGCTGCGCGGGCGCGGCTCGGCGGTGCCGGTGCTGATCCTGACCGCGGCCGACTCGATCGAGCAGCGCGTCAAGGGCCTGGACCTGGGCGCCGACGACTACATGGCCAAGCCCTTCTCGCTGCAGGAGCTGGAGGCCCGGGTGCGCGCGCTCACCCGCCGCGGCCTGGGCTCGGCCAGCAGCCTGATCAAGCACGGGCCGCTGACCTTCGACGCCACCGGTCGCGTCGCCTACATCAACGAGCAGATGGTCGACCTGTCGGCGCGCGAGCTCAGCCTGCTGGAGGTGCTGCTGCAGCGCGCCGGCCGCCTGGTGAGCAAGGACCAGCTGGTCGAGCGGCTGTGCGAGTGGGGCGAGGAGGTCAGCAACAACGCCATCGAGGTCTACATCCACCGGCTGCGCAAGAAGATCGAGCAGGGCCCGATCCGCATCGCCACCGTGCGCGGTCTGGGCTACTGTCTTGAGAAGATCGCGGCCTGAGGCCCTGCCGGTTCCGGAACCGGCCTCGGCGCCGGCTGCGCCGGTCGGGCTGCTTGCGCGCCGGCGCGAGCAGCGCTCGCTGTTCGGCGAGATCCTCGACTGGATGCTCGCGCCGCTGCTGCTGCTGTGGCCGATGAGCCTGGCGCTGACCTGGCTGGCCGCGCAGGGCATCGCCAGCCTGCCCTATGACCGGGCGCTGATCGAGTCGGTGCGCTCGCTGGGCCAGCGCGTCGAGGTGCGCGGCGACGACATCCTGTTCGACCTGTCGCGCGAGACGGCGCGCATGCTGCGCGCCGACGAGGTCGACAATGTCTATTACCTGGTGCGCGGCGCGCGGGGCGAGATCGTCAGCGGCGACCGCGACCTGCCGCTGCCGCCCGCCGACGAGCCGCGCACGCCCGGCCAGGTCAAGGTGCGCGACGACGAGATCCACGGCGACAGCGTGCGTGTGGCCTACCAGTGGATCGTGCCGGGATCGGACGCGCGCGCGGTGCTGGTGCAGGTGGCCGAGACGCAGGCCAAGCGCTCGCGGCTGGCCACCGAGATCATCAAGGGCGTGATCCTGCCGCAGTTCGTCATCCTGCCGGTGGCGGTGCTGCTGGTGTGGATGGCGCTGGTGCGCGGTCTGGCGCCGCTGACCGCGCTGCAGCAGCGCATCCGCGAGCGCGCCAGCGACGATGTCTCGCCGATCGACGTGCATGAGGTGCCCGAGGAGGTCTCGCCGCTGGTGCAGGCGATCAACGACCTGCTCGAGCGCCAGCAGTCCTCGCTGGCGACGCAGAAGCGCTTCCTGGCGGATGCGGCGCACCAGCTCAAGACGCCGCTGGCGGGCCTGCGCATGCAGGCCGAGCTGGCTGCGCGCGAGATCGACGCCGGCCACGGCGATCCGCAGCTGCTGCGTGCCTCGCTGCAGCAGATGGCGCGGGCCTCGCAGCGCGCGGCGCACATGGTCAACCAGCTGCTGTCGATGGCGCGGGCCGATGCACGTGCCGGCATCGAGGCCCGTGACCGCATCGACCTGGAGGCCCTGGCCACCGATGTGGTGCGCGACTTCGTGCCGCGTTCGCTCGATGCCGGCATCGATCTGGGCTACGAGGGCGCCGACTCCCAACTGCCCGATGCCTTGCAGCGCCCCGGCCAGGCCGAGGTGCTCGGCCACGCCCTGCTGCTGCGCGAGCTGATCTCCAATCTGGTCGACAACGCGCTGCACTACACCCCGCGCGGTGGTGCCGTCACGGTGCGGGTGGTGCCCGATCCGTTTGCGCAGACGGTGGTGCTGCAGGTCGAGGACTCGGGGCCGGGCATTCCGGCGGCCGAGCGCGAGCTGGTCTTCCAGCCCTTCTACCGCGCGCTGGGCACCACGGTCGACGGCTCCGGCCTGGGGCTGGCGATCGTCGCGGAGATCGCCCACCAGCATGGCAGCACGGTGCAGCTCGATGATGCCCGCGAGTCCAGCCAGGTGCCGGCCGGCGAGGGGCCGGGGGCGCGCTTCACCATCCGCCTGCGCCAGGCGCCGGTGCCGGAGGCGGTGTCGCTGGAGGGGCCAGCGGCCGAGCTGGCTCGCTCCGACGAGATTCCGGTCTGAGCTGCGCCGCCCGCCCGCCCGGCCGCTCTGCCTCAGCTCTGCATCAGCCGGCGCGATCGGGCGATGGACATCAGGATGCCCAGCGACAGCCCGAGCGTGACCAGCGCGGTGCCGCCGTAGCTCATGAAGGGCAGCGGCACGCCCACCACCGGCAGGATGCCGCTGACCATGCCCATGTTGACGAAGGCATAGACGAAGAAGCTCATCGTGATCGAGCCGGCCAGCAGTCGAGAGAAGGTGGTCGGCGCCTCGTGCGCGATCACCAGGCCGCGGAAGATCAGGAAGGTGTAGGCCGCCAGCAGCGCGCAGCCGCCGGCAAAGCCGAATTCCTCGGAGAAGGCCGCGAAGATGAAGTCGGAGGTGCGCTCCGGGATGAACTCCAGATGGGTCTGGGTGCCCTGCATGAAGCCCTTGCCGGTCAGGCCGCCCGAGCCGATGGCGATCATGCCCTGGATGATGTGGAAGCCCTTGCCCAGCGGATCGCGGTTCGGGTCGAGCAGGGTGCAGACACGGCCTTTCTGGTAGCCATGAAGCACATGCCAGTCCACCCCGGGCTGGCAGATGGTCGGCTCGGCCAGGATCAGCGCGATGATGCCGATGCTGCCCAGCGCGATGGCTGGCAGGATCAGCTTCCACGACAGCCCGGCGAAGAAGATGACGAAGAAGCCGGCGAAGAAGATCAGCAGACCGGTGCCCAGGTCGGGCTGCTTGGCCACCAGCAGGAAGGGCACCAGCACCAGCACGAAGGCCTTGGCGATGTCGCCGGTCTGGCCACGGCCTTCGCGGCGCTGGAACCACCAGGCGGCCATCAGCGGCGTGGCGATCTTCAGGATCTCGCTGGGCTGGATGACGATGCCGACATTGAGCCAGCGCCGTGCGCCCTTGTTCGTCGGGTCGATGCCGAAGGCGGCGGTGAGCAGCAGCAGAATGACCCCCAGCGTGTACAGCGGCACCGCCAGCGACATCAGCCGCTGCTGCGGTGCCTGGGCCACCAAGAAGAAGACCACGCCGGCCAGCACCATGTTGCGCACCTGCAGTCCGAAGCGCGCGCCGTTGTCGTAGCCGGCCGAGTACATCGCGGTCAGGCCGATGGTGGCGATGATCAGGATGGCCAGCAGCAGCGGCAGATCGAAGCCGTGGAACAGCGGCTGCACCCGCTGCCACAGGGTCGGGCGGTCGAACGGGGTGTTGATGATCATGGCGCGGAGTCCTTCGGCGAGGAGGCCGGTGTGCTTGGCGCCGGCGGCGCGGGCGATGCATCGCGTCGGGGCACCCACCAGCGCTGCAGCGCACGCGCCTGGGGTGGCTCGCCCGGCGGGGTCGGGTCGATCTGGCGCGGTGTGCTGGCGTTGGCCGCGGCGCCGGTGGAGGAGGCCGCCGTCGCGGGCAGGTCGCTTTCCATGCCGCCGGTGCGCGCCGGCGGTAGTGGCACGTCGGCCACCGCGATGAAGGGGCCGATCGGCGCTGCGCCCTGGCCCTTCTGGACCAGCGCGATGTCCTCGGGCGAGGGATAGCGGCCGGCGATCACATAGTCGAGCACGCGGCGTGCGATCGGCGCGGCCGCCTCGGCGCCGAAGCCGGCGTTCTCCACGACGATCGCCAGCGCGATGCGCGGCTCGTCCAGCGGCGCGAAGGCGGTGTAGAGCGAGTGGTCGCGCTTGTACTCGGCCAGCCGGGAGGCGTTGTACTTCTCGTTCTGGCGGATGGTGACCGCCTGCGCGGTGCCGGTCTTGCCGCCGCTGGCGTAGGGCGCGCCGGCGAAGACCCGGGTGGCAGTCCCCGACTGTGTCACGCCGAACATCGCGTTCTTGATGACCTCGACATCGGGCTCGCGCAGCTTCATGTCGAGCACCAGCTGCGAGGACAGGATGCGTGTCTCGCGGCTCACCGCATCCTCGATGCCGCGCACCACGCGCGGCGCGTAGCGCTTGCCGCCGGCCACCAGCGTGGCCTGCGCGCTGGCGAGCTGCAGCATGGTGAAGTTGTTGTAGCCCTGGCCGATGCCCAGCGAGATGGTCTCGCCGGCGTACCAGCGCTTCTGCTCCGGGCGCCTGTACTTGTTGCGCTTCCACTCGGTCGAGGGCAGGTCGCCGGTGGCCTCGCCCTCCAGGTCGATGCCGGTCCTCTCGCCGAAGCCGTAGGGCGCCATCTGGTCGTGGATCATGTCCACGCCCATCTCGCTGGCGAGCATGTAGTAGTAGACATTGCTCGACTGCACGATCGAGCGGGCCATGTCGACCGAGCCCAGGCCGTGATCGCCGTGGCTGCGGAAGCGGTGGTTGCCGAACATGAACGAGCCGTTGTCGAAGATGGCCTGGCCGGCGGTGCGCTTGCCGGTGATCAGCGCGGCCATCGCCATGAAGGGCTTGTAGGTCGAGCCCGGCGGGTAGGTGCCGCGCAGCGCGCGGTTGAGCAGCGGCTTGTCGAGCGACTCGTTGAGTTCCTTCCAGGAGTCCTGGTCGATGCCGCCGACGAACAGATTGGGGTCGAAGCCGGGCTGGCTGACGAAGGCCAGCACCTCGCCGTTGCGCGGGTCGATCGCCACCAGCGCGCCGCGGCGCCTGCCGAACAGCTCCTCGACCAGCGACTGCAGCTTGATGTCGATCGACAGCCGCACGGTGTTGCCCGGCGTGGCCGGCTCGGAGCGCAGCAGCCGCACCGGATGCCCGCCGGCCGAGGTCTCGACCTCCTCGAAGCCGGTGATGCCGTGCAGCTCGCGCTCGTAGCTCTGCTCGATGCCGAGCTTGCCGATCACCTCGGTGCCGCGGTAGTTGGCCTGGTCCTCGTCGGACCACTCGGCCATCATGTCCTTCTCGCGCTGGTTGATGCGGCCGATGTAGCCGATCAGATGGCCCGCCGTCTCGCCGAAGGGATAGTTGCGGAACAGCCGCGCCTTGATCTCGACGCCGGGAAAGCGGTAGCGCTGCGCGGTGAAGCGCGCGACCTCCTCGTCGGTGAGCTTGGTGCGGATCGGCAGCGACTCGAAGCGCTTGGACTCGACCATCACCCGCTTGAAGCGGCGGCGGTCGCGCGGCGCGATCTCCACCACCTCCGAGAGCTGGTCGATCACGGTGTCCAGATCGTCGACCAGCTGCGAGCGGGTGATCTCCAGCGTGTAGGCCGAGTAGTTGTCGGCCAGCACCACGCCGTTGCGATCGACGATCAGGCCGCGGTTGGGCACGATCGGCACGATCGAGATGCGGTTCTTCTCGGCCCGGGTCGAGAGCTCCTCGTGCTTGACCACCTGCAGCACCAGCAGCCGCGCCACGATCAGGCCGAAGCAGATCAGCACCAGCAGCGCAGCCGCCAGCAGGCGGGTGCGGAACCGGTCGAGCTCCTGTTCGACGTTGCGCAGTTCGGTCATCGTGACGGCGGGGCGGCGCGGCGGCGGATCACGGCCCGCCTCACAGCGGCCGGTTCTCGTCCGGGTCGGGGGCGCGGCGCTGCGGCACCAGCAGCAGCCAGCTCGCCAGCGGCCACAGCAGCGCCTCGAACAGCGGCGCCAGCAGCATCGGCCAGCCGGGGAACTCGGCGCCGGTGGCCAGGCGCAGCAGCAGCGAGGTCACATGGGCGGCCACGAACAGCGGCAGCACATGCACCGCCTGCGCGCCCGGCGTGAACCACAGGATGCGGCGATGGATGGTGATCGCGAAATAGCTCAGCAGCGTGTAGGCGAGCGCATGCTGACCCAGCAGCGCGCTGTCGTGCACATCCATCAGCAGGCCGAACATGAAGGCCGCGCCGACACCGACGCGGCGCGGCTGGTGCACGTTCCAGAACACCAGCGCGAGCGCCATCAGGTCCGGCATCGCCGGCTGGCGGCCCAGCGGGATCAGGTTGAGCAGCAGCGCCCCGACCAGCGTGGTCCACATGAACCATGGGTTGACCGGCAGCAGCAGCTGGTCCGACGAGCGGGGCATCATCGGCGATCTCCTCAGGGCGAGCGGCGCGGCGCAGGGGCAGATGCGGCGGAGGCTGCTGCCGAGGCGGCGGCCGCGCTGGCGGCGCCGGTGCGCTCGCGGGCTTCCTTGCCGTGCGCCGGCAGCGAAGGCTCGTCGGCGCCCGGACGGGCCGGCTGGTGCAGTCCGATCGGCTCGAGCACCAGCACATGACGCACATGGTCGGGCGAGGCCATCGGCTGCAGCATGATCTTGGCGAAGTCGGACTGGGTGCGCCGGTCGAGCCGGCTGACCTTGGCCACCGCCAGTCCGGGCGGGTAGACACCGTCCAGGCCGGAGGTCTGCAGCAGGTCGCCGACCTGCACGTCGGCGTTGGCGGCGACGAAGCGCAGTTCCATGCTGTCGCTCGACGGCGAGCCGAAGACCACGCCGCGCTGGCCGGTGCGCAGGTTGTGCACCGGGATGGCCGCATCCTCGTCGATCGCCAGCGTGATCTCGGCGGTCATCGGATAGACCCGGGTGACCTGACCGAGCACGCCGTCCTCGTTGACCACCGGCGAGCCCGGCAGGATGCCGTGACTGCTGCCGCGATCGACGATGATCTTGCGGGTGTAGGGATCGGGCGCGTCGTAGAGCACCTCGGCGGCGCGCGCGCGCAGCGACAGCCGCTCGCGCAGCTCCAGCAGGGCGCGCAGCCGGGCGTTCTCCTGCTGCAGCTGGCCGGCCTGCAGTGAGCGCTCCGACTGGCGGGTCAGTTCGGCGCGGGCCTGATCGGCGCGGGCCTGGGCCTGGGCGATGCCGTCCACATACAGGCCGGCCGACAGCGCGCCGCGCACCGGCGCAAGCAGCACCCGCTCGATCGGATGCAGGATGACGGCCGCAATCGTACGCAGCGGACCGGTCAGGCCGAGCCGGGTGTCGGCTGCCATCAGGAACACCGACAGCGACGCGAACACGATCAGCCGCGTCAGGGCCGAGGGGCCCTGGCGGAAGAACGGTGGCGGCGTGCGGTCGAGGGTGCCCAGCGGCATGTCGGGAAACGGTCGGCGCGGCCGGCAGCGTCGGCGCGCGGCCGCTTATTCGGACGTGAAGATTGAGCCGAGGCGCTCCATGCGCTCCAGGGCCATGCCGCAGCCGCGCACCACGCACGACAGCGGATCCTCGGCGACGAGCACCGGCAGGCCGGTTTCCTCGGCGAGCAGACGGTCCAGATCGCGCAGCAGGGCACCGCCGCCGGTGAGCATCATGCCGCGCTCGGCGATGTCGGCGCCCAGCTCGGGCGGGGTCTGCTCCAGCGCCTTCTTGACGCTGGAGACGATCTGGTTGAGCGGGTCGGTCAGCGCTTCGAGGATCTCGTTGCTGGAGACGGTGAAGCTGCGCGGCACGCCTTCGCTGAGGTTGCGGCCCTTGACTTCCATCTCCTTGATCTCGGAGCCGGGGAAGGCCGAGCCGATTTCCTTCTTGATGGCCTCGGCGGTGGGCTCGCCGATCAGCATGCCGTAGTTGCGGCGGATGTAGTTGATGATCGCCTCGTCGAACTTGTCGCCGCCGACGCGCACCGAACCCTTGTAGACCATGCCGCCCAGCGAGATCACGCCGACCTCGGTCGTGCCGCCGCCGATGTCGACCACCATCGAGCCGGAGGCTTCCGACACCGGCATGCCGGCGCCGATCGCCGCAGCCATCGGCTCCTCGATCAGGTAGACCTCGCTGGCGCCGGCGCCGAGGGCCGACTCGCGGATCGCGCGGCGCTCGACCTGGGTCGAGCCGCAGGGCACGCAGATGATGATGCGCGGGCTCGGTCGCAGGAGCGAGCGCGGATGCACCATCTTGATGAACTGCTTGAGCATCTGCTCGGTGACGGTGAAGTCGGCGATCACGCCGTCCTTCATCGGGCGGATGGCCTCGATGTTGCCCGGCACCTTGCCGAGCATGGCCTTGGCCTCGGCGCCGACCGCCTGAATGGTCTTCTTGCCGTGCGGGCCGCCTTCGTGGCGGATCGCCACCACCGACGGCTCGTTGAGCACGACGCCGGTGCCACGCACATAGATCAGGGTGTTGGCGGTCCCGAGGTCGATCGCGAGATCGGTGGAGAAATAGCGACGCAACGATCCGAACATGGTGAACTCGAAGGCGTTTCGGTGGCGTGACGACCAGCCACGAAACGCGGGTCTGAACTGGAAACCGTGAACCCTGCCTGTCCGGTGCCATCGGGCCGGGCCCGGCAGGGCATGAAGCAAGGGCGGGTGATAATACCCCATGGCTTGTGGCACGCATCCGGCGGCCCGGCCAAGCCACTGCATGTCGGCGCTTGCTGTCCTTCGTTGGAGGGATGGGCTGGGCGCTCATATTGCTAAAACCACCAAATCCGTCACGAAAAATGGCACTCACGCCTCAGGATGTGAGCCGCATCGCAAATCTTGCGCGGCTTGAACTCAGCCCGGCCGAGCAGGCGAGCCTGCTGGGCGAGCTCAACGGCTTCTTCGCGATCGTCGAGCAGATGCGGGCGGTCGACACCACCGGCGTGGCGCCGCTGTACACGCCCCTGTCGGCCATCCAGGAGGTGGCGCTGCGCCTGCGCGAGGACGCGGTGACCGAGCCGGACAGCCGCGAGGCCAACCAGAAGAGCGCGCCGGCGGTCGAGGCCGGCCTGTTCCTGGTGCCTCGGGTGATCGAATGAACGACAGGGGAAGGATCACGATGACCCAGCTGCATGAACTCGGCGTGGCCGAGCTGTCGCGCCTGCTCGACGAGAAGCAGGTCTCCAGCGTCGAGCTGACGAAGCACCTGCTGGCCCGCACGGCCGCGCACGCCTCGCTCGGCGCCTTCCTGGCGGTCGACGAGGAGGCGGCGCTGGCGCAGGCCGGTGCGGCCGACCTCTGGCGCGCCCGCGGCATCGACGGCCCGGCGCATCCGCTGCTGGGTGTGCCGATCGCGCACAAGGACATCTTCGTCACCCGCGACCTGCCCAGCACCGCCGGCTCGAGGATGCTCGAGGGCTACCGCAGCCCCTTCGACGCCACCGTGGTCAGCCGGCTGGCCGCGGCCGGCGCGGTGACGCTGGGCAAGCTCAACTGCGACGAGTTCGCGATGGGCGGCTCCAACGAGAACTCGGCCTACTTTCCGGCGCGCAATCCGTGGGATGCGTCGCGCATCGCCGGCGGCTCGTCGGGCGGCAGCGCGGTGGCGGTGGCCGCGCGCCTGGTGCCGGCCGCGACCGGCACCGACACTGGCGGCTCGGTGCGCCAGCCTGCCAGCCTGACCGGCGTGACCGGCATCAAGCCGACCTACGGCCGCTGCTCGCGCTACGGCATGATCGCGTTCGCGTCCAGCCTGGACCAGGCCGGCCCGATGGCACGCTCGGCGCTGGACTGCGCGCACCTGCTGCAGGCGATGAGCGGCTTCGACCCGCTGGATGCCACCAGCGCCGAGCAGCCGGTGCCGGACTTCGTCGCCGCCACGACCGCGCTGCGCGAGGGCGCCACGCCGGACCAGCCGCTCAAGGGGCTGCGCATCGGCCTGCCGAAGGAATTCTTCGGCGAGGGCGTCTCGGCCGATGTGCTGACGGCGGTGCGTGCCGCGCTGGCCGAGCTGGAGCGCCTGGGCGCCACGCTGGTCGAGGTCAGCCTGCCGCGCACCGAACTGTCGATTCCGGTCTACTACATCATCGCCCCGGCCGAGGCCAGCTCGAACCTGAGCCGCTTCGACGGCGTGCGCTACGGCCACCGCGCGGCCGAGTACAAGGACCTGAACGACATGTACCGCAAGAGCCGCAGCGAAGGCTTCGGCCCCGAGGTCAAGCGCCGGATCATGATCGGCACCTATGTGCTCTCGCACGGCTACTACGACGCCTACTACCTGCAGGCGCAGAAGCTGCGCCGCATGATCGCCGACGACTTCCAGGCCGCGTTCAAGGACTGCGACCTGATCGCCGGCCCGGTGGCGCCGACGGTGGCGCGACCGATCGGCAGCCAGACCGACCCGGTGGCCGAATACCTGGCCGACATCTTCACGCTGCCGGCCTCGCTGGCAGGGCTGCCCGGCCTCAGCGTGCCGGCGGGCTTCGGCGCTGGCGGCCTGCCGGTGGGCCTGCAGCTGGTCGGCAACTACTGGCAGGAAGGCGCGCTGCTGCATGCCGGTCATGCGCTGCAGCAGGCCACCGACTGGCACCTGAAGGCGCCTGCCGGGCTGGCGTGACATCCGACCTGCGCGTGCCCGACCTGCTCGGGTTCGTGTGGGTTCGTGCGGGTTATTGCGGATCAAGTTTCCTGCAGATCTGGCGATGGCGTTTGATGGCCCCATTCCTCGGGGCGTCAATGCCGTCAAAAGGTCTCATGATGTTGCGCAGATCATTTCTCGGTGCCGTGGGCGCCCTGGGCACCTCGGTCGTTTCTGCACCGGCCTGGTCCCAGGCCTCCTCAGGGCCGGTCAGAGACCTGAAGCTGGTCTACGGCTTCACCACCGGGGGGACGGTCGAGGCGGTGCTGCAGCGCATCGCACCCGGCTTGCAGGGCACGTATGCCCAGACCATCAAGCTCGACAGCCGTCCGGGGGCAGCCGGTCTGACCGCGGCCCGGCAGGTGTCCTCCGCACCGGGCGACGGCTCGGTGCTGCTGACCACGCCGACCTCCTCGATCACCCTGGTGCCGCAGATCGCCCGAGGCGATGCCTTGCGGCAGCAGGACTTCAAGCCGGTCATCACCATCGGCAGCGCGCCGATCTGCTTTGTCGTCGGTCCGGCGGTGCCGGCCGAGGTCCGCACGCTGCGCGACTACCTGCGCTGGGTCGAGCTCAATCCTGACCGCTCCGGCTTCGGTTCGCCGGGTGTCGGCACCGGCTCGCACCTGATCGGCGCGGCGCTGGGGCGGCTGGCGCAGGCCGACCTGCGCCATGTCGCCTATCGCGGCGCTGGCCCGGCGGCCGAAGACCTGATGTCGGGCCAGCTGCCGGCGATGTCGATGCTGCTCGGCAACTATCTGCCGCGGGCGGCCACCGGCAAGCTGCGCGTGCTCGCCATCACCGGCGCCACACGCTCGCGTTACGTGCCGGAGGTGCCGACCTATGCCGAGCTCGGTTTCGGTCTGCTGACCGAGCTCGAGAACTACGCGATGCTGATGCCCGCCAGCGCCAGCACGGCGCAGGCCGAGCAGCTGGCCGACCTGCTGCGCACGCATCTGGCACGGCCGGAGACGGTCAAGGCGCTGGCCGAGATCGGCGTCGATCCGGTACTGGATACGCCGGAAGACCTGAG
This sequence comes from Sphaerotilus sulfidivorans, assembly GCF_013426975.1. Lineage (GTDB taxonomy): Bacteria > Pseudomonadota > Gammaproteobacteria > Burkholderiales > Burkholderiaceae_C > Sphaerotilus > Sphaerotilus sulfidivorans. Next base: position 14,045 of record NZ_JACCPY010000038.1, read on the forward strand.
TGCCTCGCTGTCACGCGAGTTCGGCGTATGGCGCGAGGTGGTGGAGAAGGTGGGGCTGAAGCGGGCCTGAGCGTCTCCGGCGCAGGCGGAAACGTCGGCAGGTCGGCATCCGGTCGGTGGCCGGTATCATCGCGCCCCTTCCGCCCGTCCGCCTGCCGCCCATGACTGCCTCCCCAATTCCCGATTTCTGCGCCATCGACTTCGGCACCTCCAATTCCGCGATTGCGGTGCCTGATGCCCGCGGCGCGATGCGGCTGGTGCCGCTGGAGGACGGCGCGGTCACGATGCCGACCGCCACCTTCTATCTGGCCGAGGGGCCGGGCCTGCAGGATCTGCCGCGGCTGCATGGCCGCGCTGCGCTGGCGGCCTATGTCGAGGGCAGCGAGGGCCGGCTGATGCGCTCGATGAAGAGCGCGCTGGGCACCGGACTGATGACGCAGCAGACCGACATCGGCGCCGGTCGGGCGATCGGCTTCGCCGAGGTGATCTCGGGCTATCTGCGCCACCTGCGCCGCGCCGCCGAGCTGCACACCGGGGTGGCGCCGCGCCGCGCGGTCATCGGCCGGCCGGTGCATTTTGTCGACGAGGACGCGCAGCGCGACGCGTTGGCCCAGGCCACGCTCGAGCAGGCCGCGCGCGAGGCCGGCTTCGAGGAGGTCGCCTTCCAGTTCGAGCCGCTGGCGGCGGCCTTCGACCACGAGTCGCGCATCGATGCCGAGCAGCGCGTGCTGATCGCCGACATCGGCGGCGGCACCTCCGACTTCTCGATCGTGCGCGTCGGCCCGCAGCGGCGCGACCGCATCGACCGCGCCGACGACGTGCTGGCCCACCACGGCCTGCATGTGGCCGGCACCGACTTCGACCGCCGCGTCGAGCTGGCGGCGGTCATGCCGGCGCTGGGCTTCGGCGCGCTCGGGCCCTCGATCGGCGGCCAGCCGCCGCGCGAGGTGCCCAGCCGGGTCTATTTCGATCTGGCCACCTGGCATCTGATCAACACCGTCTACCGCCCGGCGCGCCTGCAGGAGCTGCGCATGATGCGCGGCGACTATGCCGATCCGGTCCAGCATGCCCGGCTGATGAAGGTGGTGGGCGACCAGCTCGGCCACGACCTGCTCGGCCGTGCCGAGCGCGCCAAGATCGACACCGCCGCCGGCGAGGCCGCGCGCATCGACCTGGCCTGGGTCGAGCGTGGCCTGGCGGTCGAGGTGACGGCGCAGCAGGCGCGCGAGGCGCTCGAGGAGGACATCGGCCGCATCGTCGAGGCTGCCCGCGAGACGGTGCGTCGCGCGGGCCTCTCGGCCGATGGCATCGACGCGGTCTATTTCACCGGCGGCTCGACCGGGCTGAAGGCGCTGACCGAGCGTCTGGCCGCGGCTTTCCCGCAGGCGCAGGCGCTGCACGGCGACCGCCTGGCCAGCGTGGCCAGCGGCCTGGGCCTGGACGCCGGCCGGCGCTTCCGCCAGCCGGGCTGAGCCGGCCTGCGCTCACCGCATGCTCATTGCTGGCGCTGGGCGCGGCGCAGTTCCTCGGCCGCCTCCCGGGCGGCGGGCGACATCATGTTCTCGTGAATGCGGCGGTCCGGGCGCGGTGCGGCCTCCCGGACCGGTGCGGGTGCCGGCGGCTGGATCGGCTGCGGCATCGGCTGCGGTGCCGGGCGAACGATGATCGGCGTCGGTGCCGGCATGACCGGGGCCACGGGCGCGGCCGGCACGATGCGCACGACCGGCGGGGCCGGGGCGGGCCGGACCGGCGTGTCGGGATGGATCGGCCGAGCGGGCCGGGTCTCGATGATGACCGGAGCCGGCTGCACGATGACGCGCGGCGGCGGCGCCTCCCAGACGGGCGCGACCGGCTCGACATGGCGCAGCGCCGGCCCCGGCAGCCAGGCCCAGTGGCTGTCCCAGCGCACCCAGCGGCCGTGGCGGAAGGTCGCCACGCCCCAGGGCGCGCTGTCGATCCAGAGCCAGCCGTCGGCGCCGCGGCGCCAGCGGCCCTGGCGGTAGGGCGCCCAGCCGAGACTCGCGCGTGGCACCCAGACCCAGCCCCAGTCCGAGGCATGTTCCCAGCGGCCATGGCGATCCAGGGTGTCGGCGCCGTCGAGGTCGTCCGGGAGTTCCACCGGGGCCCGGGGGCGCAGGCTGGTGCGAGGCGCGTCGTGGTCCGGGTCGTTCCAGCGCTCCTGCGAATCGTCCATCGCCCAGCGGGCGAACCGGTCGGCCTCCGGCAGGCGGGTCTGCCAGCCGCGCCGGCCATCGGGCTCGGCGCGGCGGCCCGGCTGCAGCAGCAGCGAGTCGTCGGCGCTCTCGAGGTGCATCGGGCTGCGCCAGGCGGTGGCCGCCGCCCCGTCGAGCCATCGGGCCGATTCCGGTGCGTCGATGCGGAACAGGCCCGGGCCCTGCGGCCGATGCATCGCTGCGGCGGTCTCGATGCGCCAGCGCAGCGGATCGTCGTCGCCCTCCAGCAGCAGCGCCAGGCTGCCTTGCTCCAGGCGCAGCTCGATGCGACCGGCGCTGAGCCGGCGCACGCTCAGCACGCTGTTCTCGTCCAGGCGCAGGCGGTCGCTGCCGAAGGCGATCTCGGTGCGCGACCCGGCGGCGCTGCGCAGGCGATCGCCCTCGCGCACCGGCGAGCGGCGCTCGGCGCGCAGCTCGTCCGTGCCGAGATCGCCGTCAGCGCCGCGCTGCAGCCGCAGCGTGCCGTCCACCCGCAGCACCCGGGCGACCGGGCTGTCGGCGTCGCCGCGGCCGGCCATGGCGGGCGGCGCCAGCAGCAGGGCCGCCCCGAGGACCAGGGCGGCAGGCACCGACCGGTGCAGGATTCGATCCATCGCGTTCTCCATCGAAGTCCTGTCACCAACGGTCGGTCGGGCCGATCCGATGACCCGCGCCTCGCGCGCCCGCCCCGCGCAGTCGGCGCAAGGGCCTGGAACATGAGCCCGTTTCATGTGCCGATAAGAAAGTCTTTCCTGCCGCTTCTTGTGACCGTGTCTGGGCATATTTCACATTTTTCGGAGGCTGGCTCAGGCACTGATCTTGTGCCCTGCGCCGGGACATATTCCTAAGTGCTTCATCCACATGGTTTTTTTCAGTGCTGGCCCGATTCGTCGTCCAAAGGGTCATGGTCGCCTAAGTATTTGATTTCATTGGTGATTCACGCGTGGCTTCCTTGACCCTCGCGCAATTTGTCCGCTACAGTGGGCGACCGTGTCGTTTTGTGGGTTTTTGTGGTCGACTTTCACTTCCAGAGGACTTCGGCGTCTGCGCCGGATGTCGCAGGGCGCCTGAGCGTTCCTGCGCGTTCTCGCGGCGGCCTGCCTGCCGGAAGCCCGATGCCGTTCATGCCGACCCGCCCTTCCGGGCATGACCTGCCGCTGCCGCCGTTGACGCTGTCGCGCCTGCAGGGCTCCCGCCTCTGACCTCTCCCCCCCATGGCCGTTCCTGCCGAAGCACCCATCCGGCAGCACATCACCGTGCTGCTCCACGAGGCGGTCGACGCGCTGCTGCATCGCCCCGACGGCACCTACATCGACGGCACCTTCGGCCGCGGTGGCCACTCGCGCCTGATCCTGTCGCGCCTGGCGCCGGGCGGGCGGCTGATGGCGATCGACCGCGACCCCGAGGCCGTCGCGCATGCCCGCGAGGGCGACACCCGCATCGACGACACGCGCTTCTCGATCGACCACACCCGCTTCGCCGACTATCCCGAGGTGATGGCCGCGCACGGCGTGGCGCAGGTCGACGGCATCCTGCTCGACATCGGCGTGTCCTCGCCGCAGATCGACGATCCGGCGCGGGGCTTCAGCTTCCGCCACGACGGGCCGCTCGACATGCGCATGGATCCGACGCGCGGCCAGAGCGCGGCCGAGTTCCTGGCCACCGCGCCCTTCGAGCGCATCGCCGAGGTGATCCGCGTCTACGGCGAGGAGCGCTTCGCCGGCCCGCTGGCGCGTGCGATCGTGGCGCGGCGCGAGGCCGGCCAGCCGCTGGCGCGCACCTCCGAGCTGGCCGCGCTGGCCGCCACCGTGGTGCGCACCCGCGAGCGCGGCCAGGACCCGGCCACCCGCACCTTCCAGGCGCTGCGCATCCTGGTCAACGGCGAGCTCGACGAGCTCGAGCAGGCGCTGGAGGCCTCGCTGGCGGCGCTGGCGCCGGGCGGGAGGCTGGCCATCATCAGCTTCCACTCGCTGGAAGACCGCATCGTCAAGAACTTCATCCAGCGCCATGCCCGCGAGGAGTTCGACCGGCGCGTGCCCTTCGCCACGCCGAAGCCGGCGCTGCTCGAGGAGGTCGCGCGCATCAAGCCCTCGGAGGCCGAGGTCGAGGCCAACGCACGCTCGCGCTCGGCGATCCTGCGGGTGGCGGCGCGCACCGATGCGGCGCTGCCGGCGGCGCCTGCGCCCTTCTCCCGGAGGCGGGCATGACCCGGCTGAACATCGTGCTGCTGCTGGCGGTCGTGGCCAGCGCGCTGTATCTGGTGCATGTGTCCTATGACTCGCGCCGCCAGTTCGTGCAGCTCGAGCGCGAGCGCAACGAGGCGCGCCGCCTCGAGCAGGAGGCCGAGCGGCTGCGCCTGCAGCTGCGCACCGAGGCCACCCATGTGCGCGTCGATCTGGCCGCGCGCGAGCGGCTGCACATGAGCGTGGCCACGCCGGCGGTGACCCAGTATCTGGATGCGGTCCCGGCGCCTGCCCAGGAGGTCCGGCCGTGAGCGCCGGCTGGCTGGATCGGGCCCGCTCCCGGCTGGCGGCCCGGCTGGCGCCGGCGGCAGGCCAGAAGGGCGCGCCCGCCGGGGCGCGCTACGCCTCCAGCCCGCTGCTGACGGCCAAGACGCCGATCTGGCGCTCCCGGCTGGCGCTGGTGGTGGTCGGCCTGAGCTTCGCGCTGCTGCTGGGGCGCGCGATGTATGTGCAGGCGATCGACAAGGAGTTCTTCCAGGCCCAGGGCGAGATGCGCTACCAGCGCACCTTCGAGCTGCAGGCCAGCCGCGGCCGCATCACCGACCGCAACGGCGAGGTGCTGGCCGCCAGCGTGCCCGCGCCCTCGGTCTGGATGATCCCGAAGGATTTCCAGGCCACGCCGGAGCAGGTGGCCGAACTGACCCGCCTGCTGGGCATCACCCCGGTCGACCTGGCCGCGAAGGTGCGCGAGGGCGGCAACTTCGTCTGGCTGCGCCGCCTGATCGACGAGACCACCGCCGCGCGCATCCGCGAGCTCAAGATCAAGGGCATCACCATCGAGCGCGAATACCGGCGCGAATACCCGGAGGGCGAGGCCGCGGCCCATGTGGTCGGCTTCACCAACCTGCAGGAAAAGGGCCAGGAAGGCGTCGAGCTGGCCTTCCAGAAGCAGCTCCAGGGCCACAACGGCAGCCGCAGCGTGGTGCGCGACCGCCTCGGCCGTGTGGTCGAGGACATCGGCGAGATCGTCGAGCCGGAGGACGGCAAGGACATCGCGCTGTCGATCGACAGCAAGGTGCAGTTCGTCGCCTACCAGCGCCTGCGCGAGGCGGTGGCGCAGCACGAGGCGCAGGCCGGCAGCGTGGTGGTGCTGGACGTGCGCACCGGCGAGGTGCTGGCGCTGGCCAACTATCCCTCCTACACGCCCGGCGACCGGCGCACCCGCACCGGCGCGAACCTGCGCAACCGTGCGCTGACCGACACCTTCGAGCCGGGCTCGACGATGAAGCCCTTCATCGCCGCGCAGTCGATCCAGGCCGGCCGGGTGCGGCCGGAAACGGTGATCCAGACCGCACCGGGCAGCATCACCATCACCGGCTCGACGATCCGCGACTCGCATCCGCTCGGCGTGATGACGGTCGAGCAGATCATCCAGAAGTCCAGCAACGTCGGCACCGTCAAGATGGCGATGCAGATGCAGCCGCGCGAGATGTGGGAGCTGTACCGCTCGCTGGGCTTCGGCCAGAAGCCCGAGATGGAGTTTCCCGGTCTGGCCTCGGGCCGGCTGCGGCCCTACAAGAGCTGGCGCCCGATCGAGCAGGCGACGATGAGCTATGGCTACGGCCTGTCGGCCTCGCTGTTCCAGCTCGCCCAGGCCTACACCGTCTTCGCCCGCGACGGGCAGCTGGTGCCGGTCACGCTGCAGCGGCAGGACCGGCCGGTCGAGGGGCAGCAGGTCTTCCGGCCGGAGGTGGCCCGCGCGGTGCGCAAGATGCTCGGCATGGCCGCCGGCGAGGGCGGCACTGCGCCGAAGGCCCAGGCCCTGGGCTATTCGGTCGGCGGCAAGACCGGCACCGCGCGCAAGCAGGAGGGCAAGGGCTATGCCGGCAACAAGTACCGTTCCTGGTTCGTCGGCATGGCGCCGCTGGACCAGCCTCGGGTGGTCGTCGCGGTCATGATCGACGAGCCGGGCAAGGGCCAGTACTACGGCGGTCTGGTCGCGGCGCCGGTCTTCAGCCAGGTGGTGCAGCAGACGCTGCGGGTGCTGAGCGTGCCGCCCGACCGCGAGGTGACGCCGCAGATCATCGCCCGGACGCAGGCGGCCCGGGCCGAGGAGGAATCGTTCTGATGGGATCGACGCAACCGACCCGTGTGACCCTGTTCCGGGATGTCGACGAGACGCTGGCCTGGCTGCGCCGTGTCGCGCCGCAGGCGGTGCTGCGCACCGACAGCCGCCAGGTGCTGTCGGGCGATGTCTTCATCGCCTGGCCGGGGCTGGCGCAGGATGGCCGCCGTCATGTGCCCGCCGCGCTGGCTGCCGGCGCGGCCGCCTGTCTGGTCGAGGCCGACGGCATCGAGGCCTTCGACTTCGGCGCGGATGCGCGCATCGCCGCGCTGCCGGCGCTGAAGGCCAGCACCGCGCCGCTGGCCGCGGCCTGGCACGGGCATCCGAGCCGTCTGCTCGATGTGGTGGCCACCACCGGCACCAATGGCAAGACCTCCACCGCCTGGTGGCTGGCGCAGGCGCTCAGTCTGGCCGGTCGGCGCTGCGGCGTCGTCGGCACGCTGGGCGTGGGCGAGCCGCCCAGCCGCGTCGCGCCCGAGGCCCGGGTGATCTCGACCGGCCTGACCACGCCCGATCCGGTCACGCTGCAGCGCGCGCTGCGCGACTTCGCCGCCCGGGGCTTCGCGGCCTGCGCGATGGAGGCCTCGTCGATCGGCGTGACCGAGCACCGGCTCGACGCGATGAAGATCGATGTCGCGCTGTTCACCAACTTCACGCCCGATCACCTCGACTACCACGGCAGCATGGCCGCCTACTGGCAGGCCAAGCGGGCGCTGTTCGACTGGCCGGGCCTGCGCGCGGCGGTCATCAACATCGACGATCCGCAGGGCGCCATCCTGGCCGACGAGCTGCAGGCCGAGGGCCGGCTCGAGGTCTGGACCTGCTCGACCCGGCCTTCGGCCCGGCCGGCACGGCTGCAGGCCGGCGACCTGCGCTACGACGGCGCCGGCCTGTGCCTGCTGCTGACCGAAGAGGCGGGCGCGCCGGTGGCGGTGCGCACCGGGCTGATCGGCGACTACAACGCCGCCAATGTCGTCGGCGTGATCGGCGTGCTGCGTGCGCTGGGCCTGCCGCTGGCGCAGGTGGCGGCGCTGGCGGCCGACTTCACCCCGGTGCCGGGGCGGATGCAGCGGGTCGAGCCACCGGCCGGTGCCACGGACCTGCCGCAGGTGGTGGTCGACTACGCGCACACGCCGGATGCGCTGGAGAAGGCGCTGCAGGCGCTGCGCCCGTTTGCGCAGGCGCGCGGCGGCCGGCTGTGGTGCGTCTTCGGCTGCGGCGGCAACCGCGATGCCACCAAGCGGCCGGTCATGGGCCGCATCGCCCAGGCGCTGGCCGACGAGGTGGTGCTCACCAGCGACAATCCGCGCCATGAGTCGCCCGCGGCGATCCTGCGCGACATCCAGGCCGGCTGCACGCCCGCGCCCACGCTGGCCTGCCTCGAGGACCGGGCCGCGGCGATCGCCACCGTGCTGCATGACGCCGACGCGGCCGATGTGGTGCTGATCGCCGGCAAGGGCCATGAGGACTATCAGGAGACGGCGGGCGTCCGGCATCATTTTTCAGATCTGGAGCAGGCCGAGGCCGCGCTACAACGACGCACCTCCACCGCGGCCTGACCGCCTTTCCCCTCACGATGACTTCCGACGACTTCATGACCCTGGGCGAGGCGCACGCGCTGCTGGCCGCGCGCCTGCCGTCCGTGCGCCTGATCGGCGATCCGGGCCGGGCCTTCGCCCGGGTCCACACCGACACCCGCACGCTGCGCGAGGGCGACCTGTTCGTCGCGCTGCGCGGCGAGCGCTTCGACGCCAACGACTTCCTGGCGCAGGCCCGCGAGGCGGGCGCCTGCGCGGCGCTGGCCGAGCGCGGCCTGGCCGAGGCCGGTCTGCCGGGGCTGGAGGTGCCCGACGCGCTGGCGGCGCTGCAGGCGCTGGCCGAGGGCTGGCGCGCCACGCTGGACCTGCCGGTGATCGGCGTGACCGGCAGCAACGGCAAGACGACGGTCACGCAGATGATCGCGTCGATCCTGCGCGCGGCCGCGGGCGACGCGGCGCATGCCACCGCCGGCAACCTCAACAACCACATCGGCGTGCCGCTGACGGTGCTGGGGCTGCGCCGCCACCACCGGCTGGCGGTGATCGAGCTGGGCATGAACCACCCCGGCGAGATCGCCGAGCTGGCGCGCATCGCGCAGCCGACGGTGGTGCTGGTCAACAACGCCCAGCGCGAGCACCAGGAATTCATGAAGACGGTCGAGGCGGTCGCGCGCGAGAACGGCGCGGCGATCGCCGCGCTGCCGGCCGGCGGCACCGCGGTCTTTCCCGAGGGCGACGCCTATGCCGCGCTGTGGCGCGGACTGGCCGGCGCGCGCCCGGTGCGCACCTTCGCGCTGGACGATCCGGCGGCCGACCTGCGCGCCCAAGCCGTCTGGGCGGGCGACCACTGGACGGCCACGCTGCACACGCCCGCGGGCGATGCGACGCTGGCGCTGCAGGTGGCCGGGCGCCACAACCTGCTCAATGCGCTGGCCGCGGCCGGCTGCGCGCTGGCTGCCGGCGTGCCGCTGGCGGCGGTGCGCGACGGTCTGGCGGCCTTCCGGCCGGTGCGCGGCCGCTCGGCGGTCGAGCAGCGCGCCTGGCGCGGCCACACGATCACGCTGATCGACGACAGCTACAACGCCAATCCCGACTCGGTGCGCGCGGCCATCGACGTGCTGGCGGCGCTGCCCGGCCCGCGCTGGCTGGTGCTGGGCGACATGGGCGAGGTCGGCGACGACGGCCCGGCCTTCCATGCCGAGGTCGGCGCCCATGCCGCGGCCAGCGGCATCGAGCTGTTCTGGAGCGCAGGCATACTCGCGGCCCACGCCGCGCAGGCCGCGACGTCGGCCGGCGCCGGCACCGCGGTGCGCCACGAGGCCGACGCCGCGGCGCTGGTCGCGGCGATGCGCTCGGACGCGGGTCGGGCGGCGCTGGGCGAGGTGCGCTCGGTGCTCGTCAAGGGCTCGCGCTTCATGAAGATGGAACAGGTGGTCGCGGCGATCCGCGAAGAGGGCGACCTCGGATCGGCCGCGCCAGGAGAACGACATGCTCATTAGCCTCGCACAGTGGTTGCAAGGCCTGTATCCGGACACGCTGGGCTTCCTGCGCGTGTTCCAGTACATCACCTTCCGTGCGGTGATGGCCGCGATGACCGCGCTGCTGCTCGGTCTGGCCTTCGGCCCGTGGGTCATCCGGCGCCTGACCGAGCTGAAGATCGGCCAGCCGGTGCGCGAATACGGCGTTCAGGCGCACCTGGTCAAGCGCGGCACGCCGACGATGGGCGGCGTGCTGGTGCTGCTGTCGATTGCGGTCTCGACGCTGCTGTGGTTCGACTGGAGCAACCGCTTCGTCTGGATCGTGATGGTGGTGACCTTCGGCTACGGCGCGATCGGCTGGGTCGACGACTGGCGCAAGGTCGTCCAGAAGAATCCCGAGGGCATGCCCTCGGGCGAGAAGTACCTGTGGCAGTCGCTGATCGGCATCCTGGCGGCGCTCTACCTGGCCTTCAGCGTCTCGGAGACCTCCAACCTGCGCGTGCTCGAGCTGTTCTTCGACTGGGTGATGTCGGGCTTCTCGAACAGCCTGCCGCCGAAGGCCGACCTGATCGTGCCCTTCTTCAAGTCGGTCAGCTATCCGCTGGGCGTGTTCGGCTTCATCATCATGACCTACCTGGTCATCGTGGGTTTCAGCAACGCGGTCAACCTGACCGACGGGCTGGACGGCCTGGCGATCATGCCGGTGGTGCTGGTGGGCGCGTCGCTGGGCCTGTTCGCCTATGCGACCGGCAACGCGGTCTATTCGAAGTACCTGTTCCTGCCGCACATTCCCGGCGCGGGCGAGCTGGCGATCTTCTGCGCCGCGATGGCCGGCGCGGGCCTGGCCTTCCTGTGGTTCAACGCGCATCCGGCGCAGGTCTTCATGGGCGATGTCGGCGCGCTGGCGCTGGGCGGCGCGCTGGGCACCATCGCGGTGATCGTGCGCCAGGAGATCGTGCTGGCGATCATGGGCGGCATCTTCGTCGTCGAGGCGCTGTCGGTCATGGTCCAGGTCGGCTGGTTCAAGTACACCAAGAAGAAGTACGGCCAGGGCCGGCGCATCCTGCTGATGGCGCCGCTGCACCACCACTTCGAGAAGAAGGGCTGGGTCGAGACGCAGGTGGTGATCCGCTTCTGGATCATCACGATGCTGCTGTGCCTGGTCGGTCTGTCGACGATGAAGCTGCGCTGACATGGAAGCACTCAAGGACACCGCCCTGCTGATCCTGGGCCTGGGCGATTCGGGCCTGGCGATGGCGCGCTGGGCGCGGCGCTGCGGCGCCGCACGCATCGTCGTGGCGGACACCCGCGCCGCGCCGCCGCAGGCCGGCGCGCTCGAGCGCGAGGTGCCCGGCGCCGAGCTGCGCTGCGGCGCGCCCGATCCGGCGCTGCTCGACGGCGTGAAGGCGGTCTTCAAGAGCCCCGGTCTGGCGCCGAACGACCCGGTGCTGCGCCCGCTGCTCGACGAGGCCGCCCGGCGCGGCCTGCCGGTGGGCGGCGAGCTCACGCTGTTCGCCTGGGCGCTGCGCGACCTGCAGCGCGCACAGGGCTACGCGCCCAGGGTGCTGGCGATCACCGGGACCAACGGCAAGACGACCACCACCTCGCTGACCGCGCAGCTGTGCGAGCGCGCCGGCCTGCGCGTCGGCCTGGCCGGCAACATCGGCCCGACGCTGCTGGGCACGCTGGGCGAGGCGCTGGACCGCCACGCCGCCGCGCCCGACGAGGCGGCCGCAGGCCTGCCCGAGGTTTGGGTGCTCGAGCTCTCGAGCTTCCAGCTCGACGGCGTGACCGACTTCGAGCCGACCGCCGCCACCGTGCTCAACATCACCCAGGACCACCTCGACTGGCACGGCTCGATGGCCGCCTATGCCGAGGCGAAGGCGCGCATCTTCGGCCGCCGTGGCGTGAGGGTGCTGAACCGCGACGACGCGATGGTCGAGGCGATGGCGCCGGCCGAGGCCGCCGCGGCCCGTCCCGCTCGCGGCCGGGCGCCGTCCTCGCCGGAGGAGGCCGTGCCCGAGGTGGTGCGCTTCGGGCTGGACGCGCCGCGCCGCCCGGGCGACTGGGGCCTGGTGGTCGAGAACGGCATGGCCTGGCTGGTGCGCGCACAGGCGGCCGAGGACGAGCTGCCGCGCGGTCGCCGTGGCGGTGCAGGTGCCGGCGCGGTGCCGGTGCTGCTGCAGCGCCTGATGCCGGCCGACGCGCTGCGCATCCGCGGCCGCCACAACGCCGCCAACGCGCTGGCCGCGCTCGCGCTGGCCAGCGCCGCCGGCGTGCCGCTGGCGCCGATGCTGCACGGCCTGCGCGAGTACCGCGGCGAGCCGCACCGGGTCGAGTTCATCCGCACGATCGACGGCATCGATGCCTACGACGACAGCAAGGGCACCAATGTCGGCGCCACCGTCGCGGCGCTGACCGGCCTGGGCGCCGACCGGCTGCCCGGACGGCTGGCGCTGATCCTGGGTGGCGACGGCAAGGGCCAGGACTTCGGGCCGCTGGCCGCGCCGGTGGCCGCACACGCACGCTCGGTCGCGCTGATCGGCCGCGACGCCGGCGCGATCGCCGCGGCGATCGCCGATGTGGCGCTGCCTGTCGAGCGCTTCGACACGCTGGAGGCGGCGGTGCGCTGGAGCTTCGCGCAGGCGCGCTCGGGCGATGCGGTGCTGCTGAGCCCGGCCTGCGCCAGCCTCGACATGTTCCGCAACTACGCCCACCGCGCCGAGGTCTTCGTCGCCGAGGTCGAGGCGATCGCGCAGGAGCGCGGGGAGTTCGGGTCGTGAGCGCCGCACCGGGAGGATTCGGCGGCCTGTGGCAGCGCCTGCGCGGCCGCACCGCAGCCGGCGAGGTGCCGGTGCGCAGCTGGAACAGCCTGTCCTCGGGCATGCCACCGCGCTGGGTCGGCTTCGACGAGACGCTGGCCTGGGTGATCGCCGGGCTGATCTCGCTCGGGCTGGTGATGGTCTATTCGGCCTCGATCCAGCTGCCCGACAGCCCGAAGTACAGCAACTATGTCCCGACCCATTTCATGTCGCGCCATGTGCTGTCGGTGGGGCTGGCGGTGATCGCCGCCTGCGTGACGCTGGCCATCCCGATGCGGACCTGGGAGAAGATGGCGCCGTGGCTGTTCGTGCTGGCGCTGCTGCTGCTGATCCTGGTGCTGATTCCCGGCATCGGCAAGGTGGTCAACCGCTCGCGGCGCTGGATTCCGCTGGGCGTCATGAACTTCCAGCCCAGCGAGCTGGCCAAGCTGGCGATGGCCATGTATGCCGCCAGCTACATGATGCGCAAGATGGACGTGAAGGAGAGCTTCACCCGCGCGGTGCTGCCGATGGCCATCGCGCTGGGCGTGGTGGGCCTGCTGCTGCTGGCCGAGCCCGACATGGGTGCCTTCATGGTGATCGCGATCATCTCGATGGGCATCCTGTTCCTGGGCGGCGTCAACGGCCGGGTGTTCGCGATCATGATCGGCGTGCTGATCTCGGCCCTGGTGCTGGTGATCACCGTCTCGCCCGAGAAGCGCGGGCGCATCTTCGCCTTCCTCGATCCCTGGGCCAAGGACAATGCCGACAACAAGGCCTATCAGCTGACGCACTCGCTGATCGCCTTCGGCCGCGGCGAGTACTTCGGCCAGGGCCTGGGCCAGTCGCTCGAGAAGCTGCACTACCTGCCCGAGGCGCACACCGACTTCCTGCTGGCCATCATCGGCGAGGAGCTCGGTCTGGTCGGCGTGGGCATCGTCATCGTCGCCTTCTTCTGGATGGTGCGGCGCATCTTCGTGATCGGCCGCCAGGCGGTGGCGCTCGACCGGGTGTTCTCGGGCCTGACCGCCCAGGGCATCGGCCTGTGGATGGGCGGGCAGACCTTCATCAACATGGGCGTCAACCTGGGCGTGCTGCCCACCAAGGGCCTGACGCTGCCGCTGATGAGCTACGGCGGATCGGCGATCATCATGACCTGCGTGGCCCTGGCGGTGGTGCTGCGCATCGACATGGAAAACCGCCAGATCCTGAGAGGAGGGCGCCCATGAGCGCGTCGGCACAGCGTCATCTGGTCATCATGGCTGCCGGCACCGGCGGCCACATCATGCCGGGCCTGGCGGTGGCGCGCGAGATGATGCGCCGCGGCTGGACCGTCAGCTGGCTGGGCACGCCGAAGGGCATGGAGAACCGCCTGGTGCCGCCGACCGGCATCCCGATGGACACCATCGGCTTCGCCGGCCTGCGCGGCAAGGGCGCGCTCGGGCTGCTGCGCGGCGGGCTGCAGCTCGCGCGCGCGCTGGCGCAGTGCCTGGGCATCCTGCGCCGTCGCTCGACGACGGCGGTGCTGGGCATGGGCGGCTATGTCTGCTTTCCCGGCGGCCTGATCGCCCGGCTGCTGGGGCGGCCGCTGATGCTGGTCAATGCGGATGCGGGTCTGCTGCTGTCGAACCGCTCGCTGCTGCGCTTCGCCGACCGGGTGGCCTTCGGCTTCGACGGCGAGGCCGCACGTGGCGTGGCCCAGGGCATCGTCACCGGCAATCCGGTGCGTGCCGAGATCGAGGCGATCGCACCGCCCGAGCAGCGCTTTGCCGGCCGCGCCGGCCCGTTGCGGGTGCTGGTGGTCGGCGGCAGCCTGGGCGCGCAGGTGCTCAACGAGACGCTGCCGCGCGCGCTGGCACGGCTGCTGCCGGCCGAACGCCCGGTCGTCACCCACCAGACCGGCGTGGCCCATCTCGAGACGGTGCGCGCGGCCTATGCGCAGGCCGGGCTCGACCCGTCGGCGGCCGGGCTGGAGGTGCTGCCCTTCATCGAGGACATGCCGCGCCGCCTGGCCGAGTGCGACCTGATCGTCTGCCGCGCCGGCGCGGTGACGGTCAGCGAGCTGTGCGCCGCCGGCGTGCCCAGCGTGCTGGTGCCGCTGATCGTCAGCACCACCGCCCACCAGCGCGACAATGCGATCTGGATGGACCGGCAGAAGGCGGCCATTCATCTGCCGCAGGCCGAGCTCTCGCCCGAATCGCTGGCCGAGCTGCTGCGCCGGCTCGACCGCACCCGGCTGCTGCAGATGGCGCAGCGCGCACGCACGCTGGCGCAGCCGCGTGCGGCTCAGCGTGTCGCCGACGAGATCGAGCACCTCACGAATCCCCTGATGACGACCCTCAAGCAAGCATGAAGCACGCCGTCAAGCACATCCACTTCGTCGGTGTCGGCGGCGCCGGCATGAGCGGCATCGCCGAGATCCTGCACAACCTCGGCTACACCGTCTCCGGCTCCGACCAGGCCGACGGCGCGGTGACCCGCCGGCTGGCCGAGCTGGGCATCCGCATCCACATCGGCCATGACGCTGCGCACATCGAGGGCGCCGAGGCGGTGGTCACCTCGACCGCGGTGAAAGGCGACAACCCCGAGGTGATCGCCGCGCGCTCGCGCCGCATCCCGATCGTGCCGCGCGCGGTGATGCTGGCCGAGCTGATGCGCCTGAAGAAGGGCATCGCGATCGCCGGCACGCATGGCAAGACGACCACCACCTCGCTGGTGACCAGCGTGCTGGCCGAGGCTGGCGTCGATCCCACCTTCGTCATCGGCGGCAAGCTCAACTCGGCGGGCGCCAACTCGGCGCTGGGCTCGGGCGAGTACATCGTCGTCGAGGCCGACGAGTCCGACGCCTCCTTCCTGAACCTGCTGCCGGTGCTGTCGGTCGTCACCAACATCGACGCCGACCACATGGACACCTACGGCCACGACTTCGCGCGGCTGAAGGCGGCCTTCGTCGATTTCCTGCACAAGATGCCGTTCTACGGCTCGGCGGTGCTGTGCACCGACGATCCCGGCGTGCGCTCGATCCTGCCGATGATCTCGCGCCCGGTCATCAGCTACGGCCTGGGCGAGGACGTGCAGGTGCGCGCAGTCGACGTGCAGGCACTGCCCGGCGGCCAGATGCGCTTCACCTGCCAGCGCCGCAACGGCGTGACGCTGCCCGACCTGCAGATCACGCTGAACCTGCCCGGCGAGCACAATGTGCGCAACGCGCTGGCGGCCATCGCCATCGCCACCGAGCTGGAGCTGCCGGACGCGCCGATCGTCGCCGCGCTGGCGAAGTTCGGCGGCGTGGGCCGGCGCTTCCAGCGCTGGGGCGACCACCCGGCGCGCGACGGCGGCCAGTTCACGCTGATCGACGACTACGGCCACCACCCGGTCGAGATGGCCGCGGTGATCGCCGCCGCGCGCGGCGCCTTTCCCGGCCAGCGCCTGGTGCTGGCCTTCCAGCCGCACCGCTACACCCGCACCCGCGACTGCTTCGAGGACTTCGTCAAGGTGCTGGGCAGCGCCGACGCGGTGCTGCTGACCGAGGTCTACGCCGCCGGCGAGGCGCCGATCGTCGCCGCCGACGGCCGTGCCATGACCCGCGCGCTGCGGGTGGCCGGCCGGGTCGACCCGGTCTTCGTCGACGACATCGCCGAGCTGCCGCAGGTGATCCTGGAGCAGGCGCGCGCGGGCGACGTCGTCATCGCGATGGGCGCGGGCTCCATCGGCGGCGTGCCCGCCAAGGTGATCGAGCGGCTGAACGATCTGCTGAAGGAGCGTGCGTGATGAGTGCCCAGAGTTCCCAGGAGCCCGCAGTGAATGTCGATCCCCGCGCGCTGGGCAAGGTGGCGGTGCTGATGGGCGGCACCTCCGCCGAGCGCGAGATCTCGCTGATGAGCGGCTCGGGCGTGCTGGCGGCGCTGCGCTCGCGCGGCGTCGACGCGCATGCCTTCGATCCGGCCGAGCGCGACCTGCACGAGCTGCGCGAGCAGGGTTTCGACCGCGCCTTCATCGCGCTGCACGGCCGCCACGGCGAGGACGGCTGCGTGCAGGGCGCACTCGAGATGATGGGCATCGCCTACACCGGCTCCGGCGTGATGGCCTCGGCGATCGCGATGGACAAGGTGATGACCAAGCGCGTCTGGATCGCCGAAGGGCTGCCGACGCCGGCGCATGTGCGCCTGGCGCCCGAGGAGCAGTCGCCCGAGGCCGTCGCCGCGCTGCCGGCGCGCCTGGGTCTGCCGCTGATCGTCAAGCCGCCGCGCGAGGGCTCGTCGATCGGCGTGACCAAGGTGCTTGAGGCGGCGCAGGTCGCCGCGGCGGTCCAGGAGTCGCTGCGCCATGATCCGGACGTGCTGGCCGAGGCCTTCATCGCCGGCGACGAGATCACCTGCCCGGTGCTGGGTGAGGGCGAGAGCGCGCATGCGCTGCCGGTCATCCGCATCGTGCCGCCCGAGGCCGGCTACGACTACCAGAACAAGTACTTCACCGACGAGGTGCGCTACCTCTGCCCGAGCGGCCTGCCCGAGCATGAGGAGCGCGAGATCCAGCGAATCGTCGTGGCCGCCTACAAGGCGCTGGGTTGCCGCGGCTGGGGCCGCGCCGACCTGATGATCCGCGCCAGCGACCGCCAGGCCTTCCTGCTCGAGATGAACACCTCGCCGGGCATGACCGGCCACTCGCTGGTGCCGATGTCGGCCCGCGCGGCCGGCGTCAGCTACGAGGACCTGTGCCTGCGGCTGCTGGCGGCCGCGCGCCTGGATGCGGTCCCGGCCGCGCCCCGCGAGTGAAGGCGAACGCAGGCGCTGGCATGACGACGCGCGACCGCTCCGCCCCGTCCGATCCGGTCACGCTGCCGCTCGACGTGCAGCTGATGCGCTCGGGCTCGTCGGTGCTGGTCTGGCTGCTGGTGCTGGGGCTGCTGCTGGTCGGCGGACACTGGCTGGTCCATTCGCCCTGGTTCGCGCTCCGGCAGGTCCATGTCGAGGGCGAGGTCGAGCACAGCACCACCGACTCGATCCGGCGCCATGCGCTGCCCCGGCTGGAAGGCAACTACCTGACGCTGGATCTGGTCGAGGCGCGAGCCGCCTTCGAGGCGATCCCGTGGGTGCGGCGCGCCGAGGTGCGCCGCGTCTGGCCGCATGACCTGATCGTGCGCCTGGAGGAGCACCAGCCGGTCGCCTACTGGGAGCGCGAGGCGCGCGAGCCCTTGCTGGTCAACAGCTTCGGCGAGGTCTTCGAGGTCAACCTCGGCGATGTCGAGGACGAGACGCTGCCGACGCTGCGCGGGCCGCGCGACACCTCCGCTCAGGTCCTGGCGATGTGGAAGCGGCTGGTGCCGGTCTTCGCCTCGATGCGCAGCCGGGTGGACCGGCTGGAGCTGTCGGACCGCGGATCGTGGCGTGCCCATCTCGACCGGGGCGCGGTCATCGAGCTGGGGCGGGGGGATGCCGACGAGATCGTCGATCGCACCCGGCGCTTCGTGGCCAGCGTCGGCCAGGTGTCGCGCCGCTTCGAGAACCGCGCCATCGAGTATGCCGATCTGCGGCATGTCGAGGGCTATGCGCTGAAGCTGGCCGGCATGGGCACCACCGCCCATCCGGTGCCGGCCAGGAAGCACTGAGCACGCTCGCGAGAAAGACGCAGCCATGTCCAAGGAATACAACGAACTCGTCGTCGCGCTCGACATCGGGACCGCCAAGGTGATGGCGGTGGTGGCCGAGCTGCTGCCGGACGGCGAGCTGCGTCTGGCCGGGCTGGGCGTGGCGCCCTCGCTCGGACTCAAGCGCGGCAGCGTCGTCAACATCGACGCGACGATGCACTCGATTCAGCAGGCGCTGAAAGAAGCCGAGATGATGGCCGACTGCAAGATCGGCCGGGTCCATGTCGGCATTTCCGGCAGCCATGTGCGCGGGCGCAACTCCACCGGCATGGTCATCGTGCGCGACCAGGAGGTCACGCCCTTCGACGTGTCGCGGGTGGTGGAGACCGCCAAGGCGATCAACATTCCCAACGACCAGCGCCTGCTGCTGGTCGAGCCGCAGGAATTCGTCATCGACGGCCAGGAGGTGCGCGAGCCGGTCGGCATGAGCGGCGCGCGGCTCGAGGTCAGGGTGCATATCGTGACCGGCTCGCACAGCGCGGCCGAGAACATCGTCAAGTGCGTGCGGCGCTGCGGGCTGGAGGTCGAGCAGCTGGTGCTCAACCCGAGCGCCTCCAGCCTGTCGGTGCTGACGCCAGATGAAAAAGCGCTCGGCGTGGCGCTGGTCGACATCGGTGCCGGCACCACCGATGTGGCGATTTTCACGGATGGCGCGATCCGTCATACTGCCGTGATTCCGATTGCGGGGGATCTGATCACCAGCGACATCGCGATGGCGCTGCGCACGCCGACGAAGGATGCCGAGGAGATCAAGATCGAGTACGGGGTGGCCAAGCAGCTGCTGGCCGATCCGGCCGAGCAGCTCGAGGTGCCCGGACTTGGTGACCGGGTTCCGAAGATCTTGAGCCGCCAGGCCCTGGCGGGCGTGATCGAACCCCGAGTAGAAGAGATATTTGCGCTTGTCCAGCAGGTGATCCGGGAAAGTGGCCATGAGGAACTTCTCTCATCGGGCATTGTCCTGACCGGGGGATCGGCTGTGATGCCGGGTATGGTCGAACTGGCCGAGGACATCTTCCTCAAGCCGGTGCGCAAGGGGGTTCCGACCTATGGCGGGGCCCTCTACGACATGGTGGCGAGCCCCCGCTCGGCGACCGCGATGGGTCTGCTGGAGGAGGCGCGCCTGGCAAGAGTGCGCGGCATGCGATCGGCGCCGAGCGGTGCAGCATCCCCGGGAGTGGCCCAGGGACTGTTCGTCCGGGCCAGGGATTGGTTCCTGAAAAGTTTCTGATGTAATTCAGACGCAGACACAAGGAGAGCGGCATGGGTATCGAGATGATCGAAGAGTTCAATCAGGGCACGCAGATCAAGGTGATCGGCGTGGGTGGCGGCGGCGGCAATGCGGTCGACCACATGATCAACCGCGGCGTGCAGGGCGTGGAGTTCATCTGCGCCAACACCGACGCACAGGCACTGAACCGTTCCAAGGCGCACACGTTGCTGCAGCTCGGCCATACCGGCCTGGGCGCGGGCTCGCGTCCGGAGGCCGGCAAGGCCTCGGCCGAAGAGGCGGTCGACCGCATCAAGGCGGCGCTGGAAGGCGCCCACATGGTCTTCATCACCGCCGGCATGGGCGGTGGCACCGGTACCGGTGCGGCTCCGGTCATCGCTCGCCTGGCCAAGGACATGGGCATCCTGACCGTCGGCGTGGTCACCAAGCCCTTCGAGTTCGAGGGCCCGCGCCGCATGAAGCAGGCCGACACCGGGCTCAACGAGCTCGAGGCCAATGTCGACTCGCTGATCGTCGTGCTCAACGAGAAGCTGCTCGAGGTCCTCGGTGACGACATCACCCAGGAAGAGGCCTTTGCCGAAGCCAACGACGTGCTGCGCAATGCCGTCGGCGGCATCAGCGACATCATCCACATTCCCGGCCTGGTCAACGTCGACTTCGAGGACGTCAAGACCGTCATGAGCGAGCCGGGCAAGGCGATGATGGGCACCGCCACCTCCAGCGGCCCGGATCGCGCCAAGAAGGCGGCCGAGGCTGCGGTGGCCTGCCCGCTGCTCGAGGGCGTCGACCTGTCCGGCGCGCGCGGCGTGCTGGTGCTGATCGCCGCGAGCAAGCAGAACTTCAAGCTGTCCGAGAGCCGCAACGCGATGCAGACGATCCGTCGCTACGCTGCGGAAGAGGCCCACGTGATCTACGGTACCGCCTACGACGAGAGCCTGGGCGACGCGCTGCGGGTGACCGTCATCGCGACCGGCCTGTCTTCTGGCGCCAAGGTCCAGCCGGTGGCGCCGCAGCAGCGTGTGGTCCAGGTGGTGCCGCCCGCAGTAGGGCAACGCACCGGCACCGACAACATCCCGGTCCTGACGCATCCGCTGGTCGACCAGCAGCGCGGCGGCGGCGCCTCGGTCGGCTCGTCCTCGCCGAGCGTGTGGCGTCCCAACCGCACCCAGGCGGCCGCCCGGGTCGACGCGATGGCCTCGAAGGGCATGGACGAGATCGAGATCCCGGCCTTCCTGCGCAAGCAGGCGGACTGACGCCCGCGCTCCCCCCGCCTTTCTCCCGTTCCCTGTCCTTGCTGCTTCCTGTTTGCCCGGTGTCCTCGCGGACACCGGGCCTTGTCGTTTGCGCAACGTTCGCGCGACGTCATGCTGCCTAGAATGCGGTCATGCTGCTCCAACGCACCCTCAAGTCGCTGACCCGCGCCGTCGGTGTCGGCCTGCACAGCGGCCAGAAGGTCGAGCTCGTGCTGCGCCCGGCCGCGCCGGACACCGGCCTGGTCTTTCATCGCATCGACCTGCCCACGCCGGTCGACATTCCGGTCACGCCGCAGTCGGTCTGCGACACCCGCATGGCGACGACGATCTCGCCCGGCGGCGATCCCGGCGCGCCGAAGGTGCAGACCATCGAGCATCTGCTGTCGGCGGTCGCCGGTCTCGGCATCGACAACCTGCACATCGACATCACCGCCGACGAGGTGCCGATCCTCGACGGCTCCTCGGCCAGCTTCGTCTTCCTGCTGCAGAGCGCCGGCATCGCGCTGCAGCAGGCGCCCAAGCGCTTCATCCGGGTGCGCAAGCCGGTGGAGATCCGCGAAGGCGAGGGCCGCACGCTGAAGTGGGCCCGGCTCGCGCCCTATCACGGCTATCGGCTCGGCTTCGAGATCGAGTTCGGCCATCCGGCGGTCGACGCCACCGGGCAGCGTGTCGTCTTCGACTTCGCCTCGGGCCGCTACAAGCAGGACATCGCGCGCGCGCGCACCTTCGGCTTCACGAAGGATGTCGAGATGATGCGCTCGCGCGGCCTCAGCCTGGGCGGCAGCATGGACAACGCGATCGTCGTCGACGACTACCGCGTGCTCAATGCCGAGGGGCTCCGCTACGACGACGAGTTCGTCAAGCACAAGATCCTCGACGCGATCGGCGACCTGCATGTCTGCGGCCGGCCGCTGCTGGCCGACTACACCGCCTACAAGAGCGGTCATGCGCTCAACAACCGGCTGCTGCGCGCGCTCCTGGCCGACGAGTCGGCCTGGGAGATCGTGACCTTCCAGGACGAGCGTCTGGCGCCGCGTGGCCTGGCCGATCTGGCTTCGGCCTGGTGATCCTGTGCTGGTCTTCCGCACCCTGGTCTTCCTGTTGATGGTGGCCGGACTGCTGAGCTTCGCGGTCTACCTGGCCACCGGCGAGGCGCGCTGGCGACGCCTGGGCCTGCTGGTCGTGCGCTGGACGGTCATCGCCGCCCTCGGATTCTTCGCGGTGCTGCTGCTGGAGCGGCTCGCGCTGGTGCTTTAGAGCGGCTAACAAAACACAGTCGTCGCCATCGCTGTCTGAATCGTTGAAGGCTGATGAAAGACAAGGAAGTCAGCGCTGCGCTGTGGGAGAAGTTGGAGCCGTTGCTGCCTGAGGCGCCGCCGCGCTCGGCCCAGGGCGGCAGGCCGCGGG
>NZ_JACCPY010000039.1 GCF_013426975.1 Sphaerotilus sulfidivorans
CACACCGTGGTGCTGCCGGTGAAGCTCACCTGCTGGATCGGGTTCCGGTTGTTGGCCGGTGTATCGAGGTACTTGAAGTCCTGGATCGTGATCGAGTCGCTGGTGCCCTTGATCGCCAGCACCAGGTTGTTGCCTACGAAGGAGGCCTGGATGTCCGTCGGCAGCACGCCGGCCTTGAAGACCAGCTTTTCCGACCGGGTTGCCCGCGTGTCATAAGCCGAGGCAATGATGTCCGTGCCTTCACCCCGACCGAAGTAGTAGGTGTCATCGCCCCCACCGCCCACCATCGTGTCGTTGCCGGCGCTGCCTGAGAAGATGTCGTTCAGGCTCGTGCCGACCAGGCTGTCCGCGCCAGCGGTGCCCCGCAGCGCCTCGGTGATCATCTGGGTGGTGTTCCACACCGTGGTGCTGCCGGTGAAGCTCACCTGCTGGATCGGGTTCCAGCCATTGGCCGGGGTATTGCTGTACTTGAAGTCCTCGATCGTGATCGAGTCGCTGGTGCCCTTGATCGCCAGCACCAGGTTGTTGCCCACGAAGGACGCCTGGATGTCCGTCGGCAGAACGCCGGCCTTGAAGATCAGCTTTTCCGACCGGGTCGCCCGCGAGTCATACGATGAAGCAATGATGTCCTTGCCGCCCCCACGGCCGAAGTAGTAGATGTCGTCGCCTGCACCACCCACCAGCGTGTCGTTGCCGCCCAGACCGTCGAAAATATCCGTACCCGTGGTGCCGACCAGCGAGTCGTTGCCTGCCGTGCCTGTCCTTGTTGCCATCATCCACCCCTTGCTCCCGGATTTATCGCGAAAATCCGGAAAATTGCCGATGCCGAAATTGACATCTCTGAAATTCTTGGTGTGAATCGCGGCGGCCATAGCATCGATGTGAATAGATCACATTTTTCCATTTCAAGATCCGTGAAAAATTTGGCATTCGGCCTGATTCCATGCGCGCCCTGAGACTGCTGGCCGGCCCGAGAGCCCGGGCGCATGTGGCGCGTCACGGCCTGCGCGCGGCCGACATCCGGGCCGTCCCTGCCGCGGCGGGCGGCCCGAAGGGGCTGATCCTCAATCCGCTCGACCGCTTCCTGTTCGGCCACTGGCTGACCGGGCCGGGACCGAGCGTGCACCTGGCCGGGGCGAGCATCGGCGCGTGGCGGCTGGCTTGCGCCTGTCTGCCCGATGCGGATGCGGCGCTGGCGCGACTGGCCGAGGACTACATCGCCGAGAGCTACGCGCCGCCGACCGGCGAGCGCCAGTCGGCGCGCAACATCAGTGCGCGCTTCGCGGCGCTGCTCGAGGCGCAGCTCGACGGGCGTCAGGCGGAGCTGCTGGCGCACCCGCGGCTGCGGCTGCATGTGCTGACCAGCCGCGGCCGCCACCTGCTGCGGCGCGAGCGCCCCGGGATCACGCATGCGGGCTATCTGGCGGCCTTCGGCTGCAATCTGCTGAGTCGGCGCGCGCTCGGGCTGTGGCTGGAGCGGGTGGTGTTCTCGGACCCGCGCGAGGCGCTGCCGCTGACGCTGTCCGACCTGCCCACCCGCCGGGTGGCGCTGACACCGGCCAATCTGCAGCCGAGCATCATCGGCTCGGGCTCGATTCCGTTCTGGCTCGAGGCGGTGCACGACATCGAGGGCGGGCCGCGCGGCGCCTACTGGGACGGCGGCATCACCGACTACCACCTGCACTGGCCCTGGCAGCAGATCGCCGCGCAGCCGGACTCGGCCGGGCTGGTGCTCTATCCGCATTTCCAGTCGCGGCTGGTGCCGGGCTGGCTGGACAAGGCGCTGCGCTGGCGCCACCGGCCGACGCCGGCGCTGGACAATCTCGTCGTGCTGGCGCCGAGCCCCGCCTGGATCGCGACGCTGCCCGGCGCCAAGCTGCCCGACCGGCAGGACTTCAAGGTCTGGCAGCATGATGTCGCCAGTCGCATGCGTGCCTGGCGCACCGCGGTGGCCGAAAGCCAGCGCCTGGCCGACGAGTTCGCGCAATGGCTCGACGACGGCTGTCCGGCCGACCGGTTCGAGGCGCTGGAATCCGACTCTTCCTGACCCAAGACATGCCCTTTCACCGCCTGACCCCGGCGATGCGCGACCTGCTGCAGCGCATCCGCCGCGCCAACCGCACGCCGATGCACCTGATGGACGCCGCCGACGCGCGCCGCCACTACGACGCCTCGGCCGAGATCCTGGACCTGCCGCGCGCGCCGCTGGCGCGGGTCGAGAACCTGCATGTTCCCGTGGCGCCGGGCGTGGCGCGTGCGGCGCGGCTCTATGCCGCGTCGACCGAGACCGGGCTGCCGGTGCTGCTCTACCTGCACGGCGGCGGCTTCACGGTGGGCAGCCTGGAGACGCATGACAGCCTGTGCCGCCAGATCGCGCTGCACAGCGGCGCGGCGGTGGTGGCGCTGGACTACCGGCTGGCGCCCGAACACCGCTTTCCGACCGCGGTCGAGGATGCCTGGGCCGGGCTGCAGTGGCTGGCCGGGCCGGGCTCGGCGGCGCTGGGCCTGGACGGCACCCGGCTGGCGATCGCCGGCGACAGCGCCGGCGGCACGCTGGCGGCGGTGGTGGCGATCCTGGCGCGCGACGCCGGCCTGAAGCTCGCGCTGCAGGCGCTGATCACGCCGGGCACCACCGCCCACGCCGACACCGCCTCGCACGCGGTCTACGCCGAGGGCTTCCTGCTCGAGAAGGCCGGCATCGACTGGTTCTTCGACCAGTACATCGACCGCGCGCAGCGCAGCGACTGGCGCTTCGCGCCGCTGGCGGCGGAGGACCTGGAGGGCGTGGCGCCGGCATGGATCGGCCTGGCCGAGTGCGATCCGCTGGTCGACGAGGGCGTGGCCTACGGCGACCGGCTGCGGCTGGCGGGCGTGGCGGTCGATCTGGAGATCTGGCGCGGCGTCACGCACGACTTCATCAAGATGGGCCGGGCGATTCCCGAGGCGCGGCGGGCGCAGCAGGCGCTGGGCGAGGCGGTGAGGGCGGCGCTGGCTCCGGGCTGAGCACGATCATGACTTCAGCGCCCCGATTCCTCCGGCTCGACGCCTTGCGCGGGCTGGCGATGGTCTGGATGACCGTCTTTCATTTCTGCTTCGACCTGAACCAGGCCGGCTGGCTGCAGCCGCGCCAGAGCTTCACCGACGATCCGTTCTGGACCGGGCAGCGGCTGGTGATCGTCAGCATCTTTTTGCTGTGCGTCGGGCTGTCGCAGGCGGTGGCGCGTCAGGCGCAGGTGCCGACGCGGCGCTTTCTGCGCCGCTGGCTGCAGATCGCCGGCTGTGCGGTGCTGGTCAGCCTGGGCTCGATGTGGATGTTCCCGAACAGCTGGATCAGCTTCGGCGTGCTGCATGCGGTGGCGGTGATGCTGCCGCTGCTGCGCTGGCTGCCGCTGGGCGCCCTCGGCTGGGCGCTGCTGGGCACGGTGGCGCTGCTGCTGCCGGCCTTTGTCGCGCATCCCGGGTTCGACGGGCGCTGGACGAACTGGATCGGTCTGGTGACCCGGCTGCCGGTGACGCAGGACTATGTGCCGCTGCTGCCCTGGCTGGGCGTGGCCGCCTGGGGGCAGGCGATCGGGCTGGGCGTTCTGGCGCGCTGGCCTGCGCTGCTGCAGGGGCCGCTGCCGGCCGGGCGGCCCGCCGATGCGCTGGTCTGGATGGGCCGGCACGCGCTGTCCTGGTACATGCTGCATCAGCCGGTGATGATCGGCGCGATCACCGCAGCGGGTTGGCTGCTGCGCTGAGCGCGGCCTCGGCGATGGCGCCGCCCGGCGCGAAGAAGCGGCCTGGCGCCATGCCGACGGTGCGGGTGACCATCGCGCTGAAGGCGCTCGGACTGGCATAGCCCAGCTCGGCGGCGATCACGCCCATCGGCCGGCCCGCGGTGGCCAGCACCAGCGCGCGGGCCAGCAGCACCTGCTGGCGCCATTGCTGGAAGCTGGTGCCCAGCTCGTCGCGAAACAGCCGCGCCACCGTGCGCGCGCTGGCGCCCGAGCCGGCGGCCCAGTCCGCCAGCCGGGCATGGCGGGTCGGCTCCTCGATCAGCGCCTCGCACAGCGTGCGCAGCCGCTTGTCCTGCGGCAGCGCGATGCCCAGCGGCAGCGAGCGCGCACGCAGCAGCTCGTCGCCGATCAGCTCGGCCATCGCGCGGGCGCGTGCCGGCATCGCGGCCGGCAGCGTGGCCGGTCCGGCCTGGGCCGGATCGTCACGGGCGAGCTGGCGCACCAGCTCGGCCAGCAGCGGCGAGACCTCGACGACCCGGCAGCGCTGCCAGTGCGGTGCCGCATCCGGCGGATGATGCAGATAGAGCGTGAGCATGTCGGCATCGCGCAGCACCGCCACCGCATGCTCGACCTGCGGCGGAATCCAGACCGCGCGGGTCGGCGGCACGATGCAGGTCATCTGGCTGGTCAGGATGCGCGACACGCCGGTCAGCGAGAAGGACATCTGCGCCCAGCCATGGCGGTGCGGCTCGACCCGCGAGCTCGCGCGCAGCGGGCGCAGCTTGGCGCGCACCGGCCAGTGCGCACGCGGCGCGAAGCGCTGCGGGTCGAGCGGGGGAATGGTCGGAAAGATCGGGCTCATCGGAAGGTTCGGTGCGGCCTGCGCTTTGGCGTGATCTCGACAGAACTTGGCTGGCTGGCGAAAGTATGCCGCCTCGCGCCTCCGTACAGTGTGGTGATGAACTCGACGACCACGATTCCCACGCCGGCGGCCACTCGGCCCGACCCGGAGCGCGAGCGGCTGCGCCGCGACGCGACCACCATCGGCCTGATCGGCCTGGCGCATGGCACCTCGCATTTCCACCATCTGCTGCTGCCGCCGCTGTTCCCGGCCTTCATCCGCGACTTCGGGCTGAGCTATTCGGAGCTGGGCCTGCTGGTGACGGTCTTCTTCGTGATCTCCGGCGTGGGCCAGGCGCTGTCAGGCTTCCTGGTCGACCGGGTGGGCGCCCGGCCGGTGCTGTTCGGCGCACTGATCAGCTTCCTGCTGGCTTCGCTGGCGGGCTCGCTGGCGCAGGGCTACGGCGGATTGATGCTGGCCGCCGCGCTGGCCGGCCTGGGCAACGCGCCTTTTCATCCGGCCGACTTCACCATCCTGAACCGGCGGGTCTCGCCGCAGCGGCTTGGCCATGCCTTCTCGGTGCATGGCATCAGCGGCAATCTGGGCTGGGCGCTGGCGCCGGTCTTCCTGATCGGCCTGAGCGGCGCCTTCGACAGCTGGCGCGCGGCCTATCTGGGCTCGGCGCTGGTGGCTGTCGTGGTGCTGGCGGTGCTGTGGCTGCGGCGCGCCGATCTGGATGACCGGGCCAGCCCGGCAGTCAGCGCGGCTGCAGGCGCTGCGCCGGCCCGCACGGCCGGCGCAGCCGGCACCGTGGCCACGGCGGAAGAGCATCCGATGGCCTTCCTGAAGCTGCCCTCGGTCTGGCTGTGCTTCTCGTTCTTCTTCTGGACGACCGCCGCGCTGAGCGCGGTGCAGAGCTTCGCCAGCCCGGCGCTGAACCGGATGTACGGCCTGCCCGAATCGCTGACCGCCTTCGTGGTGACCGGCTACATGCTGTGCGGTGCGGTCGGCATGGTGATCGGCGGCTTCCTGGTGGCGCGCGTCGAGCGGCTCGAGCGCACCATCGCCGCGGCGATGGCGCTGGCCGGACTGCTGCTGATGCTGGCCGGCACCGGCTGGCTGCCCGGGCTGGCGGCGGCCGCCGCCGTCGCGCTGGCCGGCTTCGGCACCGGCCTGGCCGGGCCGTCGCGCGACATGCTGATCAAGCGCGCCGCGCCCCCGGGCGCCACCGGCCGCGTCTATGGCACTGTCTACTCGGGCCTGGACACCGGCTTCGCGCTGGCCGCGCCGGTCTTCGGCCTGCTGCTCGACCACCATCTGGACGGTGCGATCTTCTTCGGCGCGGCGGCGGCGATGGTGCTGGGCATCGTGTCGGCCTCGGTCGTCGGTCGCGGCCTGGCGCGACGCTGAAGCGCCAGGAGCCCGCCAGAAAGCAGCCAGAAAGAAAAGACCCGGCGTCTCTGGCGAGCGCCGGGTCAATGGAAAGGTACCCCGCAAGGTACCGAGGAGACAATCCGTGGACTCAGGCGGCCTTGGCAGCCTTGGTGATCGACTGGATGTTGGCTTCGGCGCTGCTGACGGCCTGCTTGGCGGCCTTCTGGGCGCTTTCGACGGCGGCGCTGGTGGCGCTCATCGCCTGCTTCATCATCGCGACGGCATTCTCGCTGCCCGCCGGCGCGTTCTTCAGCGCGGCTTCGACGAAGCCCTGGAGCTTCTCCTGGGCGCCGGCGGCCTGGGCTTCCAGCAGCTTGCTGATGTCAGCCTGGGTGCTGGAGGCGATTTCATAGACCTGACGGCCGTAGGCCGTGGCCTTCTCGGCGGCCGGCTGCAGCGCGCCCGATTGCAGGGCCAGCAGTTCCTGCGGATCCTTGACGGCCAGCAGGGCCTTGGCGTGGGCAGCCGATTCGTCGAGGGCAGCGCGGGTGACTTGCAGGTTCAGCTCGACCAGCTTTTCGATGCCACCGAAGGCCTTCTGGCCGATCTCGACAGCAGCGTCCAGGTTGGCCTTGCCAGCAGCGGTGAATTGTTCGGTGTTGAACATGATGAGCGTTTCCTTGGTCGTGATGGTGAAGCGAGCGGTGACCGGGCGGAGTGCACGATCAGGTTAGAACCGGAGTCAGGTCGTCTCTGATCGTGATCCCAGATTTTTGCTGCAGTGCAGCATGGATCACAGTATAGGAGCCGTTCCGGCGAATTCAAGACCAGATGCTGCACTGCAACATGATTAGGTTGCAAACCCTAATTGAAATTTCATGAGCTCAGTTCGCTGTCTGTGCCTCGGCTCAGCCCCTGGCCGCGCAGCGCCGAGGTGAGTTCCAGCAGCCGACCGACCCGCGAGCCCATGCGCATCAGCTGCGACAGCGTGCGCGGGTCCAGATGCTGCACATCGTCGAACCAGGTGCTGAGCATGTCGATCAGCTCATGCATGCCACGCATGCGTTCCTGGGCATGGCGGTCGGCCTCGCAGGTCGGCACCTCCAGCAGCGCGTTGCGCAGCATGGTCAGCGTCGGCTCGACCTCGCGGCGGCGCCGCTCCTCGGCCAGACGCCGGAAGATCTCCCAGGTGTCGGCCGGGGCCTCGAAGTAGTCGCGCCGGTCGCCGGGCTGATGGCGCATCTGCACCAGACGCCAGGACTGCAGCTCCTTCAGGCTCATGCTGACATTGGAGCGGCTGATCTGCAGCGCGTCGGTGATCTCGTCGGCGTTGAGCGGTCGCTGCGAGACGTAGATCAGCGCGTAGATCTGGCCGACCGTGCGGTTGATGCCCCAGCGGCTGCCCATCTCGCCGAAGTGGGCGACGAAGCTGCGCACCAGCGGGCTCATCAGGTCGGAAGGCTCAGAAGGGGCGGGCATGACACGAACTGCCTTTGAAGGAGGTGATGTTCGTCAATTGTGTACTTGAATTTCAGAAATTTCTGAACACCAAGAAGATAGAATCCACCACCTAGGGTATTCCGCTAGTCTACGATGAACCTGATCGACGCTCTGGATCTGGCCCCCGCCTCGTCGGCGGTCGAGGGTGTGCTGCGCGAGACGAACTCGCCCGCGCATGAGCGCCATGCCCGTGGCGCGCTGATCTTTCGGCCCGGCCGCTTTGTCACTCCCTTCCTGATCGTCGATGGCGCGATCCGGCTCGACCATCCCACCGCGGACGACAGCACGGTGCTGCTCGCGCTGCCCGGCGATCTGCTCGGTCTCGAGCAGCTGCATGGCCGGCCGCAGTCGACCTTCGGTCGGGCGATCGTCGACACCATCATCGCGCCGCTGGGTCCGATGCCGGACGCGGCCTGGCGCGAGCTGCTGGTCAACCGGCTGATCGTGCGCCAGGAGCATGCGGCGCAGCTCGGCCGGCTGCGCTTCGGTCCGGCGCCGGAGCGCATTCGCGCGCTGCTGCTGCTGCTGGCCGGCCGGGCGACCTATGGTCCGCTGCGCTCGACCCAGCAGCCCACCGGGGCCGAGGATGACCACATGAGCTGCGAGCTGCCGCGCCTGTCCGACATGGCTGCGCTCACCGACATCGCGCCCGAGACCGTCTCCCGGGTGATCTCGAGCATGCGCCGCACCGGCCTGATCGCCCGCGAGGCGGGCCGTCGGGTGCGCCTGAGCACCCAGCTGGTCTATGTGGCCGGCGAGATGCCGCGCGGCATGACCCGCAGTCGCACCCGCGAAGAGATCTGAAACGGGCAAAAAACGGGCAAAAAAAACCGGTGGAAGCGAACCTCCACCGGGGAACAAGGTACCGGTCAGCCAACCTGGAAACAGGAAGCCGGGGTACCGAGGAGACAACCAGTCACATGCTCCGGAGAGGAGCATGCCCAGGACAGATGCGCCCGGTTGGAAAAAGTTCAAGGCCCGACCGCCTCGGACCGGGCCGGGGTCTTCGGCGGGGCAGGGGGCTGAACGATTGCATCGACCTGCGCGCCGGTGCGGTCGACCGCCTGACGCGCAGCCTGCTGCACCCGCTCCATCGCCGCGTTGGCCGCGCTGACGGCGGTGCGGACCATCTCGGTCGAGTCGCTGGCCTCGGGCGTGTTCTTCACCGCGGTGTCGACCATGACCAGGATGGTCTGCTGCGCCGCGGCCAGCTGCGCATGGACCAGCCGCTGCACTTCCTTCTGGGTGCCGAGCGCGATCTCGCAGAGCTCGCGGCTGTAGGCCCCCGCCGTCTCGGCCATCGCGGGCATGCGGCCGGCTGTGTTCGGGGACAGGCTGTCGCCGATCGTGCCGCGCATGGTGCGCAGATTGAGCTCGACCAGCTTCTCGATGCCTTCGAAGCTCTTGCGGGTCAGCTCGACCAGGGCGTCGAGACCGGCCTTGTTGGCGGCGGCCAGCTGTTCGGGGGTCAACATGGCGAGGCACTCCGGCTGAGGATGTTCATGCAGGGCACGACGGGGCGGCGCCATGCTGCCGTGCAGCAAACCGCCGGAATGCGGCGCACTGTAGGCCCGGAGTGACCGGCTGGCAAGTCGGGTCGCCGCTCTGGCTGACCTGCATCAGCCTTCAGGAGGCGATCATTCGTGACAGAGCTGACAATTCCTGCATGCAAGCCTTCTATGCCGATCATTTCGTGCTGCCTCTGCCCGCCGGACACCGCTTCCCGATGGAGAAGTACCGCATGCTGCGCGACCGCATCGCCGCCGAGCTGCCGCAGGTGCGGCTGGCCGAGGCGCTGCCCGCCAGCCGCGGCGAGCTGGCCCTGGCGCATGCGCCGGCCTACATCGACGGCGTCTTTCACGGCACGCTGACGGCGGCCGCGCAGCGCGAGATCGGATTTCCCTGGACGCCGATGATGGCCGAGCGCGCCCGGCGCTCGGTCGGCGCGACCATCCAGGCGGCCCGCGCGGCCTTCACCGAGGGCGTCGCCGCCAACCTCGCCGGCGGCACGCACCATGCCAGCGCGGACGCCGGCGGCGGCTACTGCGTCTTCAACGATCTGGCGGTGACCGCGCGGCTGATGCAGGCCGAGTGGCTGCGCCTGCATCCGCGCCAGCCGCTGCGGGTGGCGGTGGTCGACCTGGACGTGCACCAGGGCAACGGCACCGCCGCGATCTTCAGGGGCGACGCCAGCGTCTGGACGCTGTCGATGCACGGCGAGAAGAACTATCCCTTCCGCAAGGTGCCCTCCTGCCTCGACATCGACCTGCCCGACGGCTGCACCGACATGCCCTACCTGGAGGCGCTCGACCGTGCGCTGGACGCGATGTGGCAGGCGCACGGCGACACGCCGCCGGGCCTGGTGCTCTACCAGGCCGGCGCCGACCCGTTCGAGGGCGACCGGCTCGGGCGGCTGAAGATCAGCGCCGCCGGCCTGGCCGAGCGCGACCGCCGCGTCTTCGCGGCCTGCCGCGAGCGCGGCATTCCGGTGGTGCTGACGATGGGCGGCGGCTACGGCCATGTGATCGCCGAGACGGTCGAGGTGCAGATGGGCACCTTCCGCGCCGCGCTCCAGGCCTGGGAGGCCTGGCGGCCCGTCTGATCCGGGGCCGATCTGAGCCTTCCTCGAAACGGACATCGACCATCATCGACCATTCCTGCAAACCCCAGTTGCCCTGGATGCTGCGGTGCGTCAATGATGCGTCCTGAGGTTTCCTCAATGAATCCAGGAAAGGACCGTTCCCGATGCTCACCGACGATGAACGCCGCGCCGCGGTCGACCAGGCCATCACCTCGCGCCGCTCGATCCGCGCCTTCCTGCCCGAGCCGGTGCCGCGCGAGACGATCGAGGCCATCCTGCAGGTGGCCGCGCGGGCCCCGTCGGGCACCAACACCCAGCCGTGGAAGGTGCATGTGCTGACCGGCGCGGCGCGCCAGCGCCTGTGCGAGCGGCTGCTGGCCGCGCATGACGACCCGCAGGCCAGCGGCCCGCACACCGAGGAATACGCCTACTACCCCTCGCAGTGGGTCTCACCCTACATCGACCGCCGCCGCAAGGTCGGCTGGGATCTCTACGGTCTGCTGGACATCGCCAAGACCGACAAGGCGCGCATGCACGCGCAGCACGGCCGCAACTATGTCTTCTTCGACGCGCCGGTCGGCCTGATCTTCACCATCGACCGGGTGATGGCGCAGGGCTCCTGGCTCGACTACGGCATGTTCCTCGAGAACATCATGATCGCCGCGCGCGGGCGCGGCCTCGACACCTGCGCGCAGGCCGCCTTCACGCCCTATCACCGCCTGATCGCCGAGGAACTCGGCCTGGGTGCGGGTGAAATGGTGGTCTGCGGCATGGCGCTGGGCCGGGCCGATCCGGACGCGATCGAGAACCGCCTGGTGACTGAACGCGCGCCGGTGGCCGAATTCACGCGCTTCCACGACTGAATTTCCGCGCTGAAGCGCTGCAGCACGTCAACAACACGTACGGGACGGAGCCGATCGGCGCCGACGGATCCAGCCGCTACCATCGCGCGCCATTGCCGATCGGAACCGGAATCCCTGCCATGCGTCTCCTGTCCTTCCTGCGCGGTGCGCTGCCGCGCACACTGCTTCTGCTGGCTGCGCTGTCGCTGCCGACCCTCTCCCATGCGGCCGAGATCGACGGCGCCGCGCTCTCGGCCGCCTGGGCGGTGCCCTTCGCCGGGCTGCTGCTGTCGATCGCGCTGTGTCCGCTGATCGTGCCCTCGGTCTGGCATCACCACTACGGCAAGATCGCCGCGGGCTGGGCGCTGGCCTTCCTGCTGCCTTTTGCGGCGGTCTTCGGCGCCGGCATGGCCGGCGTGACGCTGGTGCATGCGCTGGTGGCCGAGTACATCCCCTTCATCATCCTGCTGACCGCGCTCTACACCGTGGCCGGCGGCATCCACATCCGGGGCAACTTCCATGGCAGCCCCGGCTTCAATGCGCTGCTGATGGTGATCGGCGCGGTGCTGGCGAGCTTCATGGGCACCACCGGCGCCTCGATGCTGATGATCCGTCCGCTGATCCGGGCCAACGACAACCGCCGTCACAACGCGCATGTCTTCGTCTTCTTCATCTTCATCGTCAGCAATGCCGGCGGCTCGCTGACGCCGCTGGGCGATCCACCGCTCTTCCTGGGCTTCCTGAAGGGCGTGGACTTCTTCTGGACCGCACAGCACATCTTCCCGGAAACGCTGTTCCTGGTCGGCGCGCTGCTGGCGATCTTCCTGGCGATCGACACGGTGATCTACCGCCGCGAAGGCGTGACCCGCGCCGATCCGACGCCGGATGATCCGCGCTTCGGCCTCGAAGGCGGCATCAACCTGGCGCTGCTGGGCGCGGTGGTCGCGCTGGTGCTGATGAGCGGCCTGTGGAAGCCGGGCACCGGGCTGGAGGTGGCGGGCGCCCGACTGGGTCTCGAGCAGATCGTGCGCGACCTCGGTCTGGTGGTGGTGACGGTGCTGTCGCTGAAGCTCACCACCCAGGCGGTGCGCGAGGCCAACCAGTTCAACTGGGCGCCGATGGAGGAGGTCGCCAAGCTCTTTGCCGGCATCTTCCTGACGATCGCGCCGGTGCTGGCGATGCTCAAGGCCGGCGAGCAAGGCGCGTTCGCGGAAGTCGTGCGCGCGGTCACCGGGCCGGACGGCCAGCCGCTGCCGCTGATGTACTTCTGGGCCTCGGGCCTGCTGTCGTCCTTCCTGGACAACGCGCCGACCTATCTGGTCTTCTTCAACCTGGCCGGCGGCGATCCGCAGGTGATGATGACCACGCTGGCGCCGGTGCTGGCGGCCATCTCGGCCGGGTCGGTCTTCATGGGCGCCAACAGCTACATCGGCAACGCGCCCAACCTGATGGTGAAGGCGATCGCGGAAGATCGCGGCGTGAAGATGCCCAGCTTCTTCGGCTACATGGTCTGGAGCGTGGGCATTCTGGTGCCTCTGTTCGTGCTGATGTCCTTCATCTGGTTCCGCTGAGCGCATCACGTCGCATCACGCCCGCATCACGCGGAGCCCGTCGTCCACGCCGCACCGTCCACGCCATGAAGCAACGCCCAGCCCTGCTGATCACCCGCCGCATCTTTCCCGAGGTCGTCGCGCGCCTGCGCGAGCATTTCGAGGTGCAGACCAACGAGGCCGACGCCGTCTGGAGCCGCGACGAGCTGATCGCGCGGCTGCAGGGCAAGGCGGGCGTCTTCGTCACCACGTCCGAGCCGATCGACGCCGGGCTGCTGGCGGCCTGCCCGGAGCTGCGCGCGGTCTGCTCGATGGCGGTGGGCTACAACAACATCGATGTGGCCGCCTGCCGGGCGCGCGGCGTGATGGTGACCCACGCGCCCGACGTGCTGACCGAGACCACCGCCGACTTCGGCTTCGCGCTGCTGCTGGCGGCCGCGCGCCGCGTCGGCGAGGCCGAGCGGCTGCTGCGCCGCGGCGAGTGGACGAAATGGTCGGTAGACTTCATGGCCGGCGCCGACGTGCATGGCGCGACGCTGGGCATTCTCGGCATGGGCCGCATCGGCCAGGCCATCGCCCGACGCGGTGCGCTGGGCTTCGGCATGAAGGTGATCTACCACAACCGCTCGCGCCTGCCGCAGGACACCGAGGCCGCGCTGGGCGGGGCCGAGCGGGTCGAGCTGGACGCGCTGCTCGAGCGCAGCGACCATCTGATGATCGTCGTGCCCTACGGCCCGGCGACCCACCATGTGATCGGCGCGGCCCAGCTGGCGCGCATGAGGCGCGGCGCGGTGCTGGTCAACATCGCGCGCGGCGGCGTGGTGGACGATGCCGCGCTGGCGATGGCACTGCGCTCGGGCCACATCGGCGCAGCGGGCCTGGATGTCTTCGAGGGTGAGCCGGCGGTGCATCCGGCGCTGCTGGACCTGCCCAACACCGTGCTCACGCCCCACATCGCCAGTGCCAGCGAGCCCACCCGCCGCGCGATGGCCAACCTGGCCGCCGACAACCTGATCGGCCTGCTGGCGACCGGGCAGGGCGCGAAGACGCCGGTGCCTGAAATGCGCGGCTGACGCGGCGGGCTCAGGCCCTGCTGCGGCTTGAGCGCATCGGCCGGTTCTTGCGTGTCTTGCCCCCCGCAGTCGCCGTCGCGGCCTGTCGCGCCAGGCCGACATCGAGCTGTCGCACCGCGGTGGCCGCGCCGACCGCGGTCGGCAGCAGTTCGACCGGCACGGCGGATGGCGCCAGGACCGGGGCCGAGGACAGATCGCTGGTGGCCGGCGTGCCCAGCGCCAGCGCCAGCATCGGCAGACCCAGCGCCAGGGCGGGCAGCCGGTTCAGGCGGCGGTGCAGACGGTAGCGGGCGCGCTGCCGTGGCGGCTCGACCAGACGGCGCGGCGCGGACGAGATCGGCGTCAGCCGCAGCCCCTGCAGGCCCGCCGTGCGGCGCAGCACCTGGGGCGGCCGCCGCTCCTGCGGCACCCGCCACAGACCGAGCCGACCGAACCAGCGGCCCGGCGCCGCCTGGCTGGTGGCCACCACCAGCGGCACCGCCAGCATCAGCGGCACCGTCAGCAGCGCCAGCCGCAGCGCCATCGCCGGCTCGATCAGCACCAGCACGGCGGTCAGTGCGGTCGCGCCCAGCGTCCACGGGCCCAGACGCTGCCAGGCCTCGCGCCAGCCGATGGCGTGACTGCGGCGCAGCGGCGACTTCCATTCCAGCTTCCAGCCCGCCAGCGCCACCAGCACGAACAGCGAGTGCGCGACCATGCGCACCGGCGCCTGCAGCGTGGCCAGCAGCGCCTCGAGCAGTGCGCCGCCCAGCAGCGCGCGCCGCCCGCCGAAGGCCGCCGTCTCGCCGCGCTGCCACACCGCCAGCACGCCCAGCAGGCGCGGCAGCAGCAGCATGACGCCGGTCATCAGCCACAGGCCAAGCATCGCGGGGTTCTCGCTGCTGCCGGGCAGCAGCGCAGCGTCGCCGCCGGTCAGGCCGAGCACCACATAGGCCAGCCACAGCGGCGCGCTCAGGTAGGACATCGCGCCGGTGGCGAAGAGCGCGCGGTGCACCGGGCGCAGTCCCGGTTCGGCGATCAGGCGGGCGTTCTGCAGATTGCCCTGGCACCAGCGGCGGTCGCGCTGCAGCTCGTCGAGCAGGTCGCCGGGGAGCTGCTCGTAGCTGCCGTCGAGCTCGGGCACCAGCCAGACTTCGAAGCCGGCGCGGCGCATCAGCGCCGCCTCGACGAAGTCGTGCGACAGGATCTCGCCCGAGAGGCCGCCGCGGCCCGGCAGCCGCGCCAGCGCGCAGTGCTTCATGAAGGGCTCGACGCGCAGGATGGCGTTGTGGCCCCAGTAGTGCGAGTCGCCGAGCTGCCAGAACTGCAGGCCATGCACATAGAGCCGGCCGAGCACCCGGCTGGCGTACTGCTGCGCACGGGCATGCAGGCTCTGCTGGCCGCAGCCCACCGGCGCGGTCTGGGCGATGCCGACCTGCGGGTGGGCTTCCATCAGGTCGACCAGCTGCGTCAGGCAGCGGCCGGTCATGACGCTGTCGGCGTCGAGCACCACCATGTAGCGGAAGGCGCGGCCCCAGCGGCGGCAGAAGTCGGCGACATTGCCGGCCTTGCGGCCGCTGCGGCGCCGGCGCCAGCGGTAGTGCACCGGCGGCAGACCGTCCTGGCGTGCCTGCGCGGCCAGACGCTGCCAGGCCTGCTGCTCGTCGGCCAGCAGCCCCGCGTCGCGGGTGTCCGACAGCACGAAGAACTCGAAGCCCGCGCTGCGCCCGGTGCGCGTCAGCGACTCGGCGGTGGCGCGCAGGCCGGCGAAGACCGCCTCCACATCCTCGTTGCAGATCGGCATGATGATGGCGGTGCGTGCGGCCGGGTCGGGCACACCGTCGGTGCGGACCGACAGCGCCTGCGCATCACCCGCCAGCAGCCGGCGCCAGCCCATCAGCGCGGTCACGAAGCCGGCCGAGACCCAGGCGAACAGCAGCGCCAGCAGCGCCGAGCGGGCCAGCTCGGCCAGACCCATCTCGGCCGGCGAGCGATGCGACCACTGCAGGCCCAGCGCCAGCAGCGTGACCGCCAGCATGGCCAGGCCGAGCGCGCCGCGCCGGCGCTGCGCCGCGCCCTGCCATGCCGGCGGCGGGCCGAGGTCGCGGGCCGGGCCGGCCAGCCCCTTGAGCCCGCGGCGCCAGCCCTGCCACGGCTGCGGCGTCATGTGGCCGCGCACCAGCGCCGGCATGGCGGATGGCATGACGGATGTCCTGAAGTGCTTTGTCATCGTTTCTGTTCTCCCTCGGGTGGCAGCGCCAGGCTCCAGGTCTCGGTCAGCACGTCGCGGCCCTGCATCAGGTAGCCGCGCAGCTCGACCGGCCGGTCGGCACGCAGGCGCTCGGCGCGCAGCGTCATGCGCCAGCCCGGCGTCTGTCCTCCGACCTGTCCGCCCGCCTGCGGGTGCGGCTGGACCCGCACCTCGCGGATGCGGGCATTGGCCAGCGCCTCGACCTGCGGGCGCACCGGCTCGGCACCGGCGCCGGTGCGCACTGCGTCGAGCGCCGGACCGGCGAAGTCGACATGGAACTGCAGCTCGTCGCCCTGGGCGGTGTCGTAGCCGTGGCCGCGGCGGGTCTGCACCGTCCAGCCGCCCGGACGCGCCGGCGGCTGCTCGCTGAACCAGTGCAGCGTGTAGGCCAGATCGATCGGCTGCAGCGGCGCGCCCGGCGCCGGCAGCGTCTCGGGCACCCAGTAGGCGGCGATGTTGTCGTGCGTCTCGTCGGGCGTCTGGAACTGCAGCAGCTCGACGCGGCCGGGGCCCCAGTCGCCGCGGGGCTCGACCCAGGCGCTCGGGCGGCGCTCGTAGTGCGCCTCCAGATCCTCGTAGCTGGCGAACTGGCGATCGCGCTGCAGCAGGCCGAAGCCGCGCAGCGCCTGCGGCCCGTCGAGCCGGAAGGAAGTGACGAAGGCGCCGGCGCGCGGATTGTTCAGCGGCCGCCAGATCCACTCGCCGCGGCCGGTCAGGATCTGCAGGCCGTCGGAGTCATGCACCTCGGGGCGGAAGTCGCCAGGACGTGGCTGGTTCTCGCCGGACAGGAACATGCTGGTCAGCGGCGCCAGACCCAGCGTGGCGACCCGGCCGCGCAGGAACAGGCGCGCCTGCACCTCCACCCGGGTCGTGCCTTCGGGGCGGCGGCCCGGCGTGATGTCGAAGCGGTAGGCGCCGGTCACGCGCGGCCCGACCAGGCGCGCATACAGCGTCATGCGCGTCGCGTCGGGCGCGGGCTTCTCGAGCCAGAAGCGGTCGAAGCGCGGGAATTCCTCGCCCTGGCCGCCGGTGGTGTCCACCGCCAGACCGCGTGCCGACAGGCCGTACTGCTGGCCGGCCCCCAGCGCGCGGAAATAGCTCGCGCCCAGGAAGACGATCAGCTCGTCGCGGTAGTCCGGGCGGTTCAGCGCGGCGTGCAGTCGAAAGCCGGCAACCTCGGCCGCCGCGCCCGGACGGGCCAGCGCCGGCAGCTTCGCGGCATTGCGGCCGTAGTCGAAGGCGGAGGCCGGCACCTGCAGCGGCTGCACCCGGCCCTGCGCGTCGATCTCCTCGATCTGCAGCGGCTGCGAGAAGCCCCGTCCGGCATGGAAGAACATCAGCTCGAAGGGCCGGTCCTGCCACAGCGCCCGCTCCGGGCGGAAGCGGATGTCGCGGTAGTCGTCATAGCTCAGGTCGAGCAGCGCGCGGTGGCGGCTGGGCGGCGCGTCGCGCCAGGGCTGCAGCGCCAGCGCGCGGGCCTCGGCCGCGACCTCGTCGAAGCCGAAGGCCAGGGCAGCGCTGGCCGCACCGAAGGTCTGGGCGATGACGAACAGGCCGCTCAGGATGGACCGGGCCTGCATGCGCCGCCGTGAATGCGGTGCCGCTCGGCGATACTCCCGGGTGCTTGGCGAATCTTTCAGAACCGGCCTCCATGCATGTCGGTTTCATTGCAGTCTGGAGAGCAAAAATTAAGGTTTTCCCGGATCGCCGGCGATCGACATTCATGCTGAGCCTTGGCTTAAGCGCGAACAAATCTGATACAAATGGACGACAGCTGGCCCCTGGACGCCAGCAGACTGGAAGGCCCGCGATGACCTTGCGACGACACCACCGCTTCACCCACCGCCTGCGCGTGCGCTGGGCCGAGGTCGATGCCCAGCGCATCGTCTTCAACGGGCACTATCTGATGTACTTCGACACCGCGATGGGCGAGTACTGGCGCGCGCTGGGTCTGCCCTATGAATCGGCGATGGCGCGGCTCGGCGGCGATCTCTATGTGCGCAAGACCACGCTCGATTACCACGCCAGCGCGCGCTACGACGAGCTGCTCGACATCCATGTGCGCTGCGAGCACATCGGCAACACCTCGATGCGCATGCACTGCGAGGCCTACCGCGCCGACACGCTGCTGGTCAGCGGCGAGCTGGTCTATGTCTTCGCCGATCCGCAGACCCAGCAGAGCCGGCCGATCCCGACCAGCCTGCGCGATCTGGTGCTCGACTTCGAGGCCGGCGCCGAGATGCTCGACATCCAGGTCGGTCCCTGGCCGCAGCTCGGGCTGTCAGCTCGCGAGGTCCGCGAGGAGGTCTTCGTGCGCGAGCAGGGCATCCCGAAGGATCTGGAACTCGACGAGGCGGACCAGACCGCGGTGCATGCGCTGGTCATCAACCATCTGGGCATGCCGCTGGCCACCGGCCGGCTGACCCGGCTGGAGCCGGGCGTCTCGCGCATGGGGCGCATGGCGGTGGTGGCGTCGATGCGAGGCAGCTCGGTCGGCAGCCGGGTGGTGCGCGCGCTGCTGCAGGCCGCGCACGATCAGGGCGACCACACCGTGCTGCTGCATGCCCAGCAGTCGGCGGTGCCGTTCTATCGCCGCTTCGGCTTCGCCGAGACCGGGCCGCATCATGAGGAGGCCGGCATCGTGCATGTGACGATGGTGCGCCGCCTGGACGATCTCAGCGGCGGGAAGAACTCGCCGGTGCTCTCGGGCGGGCCGGCTTGAGCAGGCCGCGCACCCGGGGCATGACCACCCGGGCGGTCGGTGCGGCGGCGGTCTCGGCGCTGTCGCGCTCGTCGAGCGCCTCGTCGCGCACCGGCGAGTCGAGGCTGCCGCGGTGCGCACGCATGCGCGTCTCGACCAGCACCGGTTCGGTCTGGTAGCGCGGCGGCCAGTCCTTCAGCGTGGCACGGCGCATCAGCGCCAGTCCGGGGCCGGCCGGATGGCTGCGCTCGTACACCTGGGTGAGCAGATGGCGGCCGACCCGCTCGGTGATCAGCACCGTCGAGCAGCGGGTGCCGTAGCGGCCGTCAGCGGTACGCACGAAGATCGACGACAGCTCGCGCTCGAGCGCGAGCGGCACGCCGGTCGAGGGCAGCTGCGCATCGGGCGCGATCTGGCGATCGGCCAGCAGCGCCAGCAGCTGCTGGGCCAGCAGGTCGGCCGCCGGGGCGGCGGCGCTGCCAGCCGCCTCGGCGGTGGCTGCGGCCATCGCAGCATCGACCTGGGCGCGCAGCCGCGACACCTTCGGCCAGGGCTCGTCGAGACCGCCGTTGGACAGGCCGAACAGGCCGCGCTCCAGACGCACCGGCGAGCGGGCGTGGTTGCTCATCCACCAGCAGTCGCCACGCGCGAAGTCGGCAGCGATCAGGTTGAAGCCGTTGTGGCCGCGCAGCGCGCTGCGCACCCAGAAGCGGTCGGGTGGACTCTCGGTCGTCAGCCATTCCGGCACCAGGCGACCGCGCGAGGGCGCCGTGTCCTCGTGACGCGACGGGTCGCGCACATTGGTCAGCAGCGCCAGCCGGCCGGCCGAGCTCAGGCCCAGCCAGGTGCCTCCCGAGGACTGGTCGCGCCCCGACAGCACCTCGGTCTCGCTGGCGGGCGGCATCCACCAGCCCATGCGCGTCGCCGGTCGGTCGAAGAACTCGTCGCGGTTCGAGACAAGCACCAGCGGGAAGCGCCGGCTGTGGTCAATCGCAAGAACGGCGATGCACATCGGGGTGGGGCAGTTCGGTGAACAGCTCGGTGAAGACTTCGACATGCCGCGGACCGATCCGGGTGGAGGGCCACGACGACAGCAGTTCCTCAATATCCGTCACCATCGCCTCCGGCAAGCCGTCCGGATGGTGGTGGATCTCCATGATGGTGAGCAATCCATCACGGGATTCCGGCCTTCTCAACCACCGGCTGCGCAGGCCCGGGCAGCGGGCCGCCAGCCGAGGTACCAGATCGTCCAGCTCGGAGGCGAAGGCCTGGGCATCCGCCTCGGCGATGCGGTAGTAGATGTAGAGCTCCACGCGGCAACGCGGGTCGATGGTTGTCAGGCCGATGTCGGGGCAGCGGCCTCGTGCGGCAGCGCGTAGGGCAGCGGCAGCAGCGCCAGCAGCGGGCCGTCGGCCGCGCCCAGATGCAGCGTGCCCGACTGCGTGACCGCGATCTTCAGCTCGGCCAGCGCCGCATGGCCGCTGCCGGACAGCTCCGGCGCCGCCGCGGCGATCACGCCGGCGGGCTGGCCGGCATCCTCGCTCCAGAAGATCTCCTGGCCGGGCTGCATGGGCACGGTGGCCCCGAGCAGGAAGCCGCGCCGCTTGAGCTTGCCTAGGTACTGGCTGCGCGCCACCACTTCCTGGCCGGGATAGCAGCCCTTGCGGAAGTCGACGCCGCCGACCAGCTCGTAGTTCAGCATCTGCGGCACGAACTGGCCGGAGGTCGCGGCGTTCACCTGTGCCACGCCGGTGGCCAGCTCCAGGCGCGCCCACTGCGACGGCTGCAGCGCCGGCAGCGCGGCCAGCACCGCCTCGGCCTGCGCGATCGGGCCGATCCACAGCCAGACCGGCACGTCGGTGCCGTCCAGCCGGGCCGGCTGCAGCCGGATGACCATCGCGCCGTCGCGATCGGCCTTGTCCCAGGGCGCGGCCGGTGCGCTCTCGCCCAGCCAGGCGGCGGCACGGGCGCCGGCCAGGCCGACCACCGCCAGCTCCGCGCTGGCGTCCGACAGCTTCGCCTTGGCGCGCAGCACGAACATCGACAGGCGCTTGAGCGTGGGCGCCAGCACATCGGCGCTCAGGCTCAGCCACAGCTCCTCGGGGCCGCTGCGGGCGAAGACCAGGCTGGCGAGCATGCGGCCCTGCGGACTGCAGTAGGCGCCCAGACGCGCCTGGGCGCTGCCGAGCCGGCTGACATCGTTGCTGAGCTGGCCATGCAGGAAGCTGGCGGCATCGGCGCCGACGGCGCGAATGACGCCACGGTCGGTCAGGCGGCAGGCACCGCCGGACGGCAGGGGAGAGTTCGGGGTCGAGGTGTCCATGAGCGTCATTATGATGAGCGGCTATGCATCGTGCTGTCACTCTGTCATCCCCGGCTGTCATGGCGGCCCGCGATCTGTCATGAAACGGTTTCGTCGCTGGGTGATCGGCGGGGCCGCGCTGGCCATCGCCCTGGTTCTGGCGCTGGCCGCGGCCGCCAGCTGGGTGCTGTCGCCGATGCCTCAGGTGTCGCCGCCGGGCCAGTCGGGCGGTGCGGTCGAGCTGGATGTGCAGCCCGAGCGCTCGCCGCGCCAGATCGCCGCCGATGCGGTCGAGGCCGGTCTGCAGGTCTCGCCCTGGCTGCTCTACCAGTGGTTCCGCTGGTCGGGCGATGCCCGGCTGATCCGCGCCGGCAGCTACGAGATCGAGCCCGGCACCAGCCCGCGCGAGCTGCTGCGCAAGCTGGTCGACGGAGACCAGACGCTGGCGCGGGTGCGACTGATCGAGGGCTGGACGCTGCGCCAGCTGCGCGCCGAGCTGGCACGCGCACCGGCGCTGCGGCCCGACAGCAGCGCGATGAGCGACGAGCAGCTGATGAGCGCAATCGGCGCCGCGGCCGGCACCGCCGCCGAAGGCCGCTTCTTTCCCGACACCTATGCCTATGCGCCGGGCAGCAGCGATCTGGCGGTGCTGCGCCGCGCGCATGCGGCGATGGAGCGCCGGCTGCAGGCGGTCTGGGCCCAGCGCCCGGCCGACTCGCCGCTGCGCGATCCGGCCGAGCTGCTGACGCTGGCCTCGATCATCGAGAAGGAGACCGGCCGCCATGAGGACCGGCCGCTGGTCGCCGCCGTCT
The DNA here is from genome assembly GCF_013426975.1 of Sphaerotilus sulfidivorans. Taxonomy (GTDB): domain Bacteria; phylum Pseudomonadota; class Gammaproteobacteria; order Burkholderiales; family Burkholderiaceae_C; genus Sphaerotilus; species Sphaerotilus sulfidivorans. The sequence continues at coordinate 21,526 of NZ_JACCPY010000039.1, forward strand.
TCATCAACCGGCTGAGAATCGGCATGCCGCTGCAGACCGATCCGACGGTGATCTACGGTCTGGGGCCGTCCTTCGACGGCAACCTGCGCAAGCGCGACCTGCAGGCCGACACCCCGTTCAACACCTACACCCGCAAGGGCCTGCCACCGACGCCGATCGCGATGCCGGGCCAGCAGTCGCTGGAGGCGGCGATCTGGCCGGCGAGCAGCCGGGCGCTCTACTTCGTCGCCCGTGGCGACGGCAGCAGCCAGTTCAGCGAGACGCTGGCCGACCATAATCGCGCCGTCGACCGCTACCAGCGCGGTGCGGCCGCCCGCTGAGGCGGTGCGGCTCCATCTTCTTCCGTCGTTTTCCGCCGACTTGACCGCTTCATGTCCCAGTCCTGTGCCGCTCCCGATCCCGCCTTGCTGGCCGGACGCTTCATCACCATCGAGGGCATCGACGGTGCCGGCAAGTCCACCCAGGTCGAGCGGGTGGCCGCGCGCTGGCGTGCGGCCGGCCTGGAGGTGGTGCGCACCCGCGAGCCCGGGGGCACGCCGCTGGCCGAATCGCTGCGCGAGCTGGTGCTGCACCGCACGATGGACACGCTGACCGAGACGCTGCTGGTCTTCGCCGCACGCCGCGACCATCTGCGCGAAGTGGTGGAACCGGCGCTGGCGCGCGGCGCGGTGGTGCTGTGCGACCGCTTCACCGATGCGACCTTCGCCTACCAGGGCGGCGGGCGCGGCTTCGACCTGGCGGTGCTGGCGCAGCTCGAGCACTGGGTCCAGCAGGGCCGTCAGCCCGACCTGACCTTCTGGTTCGATCTGGCGCCCGAGATCGCCGCGCGCCGCCGCGCCGCCGCCCGCGCGCCCGACCGCTTCGAGAGCGAGGATATTGCTTTCTTCACCGCAGTGCGCCAAGGCTATGCGCTGCGCTTCGACGCCACGCCGCAGCGTGTCGCCCGCATCGACGCGGAATGCACGCCCGAGGCGGTCGCCGCGCAGATCGATGCCGCGCTGGAGGCGCGCGGGTGGTGAGTTCGGCATTGCATCCCTGGCTGGACACGCCGCTGCGCGAGGCGCTGTCGCATCAGCAGGCCCATGCGCTGCTGGTGCAGGGCGCGCAGGACCGCGGACCGCTGGATTTCTCGATCGCGCTGGCCCGGGCCTGGCTGTGCGAGACCCCGGCCCGCCAGCGGCCGGGCGGCCTGGCCTGCGGCCGCTGCGGCGGCTGCCATCTGGTGGACGAGCGCTCGCACCCGGACCTGCGTCTGCTGGTGCCGGAGTCGCTGCGGGCCGCCGCCGGCCTGCCGGCCGACGAGGCGGGCGAGAGCGGCAGCGCCAAGACCCGCAAGCCCAGCCGCGAGATCAAGGTCGACGCGGTGCGCGCGGCGCTCGAGTTCATCGGTCTGACCCCGTCGCGGGCGGGCCTGAAGGTGCTGCTCATCCATCCGGCCGAGGAGCTCAATCTGGTCGCGGCCAATGCGCTGCTCAAGACGCTGGAGGAACCGCCCGGCCCGATGCGCTTCGTGCTGGGCTGCGGTGCGCCCCAGGCGCTGCTGCCGACCCTGCGCAGCCGCTGCCAGAGCGTGGTGCTGCCGCGCCCGGACCGCGAGGCCGCGCTGGCCTGGCTGCAGGCGCAAGGGCTGCAGGATGCGGCGATCGTGCTCGATGCCTGCGGTGGCGAGCCGCTGCGCGCGCTCGAGCAGGCCCGCGAGGGCCGCGATGCCGAGGCGTGGCGGCGCTTTCCGTCGCAGGTGATGCAGGGCGACGGCGCGGGCCTGGCCGGCTGGCCGCTGCCGGTGCTGGTCGAGGCGCTGCAGCGCCTGTGCGAGGACCGGCTGCGTCAGGCACTCGGTCTGCCGGCGCGCTCCTTCCCGCAGCTCGAGCCGCTGAAGGCGCCGGTGGCGACCGCGCGCATGATCGCCACGCTGACCGAGACCGCCGCCTGGCTGCGCACCCGCGCCGCCCAGGCCGATCACCCGTGGAGCGCGCCGCTGGCGATCGAGGCGCTGCTGCAGCGCACCCGCAGCGCGCTGGACGCACGGTCACGGCCGCTCTGAGCTCAAGCGGACCGCCGTTGCGCCGAACGATGCATTACCCTCCTGTGCACTCCCCCGATCAAGCACACCCATGAGCAGCGAATTCAATTCCCGGTCCGGCTCGATGCCGCTTCAGCCCGCCGCTGGCGCCAATCCGCCACCCGCACCGCGGCCCAGCGTCATCCAGCTGGTCTTCAAGGAAAAGGGCGCGCTCTATGCGGCCTACATCCCGCTGTTCGCCGAAGGCGGCCTCTTCGTGCCGACCACCCGCGACTACCGGCTGGGCGATGATGTCTACCTGCTGCTGACGCTGCCCGAGGATCCCCAGCGCTATCCGGTGGCCGGCAAGGTCGCCTGGGTCACGCCGCCGAATGCCTCGGGCGGACGCACCCAGGGCGTGGGCGTGCGCTTTCCCGTCGACGAGAAGACCCGGGTGCTGCGGGTGCGCATCGAGGAAATCCTCGGCACCGCGATCCACTCGCCCAAGCCGACGCAGACCATCTGAAGCCGAACTTCGTCTCCATCCCTGTTCCCATGTTCATCGATACCCACTGCCACCTGACATTCCCCGAGCTGCGCGAGCGCTGGGACGACATCCGCGCGGCGATGCGCGCGGCGCAGGTGGAGCGCGCCATCGTCATCTGCACGACGATCGAGGAGTTCGACACCGTGCACGCGCTGGCCGCGCAGCACGACTTTCTCTGGTGCACCGTCGGCGTCCATCCGGACAACGAGGATGTGCACGAGCCCGACGTGGCCGAGCTGGTGCGCCTGGGCCGGCGCGACCGGGTGGTGGCGGTGGGCGAATGCGGCCTGGACTACTACCGCCTGGGCGAGCGCACGCTGGCCGACATGGAGTGGCAGCGCGAGCGCCTGCGCACCCATGTGCGCGCCGCACGCGAGCTGGGTCGCCCGCTGGTGATCCACACCCGCAGCGCCGCCGAGGACACGCTGCGCATCCTGCGCGAGGAGAACGCGGCCGAGGTCGGCGGCGTCTTCCACTGCTTCACCGAGACCCTCGAGGTCGCCCGCGCGGCGCTGGACCTGAACTTCTCGATCTCCTTCTCGGGCATCCTGACCTTCAAGAATGCCGCCTACCTGCGCGACATCGCCGCGATGGTGCCGCTGGATCGCTGCCTGATCGAGACCGACAGCCCCTATCTGGCGCCGGCGCCGCACCGCGGCAAGCTCAACACCCCGGCGCTGGTGCCCTTCGTGGCCCGGCAGCTCGCCGAGATCAAGGGGCTGGAGCTGGAGACGGTCGCGCGCGCGACCTGGGACAACGCCTCGCGGATGTTCGCGCTGCCGGACTGAGACGGCCTTGGGCCGCTATCGGCTCAGCAGCCGATTGACCAGCTCCGGCGTGGTGGCCGCCTCGTACTTGCGCATCAGCCGGGCGCGGTAGACATCGACGGTGCGCGGGCTGATGCCCAGATGCCGGCCGATCAGCTTGCTGGTCAGTCCCTCGACCAGCAGCGCGGCGATCTCGCGCTCGCGCGGGGTCAGGTCGGACTGGATGCGGCGCTTCTGCGACAGGTCCTCGAAGGTCCAGATGCCGGCCGCATGCGGATCCTGCGGATCGAGCGCGCGGCCGCTGACATGGCACCAGAACAGCTCCTGCTGGCCGGGCGCGGCATGCAGGCGCTTCATCACCCGGTCGTCGGCATAGCGGCCCTCGGCATCGAGGCTGGCGACGATGCGCTGGCCGGTGCGCTCGAACTCGGCGCTGCTCGGGTAGAGCACCTCGAAGCTCTGGTGGATCAGCTCGTCGCGGCGCGCGCCGAACATGTCCAGCACCAGGCGGTTGCAGTCCACCATCAGCCGGTGGCGCGACAGCACCAGGCCGACAGGGGCGAGATCGAAGGCAATCCGGTAATCCAGCTCAACCATTACTCAATTCTACGTAGCCCCTACGTAAGGCATTACGCATTACAGTCTGCCCGTCCGAATTTTCCGGAGACAGAGCGCATGAACAAGGTTTACCCGAGCGCCGCAGCGGCGCTGGAAGGCATCGTCCGCGATGGTCAGCTGATCGCCGTCGGCGGCTTCGGCCTGTGCGGCATTCCCGAGGCCCTGATCGACGCGCTGCGCGACAGCGGCGTCAAGGACCTGTCGGTCATCTCGAACAATGCCGGCGTCGACGGCTTCGGTCTGGGCAAGCTGCTCGAGACGCGCCAGATCAGGAAGATGATCTCGAGCTATGTCGGCGAGAACAAGGAGTTCGAGCGCCAGTACCTGGCCGGCGAGCTGGAGCTGGAGTTCACGCCGCAGGGCACGCTGGCCGAGAAGCTGCGCGCCGGCGGCGCCGGCATTCCGGCCTTCTTCACCAAGACCGGCGTGGGCACGCTGGTGGCCGAGGGCAAGGAGCTGCGCCAGTTCGATGGCGAGACCTATGTGATGGAGCGCGCGCTGACGCCCGAAGTGGCGCTGGTCAAGGCCGATGTTGCCGACATGTCGGGCAATCTGCGCTTCAACAAGACCGCCCGCAATTTCAATCCGGCCGCGGCGATGGCCGGCAGGATCTGCGTCGTCGAGGTCGAGCGCATCGTGCCGACCGGCGCGATCGAGCCGGACGACGTGCATCTGCCGGGCATCTATGTGCACCGCATCGTGCACAACCCGACGCCCGAGAAGCGCATCGAGAAGCGCACCATTCGCGATCGCAAGTAATTCGAAGCCCCCTAGGAGAGCATTCATCATGGCCTGGACCCAAGACCAGATGGCCGCCCGTGCGGCGCAGGAACTGCAGGACGGCTTCTACGTCAACCTCGGCATCGGCATCCCGACGCTGGTGGCCAACCACGTGCCCGACCACATCGAGGTGTGGCTGCAGAGCGAGAACGGCATGCTGGGCATCGGCCCCTTCCCGTACGACGACGAGGTCGATCCCGACCTGATCAACGCCGGCAAGCAGACGGTCACCACGCTCAAGGGCTCGTCGATCTTCGGCAGCCACGAGAGCTTCGCGATGATCCGCGGCGGCAAGATCAATCTGTCCATCCTGGGCGCGATGCAGGTCACCGACAAGGGCGATCTCGCCAACTGGATGATTCCCGGCAAGATGGTCAAGGGCATGGGCGGCGCGATGGACCTGGTCGCCGGCGTCAAGCGCGTGATCGTGCTGATGGAGCATGTCGCCCGCAAGAAGGACGGCACCACCGACCTGAAGATCCTGCCGCAGTGCACGCTGCCGCTGACCGGCCAGGGCGTGGTCGACCGCATCATCACCGACCTGGGCGTGATGGACGTGACGCCCGAAGGTCTGAAGCTGGTCGAGCTGGCCCCGGGCGTGAGCCGCGAGGAGATCCAGTCGAAGACCGGCGTGCCGCTGATCTGACCTGATCTGAACTGAACGGGTGGGCTCAGCCGCGCCGGATCCAGTGTCCGGCGCTGAGCAGCTCATGCGGCCGGAAGCGCTCCTTGTAGGCCATCTTGGCGCTGCTCTCGATCCAGTAGCCGAGATAGACATGGGGCAGCTTCAGGGCGCGCGCCTGCTCGATCTGCCACATGACGTTGAAGGTGCCGTAGCTGGCACCGGTGTCGTCCGGGTCGTAGAAGGTGTAGACCGCCGACAGGCCGTCGTTGAGCACATCCAGGATCGAGACCATCTTCAGCGCGCCCGGCCGGCCATCGGCCAGTGGCGGCGCGCGGAACTCCACCAGCCGCGAGTTGACCCGGCTCTGCAGCAGGAACTGGGTGTACTGGTCGACCGAGTCCTGGTCCATGCCGCCGCCGCTGTGGCGGGCGGTCTGGTATTTCAGATAGAGCGCGTAGTGCTCCGGCACGAAGCGCAGCCGGGTGACCGCCACCTGCAGGTCGGCATGATCGCGCCAGGCGCGGCGCTGGCTGCGGCTGGCGCGGAAATCGTTCACCGGAATGCGCAGCGGCAGACAGGCGCGGCAGCCATCGCAGTGCGGTCGGTAGGTGAACAGGCCGCTGCGGCGGAAGCCCGCGGCCACCAGGCCGGAGTAGGTGTCGGCGTTGATCAGGTGCGATGGCGTGGCCACCTGCGACCGCGCCATGCGGTCGGCCAGATAGCTGCAGGCATACGGCGCGGTGGCGTAGAACTGCAGTTCGGCGAGGGGAAGATCCTGAGGGTGCGTCACGCGGGATCGGGCAGACGGTTCATCGGTGGATCGGCCTCGGGGCCGGCCTCGAGCGGCAGCTGCCGCCACAGTTCGCGATGATAGGTCCACTGGCCGGGTGATGGCAGCTCCACCACCTGATCCAGATGGCTGAGGAACACCTCGCGCGCGACCGGTGCCGCACCCATCGAGGCCAGATGGCGGGTCTGCTGCTGGCAGTCGATCCAGTCGATGCCCGACCGCCGGCAGAAGGCCACCAGCGCAGCCAGCGCGATCTTCGACGCGTCGGTGCTGCGCGCGAACATCGATTCGCCGTAGAACATCCGCCCCTGGCAGACGCCGTAGAGGCCGCCGACCAGCTCGCCGTCGATCCAGGTCTCGAAGGAATGCACCTCGCCGGCGGCATGCCACTGGCGGTAGGCGCGCATCAGCTCCGGCACGATCCAGGTGCCGACCTGGCCGTCCCGGGGCGTGCTTGCACAATGGGCGATCACCTGGTCGAAGGCCGCGTCGATGCGGATCTCGCAGCCCGGCGTGGCGATGAAGCGCCGCAGCGTCTTGCGCAGCGAACGGTGCAGCCGGAAGTCGGCCGTCTTCAGCACCATGCGCGGCGTGGTGCACCACCACAGCACCGGCTCGCCGCGGCTGTACCACGGGAAGATGCCGCGCCGGTAGGCCTGGCGCAGCCGCGCGATCGTCAGGCGCCCGCCCGCGCACAGCAGGCCCGGCGCCTCGCTGTCGGGGCCGAGCGCGCGCTCGAGCGGCGGGAACGGCAGGCTGCCGTCGTCGTCGTCGGGCAGCCAGTCGATCATCGATCGCGTGCCCTTCGGTTCAGCGCAGCTGCAGGTCGTCGTTGCCGAACTCGATGCCCAGCGGCTCGATCAGCAGGCGCTTCGGGCCGGCCTCGACGGTGCCGGCGTGCCAGGCGGCGATGCCCTGGACGCGCGCGATCTCGACGGTGCGCTCGGCGTCCTCAGGCTTCACGAAGATCGCGAAGCCGGCGCCCATGTTCAGCGTCGAGTAGGCCTCGCGGTCGTCCTGCTTCGCCTGCTCCTGGATGAACTTCAGCACCGGCGTGACCGGCGGCACGGTGTGGATGCGGTAGGTCAGCTCGCTGGGGTGGCGCAGCAGCTTGCGCCAGCCGTGGCCGGTGATGTTGGCGCAGTAGCGCGGCGCCACGCCGGCCTTCCACAGCGCTTCGGTGACCGGCGAGTACAGCACGGTCGGCGCCAGCAGCGCCTCGCCATAGGTGACGCCCGGGGCGATCTCGGTCAGGTAGCCCTGGGGCAGGCGCTCGACCAGCTTGCGCGCCAGAGACAGGCCGTTGGCGTGGATGCCGCTGGATTCCAGCAGGATGATCGCGTCGCCGGCGCTGAGCTGGTCGCCCACCGACAGGCGCTCCTTCGGGTTGATCAGGCCGGTGCAGGACGCAGCCAGGTCGATGCGGCCTTCTTCCACGATGCCGGCCAGCGCCGGGGTCTCGCCGCCGCCCCAGGCGACGCTGCAGACCTCGCAGGCCTTCTTCCAGCCGGCCACCAGGGCCTGGGCGCGCTGGTTGTCGCCGAACCAGTCCGAGCCGCCGGCGGCCCAGTAGGCCTGCACCACCAGCGGCGTGGCGCCGACGGTGATCAGGTCGTTGATCGCCATCGCGATGGTGTCCTGCGCGATGCCGTCGTAGAAGCTGCGGCCGGTGAGCTTCGCCATCTCGTCGGCGACGAGGGTCTTGGTGCCCAGGCACTCGACGATCGAGGCCAGGTAGAAGGGGCCGACGTCGACGACATAGGCCGATTCGCCGCGGGAGGCCGCGACTTCGGTGAAGCCGTGCGCGGCCAGGTGGCCGGCGGTGGCGGCAGCGGCGCGCTGCGCGGTGACCTTCAGCGGATCGATCAGGTCGTAGTTGACGCCGGCCTGCTCGTAGCTGAGCGTGCCGTTCGGGTCGTGGGAGGGAGCGGCGTTTTGATTCATGGGGCGGGATTATCGGTCAGCCGGGCCGCCTACAATCCGCCCCCATGTCCTATATCGTCCTTGCCCGCAAGTACCGGCCGCGCCGCTTCACCGAGATGGTGGGGCAGGAGCATGTCGTGCAGGCCCTGGGCAACGCGCTGACCCGCCAGCGCCTGCACCATGCCTACCTGTTCACCGGCACCCGTGGCGTCGGCAAGACGACCGTCTCGCGCATCCTTGCCAAGAGCCTGAACTGCACCGGCCCGGACGGGCAGGGCGGCATCACCGCCGAGCCCTGCGGCGTCTGCAACGCCTGCCGCGACATCGACGCCGGCCGCCATGTCGACTATGTCGAGCTGGACGCCGCCTCCAACCGCGGCGTCGACGAGATCAGCCAGCTGCTCGACCAGGCGGTCTACAAGCCGGTGGCCGGGCGCTTCAAGGTCTACATGATCGACGAGGTGCACATGCTCTCGACGACCGCCTTCAACGCGATGCTGAAGACGCTCGAGGAGCCGCCCGAGTACCTGAAGTTCGTGCTGGCCACCACCGATCCGCAGAAGGTGCCGGTCACGGTGCTGAGCCGCTGCCTGCAGTTCAACCTGCGCCCGATGGCGCCCGAGACGGTCCAGCGCCACCTCGGCACCGTGCTGCAGGCCGAAGGCATCGAGGCCGAGGCGGGCGCCTTGCGTCAGCTCTCGCGCGCTGCGCGCGGCTCGATGCGCGACGCGCTGTCGCTGACCGACCAGGCCATCGCCTTCGGCGGCGGCGCGCTGCAGGAGGCGGCGGTGCGGCAGATGCTGGGCTCGGTCGATCGCAGCCATGTCGTGCGCATCGTGCAGGCGCTGGGCGCCGCTGACGGTGCGGCGCTGGTGCGTGCGGTCGACGAGCTGCGGGGCCTGGGTCTGTCGGCCGCCGGCACGCTCGAGGATCTGGCCACGCTGGCCCAGCAGATGGCGCTGGCGCAGGCGGTGCCGGCCGCGCTCGATCCGGCCGACCCCGAGACCGCCACCGTGCGCGCGCTGGCGCCGCTGCTCGACCCGGACGAGACGCAGCTGCTCTACAGCATCGCGCTGCACGGCCGCGCCGAGCTCTCCCTGGCGCCGGACGAATACGGCGGCCTGATGATGGTGCTGCTGCGCCTGCTGGCCTTCCGGCCGCAGGGCGCCGCGCCGCGCCGGGTCGAGCTGCCCGCCGAGGTGGCACCGGCGCCCGCCGCGCCTTGCGCGCCTGTGGCTCGCGCTGCGCCTGTTGCCGCGCCGGCACCGGCCCCCCTGCCTGCACCTGCGCCCGTCTCTGCGCCTGAACCCGCAGCGCAGGAAGTGCCGCGTGTCTCGCGCGAGCTGCGCCGGCCGCTGGAGGCGCGAGCCCGCATGCCGGTCGAGCCGCAGGCCCTGCCGCCGGCAGCGCCCGCTCCGGCCATGCCGGCCCCGGCGCGGGCCCCGGCTGCCCGCGCCTCGGTGCCGCCGTGGGAGGACGAACCGCCCGGCTGGGACGACATCCCGCCCGCCGACGAGAACGCACCGGCCGCAGCGCTGCCCCCGGATGAGCCCGTAGCGCCAGCGCCGGTGGCTGCACCGACGGCCACGCCCGCGCCGCTGCGCCCGCGCCCGGTGCAGATGGACGAGGTGCTCGACGACCCGCTGGTCACCCGCTGGTGCGATCTGTTCCAGCGCCTGAGCGAGCGTGCCCTGGTCAACGGCCTGGTGCGCGAGCTGGCCTGGCAGGCGCAGTGCATCGCCATCGAGCCCGGTGCGGGCAGCCTGCGCTGCGTGCTGCGGGTCGAGCGCGAGTCGCTGCGCCAGAGCGGTCACCGCGACCGGCTGCAGGCGGCGATCACCGAGCTGGTCGGCCAGCCGGTCACGCTGGAGATCACGCCCGGTGCGGTCACCGACAGCCCGTCACGGCGCGAGACGCAGCGCCGCGAGCGTGCCCAGCATGAGGCCGAAGGTGCGATCACCGACGACCCCATGGTGCAGGAGCTGCTCGCGCGCTATCCCGGCGCGCGCATCGTGCCCGGCTCGATCCGGCCGAACTGACACGGCCACTGACCCGGCCCACTGACCGATCTTTTTTCTCGCTCCCTCCAAGAAAGGAACATCCATGTTCAAAGGACAGATCGCCGGCCTGATGAAGCAGGCCCAGGCCATGCAGGACAACCTGAAGAAGGCCCAGGAGGAACTCGCGCTGATCGAGGTCGAGGGCCAGTCCGGCGCCGGCCTGGTCAAGGTCGTCATGACCTGCAAGCACGATGTCAAGCGCGTCACCATCGACCCGAGCCTGCTGGCCGACGACAAGGACATGCTGGAAGACCTGGTGGCCGCGGCCTTCAACGACGCGGTGCGCCGCGCCGAGGAACTCAGCCAGGAAAAGATGGGCAAGCTGACCGCCGGCATGCCGCTGCCCCCGGGCATGAAGCTGCCGTTCTGAGCCGCACCGCACCGCGCGCTCCGCGATGACAGGCTCTGCCGCACCGCCCGACGCGATGCTTGCGCTGGTCGAGGCGCTGCGCCGGCTGCCCGGCGTGGGCGTCAAGTCGGCGCAGCGCATGGCCTATCACCTGCTGCAGCATGACCGCGACGGCGCGCTGCGGCTGTCGCAGGCGCTCGACCACGCGGTGCACGGCATCCGCCACTGCGAGCGCTGCCACACCTTCACCGAGCAGCCGGTCTGCGCGGCCTGCCTTGATCCGGCGCGCGACACCCGACTGCTGTGTGTGGTCGAGACCCCGGCCGACCAGGCTGCGGTCGAGCGCACCGGCACCTACCGCGGGCTCTATTTCGTGCTGATGGGGCGGCTCAGCCCGCTCGACGGCGTAGGCGTGCAGGACATCGGCCTGCCCGAGCTGCTGGCGCGGGTGCGCGAGGGCGAGGTGCGCGAGGTGATCGTCGCGACCAACTTCACCGCCGAGGGCGAAGTCACCGCCCATGCGGTGGCCGAGGCGCTGCGTGCGCTGGACGTGCGCGTGACGCGCCTGGCGCGTGGCGTGCCGATCGGCAGCGAGCTCGAGTACGTCGATCTCGGCACCATCGCGCACGCCTTCTCGGAAAGGCGCTGAGCGCGAAGGCTCCGGCTTACTTGCGCGCCAGGCGGGTCGGGCGGATCTTCATGCCCTTGGCGGCGCCGCCCCGGTTCGGGCTGGCGGCCGCCATGCGCACCGGCTTGCCCGCCTTGGCCTTGGCCAGCGCGCGGCCTTCGGCCACCGGCGCGATCCTGCTGCCGGTCGGCACCCAGATGACCAGCGCCTGCGCCTTGCGGAAGCGGGTGCCGTCGTCGATGCGGTTCCAGGCGGCGATCTGGTTTGCGCTCACCCGGTAGCGCTTGG